>NZ_NFJC01000012.1 GCF_002159665.1 Desulfovibrio sp. An276
GAGCGTCTGATCTTCAGATCAGTGCTGACGCATCCCGTATCGAAAGCAGGGTAGTCCTCCCGAGTCCCAAGGGAGGAAGCCCCGCGCATAAGCGCGGGGAGGCTTCACGGCAGATTTGGCTATGAGGGTGCCTGGTCCAGCCCAGGCAAAAGCGAACCTTCAGCTGTAACGAAACAGGCACTGTAAGCCCGAAAAACAGGTTTTTTGCATTTGAGAAGAAAATCACAATCTCTGGGGGCTTTTTCTGTTGTAACGCGTTTTTTTACTTTTTTTCAAAGAAAAGTTGATCAATATAGCAACCAGAAAACTTTATTGCAAGTGAGACAAAAAAAGCCGATTTTGCCACGAGATCGCCATTTCGGGGAGGGCAACAAGGCTTGGCACAAGGGGCAAAAAAAGTTTTTCCAGGGGGATTTTTGAAAAATAAGCAAGGAATTCAAATTGCTTGCAAAAGAATAGTGCAAGAGAAACAACAAAAAATCTTGCAAGGCGCTTGACTAGCTGGGGGTAGCTTGTTACAGATTTCCCAAGTTCTTTGCGGAAGGCCTTCCAATGTGCGGATCGCCTCCGAAAAACATTCACAAAATTAACTATGGAGGAACGTATGCCTACATTTGTTGATCCGTCAAAATGCGACGGCTGCAAGGGCGGCGAAAAGACTGCCTGCATGTACATCTGTCCCAACGATCTCATGATCCTGGACCCCGATGCCATGAAGGCTTACAACCAGGAACCCGATGCATGCTGGGAATGCTATTCCTGTGTGAAAATCTGCCCCCAGGGCGCCATTTCCGCTCGTCCTTACGCAGACTTCGCTCCCATGGGCGGTACCTGTATCCCCATGCGTTCTGCCGACTCCATCATGTGGACGGTTAACTTCCGCAACGGCAACGTCAAGCGCTTCAAGTTCCCGATCCGCACAACTCCCGAAGGTTCCATCGATCCCTTCAAGGATTGGCCGACCGACACCGATGATTTGGAAAACGAACTTCTCTACACCGAGAAGGAACTGGTTAAGCCCCAGCAGCTTCTGAACAAGAAGTTTGAAGTTGCCGAGGCCGACAAGGAAATGGTCTTCAAATAGACTGCAAACGATCTTTGTCAGAAAGTTTCAAATCATTTAAGGAGTTGCTACTATGCCTATGATTCCTGTGAAGGAAGCGCCCCGCGGCGTTGCCATTTCCGAACCTGAAGTTAAAGAACACGACGTTGACCTTCTCATCGTGGGTGGTGGCATGGGTGCCACCGGTGCCGCAGTTGAAGCCGTCCGCTGGGGCGACAAACTGGGCATGAAGATCCTCTGCGTGGACAAAGCCTCCCTCGAGCGTTCCGGCGCCGTGGCCCAAGGCCTTTCCGCCATCAACACCTTCCTTGAAAACAACACCGCCGACGACTACGTCCGCATGGTCCGCACCGACCTTATGGGCATCGTCCGTGAAGACCTTATCTTCGACTGCGGCCGTCACGTTGACGACAGCGTGAAGCTCTTCGAAGACTGGGGCCTCCCCATTTGGGTGAAGGGCGACGACGGTCACAACATGAACGGCGCCCAGGCCAAGGCCGCTGGCAAGTCCATCCGCAAGGGTGACGCCCCCGTCCGTTCCGGTCGCTGGCAGATCATGATCAACGGCGAATCCTACAAGTGCATCGTGGCCGAAGCTGCCAAGAACGCCCTTGGCGAGGATCGTCTGCTCGAGCGCGTGTTCGTCGTGAAACTGCTTCTCGACAAGAACACCCCCAACCGCATCGCTGGCGCAGTGGGCTTCTCCACCCGTGAGAACGTTGTTCACGTCTTCCGCAGCAACGCCATGATCGTGTGCTGCGGCGGCGCCGTGAACATCTACCGTCCCCGCTCCACCGGTGAAGGCATGGGCCGTGCATGGTACCCCGTGTGGAACGCCGGTTCCACCTACACCCTCTGCGCCCAGGTCGGTGCAGAAATGACCATGATGGAAAACCGCTTCGTGCCCGCCCGCTTCAAGGACGGCTACGGCCCGGTCGGCGCATGGTTCCTGCTCTTCAAGGCAAAAGCCACCAACGCCAAGGGTGAAGACTACTGCGTGACCCGTAAGGACATGCTCGTTCCTTACCAGAAGCGCGGCTACGCCACCGGCAAGGTTGTCCCCACCTGCCTGCGCAACCACATGATGCTGAATGAAATGCGCAACGGCCAGGGCCCCATCTACATGGACACCAAGACCGCCCTGCTGAACACCTTCGCCACCCTGAACGAAGAAGAGCAGAAGGACCTCGAGAGCGAAGCCTGGGAAGACTTCCTCGACATGTGCGTGGGTCAGGCCAACCTCTGGGCTGCCACCAACACCGCACCCGAGGATCGCGGCTCCGAAATCATGCCCACAGAGCCCTACCTGCTCGGCTCCCACTCCGGCTGCTGCGGCATCTGGGCTTCCGGTCCGGACGAAGACTGGGTTCCCGAGGAATACAAGGTCCGCTCTGCCAACGGCAAGGTCTACAACCGTATGACCACCGTTGACGGTCTGTTCACCTGCGCCGACGGCGTGGGCGCTTCCGGCCACAAGTTCTCCTCCGGCTCCCACGCTGAAGGCCGTATCGCAGCCAAGGCTGCCGTGCGTTACGTGCGTGACCACGCCGACTTCAAGCCCGAGCTTGGCGTCTCCAACGACGATCTGAAGAAGGAAATCTACGCTCCTTACTACACCTATGTGGAGAACAAGGACGTTTCCACGGATCCCGTTGTCAACCCGAACTACATCAGCCCCCGCAACTTCATGATGCGCCTCATCAAGTGCACCGACGAATACGGCGGCGGCGTGTCCACCTACTACATGACCTCCAAGGCTCTGCTCGACACAGGCTTCTTCCTGCTCGGCATGCTCGAAGAGGACTCCAAGAAGCTGGCAGCTCGCGACCTGCACGAACTGCTCCGCTGCTGGGAAAACTACCATCGTCTGTGGACAGTGCGTCTGCACATGCAGCACATTGCCTTCCGCGAAGAGACCCGTTACCCCGGCTTCTACTATCGCGCCGACCATATGGGCCTTGACGACAGCAAGTGGAAGTGCTTCGTGAACTCCCGCTTCGATCCCGCCACCGGCGAGACCAAGGTCTTCAAGAAGCCCTACATCCAGATCATTCCTGACTAGTCGGGCAACCACAGGTTGATGTATATCTAATCCTTCCGGGGGAGAATCTCCGTTTTGGGGGTTCTCCCCTTTCATGTCGAGTAGTTAGGAGGCTATAATGTCCAGCGCCATTCTCGTCGTCGGCGGCGGCTTCGCGGGCCTGACTGCCGCCATAGAAGCGGCGGAGCTGGGACATGACGTCTATATCGTCGAGAAAACGCCGTTCCTGGGTGGACGCGTTGCCCAGCTCAACAAATATTTCCCCAAACTCTGTCCCCCGTCCTGTGGTCTGGAAATCCAGTTCCAGCGCATCAGGAACAATCCCCGCATAAAGTTCTTCACTCTGGCCGAGGTAACGAGCTTGAGCGGAACAAAGGGCAATTATACTGCCAAGGTAACGATTCAGCCTCGTTACACGGCAGCCCACGCGGTGGATCTCGGCTTCTTTGCCTCTGCCCTCGAAGGCGAAACCAGCAATGAGTTCGACTTCGGTATGTCTACCCGCAAGGCCTTGTACAAATCTGCCCCCTTTGCCTTCCCGAGCCGCTACGTGCTCGACGCCGAAGCCCTGACCGCTTCCGACAAGGCAAAGCTTGCAGGCAACAAATTCGTGAATCTGAACGACGAGCCCAAGACCATCGAGCTCAATGTCGGTGCCATCGTGGTTGCCACTGGCTGGAAACCCTATGATGTGACCAATCTGAAGAATCTCGGTGCAGGCAACGTCGCAAACTGCATTACCAACATGCAGATGGAGCGCCTGGCTTCTCCCTATGGTCCGACCAAGGGCAAGATCGTCCGTCCCACAGATCAGGTTGCTCCCAAGCGCGTGTGCTTTGTGCAGTGCGCAGGCTCCCGCGACCAGAACCATCTCAACTACTGCTCCTATATCTGCTGCATGGCGTCCATCAAGCAGTGCTTCTATGTGGTCGAGTCCGTGCCGGACGCCATCTGCGATGTGTACTACATCGATCTGCGTACCCCCGGCCGCTACATCAAGACCCTCGACAAGGCACGCGCCTCCGGCAGGGTGAATTTCATCAAGGGCAAGGTTGCCAACGTTGAGCAGATTGAAGGCGACCGCTGCCGCGTGCAGGCCGAAGACGCAGTCCGTGGCGAAAAGCTCACCATGGACTACGACCTTGTTGTCCTTGCCACAGGCATGCAGCCCTCGCTCTCTCTCGGCAACTGCCCGCTGCCCCTGCCTCTGGACGAAGACGGCTTTGTCACGGGCGGCGAGGAAGAAGGCATCTTCACCGCAGGCTGTGCCCTCATGCCTCTTGATGTTACACGTTCCGCACAAACCGGCACTGCCGCAGCCCTCAAGGCTGTGCAGACCGTGGAAGGGAGGTAGGCGGCATGTCCAACAAGATTGGTGTCTATTTTGATGCCGCCAACATCGGCGGCGGTCTTGACGTGGAAGCCCTGGCCGCAGGGGTGAAAAGCAAATGGGACAGCCTTGTGGCTGTCGTTCGCGTCTTCCCCGTTCTCGCAGAAAATGCTGCGACCATTTCCAAGGATATCGAGGAAAACGGCCTTGACGGCGTGCTCATCTGCGGTCCTTCCCCTCGTCAGGACACGGATCTCTATCGCTTCCCGGTTCTCACCGAGCGCGTCAACCTGCGCGAACAGTGCGTGTTGAGCTATGAGGATCCTTCCGGCAATCCGCCCGTCGAAGGCGCTCCCGCTCCCGCACTTCTGACCGAGATTGCCACAGACTACGTCAACATGGGCGTGGTCAAGCTGCAGAAGGGCAATCTCCCCGACTCCGCTGCCCTGGAAAAGGGCGTGCATCGCATTCTCGTTGTGGGCGGTGGCTTCACCGGCCTCACCGCAGCCCTTGAGGCTGCCGAGAGCGGCTACGAGGTCGTGCTGGTCGAAAAGAGCGATCGCCTCGGCGGTGCCGTGAACAACATTCCCACAGGCTCTCCCCTGCATGCCCCCTGGGACGCAAAGGAAAGCACTGGCCTTCCGGAAAAGATCGCGGCTGTCGAGAAAAACGATCTCATCACAGTCTATCTTTCCTCCACAGTGGCCAAACTGGCAGGTCAGCCCGGCGAATACACCCTGACCCTGAACACTCCCAAGGGCGAGAAGACCATCGAGGTGGGTTCCGCTGTTGTGGCAGCCGGCTGGACGCCCCTTGCTCCCAAGTATCTCGAGAGCATGGGTTACGGCTCCACTCCCATGGTCATGCACGCCGCAGAGTTCGGCAAAGCCTTCCTCGCCGGCCAGATCACCGCGCGCCGCATAGCCTTTGTGCTTGATACCACCATAGCCGAGGAAGCAGCCAAGGCTGCAGCCGAAGAGGAAGCAAAGGCCAAGGCAGCTGCCGAGGCCGAGGCTCCCGCAGCTCCCGCCGCAGAGGGCGAGGAAGAGGCAGTCTTCGTGAAGGCAGACCTCGAGAGCATCGAGCATCTGCGCTACTCCAACGCAGTGAACTCTGTTGGCATGCTCCGTCTTGCCCAGAGCGTGTGCGAGAAGACCAACGACGAGACCCAGTGCTATGTCCTCTACAAGGACATGGTGGTGCCCGGCATCCTCGAGCGCTTCTATCGCACCATGCAGGACAGGCTCGGCCTCATGATGACCAAGGCGGACGTGACCTCCATCAGCCAGAAGGCCGATCACATGGTCGTCTCCTGCGAGAACACCCTGCTTGGCATAGACTTCGATCTCGACTGCGACCTCGTTGTCCTGCCCACAGGTCTTGTGCCTGTTTCCGCCAAGGAAGCAATCATGCAGTTCGAATACCGTCAGGGCCCGGACTTCCCGGATCTTGAGCTCTTCGACGGCTACCTCGACTCCAACTACATCTGCTTCCCCTACGAAACCCGTCGCACCGGCGTGTACGCAGCTGGCTGCGTGCGTCAGCCCATGACCCTGGACGGCTGCCTCTTGGACGCCCGCGGTGCAGTGCTCAAGGCCATCCAGGCCATCGAGTGCGCTGAACACGGCGTAGCAGTGCATCCGCGCTCCGGTGACGGAACCTATCCCGTGTTCAACTTCGTGCGCTGCACCCAGTGCAAGCGCTGCACGGAGGAATGCCCCTTCGGCGCCCTGGACGACGATGAGAAGGGTACGCCGAAACCCAATCCGGCACGCTGCCGCCGCTGCGGCACCTGCTTTGGTGCCTGCCCCGAGCGCGTCATTTCCTTTGCCAACTACAACATCGATCAGGTTGGCTCCATGATTCGCGAGGTCACGGTTCCCAAGGACTTCAAGACCGCCGGTCCGCGCATCCTCATCCTGGCCTGCGAAAACGACGCCTATCCCGCATTGGACATGGCCGCCCTGCAGGGATACAGGTGGAGCCCCTATGTGCGCATCATCCCCGTGCGCTGCCTTGGTTCCGTGAACGCCATCTGGGTCTCCGACGCCATGAGCAAGGGCTTTGACGGCGTGATGCTTCTGGGCTGCAAATACGGCGACGACTACCAGTGCCACTTTGTGAAGGGTTCCGAACTGTGCTCTCGCCGCATGACCAACATTGCCGAAACTCTGAACCGCCTTGGTGTCGAACCCGAACGCGTGGAACAGTTCGAGCTGGCCATTGACGAGGCCGACCATGTGACGGAAATGATCGACGGCTTTGTGAAACGCATTGAACAGATGGGACCCAACCCCTTCAAGGCCATGTAGGAGGTAGGCACAAATGGCAAACGTTACCCTTACTCCGGACTCCGGCTTTGCCAGAGAACTCATGGATGCGGGCGCCGACAGCCTGAAAAAGTGCTATCAGTGCGCTACCTGCTCCGTAGCCTGCCCCATGGCGCCGGCCAACTCACCCTATCCGCGCAAGGAAATGGTCTGGGCTTCCTGGGGACAGAAGGACAGGCTGCTCTCGGATCCCGATATCTGGCTATGCCACAACTGTGGCAACTGTGCAGAGCTGTGCCCCAGAGGTGCAAAGCCCGCAGATGTCATGGCGGCCTGCCGCAATATTGCCTACAAGAAGCTCGTGAAACCCGCCAAGGTTGGCGAGTGGATGAGCTCTCCCAAGGGTCTGCCCATTCTTTTCCTGATCCCTGCCATCATCTGGCTGGTGGTCTGGGCCATCAGGGCAGCCATTGTGGGGTCCTGGTTCCCGCGCACCGAAGACGGCCGCATCGTGTTCGGCCAGATCTTCTACGGCGACTACACCATTGACCCCATCTTCATGCTCACCTTCTTTGGCGCAGTCTTTCTGCTCTACAGGGGCTGCAGCCAGCTGTGGAAAAACTTCTCGGCTGGCAAGAGGACTCTGGTCATAGGCCCCACAAAGCCCTGGTACCAGCACCTTCTCGAAATGCTCTGGGAAGAAATCGGCAGCCACAAGAAGTTTGACGATTGCGAAAGCGGTCCTGCTACCGGACAGCCCAGCCATTCCCGCAAGAGCGGGCACATGTGTGTTGTCATAGGCTTTGTCTGCCTGATGATCGTCACGGCAGTGGTCGCTGGCGGCCACTGGGTTGGCAAGGTCATTCCCTTCCTCAGCATCGAGACACCCATGTCTCTTGTCTTCCCGGTGAAAATCCTGGCCAACTTCGGCGCAGTGGTCCTGCTGATAGGCCTTGTCCTTCTGACCATACGCCGCAAGCGTCAGAATCCCCGCTTCTTTACCTCCAACTACCAGGACTGGTATCTTTTGGGGATAATCTGGGTCATCACCCTTACAGGCTGCCTTTCCCAGATGTTCAGGCTGGCCGACGCCGTGCATTGCGCCTACATCGTGTACTACCTGCACCTGGTGTTTGTGTGGATGCTCTTTGCCTATCTTCCCTGGTCGAAGCTCGGGCATCTTGCTTACCGTGCGGCTGCACTTCTGTATGTCCGCATGTACGGGCGTGGTTAGAAAAACAGGACAAACAAACTCTCGAGCATTTTCGAGGAGGGATAAACAATGGCTGATTCAGAACGCAGGGTCTTCCCCATCGAGACAGTCCTGGCACTTGCTGCCGGCAAAAAAGACTGTGATTTGAGAGAAATCGCCGGATACATCCTTGGCGAATCCATCAACTGCAACTGCAAGGCTCTGGTTGCCGCTCCCTTTGCGGCTGCCTGGATTGCCAGACTCTACCCCAAGTTCGCAGACCTGGTCTGGAACGAGGAGAAGGAGACCTGGAGCAATTTCGTTGTCCGCGGCGCCCAGATCTTTGGCGACAAGGTGAGCCTGCCTGCCATGGCCGGCGGCATGAAGGCCACCTGCCAGGCAGTGCTGAAAACCCTTGCCGACAAGCACGACGAGGTTTCGGCCCTGCAGCGTGAAGTGGCTGCCCTGACAGCCCAGGTGGAAACCCTGAAGCCCCTGGAAGCCAAGCTTGCCGCGGCCCAGAAGAAGGCCGATCAGTTCGAGGCACAGCTCAAGGACCAGAAGAAGGAAATGGGTGCCCTGAGGCGTCAGACCATGGAGTTCCAGGGCAAGATGGCTCTCAACGAGGAAGAGCTGCTTGACACCATCAAGAACGCCATCAAGGAAAATCTGAAGCACATCTCCATTGCCGCTCCGGCAGCAGCCGGTGCCGCAGCTGCAGCCGCTGGTGCTGCTGCCGCAGGTGCAGCCGCAGCAGCAGCTGGTGGTGACGAGTTCGGCTTTGGCGGCGGCGCCGCCGATGAATTCGGCTTCGGCGGTGGTGCCGACGAGTTCGGCTTCGGTGGCGGCGCAGGCTTTGGCGGCGAAGCCGCAGCTCCTGCAGAGGAAAAGGCTCCCGCTGACGAATTCGGCTTTGGCGACAGTGGCAAGGATGAGTTCGGCTTCTAAAAGCTGATGGCGAAGTCCGGGTAGTTTCCCGGCTCTCCCAAGGTATACAAAAGGGCGATCCGCGTACAAAACGGATCGCCTTTTTTTGCACTTTGGGGGCTGGTCAGAGTGCAGGCAAGGTCTTATGTCTTCTTATGCCCAGGGAAAAAATCCCCAAATCCGGGCAAGTCGAGGAACATAATCATGGATACAAATACACTGGCATCCCGTCCCGCAAGCATCGTAAGCCCGGGACAACTGGTAGAGGATATCATGAACAAGACCTATGTGAGTCGCGAGCAGGCAGCACGACGCCTGGGGCTTGCCCTGGAGGAGCTGGACAGCTTCTACAAGGGCGAGCTTGAGCTCACAAAGGAGCTTGCCTTCAAGCTCAGGGACGCTACGGGTTTTACGGCCTCGCACTGGATAGGCCTTGAGCGCTACTACAGAAGGCGCCTTGCCAAATGGCAGGAGGGCTTGGCCGAAGACAAGGCCTAGTCAAGGCTTGCAAAAAGCAACAAAAAAACTGGCAGGAGCATTTCCTGCCAGTTTTTTTGTGAAGGTGTTTGGGCTCTCTCACCAGGAGTTGTAGTGGGGAGGGGGTGTGTTCACGGGAGCATTGCCTTCCTCGGCAATCTCCTTCAGGCGCTCCACCTCGGCTGACATTCTTGCAAGCTTGCGCTCAAGGTCATCCAACTGGCGCTGTTGCAGGGTCAGGGCCTCGTCGAGCTGCCTGACCCTGCGGGACAGGAAGTAGTTGTCCTCTTCGAGACGCTGCACACGCTCTTCCATGCTGGATCTCTCCTACTTGGCAGGCGGCGTCACCATGGGCAGGGCGTTCGGGGCAGGGGCAGCCTTGGGCGGCATGCCGCTTCCCTGACCACTGCGGCCCATGGAATGGTTGATGGCAAAGGCCTGCCATTCCTGACGGGAGATCTTTCCATCCCTGTCCGTGTCAATGGCGGCAAAGGCCTCGTCCTTCATGCCGGAAAAGGCAGCCATGAACTCTTCCTTGCTAAGGTTTTCGTCCTTGTTGGTGTCTGCCTTGTTGAAGGAGGCGCGGGCTGCGTCCATGCCGCTGCTTCCGGCTCCGGGCATGGCGAAGGAAATGCCGGCCACAGAGAGAAGGGCAAGGACAAGGAGAAGTGAAAGGAAACGGGACATCCTAGGCCTCCGGAGTAGATTTCAGCTCGTTTATGAACAGCTGCAGATTGTCCGGCTGATCGGCGGGAGCGTCCTCGTCCCAGAGCAGGGCGGACCAGAAGAAGGGAGAGTTTATATCCAGGCTGAAGGAGGCAACGCGCGAGAAGCGGCGCAGCTTGTCCGTGGCCTTCTGCTTTACCTCGCCCTCGAGGGCGGAAAGACAGGGGCCTGCAGCCTCGAAGATTTCGGACATGAGGATGGCCTTTTGCTTCATGGCCTTTTGATAGGCCGGACCATCGTTGGCATCGAGTGCCTTTTTGCCTTCCTCTTCGCAGGCAAAGACCCTTGTGTGGTAGTCCTGCAGAAAGTCGATAAGAGTCTGTAGACTGGACATGGTGTGCTCCAGGAAAGCCTAGTCCCAGCGGCGCTTGTCGTCGATGGGGCGAATCTGTGGCGGAAGCGAGCCGGGGGTGAGGAGCTTCAGCTTTGGACGCAGCTTTATCTTCTCGCGGAACTGATGCAAAAGCTCGTCCTCGCGGCTGAACTCGCTGGCCTCGATGTGCAGGGTCATCTCGTCTATGCCGTCGGGGTTGGTGACCACGATCTGCCAGCGCTTCACTTCCTCGAAGCGGCTCATGACCTGCTCGACCTGATGCGGGTAGACGAACATGCCCATGATCCTGGCAGTGGTGTCCACGCGACCGACGATGTTGCCAAGGCGCGGGCTTGTGCGGCCGCAGGCGCAAGGCGAGCGGTCAATGTAGGAGAGGTCACCAGTGGCAAGGCGAATAAGGGGATAGGTCTTGTTGAAGGCCGTGACCACGATTTCGCCAGTCTCGCCGTCCTTGAGCGGAATGCCGGTGTCGGGATGGCAGATTTCCACGTAGCAGCGGTTGGCAATGTGCAGGCCGGTCTTGTGGAAGCATTCGTAGCCTATGCAGCCAACGTCTGCAGTGCCGTAGCCCTGACGGACAATGATGTCGTATTTCTTTTCCAGCTGGTTGCGCATCTTTTCGGAAAGACGCTCGCCTGTGACAAAGCCCACTTCCAAAAAGAGGTCCTTGCGCAGGTTGAGGCCCTTTTCCTCGGTCTTCTGGGCAAGGTGCATGAGAAAGCTCGGTGTGCCCACGTAGCCGGACACGCGCAGCTTCTGCATGATGTCGAGCTGGGTGGCAGCCTCGCTGGGACCTGCGGGGATGACTGAGCAGCCCAGGTTGCGCAGGGGTTCCTCGAACATGAGACCGGCAGGAGTGAGCTGGTAGTTCAGGGTGTTCTGCACGATGTCGCCGGGACGGAAGCCGACAGAATAGAAGGCCTCGGTATAGCCCCAGTAGTCCTCGGCCCTGTCCTCGGGATCGAAGATGGGTCCGGGAGAGAGGAAGATACGCTTGAGATCCCCTATGTCCTTGGTCAGAAGGCCGCCAAGACGCGGTCCCATGGACTGCAGAAAAATGAGTTCTTTTTTCTTCAGAATAGGAATGTGCTTGATATCGGAAAGGGTCTTGAATTTTTCGACATTGAACTGGGCGCGGTCAAAGCGCTTCTTGACGTCTTCCGAATATCTGTAGGCGTAGACAAGCAGATCCTTCAGCTGAATCAGGTAGTACTGCTTGCGTTCGTTGGCGTCGAGAACTTCGCGACGACTATAGATACCTTCTGTGCGGTCTTTGCGTGTCATGCGTTGAAATTTCCCCCATAAAAAAGGATATTGAGCAGTTTGGGGATGTTTTGGAGACATAAAAAAGCTTTCCCCGAAAGGCAATCTTTCGGGGCACAAGCCTCACGTTTGGCATAGTCTAGAGAAAAGAACGAGAGAAGGCAAGAATCCTCCGGCTCACAAAATTGCCCGAAAATGGCTGCGTATCCCGAATCCGGCAGTAGGGAAAGTGTATGCCGGCCTGCCTTTCGGAGTACCTTGGCAATGTCAGGGCACGCGTCCTATGGAGAGCTTGCGGGTGGCGCTTCTGCCTGCCTCGTCCACCACGCGAAGTGTATGCTCGCCGGGGGGTATGCGAAGAAGCAGCTCCTCTCCAGGAGCCGTGACCCCGGCAAGATCCGTGTCACAAAACCAGAAAAGCCTTGCAACGCCAGCCTCAGCGTGGGCAAGAAGGACAAGGGAACAGAATGGATCGTTTCCCCGCACATGAAAGCGCACCCCTTCCTTGGGAAGGAGGATGCGAGGTGCAAGCCCTCTCGGAGCAGTCTTGCCGCACAAGGGGCCGTAGGCGGGGGGATCGGGCTTTTGTATGCCGGCCCCTGCATACATCCTTTTCAGTTCGCTTGGCCAGAATTCCGCGACGATCTCATGGCTTGCTTCGCTATCCTCGGGGCAGGAGAGAAGGCCTGTGCGGGAGTTTATGCGCACCTTGCGCAAGATGCCGGTTTCCCGGACAGGGGAGACGCCGGGTATGAACCAGGCATCGGTCTGGTCCTGGGCCTCTGGGCAGAGATCGGTGTTGATATCGCCAGTGGCGGAGCAGACGGGAATACGGCGCAGGCGAAGGTTGGGCCCCGGTACTTCGTGCAAATCCCGTATGTCTTCCCTTGCCGTTATGGCCCTTGCCAGTTCCCTGAAAAGAGGCAGGGCGGTTCGCGCGCCCACAAAGAGGGGATTTGCGCTGTTGTCGGCATTGCCCACCCAGACCACAAGGACGTAGGGGCCGAAGATGCCGCAAGTCCAGGCATCGCGCAGGCCGTTGGAGGTACCTGTCTTCACGCGCAAGGGAAGGAAGTTTCCTTTTCTGCCCCGGACCCTGTTGTCGGGATTGTCATTGCCAAGCATGTTTGTGACGACAAAGGCGGCCTCGGGGGAAAGCAGTCTTTGTGCAGTATCGTCCCTTGCAGCCCCCGATGCAGCCCCGGAAGTCTTTTCAAGAAGGGTCAGGGGTCTGAAGATGCCACCGTCTGCCAGCGTGGCGTAGAGGGCTGCCAGCTCCCTGGCGGTTACCTCTGCACCACCAAGGACAATGCTAAGGCCGTAGTGTTCCTCGGGGAAGGCAAAGTCTACGCCTGAGCGCTGCAAAAAACCGTAGAGACCAGGGGACGCAAGACTTCCTGCAAGGGAAATGGCAGGCACATTGCGCGAGAGCCTCAAGGCCGTGTCTGCCGGCAAGGGCCCCTGAAAGCCGCCGTCGAAATTTTCAGGCTCATAGCCTGCAAAGTCGCGGGGCAAATCGAGCAAAAGCGTTTTGGAGTGTATGAGCCCCTGTTCCAGGGCAAGGGCGTAGATAAAGGGTTTGAGCGTGGAGCCCGGGGATCTTCTGGCAGAGGTGATATCGACCTGCCCGTCAATGTCCTCGTTGAAGAAGGACGAGGAACCGGCAAGGGCCAGAATGTGACGGGTTGGCCAGTGCACGAGAAGGGCAGCCGCATTGCAGCCCCCAAAGGACGCAAGACGCGTGGCAAAGGAGGAAAGGCGCCTTTCTACAAGCTCCTGCAGGGAAAGATTGAGGGTTGTGCGGATCTCCCCGGAAAGTCCGCCTTGCAAAAGCTCGCTTGTAAGATGCATGGCCTTGAGGGGCAGATCTCTTGCTGTGTAGACCCTGAGGGAGGTTTTTGTAAGCGGCATGCGTACCTGAAGGTTGTTGCGCCTGGCATACTCTTCCTGCAGCCTTGCTGCAGCAGCAAGGAAATGGGGATTTTGGGACGAGGGGCGCCTGCGGACAGGGTTTTGCGGGACAGGCACGAGGGAGAGGATTTCCGTAAGGGAAAGCTTTCGTGGATCCTTGTGGAAGTAGATGCGCGAAGCTGCTGCAAGGCCCTCCACATTGCCCCCGTAGGGAGCGAGGGTAAAGTAGGCCTCAAGAATGTCCTTTTTGTCGTAGTGCCACTCAAGACGCAGGGCCAGGGCCATCTGGCGCAGCTTGTCCATGAGGGAGCCAGTGCGCAGGTTGTACTTAAGGCGGACCACCTGCATGGTCAGGGTAGAGCCTCCGAGGGTGCGGCCGCCAGCAAGCATGGAGAGGCCTGCGCGCACAAGGGAGAAGAGGTTCACACCTGGATGGTACCAGAAATACCTGTCCTCGTAGTGCAACACAGCATCAATAGCTTCTCCAGGCAGCATCTCGAGGCTTGTGCGAAGGCGAAAGCGACCGTCACTGGCAAGGCCCACGCGCAAAAGTCGCCCGTCCCTGTCCAGGATGCAGGCTGAGAAGGGAATGCCTTCCAGAGGAGGGGGACAGGGGCGGCTCATCCAGACGAGAAGGGCAATGAGCCCGCACAATGATATCAGAAGGAAGGATGCCAGAAGGCGCAGGGCCAAGCGCACCCCAAATAATCGGGAAAAGGGCATGGAAGCTTCCTGGCGCTTCATCCTAGCGCTTCACTATATGCAGCTTGCCGCCGGCTGTGCTTGCCTCCATATCAGGCTGGTACATGGCCTCGGCGTGCACGACAGGGACGCTGAAGGTGCCGGCAGTTGTGGCCCTTGCCCTGTAGGTGACAAGACGCATGTCCCCTGCTGTGGACATGAAGAAGAGCATGCGGTCTTCCCTGCGCTCGACATGCTCCACGTACCAGGGGAGCTGCTCTCCTTGAGCCAGCTGCGGCTCAAGGCCGCCTGGCAAAAGATCGCAAAGAACCACGTTGTCCAGAGACCTGTCCGAGCGAAGACCTATCTCCACAGTCACAACATCGCCTGCCTTTGCTTCGGTCACCTCGCGGCCCGAACTGTCGAGATAGCGCCTTTTCACTTCTATGCCGTTGGCGGAACTTGCGGGGACACCCCTGTCGTAGCCTGTAACGCTCAGGTTCCAGACAAGCCTTGCAGGCTGTTTGGCAGTCACGGCGAATTTGCGGCAGCCAGGGGCCGAAAGCTCGTGCATGCCAGCCAGGGTGCGTTCGATCTCTCCTTCGCCAGAGGCAAAGCCTTCCATGCGTTCCTCGCAAGTGATCTTGCAGGTGTCGGAAATGCTCTCTTGGGCTTCGAGTCCTGCAATAGCGTTTGCAAGCGCCCGGGACGCCAGGGCACAAGCCATGGTGGTTGCGTTGGGTGCAAGGGCCCTTGTTGCCACTTCCTCGAAAAGGGCGTGTGGGGAAGCCTTGTCCCCTTGCCAGTGCGGCCTTGCAAGGATGGTTGCGTGCAGGGCCATGGCGCAGGTTGTGTCGAAAAGCCCGCTTCCGTCTCTCTCAATGGGCGCAAGGCTTTGGGGCATGAGATTTGTAGCCTCGCTCTCCAGACGCAGCATGGCGTAGCAGTCCGCGAGAAGGGCTGCCGTCACATCCTTGCGCCAGCCCTTTGCGTAGCTGTCGAGCCATATGGTCAGCCTTTCCACATCCTGGGTCACGAGCTCGCCAGAGCGCATGAGAACCCAGCAGGCATAGGCCCTTGTGCGGGCGTCTGCCAGGGTTTGGGGATCTCGCCAGACAAGGCTTTTTAAGGAAGAAAGGAGGGTTTCGCGCAAGTCGGCGGGTACAGAAGAGCCGTATTCGGCAAGGCTTACGAGAAAGTCGCTTGCGTAGACTGTAAGCTCCTCGTTGCCCTCACCCCCGGGCCACAGCGAAACTTTCTGGCCTGCAAGATTCTGGCGTATGGTTGCAAGGGCAGCCCCTATGGCTTTTTCCATAGCCTCGTTTCGTTCCTTGAGATCAGGGGAAGGGTTTACAAGATCCGCTATCTCTGGCCTGAATCGGGCCGCAAGCCAGGGGAAAGCCTGGCTTATGCGCTGTTCGGCACAGCCGTAGGGGTAGGATGCAAGGCGTGCGGAAAGAGCGCGCAAGGAGGTCAGGGGTGCAGCAGAAACGACAAGGCGCGTGTCCGCATCAAGGGGGTAGAGTATGCGATCCACAAGTACAGGAACATTCTTTTCCAGCCTGCCGTATTTGGACGTGGTCCTTGCCACATCAAGGGGACGGATGGAGACCTGTTGCAGGCGTCTGGCAAAGCCCCTGTCGACCTGGTCCGGGGCAGGTTTTGCAAGGTTTGCCTCGAAAAGAAGCGAGCCTGCGCCAAGCCTGTCCGCCACTTGCAAGTCGAAGGAAAGTGTTTTTTCCGTGTTTTCGTCGATTGCCAGGGTTTGCGAGATTTCGGGCACGACCTTGCCGTCTTCCAAAAGCTCAAGTCCGTCTCTTGCTGTGATGCGCACGTTGATGGGCACGTTGCTTCCGCTGCCTGGGATAGTGTTGGCAATGGCGCAGGCGGCCTTAATCCTGTCCCCCGGGTTTGCGGCCAGGGGGAGGAAGGGGCGCAGAATGAGGGAACCGCGAACCCTGCAGCTGACCTCGGCAGAGCCAGCGGAAAGGAAGCCCCCGGGCACGCTTGAGGTGCCTACGGCCATGATGCGGATGCTTCCGGAAAGGTATTCCGGAACCCTGATGGAGACCACGGTTCCCTTCTGGTCCACGTCCACGAGGCCAAGCCAGCGCGCAAAGGGCGGCTCGCTGCGACGTCTGAAGGGGTTGAGAAAACGGCCTCCGGGTGTTGCCATATCGCCGCCAAAGGCAGGCAGCCTTCCCTTGAGCCTTGCGTGATCGGGCATGAGCAGATCAAAGATTTGCCAGGTTGTCACATCAAGGGCCCTGTTGGAAAGAAGTTCGCGCAGGGGATCGGGTGTTGTGTATCTGGTGAGCGAGAGAATGCCCTCGTCCACGGCAAAGAGGAGGGCTCTGCCCTTGCGCTGCGAATGTACGCGCACGGGGATGTCCCTGCCTGGCTGCACTTCGCTTTGTGCTTCGAGCTCAAGGCCCATGGATCTTTGTCCCAGGCCGCACACAAAGGGGAGAGTGGCGTGGACCATGGGGCTTATGTAGATGGTTTCGGAGTTGGTCGTGCGGGCAAAGAGCACGCTCACATAGCCCTGGCCCTCGAAGGAGGCGGGAATGCGGATGCGTTGCTCGGATTCTCCTGCCTCAGCGCGAAACCAGACGCTTTCCACAACGCTTTCGCGCTCAATGGTGATGAGTCCTGTGCCCGAATAGGGTGTGTTCATGCGCACTACCATGGTGTCGCCTGGCTCATACTCTTCCCTGTTGAGCCTGAGATTCAGATCGCCCTTTTTGTAGGCAACGGAAGAGGTGCCGTCTGGCAAAACGACATTTCTGCCAGCCACGGTGTAGGGGACGCTCAGGATGGTGGCTCCCTTGTCCGTGGCAAGGGTGAGAAGGTAGTCGCCCGGCGTTTGGGTGGGCAGGGAAATCTTTCTTCCTTCCTTCTCAAGATTGATTTTTTCTGTCCGGAAGGGCTTTGTCAGGGCTGTTGTATCGTAGGCAAATTCTCCGTTCTGGTCGCGCACAAGGGCGTTGACGTAGCGTCTTTGGGCAATGGTGAGCGTCAGATCCTCAAGACTCTTGGGCAAGAGGGTGTTGTCCAAGGCAAGCACCTCGATGGCAGCAGGCGCGTTTTGGACAACATGATCCAGGGTATTGGCTCCGTCTGTCGGTCTGAAGCCCACTATGACTTCGAGGGGAGAGAAAAGGGCCTTGAGTTCCCTTGCCACTGCCCTGCCGCCTGCGGCGTCAAAGCCCTCTATGCGCAGGGTGGCGCTGAAGGTGCCTGTGTGGTGACACGGGGGAAGGGCAAGTGTGGCTGCACCATTCTTGTCCGTGCGAACTTCGGGCAGGGGCACTGTGCGCTGTTCGCCCTGGGCAAGGGAGATGTCCTGGAATGTGTAGCCGGCAAAGCCCGGGAAGGAGAGCCTTGCGGGAGAGCTTGCAAGGCTTGCCCGAATGTCGTGGCCTTTCGCTGCGTCTCCGTAGAGGGTGGAAAGCTTGATGCTGGCGCTTGCAGGGCTTTGGGAGGGCCTTGTTACGATCCAGCCCTTTTTTGGGGCAGGATCGAGTTGTGCGGCCAGGGCCAGGGTATCCGGCTCGAATTCCTCTATCCGCACTGTGGCTGAACCAAGGATAGGTGCCACACTCTTGTCGTCCAGGATGCGCACGTCAAGCCGGTAGGGACCTGTGGGGCTTTGCGGGGAGGATTGCCAGGAGACTGAGGCAAGCGATGGGTCCCCATGAAGGGGCTTTTTCAGGACCGTGCGGCCCAGGGGATCGGTTAGCACTGTTTCCAGGGGCAAATCCTTGGGCAGCATGCGCCAGTCGAAGCGCCGCACCATGATGCCGAAATGCAGCATGTCTCCTGGCATGTAGAGGCCCCGCTCCGAAAAAACCGAGGCCATGAGGCCGGATTTTGTACTGTGCCTGCCGGATACGGCAAAGTCGCTCATGTCCAGAACGCGGGACTTGTCCCGCAGGGAGAGCCAGGAAAGATCCGGGTCCTTGCCAGTGCTGGTAGCCATGATGGCGACTGGCTCCATCTCGCCCTCGAGGCCCTTTGCAGGGGGAAGATAGGCCTGTCCCTGGGCATTGGTCTGCACAGTGGCAATGGCAGTCCCGTTTCGTGCGAGAAGCTGTACCCTGACACCACCGACAGGGGTGCCGCTGAAAAGGCTCGCCACAAAGACATGGCGGCCACCAAGGGCATTTTCCTTGATGACCAGTCCCAGGTTGGTCAAAAGGACCATCTTTTCCGCAAAGGCTACCATCTTGCCGTCGCGCATGCCCTGCAGGACTAGCTGGTAGAGGCCGCAAGGATGCTCTTCAAGCATCTTGTCGAGCTCAAGAACAGGGAAGGAGGCCCTGCCGTTGTCCTGCAGGGCAACAGGGATTGTTCCCCTGACAGTTACAGTCTGGGCGTCCAGATCCACGTCGCTCATGCCAGGCTCGATGGTTTTGCTCGAAAAGCCATGGCTTGCCGCAAAGAGGGCCAGGAAGGAGGGTTGTATGCGCCTTGCCTGCCAGCGCAAACTGTCTATGCCAATGCTGTGCAGGGCAATCTTTCTGCTGCCGGCAAGGCTCACCAGATTGCCGGGCAGGAGGAAGGAGAGCTCTGCTTCGGCCTCGGGTGCGCGCAGCACAACGCACACATCCTTTTCAAGGTGAATGCCGCTTTGCGAGGCAAGCTTCTTGTCCACAAGAACCAGAACGCAGCGTTCGGGCTCGATTGCAAGGGCAAGGCGTATGCTGTCGGTCTCTTCCTTCGGTGAGAGCAGGACGGGCTCGATTTTGCGGGCCTTTCGCACATCGTCCCTTGAGAGCGCAGGATAGCGCGTCCAGTCCGTAGGCTCATCGGCACCGGGCTCGGCCTTTTCGGGAAGCTCAAGCACAGTGAGTGCAGCCAGAAGATCCTTCGGTGATGTGCGCAAGGTGGTCTCGAGGAGAAGCTCGTGGCGCAGGTTGAAGTTTTGGTCGTGCCCCCTTGCGAGGCGAATTTCCCTGAAGGAGAAGAGGGATTTTCTGCCAGGCACGCCGAAGGCGTGGGCAAGGGGCTTTTTTTGCAAAACGCGCCTGCCCTCTTCCAGGGTGTAGGCAGGCATGGAGTCAAGGTGCACTGTCACCCTGCCGGGGGTTTCCCCAAGCTTGCGCACAAGGGCGCTTACGACAACGCCGTCATTGGTCGCGTTCCAGGCAAGGCGGGGATTGGCCAGGACAACGCCATTGTCAGCCGAAAGACGCAGGGACTTTTCCACCCGGGCCGTGTCCTGGGGCCAGATAAAGGTGAGGGGAATGGATATGCCGTGTGCCTCGTTTGCAGAAGGATCAATCCAGACTGTCTCCTTGCCCGGCAAAACGCCCTCTCCTTGCGTCGTAAAGGTCACCTGCTTCACGTTCAGTGCCATGGCTGCAGGGATGTCCGCCTTTTCAAGGCTTATGGTATAGGTTGTGGCAGGAGCAAGGGCACCGCTTTGCGTGCGGGGGTGAAAGCGCAGGCTGTTCCAGCCGCTCCAGCGCCACTCCCCGTCCACGTGCGGGGTGATCTCTACGCCGCGCACAAGCCTGCCCGGTTCTCCGTAGGCGCGGGACATGCATTCCTGTGCCCAGTTTCTGCCATACTCCCTTTTGCAGCGGTCCTCGTCCAGGGCAAGGACAATGCCAATGCCCTCCTGCCAGCTGCTTCGTGCAGGATCTGTGGTTTCCACCCTCCTGTAGGAAGGCCCGGCAAGGGCCGTGCTCGCAAGGAGAGGGACAAGAACTGTGAGGAGAATGAGCAGGCTGGCAAATCGCTTCATCTGGTTTTTCGGCGCAAGGGCTGCGCCGCCTCCCTGGCGTGTGGTTTGGCAAGGCTTTTTCCATGCCCCGAAGGATGGGGCAGCAAAAGCCGTACCATAGCCCCAAATGCCTTGCAACACTGCAAAATGCATGGGACCGAGAGCTTGCGGGAAGGTTTTGTGCAAAGGGGCCAAAATGCCCGAAAACTGCATTACAAGGCTCTTTGCAATGGCAGGTTCATGGTGCTATAGCCTCACATCTGGCAGGTACTGGGGGGCACCCCTTGTGCCGTCGATTCTTGCGATTGGAGGGATGTGTGGCATGCTGTACAGCCTGCACGCAGAAAGGGGCCTTCGGGGGGCCGGGGTACTTAGAGGCTTTGCCTGTCTTTTGTTCATGCTGATCCTTTTTGGGACAATGTCCAGTATTGCCTGCGCAGCCGATGAGGCTTCCCAGGACAATGCGGGCGTGGCCAAAAGCGAGGCAACTGCCGAGCAAAAAGCCACCGAAGCAGATCAGAAGGCCGAGGAGGCCCGAAAGGCTGCAGAGCTCAAGGCCAAGACCGAGGAGGCCGTCAAGGCCAAGACGGAGAAGGAAGAGGAACTGCGCCAGCAGCGCGACGAGGCTGCAGCCCAAAAGCAGCAGGAGGCAGCAGAACTTGCCGCAAATGACCCCTTGCGCGAGATCTGGGCAAGCCAGCGTACCATGCTGGACTCCGTCATCAAGCAATCTACTACCTTGAGCAAGAGATTCCTTTCCGACGTGAGTGTGCTGGAGCAGATCCGGCCAGTGGAACAGGACATCAATCGTCAGCTTGTGCTCGTCAACGAGTTTCAGACCTATCCAAGCCCGCTTGAGGCCGTGAGCAGACGCCTTGGGATTTCCGCAGACCTCGTCAACACCATCATTCTTTCCGCTGCAACCGTGCAGCTTTCCGCCCACGATCTTCTCCAGCAACTGGAGCGTTCGGCGGACAGCATGGCGGAAATTGCGCTGACAAAGTACGGCGACACTGCCGAGTACATGGAGCAGATCAATACGGCCCGCTTTCTGCTCACCGCCATCATCACCCGCTACGCCTCTGCCCTCGCTCCTGCGAGAGCCTTGGTGAAGAAGGTTGAACAGACACGCAGCGAGATCAGTGCCAAGCTCCCAGAATTGTGGAAGAACTACTATACACAGAAGCCTGTGTCGTGGCTTTCTGGTTCCGAGTGGGAAGCCCTGCCGCGAGCACTTGGCTATTTCGGCATCAGCATTGAGCTGCGCAAGGCAGTGGAACTGCCGCTCACAACTACCCAGTGGCAGGGAGCGCTCTCCCGCTTTGTCATTACTCTCGTAGCCATGGGCCTTCTGGGATACCTCCTCTGCAACCAGTTCTTGCGCAGCTATCCGGAGATACAAAGGCAGGTTTTGCGCAGCAGTCTGCCCTGGAACGTGTTCGGCATGGCACTGATTGCCGCATCCTACACGCCAAGCCTTGAGCTCTTCAGGCTCTTCCTTGCCCTTGGCAATCTTGCACTCATCATGGGGCAGGTCACCCTTGCCTGGCAGCTGAGGCGCATCAAGTTTCCGGACATCACAAGGGAGAAATCGCCCATATTCGCCCTTGTGCCCCTGACCTTCGCTGCCTACATCTTTTTGTATCTGCCCCTGCCAAGACTTCTGACGCTGGTCCTCTGGCTTGCCTGCCTTGTGGTCAACATCTGGATTTGCCACAAGTCTCCCGACCTGGACCTTGGCAAGATGCAGCTGGAAAAATCCATCCTGAACCTGCAGCCAGTGGTACTGTGGCCCTGTCTTATCCTCTGCATAATCGGCCTGCACTTCTACAGCATGGTGGTCTATCTGCTCTTTACCTCGCTGTGCGTGGCAGTGCAGATTTCGGTGGCCTCCCTGTCCTTTTTGTCCCGCATCAACGAATCCCTGGACAACGAGGACACAAGCACCATGTGGCTGAGCTTTTTGCTCGCCATCTCCGCTCCGGTGGTGCTCCTTTTGGCCGCAGCCGTTGTTTCCCTGTGGGTGGGAACATTGCCTGGCGGCCTTGATCTTCTGCAGTTCTATATCTTCAAGAGCGTCAGCATAGGCGAGACACAGCTCAACTTCATGCAGGTTCTGCTCATTGCCACGGCCTTCTTCCTGGCACGAACTGCAGCGCGCATGGGCAAGAACCTCATAGCCAAGATGCCGGACAAGGGGATGAAGCTGGACAGAAGCCTTATCACCCCAATGCAGACGGCCTATGTGTACTTTATCTGGCTTTTGTTCGGCTTCTTTGTTCTGAAGAGCCTTGGCATGAACCTGAGCAATCTTGCTGTCATCGCCGGTGGCCTTTCCGTTGGTATCGGTTTTGGCATGCAGACCATTGTCAACAACTTCATCTCCGGCATCATCCTCATCTTCAGCCGCAACCTGCAGGTTGGCGACGTGGTCGAGGTTGGCACGGTTGTAGGGCGTATCAAGCAGATCAACGTGCGCGCCACAGTGGTGGAGACCTACGACTCGGCTGTTATCTATGTGCCCAACTCTGCCTTTGTGTCCGGCAATCTCACAAACTGGACAAGCAACAGCAGAACGACTAGGCAGCAGGTGACCGTGGGTGTGGCCTACGGGACGGACACGGAGCTTGTGAGCAGGCTCCTTCTCGAGGTAGCCAACAAGAGTTCGGAAGTTCTGGCCTTCCCCAAGCCCGTCGTGCAGTTCCAGGCCTTTGGGGCAAGCACGCTGGACTTCAGGCTGCTGTTCTGGGTAAAGGACTACGACCTTGCCACGGGCGTAGCCTCGCAGCTGCGCTTTGCCATCAACAAAAGCTTTGCAGAACACAACATAGAGATTGCCTTCCCGCAGATGGACGTCCATCTGAAGAGGGATCCGGCACCCAGGCCCGCAGGCCGCAGGCCGGCCCAGGCCTTGCCTTCCCGCAGGATGCGGCCAGCAAGGACAAGACGAGCCCCTACAAGACAGGCCCTGTAGCCTGAGGCTTCCCCTGCTTTCCCGAGGGACAGCGCAGGGCCCCCAGGAGGAGTACCATGATTCGCAAATCCCAAGACTGCACCACCTTCACGAAGGTCATGTTCGGTGGCCCGGGCGCCATTGAAGCCAGGCAAATCCTCAACGAGGGAGAGTTCTGCGACAAGGGCAGGCTCTTCAACCACATTGTGTTGAAGCCCGGCGTGACCATTGCAAAGCACCGCCATGTGAACGACTTCGAGACCTACTACATCCTGAAGGGATATGGCGTGTACAACGACAATGGCACAGAGGTCGAGGTAGGCCCGGGTGACGTGACCATCTGTCCCGAGGGCGAGGAACACGCCCTTGCCAACACAGGCTCCGAGGACATGGAAATCATTGCCCTCATCCTCTTCGACAAGAAAAACTAAAGCAGAGCCAAACAGCGTGAACGGGCTGCCCAAAGGATATGGCTTCCTTTCCGGGCAGCCCTTCTTTTTTTGCCCTGAAAAAAATCTCCTTGCCCTTGGGGGTGCCCCATAGTTTAGCATCAGGCTGATCTGTCCTTCTGTGTCTCTTTTTGCCCCTGACAGGCCTGTCCTGGAAGGGGTTGTCCTTTTGCGCGTCCTTTTTGCTGTTCGGGACAGTCTTTGCGTTTTCGGACGTGGTTCTGAACATGTAGGGACTCTTGCTTGAGCATCGTCTGCGGCCACCACTGCCTGCCTGGCCGGCCTGCACGCAAGCTACAACCTGAGCGGCGACTGCGGCTCTCTCTCCCCTGCTTTCTTTCTGCGGAGCTGGTTCTGCCTTTGTGATTGGCTGGATCGTGGTTTCAGGCGATCTCTTGCCTGAGGCTGAAGAAGGCGTTGTGCCAGCATGGATGCCTCCAGAGGGAGAATACCCGCCATGATCCTCCTGTTCGGTGTCCTCGCGCTGATGGGCTTCACCATCAAGGGAGCCTGCGGCGAATGGAGTGCTCTCTTGCTGCACACAGAAAAGGGGCAAGCGAGAGCCTGGCAGGCCTTGGCATTGCCCCCGTCAAGCCCGTCATCCTCAGTCGTGGTGGCAACAGGAGTGATAGCAGCCCCCAGCGTGCGGCAACCATCCTCTCCATCATGGGCTATGCGGGACTCTTGGTTGTGCCGCCATCCATACTGGCTGGCGGAGAGTATTGGCCTGTCCACGGCCCTTTTTCCTTGAGAAAACGGATCATTTCGAACTGCAAGAACTGCTTGGCGTTGTAGTAGCGGTACCCGTTTTTCCCTGCATGCTGGGGTTTGAGAAGCCCGAGCTCATCATGGCGGAGAGTATCCTTGGTACTATGGCACAAAGTGTATACCTTTTGGGCATGAGTGCTCCTCCATGTCCGAAAAACCGTAATAATGCAGCCTGTTTTTCATTTGTCGCTCTGGATTCACCAGAGCCGGGAGTAGCACATGTCGTGAAGACCGGGAAAGTGCAGAAAAACAATCAGGGAGCAAAATTTTTTATATATATCTAAAGCTTTGATATTTGGCAAGAAAAATTTGACAAAAAGTGCATTGGCAAGCTTGTCTTTCTATCGGGTTTAATATGGATAACCTATTGTTATTATGTTATAAAACAAGAGAAAGAGAATTTCTTCACGAGGCGTGGGAAGAACGTGCGGGGGGACTGGAAAAATTTTTCACATAGCAGTACACCAAGCCCCGGAAAATAGAGGCAGTGCAAGCTACCTCTGGCTTATCAAGGAGGATTTGCCTTATGGTTGAGGCAACACCTGGAATCAATGCGGTAACAATCATCTTTGTTGCCCTGTGCGTCTTTGCCATCGGCTACAGATTCTACGGTCTGTTCATAGCCCGCAAAGTGCTCAATCTTAATGACGCCCGTCAGACCCCGGCTGTGAAATACGCCGACGGTCATGACTACATTCAGACCAACAAGTACGTGCTGTTTGGTCACCACTTCGCGGCCATCGCCGCCGCAGGCCCCCTGCTCGGACCAGTGCTCGCCGCACAGTTCGGCTATCTGCCCGGCCTGCTCTGGATCCTCATCGGCTGCGTTCTGGCCGGTGCAGTCCATGACATGGTCGTGCTGTTCTGCTCCGTTCGTCACAAGGGCCAGTCTCTTGCCTATATCGCCACCCGCGAAATAGACAAGACCACCGGCACCGTGGCTGCCTGGGCAGTGCTCGCCATCCTGTTGCTCACCCTGGCCGGTCTGTCCATCGCCGTTGTGAACGCCATGCACAACAGCCTCTGGTCCACCTACACGGTTGCAGCAACCATCCCGATCGCCATCATCATGGGTCTGTACATGCAGATCTGGCGCAAGGGCGACGTGCTTGGCGCCTCCATCATCGGCGTTGTGCTGCTCTTCCTCTGCCTGCTCTCCGGACCCTACGTGGCCGCACATCCGGAAATCTTCGGCTTCCTGGACATCGACAAGAGGGAAATGTCCATCCTGATTCCCGTGTACGGCTTCTTTGCCTCCGTTCTGCCTGTGTGGCTTTTGCTTCTGCCGCGTGACTACCTGTCCACCTTCCTCAAGGTCGGCACCATCCTTGGCCTTGCCATCGGCATCGTCTTCGTCATGCCGCATTTCAACATGCCGCCTCTGACCACGTTCATCAACGGCGGTGGCCCCATCGTTGGCGGTCCTGTCATCCCCTTCATCTTCATCACCATCGCTTGTGGTGCCCTGTCCGGCTTCCATGCCACCATTGGTACCGGCACGACCCCCAAGATGATCAGCACCGAACACGATGTGCTCTTCGTGGGCTACGGCGCCATGCTGCTTGAAGGCTTTGTGGCTATCATGGCCCTCATCGCCGCCTGCGTGCTCATCCCCGCCGACTACTTCGCCATCAACTCTCCCGAAGCCGCTTTCGACAAGCTCGGCATGGCCGTACAGGAACTGCCCAGGCTTGAGCAGGAAGTGCAGGAGAACCTGATGCACCGTCCTGGCGGCTCGGTCTCCCTGGCCGTCGGCATGGCCCACATCTTCTCCCAGATCCCCTTCATGGAAGATCTGATGGCCTACTGGTACCACTTCGCCATCATGTTTGAAGCCGTGTTCATCCTCTCTGCAGTTGACGCCGGTACCCGTGTGGGCCGCTTCTTCCTGCAGGAAATGATCGGCAAGGTTGCTCCCAAGTGGGGTGACAAGAACTGGTGGCCCGGTATCGTGGTGACCAGCGCCGTGTTCACCTCTGCCTGGGGTTACCTCGTGTACAGCGGTGACATCGCGAACATCTGGCCTCTGTTCGGTATCAGCAACCAGCTGCTTGCTTCCGTGACCCTGCTCATCGGCACCACCGTGCTTCTGCGCATGAACAAGGGCAAGTACGCTTTCATGACCGGTATCCCCGGTGTCTTCATGACCATCATCACCTTCTGGGCCGGCATCTGGCTGTGCATCAACCAGTATCTGCCCAATGGCAAGTACCTGCTCGTCTTCCTGAGCGTGCTCGTCATGGTCATGATGCTCTTCGTCATCATGGGAACCATCCGTCGCTGGAAGGTGCTGCTCAACATGCACACCGAAGTGAAGGACGAATTTGGCGACAGCTACAAGGAAATTGTCGGCGAATAGTTCGCCTGATCCTTCCTTGAGAAAATAGAAAGACTCCCCGTTTTCCGGCATTGCGTCGGGAGGCGGGGAGTTTTTTTTGTACATGAAGCCCTGGTTGGACAAGGGCTCTGGCAAGAGAGGCCTGCCCTCTGACGACAGGGGGCAGGCCTTGCGCCACAGGCCAGGCGCCGTGGAGCTTGCAGGCGCACAGGCCAGGGCGCAAGGAACAAAAAACAGGGCTGCTCGCAGGCCCTCTGTTCGGGGAACAGAAAATGCCTTGCACAAGCAAAAAGAGGACTGCCCCCAAGATAGGGGCAGCCCTCTGCATATCCGGGAAAGTATATGTCCGGGAAGGCTTACTGCAGTCTTGCAGGACCTGTGCGCTTCACGCAGCCAAGCTGGAGAAAATCCTCTTCAATGACCCTGGGCAAAAAGGGGCTTGCCACTGCGGCGTGATCTTTCCACTCGTTGATTGCGCGATTCAATGCCTCCATATTGATGTAGGGCAAAAGACCGTTCCACACCCTGGTGAGCTCGTTTGTGATGCGCAGGGCAGCCACTTCGCCGGCATGCGTGCCGTCCACAAATTCGCAGGAGGAGGCGCTGAAGTAGCGCGCGTCAACGGTATTGGCGAGCTCTATGCCGCGTTCTGCAAGGGCCTGTCTCAAGGAAAAGAGATGGGGGTAGAGCGCTTCCTCCTTTTTTAACGCGTCGAGGAGCTCACCCGGCAGGGGAGAGAGAAAGACCACAGGAACAATGCCCCTGCCACGGAGCCGGAAATAGATGTCCGCCAGGGCATCGAGATGGGCCTGGCTCAACGCCTTCTGGGGAGCAAATTCCCCTATGTGGCGCCTTTGCCTGTCCAGTGTTCTGGCAAAGCCTGCGTCAGGCGCGCGCTTTGCAGTAATGATTGAGGTCGCGTAGAAGGAGCCGTCCGAGCCGTAGCCTGTGTCGTCAAACTGGGCGCGTATCCCGAACCTTGCTTCCTGGAAGGACATGAACATGAACTGGGGAAGGGAAATGTCTCCTTGCAAGAGCATGCGCCAGGGAAGGCGCAGGGTATCCATGGTGTAGCTGAAGGGCGAGGGTTCCCTTGGGTCTTGTGCAAAGGGGTTCTTCTCCCAGGCAGACGAGAACCACCAGAAGTCCAGGGCCAGGAGCACCACGTCCGGCTTGTGCAGGGCCAGCATGGCATCAAGGCTTGCTCGCAAGGACGAGAGGGAGTTTGCCGTGCCCGCCATGTTGAGCATGGGGCGCAGGAACATAGTGTCCTTGAGGCTTCCCATGCCGGCCGAGCCAGCAAGCACAATCTGCGGCCTTTTGGTCTTGTAAAGGTCAAGCTTGTATTCGAGGGTGGCGTTTGCATTGCGCCCCACAGTGGAGCCGAAGAGGGCAAAGCCCCTGCTCTGGGCCTGAACGGCCCTGTCCACTGCCAACTCGCCGCTTAAGTACAGCCACAACCCGGAAAGAGGGGCTGCTACGAGCAGGGCTACGGCCACAAGGCCTGCGAGAAGGAGAAAAAAGGCCTTGAGCCAGCTGCGCGTAGTGTCCTTCAACTGATCGCTCATGAATATGTCCTGAAGATATTGGCTTATTTGTGTGTTCTGGCTTATGTGTCCCGATTTGTGTCAGGCTAGAAGATGAAGGGTCTTGTCATGTCCATGACGGAGAGGCACGCAAAGGCTCCACAGGCAAGGACGAGCGCCCAGGAGAGGTTGGGAGCAAAGCTCAACCAGGGCCTTGAACCGTCCCTGCAGCCCATAAAGACCTCGCGCGCCGTGGGCAGGGCAAAGGTGCATATGGCAGCAATGACGAGGGGGACAAGGGAGATTGCGCCCGAGAAGTAGCCGTTTGCAAAGAGGGACAGAGAGCTTGCATCAAAGAGCGCCCTGTAGAGGGCAAGGGCATGGGGCAGGGAGTCTGCGCGGAAAAGTACCCAGGAAAGGCTCACCAGGACAAAGGTCACAAGGATGCAGATCCCGCGAACGACAAGACCGGAAAAGAAGGCGTCGAGGCCTGGACTTCTCACGCGGCGCAGGGCCACGTTGAGGCCAAGGAAGAGCGCATGCACAAGGACCCAGGCAAGGAAGTTCAGCGCTGCCCCGTGCCAGAGGCCTATGGCGAGAAGGCCTGCCATGATGCCAAGGAAGATCCGTGGGAAGGAGGGGGCAGGGCCTGCGAGAGGCTGATAGACGTACTCGCGCACAAAGGAGGAGAGGGTGATGTGCCACCTGCGCCAGAATTCTATGAAGCCGGTTGCCCTGTAGGGTGCTGCAAAGTTTTCCGGAAGCCGCAAGCCCAGCATGAGGGCAGCGCCCAGGGCCATGTCAATATATCCGGAAAAGTCGAAGTAGACCTGGAAGGAAAAGGCAAAGACGCCCCAAAGGGCCTCTGGACTTGTGAGGGCGTACCCTTCGGCTGCAGCAGCAAAGATGGTGTCCGCGTGGGCGCCCAGCCAGTTTGCCAGAAGTACCTTCTTGGCAAGGCCTGCCAGAAAGAGGCCAAGGCCTGTCGCAAGGGTAGGCAGGGAGGGTGCATCCAGATTGTCGAACTGCGTGCCCATCTGCTCGTAGCGCACAATGGGGCCTGCCAGAAGGTAGGGGAAGGCAAGGGAGAAGAGGCCGTGGCGCATGAGGCCTTCCGGCTCAAGGTGGCGCTTGTAGATGGAGATGAGCCATGCAGCCTGGACCAGTGTCCAGAAGGAGATGCCGGCAAGCTCTGTTGTGCTGAGCACAAAGATGTTTTCAGGCCCGGATGCGGCCATGCCCTCCCACAGGGTGGACCAGAAGGGGATCTCGCGTTCGACACCGGACATGGACGGGAAAAGCAAGCCAAGCCTTGGCAGGTAGCGTACAAGCAGGAGGGGGGTAAAGTTGAGCACAAGGGCAAGGAAGAGCAGTCCCTTGCGTCTAAGGGAGCCCTCGCGCTCGCCAGGTGCTGCAAGGGCAAGGCCAAGGCCGTAGTTCACAAGGATCATGAGGCCCAGGATGAGGAGTGCTGCGGGGCTTGCCCAAAAGCAGAACAGGATGGATGCGCCAAGGAGCACAGGGCCAAGGGCCGGCTTGTGCACTATGGCAACCGCTCTCCAGACGAGGACAAGCAGGGGCAGGAAGAACAGGACAAAGACATAGCTGTCAAAGGGCATGCACTCTCCTCACAAGAAAGCATGGCATAAGGGGAAAAATGCCGGATTTTTTTCGTTTGGGCCCTTGCCCTGTTCCAGGGGCGGGCTGCCTTCCTCTACACCAGGAAAGGCCAAAAATCCACATGAAGACCATCCCGTGGGCCAGGTGTCGGAGCTGACAGAAGCTTGACAAGGGAGCGTTCGGGCAAAAGAATTGGGCTACGCGTGAAGGTTACTTTGCTTCATGCCGAAGAAAAAAAAGGAGGACATGCACCCCCTTGAAAACCCTGGTTCACCCTTGGCCCGTGCACGGCAAGGGAACACGCATTGTGCCCGTGTTCCTGCCCTTTGCCGGCTGCCGCACCCGTTGTATCTACTGCGCCCAGACCCTGCAGACAGGAAGGAGCCTGCAGGGCATACGGCAAGTTCTGGACGAGGCCTTCTCCATGCTTCGCGCAAGAAGCAAACGCGGCCTTGAGCCTTGCGAGCTTGCCTTTTACGGCGGCACCTTCACGGCACTTGAAAGGTCGGCTTTCGGGTTTTGCCTGCATAGTGCCCTTGAGTGGCGAAATATGGGGCTCATTTCTTCCTGGCGCTGTTCGACGCGCCCGGACTGCCTTGACGAGCGTCTCCTTTTGGACATGCGCGCAGCAGGCTGCACGACAGTGGAGCTTGGCATACAGAGTTTTGTGAACGAGGTCCTTCGCACTTCCCTTCGTGGCTACGATGCCGAAACTGCCTTTAAGGCCATGGAAATGGTGAAGAATGCGGGCCTGAAGCTTGGCGTGCAGCTTTTGCCAGGGCTTCCGGGGCACACAGCAAGCGATTTTGTGGACGATGTGAACAGGACCCTTGCCGCAAAGCCTGCCTTCATGCGCTTCTACCCCTGCCTTGTGGTGGAAGGAACTGGCCTTGCCAAACTCTATCACGAGGGGCGCTACGTTCCCTGGAGTGTTGCGACAACCATCTCTGCCCTCTCCGAGGGCATCCTCCTTTCCCATGAGAAAAATGTTCCCGTTATCCGCCTTGGGGTTGCCGTGGAACAGGGCTTCGAGGAACACGTGCTGGCAGGGCCGAGGGACCCGAATCTTGGCACCAGGGTACTTTCAGGGGCTCTTTTGAAGCTTGTGGAAAGGGATGTGGAAAGACACGGGGCCATTCGGCGCATGGAGCTTCCAAGGGCAGTGCAGGGCTATCTCTACGGACACAGGCGGGAAAACGCCGAAGCCCTGGGACGTCTTGGTCTGAAAAGGGAAAGTATTGGCTGGATTTCGGGAGAAGAAATACGCATTTTTTGTGGCTAGAACCTGTGCTTCAGCCTTTTTTTGCAGGCCAATGCATGGCGCATGTGAGGCAAGGTGCAAGGGAGGATCTCTTCTGTCAGGCAAGGATACAGTGCCGGAACGTGGTATTGCCGGACAAGGACAGGAAAGCGGCTGGACAGGGAAAAATGCTTGTGAGAAGATGCCCATTCAACTCTCCCCTGTTTTCCCGAAGGATGAATGCCCATGTCCAAGGCCCGGATCCAGCTGCCACGAAACATCAGGCGGGCAAGTCTCTTCTTCAAGCTCTTCAACAGCGAGCATCTTGCGCATATTCCCATGGGAATACTGCTGTTTTTCGGCTTTGTCACCCTGACCATCATGGTCAGCTTCCCGGCACTCATTTCCGTGGAGCGCAACGAGACAACGCTGACGCGCCTTCTGGCAGACAAGGGCTTTTCCCTTATCACAGCCTTCGAAAACGTCCTGCGCACAGGCATGCGCTCGCAGATGGGCATACGGCTGCAGTTTCTGCTCGAGCAGATGACGCAAAGCCCAGATGTGAACTTCATAGCCGTCACCATGCCCGACGGGACCATCATCGCCCATACGGACAGGAGACGCATAGGCGAAATCCTCAATATTGACGGCCGCGAGGCCTCGGAAGCGACCATGCATCAGCTTTCCCCCCGCGGCGAGCGGCGCTGGAGCGTCATGGAAATCGAGGGGACAAGAAGCTTTGTGGTGTACAGCAACTTCCAGCCCATTGCCCCAGACAGAGGCAGAAGGCCAGGAGCGCCCGACGGAGCCGGAAGCGATATGCACGGACAGCACATGGAAGGAAGAGGGCCAGGGCACGGCATGGGGCGCGGACGCGGCATGGGCAGACGCCTTGCCAGTGGCGAGCTTCCCGTGCCCATGATCTTCCTTGGCATGGATATCTCGCCCTTTGACATCACCCGCGCCCAGAACAGGGCCTACATGACCATGCTTGTGGGCGTGACGCTTTTGGTGGGACTTGCCTGTCTGCTTGTCCTCTACCACACGCAAAGGGCCAGGCAGTCCAGCCTGCGCGAAAAGGCAGCCAGAAGCCGCGTGGCAGCCCTGGAAGAGGAAGTGCGCCGCAAGGAAAAGCTTGCCGCAGTGGGCAATCTGGCAGCCGGTGTGGCCCACGAGATCCGCAATCCCCTAAGCTCCATCAAGGGCTATGCCACCTATTTCCAGCAGCGCTTCCCCGAAGGCAGCGAGGACAGGGAGGCTGCTGCCGTCATGGTGCGCGAGGCGGACAGGCTCAACCGCGTTATCACCGAACTCATAGGGCTCTCCCGTCCCACGGACGTGGCCCTGCAGGCCGTGGCCCCGGACGAGGTTATGCAGCATGTGGCGCGCCTGCTTGCCCAGAATGCGGCGAACAGGAACGTAAAGATCATCCTCAATCTGCGCAAGAGCCCGAAGGCCCTGGCCGATCCGGACAGACTGGGCCAGGCTGTGCTCAATTTGTGTCTGAACGCCCTTGACGCCATGCCAAAGGGTGGCAAACTAACCCTTGCCACCAACGTGAGCGAGGGCCGCATCTGCCTGCAGGTGCTGGACAACGGCACAGGCATCAAGCCGGAAAACCTGCCCCATGTCTTTGATCCCTACTTTACCACCAAGACCAAGGGCACGGGTATTGGCCTTGCCACTGTACACAAGATAGTGGAGGCCATGAACGGCGAGATTTCCGTGACTTCCAGGGAAGCCACAGAGCGCCACACAGGGGAGACCTGCTTCAGCATCTGGCTCCCTGTGGCGGAGACACAGGGGAGCCGAGCCTGACACAGGGCCTAGACCCCGCAAAAAATCAGACACAATCTCACACATATACAAAAAGGGCAGGGAACAATGACTACTACAGTACTGGTCGTGGACGACGACGACGCCCACCGCGGCATGCTCAGGATGATGCTCAAGTCCTGGGGCTACACTGTCGAGGAGGCAGCAGACGGGGACGAGGCAGTGGAGAAGGTGCACGCAAAGGCCTTTGACGCTGTGCTCACTGACGTGCGCATGGGCAAGGTGAACGGCATAGAGGCCATGAAGCAGATCTTAAGCTACAACCCCTCGCTGCCGGTCATCCTCATGACAGCCTATTCCTCTGTGGAAACGGCAGTGGACGCCCTGCGCATAGGCGCCTACGACTACCTCATCAAACCGCTGGACTTTGATGCCCTGAAGGAAACGCTCAACAAGGCCATTGAGCACTCGCGCCTGGGTGTGGAGAACAGGGAGCTGAGAAGGCAGTTCTCCGAGGAGAACGCGAGCACCGAAATCCTCGGTCGCTCGCCAGCCATCACCAGCATGCTCTCCATGATCCGCACTGTTGCCCCTACCGAGGCCACAGTGCTCATCACTGGCGAGTCCGGTACCGGCAAGGAGCTTGTGGCAAGAGCCTTGCACGCGCAAAGCCTGCGCAAGGACGAGCCATTGGTTACGGTCAACTGCGCTGCTCTTGCCGAGACATTGCTCGAAAGCGAGCTTTTTGGTCACGAAAAGGGTGCCTTCACAGGCGCAGACAAGCGCAGGGAAGGCCGCTTCAAGCAGGCGGATCGGGGAACCCTTTTCCTTGACGAGATAGGGGAGATGCCCATTGGCGTGCAGGCAAAGCTTTTGCGCGCTCTGCAGCAGGGCGAGATACAGCGCGTTGGCTCAGACAAGAGCGAGCATGTGGATGTGCGCGTCATTGCCGCAACCAACAGGGATTTGCGCAAGGAAGTGGAGGAGAGGCGCTTTCGCGAGGACCTCTATTTCCGCCTCAATGTCATAAGCCTCGAGGTGCCGCCGCTGCGGCAGAGAAAGGAGGACATCCCCCTTCTGGCAGCCCATTTCCTTTCCCACTACGCGGAGCGCAACCACAAGAACGTCAAGGGCTTTTCCGCGCAGTGTATGGATATGCTTTTGCACTACGACTGGCCAGGCAACGTGCGCGAGCTGCAAAACGCGGTTGAGCGCGCTGTCATCCTCTGCACAGGCGAGTACGTGACAGGGCCGGAGCTTCCGGTGAACATAGCGAAACTCGCAGCCGAGGCCATGCCGAAGAGCTCGGAGGTCTCGTCCTCCCTTGCCGGCCTGCCCCTGGAAGAGGTGGAGCGGCGCGCCATAGAGGAAACCCTGCGCGAGACAGGGGACAACAAGAGTGCAGCGGCAAGAAAGCTCGGCATCACAAGGGCCACCCTGCACAAGAAGCTGCGCAAGTACGGCAGCGACAAGGGGGATGCCGAGTGAGAGCCCTTGCACACGGACTGGGCAGAAGGGCCGGAAAGCCCAAAAGAAACCTGAAGCTTGAGCGCGTGGTGGACTTTATCTTCGAGGCTGGCTGGCTCAAAAAGACCCTGCGCACAGGCTGGGCGTATCTTGGAAGCGGTCAGGAGGACGTAGCCCAGCACAGCTTCCGCGTGGCCCTCATAGGCTACGTGCTTGCCAAGAGGGCTGGTGCCAATGCGGAACACACGGCACTTTTGGGGCTTTTCCACGATCTGCACGAGGCCAGGACCTCGGATCTCAACTACATGAACCAGCGCTATACGAACAAGGACGAGCGCAGGGCCCAGGCGGACGCAGTGGAAGGAACCGGCTTTGGGGCGGAGATACTGGCTGCCTACGACGAGTTCGAGGCCAGGGAGAGCCTCGAGGCCAGGCTTGCCAAGGACGCGGACCAGCTGGACCTCCTCTTCAACCTGAAGGAAGAGCTGGACAAGGGCAATGCCTTCGCAAAGGACTGGATAGACGCAGCTCGCGAGAGGCTCAAGACTGCCGAGGCCAGAGAACTGTGCGAGGAAATGCTGCGCACGGACCATAACCGCTGGTGGTTCGGGCATGTGGACAGGCGCTGGTGGGTGGACCGCAAGGAAGGGGGCCTGGGAGACCCCGGGCGAGAGAGGAATCGCGAGCCTTTGAGCAGGCGTGCAGGGCATCCAGGTCGTAGGATATGCAGGCCCATGCTTCTCAAAAACAGGACGTAAGTCTTTGCCGTTCTTGAGAGAACAGCCATCAGGAGTCTGGAGGATCTGCCAAGGCAGCCAACATCATCTTCACCGAAGATTTTGCGCAACTGCGGCAAGATCATGTACTCTTTCGACAAGACAGGCTTTTTGCTGCAGTTCCTTGAGTCCCCTGCTGACGCTACCCTGTTTACCCGCCCCAGGCGCTTGTCACAAAAAAAACTACGACAACAGGGACACAGTCTGTCGCATGCTCAAAGCCCAGAATTTCCAAATTACGGCGCAAGGGCTGGAACTGCCGGACGGCATTTCACCTCTCAAGTCTGTCCCTTCAGAGCTTGTGCCGCACTGCCCTGTGTGCGGTGCGCCCATGTCCATGAATCTGCGCGCGGACGATACCTTTGTGGAGGATGAGGGCTGGCATATGGCAGCCGGTTGCTACGAGGAGTTCCTGCACCGTCACAAGGGCGAGCATATCCTGTTCTGGGAGCTGGGCGTTGGGGAAAACACGCCAGGCATCATCAAATACCCCTTCTGGCGCATTACGTACCAGAATTCCAGGGCAGTCTTTGCCTGCGTGAATCTTTCCCAGGCTTTCTGCCCAAGGGAGATTCAGGAGCAGGCCATCTGCATTGATGGTGACACTGGCACGGAACTGAAGAAGCTGTTGCCGTGAAGAGCAGTAGAGACGAAGAAGGGCCGCGTACATGCGCGGCCCTTTGCACTATTGGCGAATTCCTAGAGACTTATGGGCATTTTGCCAAAGACAGACTCGTACCTTTTGACAAAGTCTTCCTTCGTAAAGTGATGTTCCTGTGTGCCTTGGCAGGCAATGCAGTAGCTCGCGGTAACGGACCCGAACTTTGCGGACTCCACAACCGAGAGACCGTGGCTTAAGCCAAAGAGCAGGCCGGACCTGTGCGAATCGCCAGCCCCCGTCGGATCGGCCACGTGCTCGCAGGGAACTGATGCTATGGTCTCGTCCGTGCCGTCGCGACCGCGCACGCGGCAGCCCTGGGCACCCAGGGTGGTGATGAGCCACTCGACCTGGTTTAACAGATCCTCTTCGCGCTCAAGTTCGAGAAGCTTTGCCGTCATGCCGAGCTCGTAGTCGTTGCACACGTAGGCAAAGGCCCCGTCTATGGCCGTGTTCAGCATATCCTTCGTGAAGATGGGCAGCTGCTGGCCTGGATCGAAGATGTAGCGGACATTGTGTTCCCTGTAGAGTTTCGGGAGATTTTGCATGTCCTCCATGTTGCCGGGGGAGACAATGGCGAGATCCGTACTTCCCAGGTTTTTGAAGGTGTAGCCGCAGGGCCTTGTCATGGCGCCAGGGTAGAAGCCCGTGATCTGGTTGCCGGAAAGGTCCGTGGTAATGTAGCACAGGGCAGTGAAGAGCTCCGGATCGCGGCGTATGCCCTCGACGGAGAGGCCGACTTCCTTCAAGTGATCCGCGTAGGAGTCGAAGTCCCTGCCCCCGCAGCCAAGGATGATGGGTTTTTCACCCAGGAGGGCCAGGGTGTAGGCGATATTGCCGGCGCAACCGCCGCGCCTTTCAATCATGTCGTCTACCATGAAGCTTATGTTGAGCATGTGCAGCTTGTCCATGAGCACATGGTCCTGGAAATTGCCATGGAAATTCATGATGCGGTCGAAGGCAAGGGAACCCGAGACGTATATGGACATGGGAGATCATCCTTGAGAATGGTTTGAGGGTTTGTGAAGCTACCGAAAGATCGGCCTGACAGGATGTTTGCCTCCCCTTTCTAGACGCAAGAAGGCTCTTTGTGAAGCCTTGCCCCCTGCATTGCACAGAGGGGCAAAAGCGGGTACAAAGCCCCCCTGACAATTGCTGTCCGCGCAATCTAGCGCACAGGACAAAGCCCAATGGCATCCACAGGGGCCATCTGCCCCTCGCAATATTTCACGACAAAGGAGGATGGCGCATTTTCCTTTTGGAACCTTGCGCCAGTATTTCGCGATGAACGTTGTTACCCGTTTTGCACCCAGTCCCACAGGGCATCTGCACATAGGTGGGGCCCGTACCGCCATTTTCTGCTGGCTGCTTGCCCGCCATTTTGGCGGCCACTTCCACCTGCGTATCGAGGACACAGATCTCTTGCGCTCCAAGCAGGAGTACACGGACTCCATCCTGGCTTCCATGAAGTGGCTTGGCCTCGACTGGGACGGCGAGCTCACCTACCAGACACAGCGCATGGACCTCTACAGATCCTATGTGGAAAAGCTCTTGCAAAACGGCCAGGCCTACTGGTGCTCCTGCACGGCCGAGGAAGTGGAGGCCATGCGCGAAAGGGCCCGTGCCGTGGGCAAGAAGCCGCGCTACGATGGCCACTGCAGAAATCTCAACCTGGGACCCGGCGAGGGCCGCTGCGTGCGTTTGAGATGCCCGGACGAAGGCAAGATCGTCTTCGACGATATGGTGAAGGGCAAGATCTCCGTGGACGTTTCCGAGCTGGACGATATGGTCATTCAGCGCGCAGACGGCACCCCCACCTACAACATGGCCGTGGTGGTGGACGACTACGAAATGGGCATCACCCACGTCATCCGCGGCGACGACCACGTTTCCAACACCCCGCGCCAGATCCTCATCTACCGCGCCCTGGGCCTGAAGGAGCCCATCTTCGGCCACGTGCCCATGATCCTTGGTTCCGACGGTGCAAAGCTCTCCAAGCGCCACGGCGCAAGGGCTGTCATCGAATACGAGAAGGACGGCCTTCTCCCCCACGCCCTTGTGAACTACCTTGTGCGCCTTGGCTGGTCCCACGGCGATCAGGAGATCTTCGGCCTGGACGAGCTGGTGGAGCTTTTCGACGGCACCCATCTCAATCCCTCGGCTGCCCGCTTCGACACCAACAAGCTGCAGTGGCTCAACGCCCACTACATGCGCGCCCTGCCCGTGAGCGAGCTTGCGCGCCTTGTGCGTCCCTTTGCAGTGGAAGAGGGCTACGGGGAGCTTTCCGACGAGCGTCTGGCTGGCCTGTGCACCCTGTTCCGCGAGCGCGCCAAGACCTTGGTGAAACTGGCAAAGTGCTTTGCTCCCATGCTCAAGAAGGCAGACGAGCTTGTCTATGACGAGAAGGCCGTTGCCAAGAACATCACGCCCGAGACCAAGGAGCGCCTGACAAGGCTTGCCGCAGTGCTTGAAAAGACGGAAGTATTCGAGGCAGAGCACCTGAACGAGGTCTTCAACGGCTTTGTGAAGGACAACAACCTGACCTTCAAGGAAATTGCTCCGGCCCTGCGCACGGCCCTGGTGGGCTTCATGGGTGGCTCCCATCTGCACGACATCATGGCCTTCCTCGGCAGGGAAGAGACACTCGCCCGCATTGCGCGCGCTGCAACCCTGTGATTCGGGAAGAAGACACAATAGGCAAGGACAGGACTGACGCTCAATCAGGCGTTGGTCCTGTCCTTTCGCATGGTCAAGAAAGCGCAGACCCGTTTGATACAGGCTCGTCTGATTCTGCTGGCACAGGTCTTGAGATTCTGGACCCCCGCATCGTGGACTGGGTGCGCTCCCTTGGCTGGGACGAGCTTCGCCCCATACAAAGGGAGGCGCTAGGGCCCATCCTTTCCGGCACGACGGACGTCATTCTTTCTGCAGCCACTGCCTCCGGCAAGACAGAGGCAGCCTTTTTGCCAGCCATCTCCCGCATTTTGGCAGATGCGTGGGATGGCACACCCCTATTGTATCTAAGCCCCTTAAAGGCCCTCATCAACGATCAGTACAGACGCCTTGCCCCCTTGTGCGCGAGGCTGAACCTTCCCCTGATCCCCTGGCACGGGGACCTGCCAGCCCAGGCCAAGCAGAACTATCTGCACTCTGCCCGAGGCATCCTGCTCACGACCCCGGAGTCCCTGGAAGGCTTTCTCCTGCGCCACCCCGCCTTTTGCTACAGGGCCTTCTCCTCCCTTTCTCATGTCATCATAGACGAATTTCACTCCTTTGCCGGTGTCGAGCGCGGCAAGCAGCTGGAAAGCCTTCTGCACCGCATAGAGGCACTTGCGCACCACCCAATCCCCCGAATAGCCCTGAGTGCCACCATTGGCGACGAGAAGGGCATGAAGGAGGAGCTGAGGCCCCACAGGGGAGACTATCCCTGCCGCATCGTCCGGGACGAGGCGGAACGCCACCCCCTGGTACAGCTGCGCGCCTATGTGGAGGTGCCGCCCTTCTTGCGGGAGCGTATAGCAGAGCACGGGGTAGAGGATCTGGCGGACGATCTTTTCAACCTCCTTTCCGGGGGACACCACCTTGTCTTTGCCAACTCGCGCGCCAGAACCGAACAGGTGGCAACACTGCTTGCCAGGCGCTGCAGGCAGTTCGACATGGAAAACGAGTTCTTCCCCCACCACGGAAGTCTCTCGCGCGAGTTGCGGGCCACGCTGGAGGCCAGACTGCAGGATCCGGAAAAGCCCACGACGGCTGTGTGCACCTCGACCCTGGAGCTTGGCATAGACATTGGCAACATGGACAGCGTTGTGCAAATAGACGCGCCCAACTCTGTTGCCAGCCTGAACCAGCGCCTTGGCAGGGCAGGGCGCAGGGGCGGGCAGCAGCTTTTGCGCATCTGCCTTCTGGAAAACTTTGTTTTGCGCAACGCAGGCCTTTCGGACAGGCTTCACATGGGACTTTTCCAGTCCCTGGCAGTACTGCGCCTTTTGCAGGAGGGCTGGTGCGAGCCAGGGGAGGCGGCCAGGCCCCACTACTCGACCCTTGTCCAGCAGATCCTGGCTGTCCTTGGGCAGTACGGGGGTGTCTGCCCGTCCGTGCTCTGGCGGCTTTTGTGCAAGACAGGCCCCTTCAATGTGCCCCAGGACAAGTTTGCAAGGCTCTTGCAGGGTCTTGCAAAAAAGGACCTTGTCTGCAGGAAGGAAGGCGAGCGTGAAATACGCCTTGCCCCAAAGGGCAGGGAGCTTGTGGACACCTCGGACTTTGCCACCTCCTTTCGCACGGCAACCGAGTTCGGGCTCATGCACGAGGGGCGCTTCATGGGGCAGCTTCCCATGACAGAACCCCTGAAGGAAGGGCAGGGCATCCTTTTTGCCGGCAGGGCCTGGAAGGTCGTGTCTCTGGAAGAGAACATGCGCCGCATCCATCTTGAGCCCGAGAGCGAGGGCAAGCCGCCAAGATTTGCCGGTGCCGGCAAGCCCGTGCACGACAGGGTGCGTATGGCAATGCACACCCTCTACGAAAAGGGGAAGGCCCCTGGCTTTCTCAACCAGAAGGGCAGGGTCATGTTCCAGCAGGCGCAGACAGCCTATGTTTTGTACGGACTTGGGAAGGGGAGCCTTGTTGTTGACGGAAACAGGCTTTGCCTCTTTCCCTGGCGTGGGGACAGGTTTTGCGGCACTGTGGCAGCCCTTTTGCGCCTGGCAGGCCTAGAGGCAAGCGACATGGCCGGCATGGTGGACATGGGCACCATCTCGAAGATGACCTTCAAAAGCAGGGTTGGAAAGCTGCTCGACAAGGGCAAGCCAAAGGCTACTGCTTTGACCTGCGGGCTGCAGGAGACATTGCAGGAAAAGTTTGCCTCCCTTGTGGATCCCGAGCTTCTGGCAGAGGACAACATGGCACGCTTCTACCAGCTGGATGACGCCTGGGAGTGGCTTGAGCGGCTGATTGGCTAGGCTTTGCCGCGTGCCACACCCAGAGACGGGAGAGAATCTGGCAAGAAAAAGCCACAAATGCTTATTGCTGTCTCATCGCGGGAGGTTATCCTCTCTTGCAGAATTGAGCGGGTAGAAGAGGGCATACGAGTGATGTCCTCTCGCCCGGGACAACAAGGAGTAGCCATGAGTGGACAGCAAGACGTATCGCGCAGAACATTTGTGAAGGGGAGCGCCGCAGTTGTGGGCGGACTTGCCCTCGGGGGCATGCCCATTCAGGCGCAGGCAAAGGAAAAGACCGCCCGCGTATATTTTTGCCGCACTGTCACTCCCCAAAGCCTCATTGCCATGTACGAGGCCCTGAAACATCCCCTGAAACCCAAGGTGGCAGTGAAGATTTCCACAGGCGAGCCCGGTGGGCACAACTTCCTGCAGCCAGCCCTCATTGCCCCGCTGGTGAAGAAACTGAACGGAACGATTGTCGAGTGCTGCACGGCCTACAAGGGCAGGCGCCTGGACCCGAAGGAACACTGGAAGGCCATCGAAGAGCACGGCTTCAAGGCCATTGCCCCCTGCGACATCATGGACGAGTTTGGCGACATGGCCATCCCGGTGAAGAAAGGCTTCCACCTGAAGGAAAACATTGTGGGCAAGCATCTTGCCAACTACGCATCGATCCTCATGCTCTCCCACTTCAAGGGCCATGCCATGGGCGGCTTTGGCGGAGCCTTGAAAAACATGAGCATAGGCATTGGCTCTACCCGCGGCAAGACCAACATCCACACGGCAGGTGTCACACAGGACTATACGAAGTTTTTCAGCAATCTGCCCAAGCAGGACTATTTCCTCGAATCCATGGCAGACGCCTGCAAGGCTGTCATGGACTACAAGGGCCGCGAGAACATCGTCTACATCAACGTTGCCAACAGGCTCTCCGTTGACTGCGACTGCGACTCAAGCCCAGAGGAACCCAAGATGGCAGACCTCGGCATCTTTGCCTCCACGGATCCCGTGGCTCTGGACCAGGCCTGCTACGACGCTGTGGTGAACTCGAAGGATCCCGGCAAGGCCGCCCTCATCGAGCGCATGGACTCCCGTCACGGCATCCACACAGTGGAAGCTGCTGCCAAGCACGGCCTTGGCGTGCGCAAGTACGAGCTTGTGACCGTGAACGTGTAACATCTTAAGACCTTCCACTTTTTGGGGTATTCCTGGGGGTATCGGGAATGTCCCGATTTTTTGGTGTTCGGAAAGTTGGAGGGTAGCCTTTGGACGGACAACCTTCGACAAAACAGTCTGGAATGGTTCTATATAGAACCATAGTTTCATAACGTTCATAGTAGAAAAAACAGCGTAACCATTTGAGCAGTCAGAGTTTCGTTGCTCGTATGACCATATGGTTCTACTTTTGCCCCAGTCTTGGGCAACAAGAAATGCCTGCCAACCAGGGCAGGCCGAAAGTTGTGCAAGGTCATGAAACAACTTGCTGTGCTCGATATGGCCGATCTCCTCGAAAACGAGGAAATCATGGCCGGGTATCTTTCCGAGATAGTGGCTACAGGGGACAGTGATCTTGTTCTGTCCGCTATCTGCGACATTGTCCGGGCAAAGGGCATGGCTGCCATTGCCAGTGAAGCAGGTCTCAGCCGGGAAGCTCTTGATGCGGCTCTGAGTCCTGGTGCTCCGCCGGACCTTGCCCTTGTTTTGCAACTCCTGAGAGCCTTTGGGCTAAAGCTTCTGGTTGCTCCTGCCTGACGCCCTATTTTTGCTGGGCCATGTTTTGCAAAAGCCTTGCGTCTATGTCCGCAACGGTTTCCACTTGGCGGGTGAAGAGGATTTTGTCCATGCGCATGGTTCCTGCACCGGCCCCTTTCAGGGGGCGCACATGGCGGATTTCGCAGTAGTTGAGGGAGGCTTTTGGTTCGTTTTGCAGCCAGCTTTTGGCAGCAGCAAGGGCTCCGGCCTCGTCCAGGGTTCGCTCCGGAACCTCTTCGCCAGCGTGACTCTTGCGTATGATGACATGGGCTCCGGGGCCGCCTTCCACGTGGACCCAGAGATCGTGGGGCGAGGCCATGCGCCTGGCATCCTGGTTGCCCTTGGCGCTTTTGCCGCGCAAAAGCACAAAGCCGTCCGAGCTTATGAAAAGCTGCACAGTCGAAGGGACCTCGGGCGGAGTGACAACCTTTTTCGCAGCACCCGTTTTTGGGGACTGGGCGCTGCTTCCGCCAAGCAGACAGGCTTCCTTTTGCCTGCGCACTTCCGCAAGTTCCCCTTCAAGCTCCCTTGTCCTTTCCCCAATCCTGACAAGGCCGCGCTCGCCGCGGCGGGCTGTGTGGAAGAAGCGCTCCATGTTTTCGCGCACTGTGTAGCGCGGATCAAGGCGCACCTGCACGGGCTTGCCTTCGAGATCATACAGGTCTGCGCTGTGCAGCCTCTTGTCCATGGGCAGCTGCCAGAGATTGGCCTGCAAAAGAAGACCCTGCTCGCGCCGTGCTGACATTTTCCTGAGTCTTGCCTCGTCCTCGTGCTGCAGCTCAAGGCGCTCAAGCAGCTTCTTTTCCTTGCGTATCCAGGGCGCTGCGGCCCTTTTGGCTGCCTGTTTCGCAGAGGAGGCCAGAACTATGTCCGAACCTGCGTCCATGAAGGCCTGCAAACTGTCCTCACGCACGTGTTCGACAAGGCCTGTTGTATCCGGCAAAGGCCAGGCACTGATGCGGGATATGACCGGCTTTTGCGCAGCGTCGTCCTCAGCTCTTGTGTAGACAAAGACGTCTCCGTCCCCTTCCTCAAGGTCCACAAGCAGGGCTGCTGCGTCGCCAGTGTCCATGAGCTTCAGGCTGCGTCGCAAGGCAGGTGTGAGTACAGGCCACTCCTGCCAGTTCTCCATGGCATTGGGCAGTTCGGCCCGGTCGGGCCAGACGGGTGCTTCCTCGGACGGGAAGGTGTTTTCGTCCGCAAAATGGAGCCAGGGTCCCTCGCGCAGGTCGAGAACAAGCCAGACAAGCCTTGTGTTCTCTTCCCCTGCAGGTGCAGCCCCCTTGCCCCTGCCCTCGACAAGGGCAGCCGGCATGGCGCCAGACATGAGCAGCCACAGCTGCCTTTTCTGCCACAGGGCAAGTGCGTGGCGTATGCTTCTGCCAGCAGCGTACTTGCGCAGCCGCATCACTTCCGCAGAAGGTGTTGAATTGGCGCTGAGCCTTGACTTTGCCAGAAAGAGGAAGGGCTCCTTCCTGCCGCATTTCAAGACGAGCTGCACCTTGCGGTCCGCGGAACGGACAAAGAGATCGAGATTGAAGGTGTAGATGTTCTCGAAAGGCTCCTGAATCTTGACGAGCCTCGCACCTGCGAGCAGGGGAACAAGGTCCCTGGCAAGGCGACGGAAAAGATGTGCGTCCATTTGGCAAATCCTGGAAGGAGGCTTGGCGCGGATTTTGGGCCCGGGCCATTTTGCGAAAAAGGGCATGACTGGCTAGACAGTCATGCCCTTGAGAGAAGTGGTATTTTTGCGGATTAACCGCGCTGGCTTTCGTCCTGTTCCTGTTTGGCCTTGCAGTTGATGCACAGCCTTGTCACGGGACGGGCCTTCAGTCTGCTGATGCTTATTTCTTCGCCGCACTCCTCGCAGATGCCATAGGTGCCATCGTTGATGCGCTGCAGGGCTTCCTTGACCTTTTTGATGAGACGGCGCTCGCGATCCCTGATGCGCAGGGTGAAGGCGCGATCGGACTCGGCAGTGGCACGGTCTGCGGGATCCGCAAAAAGTTCGTTGTCTCCGCTCAGTTCCTGCAGGGTGGAATCACCCTTTTGCTGGGCTTCGACAAGCATGTCGTTCAGGAGAGTCTTGAAGTATTCGATGTCCTTTTGTTCCATAGCTTAACCAAAAGCGCGAAAGGAGCTTCGTGAGTCACGAAGGGGAAACGCGCCCTCCCTTTGGGAACAGGCAGACACTGCCCGGGCAGGATCCGCTCCTGTATCCCTCTTGTGTTCCCGCCTGAATAAGAAGTGGTGAAGAACGAAATCCGGCAAGAAACCGGCCCTTGCCAGAAGGCGTCATGGCTTTCAGGGAAAAGCCGGAAAGACCATGAGCTGCGGCTTTCCTTTTGCCCCGTGTAACAGGGCTGCAGAGAGCCAAGATCCCGGAATTTCTTTGGGTTTGGAAACCGGGGTCTGAAAAATTTCGACAGGATTCATACCCGCTTGCAGGCGTTTTGTAAAGACGGGATTTGAGCTTTGCCCTGTGCCTTGCGCAAAGTGCAAAAAGGCTGGAAGAAGCTCCCTGTCCTCGCAAAAGATGCCTCATCCGTCCATGGAAACGGAGAAAGGTCTCACTTGTCCTTTGCACTTGCTTCACGTTACAAGGGGCAAAAATGATGCCCCTCATGGGGCAGGGGCACACAAGGGGGAGACTATGGCAAAATCTCAGGAACTTCCCGCAGGCGCGGGGGAGCGGGCACCAAGGGTGCTGGAACTTTTGAAGAGGCGCTATCCGAATCCGGGCACAGTCCTTGAGCACGCCTCGCCCTGGCAGCTTCTGGTTGCAACGGTGCTCGCAGCCCAGTGTACGGACGAGAGGGTCAACAAGGTGACTCCGACCTTCTTCTCCCGCTGGCCCACGCCGAAGGAGCTGGCTGAAGCCACCATCGAGGAGATCGAGGAAGTCATCCGCTCCACGGGCTTTTACCACAACAAGGCCAAGAACCTCCTTGGCGCTGCAAGACTCCTTGCAGAAAAGTACAACTGCGAGCCGCCGAGGACCATGGCAGAGCTTGTGAAGGTGCCTGGCGTTGCCAGAAAGACAGCCAATATCGTGCTTTTCGGGGGCTATGGCATCAACGAGGGCATGGCCGTGGACACCCACGTCAAACGCATAAGCCACCGCCTGGGGCTCACTGCCCAGACCGATCCCGTCAAGGTCGAGCGCGACCTCATGTCGCTTTTCGCCAGGGAAGAGTGGGGCGATTTGAACCACCGCATGGTGCAGTTCGGTCGCGACGTGTGTAATGCCAGGGGGCCCAAGTGCGACATCTGCGAGATGGCAGCCTTCTGTCCAAGGCTTGAGCCCAAGAAATAGGCAAGGGCAGATCAGCAAGGCTCCCAGTGATATGTGCGAGAGTCACACGGACCGGCAAAAGATTTGCCAATAAAACACGTGTATTAGATTGCTGTGTTGCCCTGTGAAAGCTCAAAACTCTGAATGTGGCAACAAAAGGGGGGCGCTCCGAGAATTTCGGAGCGCCCCCTTGCAATGTCCGGCCTTGCCGGGATTAGTGCACTATGGTGCCAAGTCCACTTTCGCCTTGAAGCAGGCGACGCAGGGCCGATTTTTCCGTGCCGTTCAGGATGAGAGCCTTCTTGCAGCCCTTGTCCAGGGCGTGCAGGCAGGCGTCGACCTTGGGGATCATGCCGCCATTGATGACGCCGGACTCCTTGAGACTTGCAATGTCCTCGCGAGTGAGACTCGAAAGAAGCTTCTTGTCTGCATCAAGGACACCGGGCACGTCGCTTATGAGCACGAAGTACTCGGCCTTGAGGGCACCTGCTACGGCGCCTGCCGCAGTGTCGGCATTGATATTGAGGGCTCCCTTGCCTTCCTCGTCCTCGGCAATGGGGGCTACGACAGGTACAAAGCCACCGGCGATGAGAACCTTGAGGATTTCCGGATCCACAGTGGTGACAGCGCCCACGCGCCCGAGCTTCGGATTGACAACGCGCGCCTTGAGAAGCGGAGTGCCGTCCCTGCCGCTCAGCCCTGCACTTTTTGCCCCGTGGGCAATGAAGGAGGCCACAAGCTCCTTGTTGACCTGGCCTGCAAGGACCATTTCCACTGCCTCCATGGCAGCGTCGTCCGTGACGCGCAGTCCCTGCTCGAAATGGCTTTCGATGTTCAGGCGCTTCAGCATGGAGGAAATCTGCGGGCCACCGCCGTGGACAACCACGCACTTTCTGCCTTCCTGGGCAAGAGGCGCCAGATCCATGGCAAAGGCGTCGCGCAGGGCCGGGTCGGTCATGGTATGACCGCCGAATTTGATGACAATGTATTGTGTATCCGCAGTTTCTGTGACCATCGGAATGTCCTCCTGAATCCTCAATTCGTCTCCGGCTGCTGAGCGTCACTGTCGGCGTGCTCAGTTTGCCCGTGTTCCCTTTCCCAGGCAAGCTGTCTTGCCTTCTTTTCCGCTGCAAGCTTCTCCTTGTGCAGGGCGTCCATGCGGCTTGCAAGCTCGTGCTTTTGTGCCTTGACCTCCTCCCAGGAGGGCCTTGCAAAGAGAGTACGCTCCCTGTCGGGAAGAACCGAGACTATCTGTTGCTGCCCTGTCGCTGCGTTCTTGAGCCAGACCCGGACAGGAACGTTTGGCGCCTGCTCGTTTGCCTGCATGGCCCTTGGTGCATAGGAGACAAACTGAGCAGCCGCATTGGAGAGTTCCTCGTTCTCCCATGTCTCGCCGTCGCGCAAAAGCGCTATGGGCCCAGGAAAGTCGCACAGGCCTGCCAGAAGATCGTTTTCCTTCGCAGCTGCGCGCAGGCGATCGTTGTCGCGGTTGTTGCGGGCAACAACCATCCATCGGTCACTGTTACCCTGAAGGGACCACAGCTGCCTGCCAAGGTTTGCAAGGGCAAAGTCCTCCACCGCAGGATTGGCTCTCCGCTCGCGCAAGGGCCAGTAGTGGCGGGCGTTCTCCCGTTCGGTCAGAAGGCAGCCACCTCCTGGAGAGGGGATTTCCTCGAAACCGTACTTGCGGGCAAGATCCAGCTGTTCCTGGCGTCCGCGCCCGTGCAGGGCGAGAAGTCTTGACCTGTCCACAAGGCCCGAGAGCTCGAAGGGCGTGGGATCAAGGTGCTGCGCGCACAAGGGGCGCAAGAGAAGGCCCTCAACTCCGGCTTCCCTGCGGATGAGGTTCATGACATCGCGGCGCTGGGACATGGGGCGCTGGCCTATGACCTCGCCGGTTGCGATAAACTGGGCGCCCTCTTCCTCCATGCGCTTTTTGGCAAGCCTGAGCAGGGTGATCTTGCAGTCCACGCAAGGGTTCATGACCTTGCCAAAGCCATGTTCGGGCCATTTGGCCACAAGCTCCACCATCTCTGCCCCAGCGTCCACGATTTCCACGTCGAGGTCATAGAGCCTTTTCCAGCGCTTCCTGGCCCCTGCGTTGTTGAAGAAGGGGGAGACAAAGTGCAGGCAGAGTATGTCAAGGCCCTGGTCCATGAGGACTTTTGCTGCAAGCAGACTGTCCAGGCCTCCTGAAAAGAGAAGAATTCCTTGTGCAGACATATATGTGGGATGGGTTGAGAGTAGGTTGGATGGTTTTTGCAAGGGAGCCCGAAAAGGATTTCGGGGCCAATTCCAAATCCTGGAGAACGTTCCGGGCGCAGCCATAGCCATGGCAAGAACGGTTGGGGCTGTGTGCCAGTTGCCGCGTTTCAGAAGCTTACCCTGAGTTCCCGGGGAGATTTTCTTACCACACATCGTATCCTCTAAAAGTTCCCAACGCGAGGATATTCCTTTGCAGGGTGAACCTTGAGAAGTTTGTAGATGTCGTTCTGAATCCTGGTTGGCTCAGAGGGGATAACTACCCTTTGGAAAATTTTTGCATGTTGGTTCGCCATATTGGAGAGTACGGCGTCAATAGAGTACTTGCTGGCGCGAATCTCCAACTGCAATGTTTGCAGTACTGCAATTGCAATGAATGTGAGCAACAAATGCCCTCTAAGGTTTTCCTCCTTTTCGATAAACAGAGGTAATAATGAAGCATAATTTTTGGCAATATCAAATACTTGTTCGATTTCTTGTCGGACATAACATGTTGAGAGGAGCTCCTCAGCCCTGACTCTGCGCGTTGAGAGAAGCATGAACACACCATGCTGGATTAGCTCATCATGAAAGATCGTCCGATCTACTTTCTCGCCTGAGCCGTGTATTCGATGAGCATATTGCTTATCCTCCAGCGAGGCTGCTGTCATGTCCTTGCCTATGTAGGCGTAGAGCTCCATGCCCATATAGTTCTTGACAGGCACGCACTTCATATAAACACGTCGTCCGTTGAAAAGGCGTCCGTTTGAGTCAAGCGCAAGATTTTCCGATGCGACCAGTCCCTCCATATGAACAGAAATCAAGTCCTTGTAAATACGTCGATTAGACGGACAACGAGTGATGAAGGATATTTTTTCGCCGGTCAGTTCCTGCATGCCTTCCTCAGTGAGGTAACCAGCATCAAGGATGGCAAACTTCGTGTTGACACCAACAGCCTTGAGCTCTTTGACTGTCGTGACGAGCGTAGATGCGTCCACGATATTGCCGGGGATATAGCGCATATAAATTGGTAGACGCGAGCCTTGCTGAACGACATAGATCAGACGAATCTCTTCAGAAATGATGCCATTGTGATTGCTTACAGCAGTCAAAGGGAAATGAATGCTATTGGGTAACCCCGTGCTATCAATCAGGATATTTGCTCCTTCCCTGACGTCGGAGCCGAGAAGCGGCAGGTAGGCATGGAAGAAACGCTGCATGGTGTCTTCTCTCCCAATCGCCGCAAGCAGGTCACTGATCCTCTGAGAAGTCAAATTTGCTTTGGGGTACAAGATACGGGCATAGCTCCCTTCAAACCATGTCAGTGCATGTTGATTGCTGCGTGACGAGAGCATGTAGTAGAGCAAAAGTGCCCGAAGGGAATCTGGATTTCCATAGTCAATGGCTTCAATTGCAGGTGCCAGGTTGTAGCGTTTAATGAGTTGATCGAACAAAAAAGCATCGCCAAAGTCCACTATCAGCTCTTCTCGAGCGTTTTGGCGCTTTGTCGTGTCCACGAAATCAGCTGGAGCAGCAGAGAAAGTCATCGTCTTGAGATCAAAAACAAAAACTCCTCTCTCCTTGTTCTTGTAGATGCCACGTTCGGCATCAAGCACTCGACCAAGGTAATGGACTTGTTGTTTGCGCGTATTACGACCGGTTCGGATAGAACGCATGACAGAGGCATAGCGGGTGTCACCTTTGCCGCTATAGACGATGTGTGAAGCTCCAGGCATAGGCAATCCTGTAGTAAGATAAAATTTTTATTACCACATCGTAAAAAATTGCACTTCAAATGTCAACATGGCTTGAGGCTTTATACTATATTTACAGAGAGATAAGTATGTATACTAGTACAGATCCTCAGCTGAATTAGACCCGTGGTAGTAAAAACATCCCGGGAACTCAGGCTTACTCCTGCGAGTCAGTGGAGGAAGCGCCTTCCTCTTTCCTTTTTATGGCGGGCGGTGGCGATGGTATACTTTGCTTCTTTGAAGGCCAGGGCTGATCATCGAAGAATCTTGCAGGCCTCAACCATTGGGTCTGCGCAGGCAAATGAGACAGTATCCAAATTCAGACACGCGGGCAAGCCTGTATTTTTGGGCTTTTTCTTGTCCTTGCCTTGCCTTTTGATGCGTGCTAACGTTTCCTTTTTAGTGATTTATTTGTTTTTTTGGTCAATTGGATTTTTACCCTCTTTTTTTCTTCCAAGGAGACCTTCTCATGGCGAAGAAACCTGTCCTCACTCCCGAACAGGCCAAAAGCAACGCGCTGGAAACGGCCCTGACCACCATCGAACGCAAGTTCGGCAAGGGCTCGGTCATGCGCCTCAAGGATCAGGCCATAGAAAAGATCCCCGTCATCCCCACCGGCTCCCTGGGCCTGGACCTCGCACTTGGCGTAGGCGGCATCCCCAGGGGACGCGTGACGGAAATTTTTGGCCCCGAATCCTCGGGCAAGACGACCCTGACGCTGCACATCATAGCCGAATGCCAGAAAAGGGGCGGCACCTGCGCCTTCATTGACGCGGAACACGCCCTGGACGTGACCTACGCCAAGGCCCTTGGCGTCAACACGGACGAGCTTCTGGTAAGCCAGCCGGACTACGGCGAGCAGGCTTTGCAGATCGCGGACATGTTGGTGCGTTCCGCTGCGGTCGAGCTTGTGGTCATCGACTCCGTGGCTGCCCTGGTTCCCCAGGCAGAACTCAACGGCGACCTCGGCAGCATGCAGGTTGGCAGCCAGGCACGGCTTATGTCCCACGCCATGCGCAGGCTGACAGGCACCATCCACAGGTCCAACACGGCAGTCATCTTCATCAACCAGATCCGCATGAAGATTGGCTCCGGTCCCTACATGGGCAGCCCCGAAACGACCACTGGCGGCAACGCCCTGAAGTTCTACTCCTCCGTGCGCATAGACATTCGCCGCACAGCTACCCTGAAGGACAGCAAGGAAAACGCCATCGGCAACCAGACCAAGGCCAAGGTGGTGAAGAACAAGGTGGCGCCGCCCTTCCGCACTGCCAACTTCGACATCATGTACGGCCGGGGCATCTCCAGGGCTGGCGAGCTTATCGAGCTTGGCGTTGCCGGCAACATCATCGACAAAAGCGGCTCCTGGTTTGCCTACAAGGGCGAAAAGCTCGGACAGGGCAAGGAGCGCATTCGCGAGCTTCTGGAGGAGGACGACGAGCTGCGCGCACAGGTGGAAAACGACGTGCGTGCCTTCCTCGGCATGCCCTCCATCGAGGAGGCGGAGGAAAGCGCCATGGCTCCCATGGGCGAGCCCCAGCCGCTTGAGGTCGAGCCCAGAAACTCGCTTGTGGACAACGCCTTTGGCGCTGTGGAGGGCTCCCAGGCCTTTGACGGCGAGGATGACGACAACAACTTTGGCAACGAATAGGCACCCCTTGCCTCGAACCTCGCACGCATGCGAGGTCGTTCGGGAAGAGCCTGTTTTTTTTCACATTTGCGGCCGAACACACTTGGGTTCGGCCGCAAGCACAAATCCAATGGGAGAAGGGGCAGGAATGAGGCTGCCCGGGAACAACTATGCTTACACCACAGGAAATCAGACGCCGTTTTCTTGAATACTTTCACTCTCACGGGCACGAAATAGTGCCTTCAGCCCCCCTGATCCCGCCGAACGATCCGACCCTGCTATTCACCAACGCCGGCATGGTCCAGTTCAAGAAGTGCTTCACCGGCGAAGAGGATCGCGGCTACCACAGAGCCTGTTCGTCCCAGAAGTGCCTGCGCGTGTCCGGCAAGCACAACGACCTCGAAAACGTGGGCCGTACAGCACGCCACCACACTTTCTTCGAGATGCTCGGCAACTTCTCCTTCGGAGACTACTTCAAGCGTGACGCCATCACCTGGGCCTGGGAGTTCTGCACAAAGGAACTGGAGCTTCCCAAGGACAAGCTGTGGGTGACAGTCTTTCGCGACGACGACGAGGCAGCAGCCCTGTGGCAGGAAATCGCTGGTCTTCCTGCAGAGCGCATTGTGCGCATGGGCGAGAAGGACAACTTCTGGACCATGGGCGACACTGGCCCCTGCGGCCCCTGTTCGGAAATCTACATTGACCAGGGCGAGGACATGTCCTGTGGTCCCGACTGCGGCATAGGAAAGTGCGACTGCGACCGCTTCCTGGAAATCTGGAACCTTGTGTTCACACAGTTCGAGCAGTTTGCAGACGGCCACCGCGAGCCCCTTGCAAAGCCCAACATCGATACCGGCATGGGCCTTGAGCGCATTGCTGCGGTCTGCCAGGACAAGAAGTCCAACTTCGACACGGATCTCTTCCAGGGCATTATCCAGTACGCGGCAAGCCTTGCCAACGTGACCTACTCCTTCTCCGAGCCGGACACGAACGACGTGGACACGGCCCTGCGCGTCATAGCAGACCACATCCGCTCAGCAGCCTTCCTCATTGCCGGCGGAACCCTTCCCTCCAACGAGAGCAGGGGCTATGTCCTGCGCCGCCTCCTGCGCAGGGCCCTGCGCTTTGCAAACCTCATTGGCGTGCACGAGCCCTTCCTCTACAAGGTGGTCACCAAGGTCGTGGAATGCATGGGCGACGACTACCCCGAGCTGCGCGAGCACGAGGCCTTTATTTCCAGGGTCATCCATCAGGAAGAGCAGCGCTTCTCCCTCACCCTGGACAAGGGGTTGCGCCTGCTTGAGGACGAGATGGAAGAGCTTGAAAAGAAGGGTGAGAAAACCATCCCCGGCTCCTTCTGCTTCCTTCTGTCCGACACCTACGGCTTCCCGCTGGACATCGTCTCGGACGTTGCCCAAAAGCGTGGCTTTGGCGTTGACGAAGCGGGCTTTGCAAAGGAAATGGCAGAGCAGCGCGCAAGGGCCAAGGAAAGCCAGAAGAAGATGGGCCTTCTTGGTCAGGGTGCAGACAAGGGGCAGGCTCTCTTTTTGCAGCTTGTGGAAGACGGCATCGAAAGCGCCTTTGTTGGCTACGACACCCTGAACGCCCACGGCCGCGTAGTCAAGATTCTGGACGAAAACGGCCTTGCCGTGGAAGAGCTCAAGGCTCCGCACACAGGCTACGTTGTGACCACCCAGACACCCTTCTATGGCGAGTCCGGCGGTCAGGTGGGCGACACTGGTCTCATCCTCGACGAAGGCATGAAGGCCACTGTCTCCACCACCATCAAGCCCCATCCGAGCCTCCTTGTTCATGTGGTCCAGGTCGAGGAAGGAACACTTGCTCTCGATCGCGAGGTGTACCTGTGCGTGGATGCGCAAAAGCGCGCTGCAACGGCCAGGAACCACACAGCGACCCATCTTTTGCACGCTGCCCTGCGCAACGTGCTCGGCACCCATGTGCACCAGGCAGGATCCCTTGTCTCCCCCGAGAGGCTGCGCTTCGACTTCAGCCACATCTCGGCTGTGACGCCCGAGGAGCTGCAAAGGATCGAGGACGAGGTCAATGAGGCCATACTTGCCGACTGGCAGGTGAAGACGGATCTCATGGGCCACGATGAGGCAGTGGCAAGCGGCGCCATGGCGCTCTTTGACGAAAAGTACGGCGACGTTGTGCGCGTGCTCACCGTAGGCGACGAGTCGACCGTGGTTTCCAGGGAACTTTGCGGCGGAACACACTTGAGCCGCACGGGCGAGGCAGGCCAGTTCATCATCCTGTCGGAAAGTGGTGTCGCTGCAGGCGTGCGCCGCATCGAGGCTGTGACAGGCCTTGGTGCACTCGCCTACATGCGCTCCCAGCGCGAGACCATTGCGCGCCTTTCCCACACCCTGAAGGCCAGGCCGGACCAGCTTGAGGAGAGGGTGGAAGCCCTGCAGACAAAGCTGCGCAAGCTGGAAAAGGCCAGCGAAAAGGCCCAGGCCTCCAGCGTCTCCGCTGCCGACATCGTGGCACAAGCCATCGATGTCAACGGAATCAAGCTTTGTTCGGCAGCTGTCGACGGCATCAAGGTCAAGGCCCTGCGCTCGCTTATGGACGATGTGAGGTCCCGCCTGACCGGTCCCTCCGTGGCAGTTTTGTTCGGCCAGGACGAGGGCAAGGTTGCCATCATAGTCTTTGTTTCCAAGGACCTGCACGACAAGGTTACGGCACCGCAACTTGTGCGCGAGGTGTCCAGCCTGTGCGGCGGTGCTGGCGGCGGCGGAAGGCCGGATATGGCCCAGGCCGGTGGCACAGACCTTGCGGGTGCCGCAAATGCCATTGCAAGGGTGAAGGAAATCCTGCAAGGATAGACTCTTCAATGCGGGGATGCTTCAAGGCTTTGCTTTGAGGCTTGCCCCGCGCTCAACCAAAATCCATAACGAAGGAGGAGCGAAGGTCCCTTGGGGCCTTTGCCAGCAACATATGATCGGCATTTCCAAATTGTACTGCGGACAGGTGGAGGAATCTGACGTTCTGCGCTACGGGCGCCAGTCCGGCAAGCTGCCCTCGCATCTTCTGCAGTTTTCCAAGGACAAGAAGCCCGTTGTAGTCTGGAACATGACCAAGCGCTGCAACCTGCGCTGCGTGCACTGCTACGCCCAGGCTGTCAGCCTGCAGGGCAAGGACGACATTTCCACAGAACAGGCCAAGGCCATGATCGACGATCTGGCTGCCTACGGCTGTCCTGTCATGCTCTTTTCCGGCGGCGAGCCCGTGGTGCGCGAGGACCTCGTGGAGCTTGCAAAGCACGCCAAGGCCAGGGGCATGCGCGCTGTCATTTCCACCAACGGTACGCTTATCACCCCCGCAAAGGCCAAGGAGCTGCGCGAGGTGGGCCTTTCCTATGTGGGCATTTCCCTTGATGGCCTTGAGGAAGTGCACGATCATTTCCGCGGCGTGAAGGGCGCCTTCCGTCAGGCCCTGAAGGCCATAGAAAACTGCAAGGCAGAGGGCCTCAAGGTTGGCCTGCGCTTTACCATCAACAAGCGCAACGTGTCCGAAATCCCCGGCATCTTCAATCTCTTGCGCGAGCTTGAGGTGCCAAGGGCCTGCTTCTACCACCTGGTGTACTCCGGCCGCGGCACAGAGCTCATCAAGGAGGACCTGGACCACGCCGAGACACGCGCCTGTGTGGACCTCATCATGGACGAGACCAGGAAGTGCTTTGACATGGGGCAGCCCAAGGAAATCCTCACAGTGGACAACCATGCGGACGGCCCCTATGTGTGGATGCGGCTGAAGCGCGAGGATCCCAAGCGTGCAGAGGAAGTGTTCCGCCTTTTGCAGTACAACGAGGGCAACAATTCCGGTCGCGGCATAGGCTGCATTTCCTGGGACGGCAAGGTGCACGCGGACCAGTTCTGGCGCGAGCACGTCTTTGGCAATGTCCTTGAGCGCCCCTTCTCCGAGATCTGGGACGATCCCAAAATCGAGCTTTTGCACAAGCTGAAAGACAAGAAGGCCCATGTGGGCGGACGCTGCGCCAAGTGCCAGTTCCTCAACATCTGCGGCGGCAACTTCCGCGCCAGGGCAGAGGCCTACTACGGCGACGAGTGGGCCCAGGATCCCGCCTGCTACCTCACGGACGAGGAAATCGGCATCAAGTAGTTGCAAGGGCAGCAAGCCTGCCTGAAAATCCGGATACAAAAAAAACCCCTGCGGGGCATGGGCAGTGTCGGGGGCATTCCCGGCAAGGCAGGAATTGCCTTGTTCGGAAAGGCTTGCGGCACTGCTTTCGAAATATTTGGGGCATTGCACCCCATCAGGAGATCATACCATGGTTCATGATTTCTTCCGCGGCCGCCGTCTGCGCCAGTCCGAGCAGATGCGCGCCTTCTTTGCCGAAACAGCTCCCGTGCTCAGGGAAAACCTTATAATGCCCTATTTCGCAGTCGAGACCGACGACGCAGGCTTCGAGAAGGAGATTCCCTCCATGCCGGGCCAGTACCAGCTCTCCCTGCCCAAGCTTGAGGAGCGCGTGGCAAGGGCAGTGGACAATGGCCTGCATTCCATCATCCTCTTCGGCATTCCGGCCACCAAGGACGAGAAGGCAAGCCAGGCATACGCAAATGACGGCATTGTGCAGCAGGCAGTGCGCCGTCTGAAGGCAAGATTCCCCAGGCTTGTCATCATCACCGACGTGTGCCTGTGCGAGTACATGAGCCACGGGCACTGCGGCGTTTTGACCGAGGACGGTCGCATCCTGAACGATCCCACCCTCGAATATCTGGCCCGCACTGCCGTGAGCCAGGCCGAGGCAGGCGCAGACATCGTGGCCCCCTCGGACATGATGGACGGCCGCGTGGCAGCCATGCGCGAGGCCCTGGACGCTGCAGGCCTCACCATGACCCCGATCATGTCCTATGCGGCAAAGTACGCCTCTGCCTACTACGGTCCCTTCCGCGACGCAGCAGAGTCTGCGCCGGCCTGCGGGGATCGCAAGACCTACCAGATGAATCCCGCCAACGTGCGCGAGGCCCTGCGCGAGGTCTTTGCCGACCTCGACGAGGGCGCGGACTCCATCATCGTGAAGCCCGCTGGCCCCTACGGGGACATTTTGCGCATGGTCAGGGAAAACGTGGACGTTCCGGTCACTGCCTACCAGGTGAGCGGCGAGTACTCCCTTATCCGCGCAGCCGGCATCAACGGTTGGGTGGACGAGGAAAGAATCATGATGGAAAGCCTTTTGGGCCTGAAGCGCGCGGGTGCAGACAGCATCATCACCTACTTCACCGAAACCGTGCTGGAAAAGGGACTTGCCCGATGAGTGGACCTGTAACTGCAGGCTGTCCGGCTTCCCCGTTGGACTGCCACGCACACCTTGAAAAGGCCCAGGCCACAGGGCATCCCGGGGGACACCCCGGCAGCCATCCGGGCGGACACCCTGGAGGCCACGGCATGCCGGGCAAACCCCACGGCGCCATGGGCCCTGCGAAACTCGAGGACGGCACACCGGCCTGCCGTCTCATAGCCTGGGAAGTGACGCGCTCCTGCAACCTTGCCTGCAAGCACTGCAGGGCAGAGGCGCATCTGGAGCCGTATCCGGGAGAACTGTCCCACGAAGAGGCCATGGGGCTCATCGACACCTTCTCTGAGGTAGGCAAGCCCCTCATCATCTTTACTGGCGGCGATCCCATGATGCGCCCGGATGTGTACGAACTTGTGCACCACGCCCATTCCCGCGGCCACATCTGTGCCTTTTCGCCCAACGGCACCCTGATCACCAGGGAAAACGCTAGGCTCATCAAGGAATGCGGGGTGGACCGCTGCTCCATCTCTATTGACGGAGCCGACGCACAAAGCCACGACAGCTTCCGCGGTGTACCCGGAGCCTTCGAACAGTCCTTAAGGGGCATGCGCTTTCTGACAGAGGCTGGCGTTCCCTTCCAGATCAACACCACGGTCACCAAGAGCAACCTTGCAAGCTTCAAGAAAATCTTCGAGCTGTGCCAGGAGCTTGGCGCCGTTGCCTGGCACATCTTCTTGCTTGTGCCCATGGGCAGGGCCTCCGAGCTGGCTGACCAGGTGATCACTGCTGAGGAGTACGAGGAAGTGCTGCGCTGGTTCTACCATTTCAGGAAGACCACGAGCATGCACCTGAAGGCCACCTGTGCGCCCCACTACTACCGCATCATGCGTCAGATGGCCCATGAGGAAGGTGTGAGCGTGGACGTGGAGAACTTCGGCATGGACGCCCACACCAGGGGTTGTCTTGGCGGCACGGGCTTTTGCTTCATAAGCCACACAGGCCAGGTGCAGCCCTGCGGCTACCTGGAACTCGACTGCGGTAATGTACGCACCACTCCCTTCCCGGAGATTTGGCGCAATTCCTCCTACTTCAGGCAGTTCAGGGATCAGAGCGCCTACGAGGGCAAGTGTGGCGTGTGCGAGTACCACAAGGTGTGTGGCGGCTGTCGTGCGCGTGCCTACAGCATGGAAGGCAACCACATGGCAGAAGAGCCCCTGTGCACCTACATCCCGAAGAAGCTGCGCAAGGACTGAGGAGATACTATGAGCGCGATGGACGCCACGGACAAGGCCCTTTTGGACATCATACAGGCGGACTTTCCCCTGGTGCCGCGCCCCTACGCATATCTGGGGGAGAAGCTCGGCATTGGGGAGGAGGAAGTCCTTGAGAGGGTGCGCCGCCTGAGAGAGGAACACATCATCCGCCGCATGGGAGCAAACTTCCAGTCGAAAAAGCTCGGCTGGGTATCCACTCTTTGCGGGGCAAAGGTTCCGCCCGAGGCAATGGAGAGCTTTTGCGAGCTTGTGAATGCCGAAAAGGGCGTGACCCACAACTATGAGCGTGAGCACAAGTACAACATCTGGTTTACCTTCATAGGTCCCTCGCGCGAGTACATCCAGAAGCGCCTGGACAGCATCACTGCCAAGACGGGCGTGCCCATCCTCAACCTCCCGGCAACACGGCTCTTCAAGATCCGCGTGAACTTCAAGATGGGCGGGGACGAATAAGGCGAAAACGACGTTTGGGTGGCAAATATGGCAGAAGGGAAAAATTTTTTGAAAAAATCTGCATTTTTCTCTTGCCAAACACCGGCCAAACGTATACAAGTCTTCCTCGTGCAGTGCCGAGGTAGCTCAGTTGGTAGAGCGAGGGACTGAAAATCCCTGTGTCGGCAGTTCGATTCTGTCCCTCGGCACCATGCAAAAGCAAGCAACAAGGGTTATGGCAAAACGCTGTAACCCTTTTTTGTTTTCTCCGAAAAAAGGCATCCCCCGCTTATCATCTCGTGCAGGAGAAACCCTGCAAAATGCACTTGTCATTGAGGCTGTTTCATAATGTCGTCTCCTTGTTCGGGAAATAGCCCAAAGGGGGATGGTGCCCTTTGCGATCTGCCCGAAGCTTGCAAAAGGATCGGAAAGTACGAGGCACGCTTCAGGAGTGCTGGTGCAGAGTTAGCGAGAAGGTACACGCCGCACGTCCACTTCGCCGAGACTGACAGCGACATGGAAGACTTTGCCAGGGAGTGCGCGTCGGCTGCCATCGTGGCCGGCAGCGAACTTGGGGTGGCCTGGGCGGGCCGCATTGGGACGCTGCTCCTGATGTCCTTGGCTTGGAGCTGGCTGAACCAGAGCGTTTTGTGCGTGTCATATAGTTGTGAGTTCGGTGTTAACCACCATGAGGAATGTCACTACAGGATTTTGTTGCAGTATATGTTCAGTTTTTCCTCCGGGTGTACTGCATTAAATTTCCCTGCAAGAAAATTTTTGATAAATTCATCTCCATCATTGCCGACTAGAAAAAAATTGTTTATTACAGAGCTGACAGATTTGTTGCAACGTTTTTTGTTTCTCTTTGGAGTTAGAAAAGCAATGCCCTTAGAACAGAAGTTCTTTTGTATGTTCATTATTGTTTATTTACTAAGATTGAACTTGTCACATAGGGAGTCAATATCAAGTTGATATTCCTTTCCATATGAGCTTCTGTTGCATGCCAGGATAATCCTTGCATTTCTGTTAGCCAGAGTGCTGGGATCTGTGGAGGAAATTATATTTTTAAGAGTTGTAATTGTTTCCAGAAGTAAGTGAACTGTATGTTTTTCCATAAACTTGTGTTTACCTCACATGAAAATTGTTGGGTAAAAACAGGAACTTTTACCTGGGAATATGAAAATTTTCATTGATCCTGCCTATTGTGCAGGGATGGAGCATTAGAGTGGTACCTGTATGGGAAACAGGGCCTTCTCCTCGCTTTTCCCCCGGATTTTTGTATGTTTGCTGCATTGCCGGTGGAAGATGCTTGTCACAGCTGTCTGGGACAGGCAACGGAAGAAAAAGTCGGTAATGGCTATTCTCCCGTTGCCCGGGTCCGGCAGACGACGCTCTCCGCAGGCGTTCATGACCAATGTGAAGAGTCAGAGCGTCCCGGCAAGCAGAACTTGCCAGTAGTACGACATCGTTAGTCACCTCAAAAGCGCGAGCCAGAAGGCAAGGCAGAGAACGCTTGCCGCAATCAGATTCGCCATCACTTCGCTGCAGGCAGGACGGTGGGAGTGCCAAGCAGGCTCAGGGCATGCGTCGCAAAAGGGGCGCCTTCCTCAGTGCTGCTTTCCACACTGTCCTTGCAGCTTTCAGGGGCACCGCCCTCAACGCTGGTTTGCTGGCTGTTCTTGCTGTTTTCCTCGCCTCCATCGCTGTCAGATGCGGCTTCTTCGGGGTGTGAGTGGACACTGGTGTCCTCTTCTTCCCTTTCGACGCCTGCCTCCTTCAGGATGTCGTAGACAAGGAACTCTTTTTCACTGGCAGCTGCAGCCTTGGGTTGAGCGACTGCAGGGTTGAGTTCAAAGCGTTCCATGAGCTTTCCGCTCTTTCCGGGTACGGAAATGGTGCGGATGTAGCCGTGCTCCATCAGGGCTTCAAGAGCCGAGTTCAGGGGCTTCATGGTGCGGAAGAGCGCCTGCCCCCTCAAAGACTGGAAGCATTCCCTGGCAGAGAAGACACTCCAACCGTTGCGTGTGACAAGGTCAAGAACCTTGTTTGCGGCTTCTTCCGGACTGTCCTGAAGCATGAGCCCGAAGGCGGCCCTTGCGTGCTCGAAGAGAAGGTCTCCGAGGCTCAGGGCCTGTTCCATCTCTTCGGAGGATATGACGAGGTCGGTCCTTGGGTCTGCGCAAGACACAAGGTGGAAGAGGGCTGCGATCCTTCCCACAAAGTCGCTTGCAAGCCTGGTTGTCCACTCCTGCAGGGAGATATCGAGACCCTGACAGAGCATTTCTGCCTTTTCCCGGTACTCCAGCCACTTGAGTTCGGCGTCAGGAGAAAGCGTAAGCATGCGAGACTCTTCGGGCTCGTTCCAGGACGCGGGCAAAAGTCGCAGGACATTCTCGAAGAAGGCATTTGCGACTTCCTTGGGCATCCTTGTGCACTTTGCGAGAGTGCGCGCATCGGCAGGCATGAAGTAGATGAAGCGCGTATCAAGGCCCCTGGACTGCAAAAGCTTCACCTTCCTCGGATCCGCAAGGGCATTTTTCTGGGGAGACAGGGCCATGGTGAGCCTTGGATGCATCGTGTAGGCCCTGTTTTTGGTCTTCACTGTATGTTGGCCAGCGTTCCATGCCTGGGCCACAAGGTCCTTTGCAGACCTTGTGGAGGCGGAGGAGAGGATGTCGAGGCAATTGTCCTCGGCGCTTGCAAAGGTGAGAGTGTCGTGCTGCTGGTGCACGGTTTCCTCAAGCCCTGCCAGCGTGCCTGTCACAAGCTGGGGAACAATCGTAGTGGTATCGAGGCTCACCTGAAGCTCGTAGATTTGCCTGAGAAGCGCCTGGAAGGTTTCCTCGTCCTTAGCTACCTGGGCCTTCACGGCGTCCTTGGCAAGGCTGCGGATGGACCTTCTGGTTATCATCTTCTTGATGTTTTCCTGGGTGATCCTGGGCCCGATCTCTCGGACCTGGGCCTCTTCCCAGTCCCTGATGGGATTCAGGCATGCCTTCAAGCAAGCGCGCTTGCGGCTTGATGGAGGCAGGGGCGACATGATGAAGAGATTGGTAGTCTGGATAGTGCTTGTCCCGTACAGTTCGACACTGTAGGTAGTCTGGGCGCACGTCGCGACTACAGCCAGGGCGCTGGCGAGAACGTTTTCCTCGGGAATCTGCATCTCGCTGGACAGGCCGCGGCAGAAGTCCCCGAGAACAGCCGGAAGCTTCGAGCAATCAAGCCTGGGAAGCGAGCGCGTGGCAAAGGGGACGGGAGTGGTCCACTCCTTTACCGGCAGGGGCTGGACCTGTCTTGCCTTTGCCCCTGATGTTGCGCGTCTCTTCGTGGCGCTCTTCTTGCTTGCGCTCTTGCCGGAAGCCCTAGTCCTGGTCTTCTTGGCCTTGCCTGCTTCCCCAGGGGTGAAGATATCATGATTCTCCAGGAACGAGAGAGAAAAAAGGTCTGACTTTGTTGCGTCAAAGGGTGCATTGTTGTCATCGACTGCTACGGCCATGCCGGCGGCTTCGGTCTGCACGGCTTGTGCCGTATCAGCCCCTGTCCCGGCTTCCAGAGAGGAGGCCAGAGGCGATGTATGTGTCATAATACTCCAGAACTGTTGCCCGTTTATGAACTCTTTTGTTCCCTTGCCCTGGCTTTTGTGCCAGGATGTTTTTCCATCCTGTCTCTTGTTTCAGCCATACCGCGCCATTGCTGAAGCGGCACTGCTCTGTTTCTGGGGCAGACAGGGAGAGCCCCCATCCTCATGCAGTTTTCATGGTGGTGGAAAAACAAGGGGCCAGAGAACGTTGCCTTCGGAAATTATTGCGTTTTACCGCAACATGTATGATTGTTGCTGGTTGGACAAAACAAGATTTGACGTGCCGCAAATTTTGTTAGCACCAACATCCTCCTCTTTTGGGGCCACTCTGTCACGAGTGGCCGGCTCTGAAATGTTTCATCCGAGATATGCCGATATGCCAATTTTTGTCTAGACGGCTTTCGTATAACCACTTTCCGAAATCTTGTCTAGTACCCCCGAAAATTGGTGAATGGAGGCTTTTTTCTTGAATCTTTATAAAAATAAGTTATTTCAAATAGTTATATAATATTAATGAATAAGACGCAATTAAGTATCTCATTATAACAATTTGAAATTACAGAATAATTTTTTTTCTTGCGGAACTAAGAATTTATTGACATGTCCAGTATACGGCTCTTTTTTTGTTCGTTTCCCGTTGCGGGCAAAAAGGGAGCCGCAGCCTGGAGGCCACAGGCTGCAGCAATATGGCCTGCTCCGCCCAGCAACCATTTTTCCCTGTTCTCGTCTGCAAAAGGGCGGGCAATGAGGCTTGGGTTTCAGCGTTGGCTACCCAGTCGATTTGGCTTGATGGCAGAGCGCGACCAGTGCTCTTCCTGGGCCTGGACAAAGGATGCCCGAACTAATTTGGCCCTTTGGACAAGCCAGTCTCCATCATCATGGCGCAGATAGATACCTTCTGCTGGCTGGGAGCCGAATTTTGAGTCCAACACTGACAGGATTTCATGGAGTTGCGGAAGAGTGAACTTTCCACGAGTGACGAAGGGAACCTGAGCAATACCCATGCCCTTCAGGAGAGCGTCTCTGCACTGCGAAGAGAGAAATCTCCCTGAACGCTTGTCGAAAATATCGAAACCAAGAAACCAGTCTGGCAAATGGTCATAATAAACAGAGTGTTGGGCATAGCACCACTCCCCGAAAAGTATGAACTGGTCGGAAAGATGCTCGAAAAGTTCATCCTGTCGTGGCGCCAGCCATTCGTTCAGCTTTTTCCACTGCCCTGCGCCAGGCAGAAAGAGGTAGGCACCTCTGTTCTGCGCGAGAAGGTTGCCTTCGGAGTCGAATGAGATGCCCAGATTTGCCCCGTCTATTTTTTCTTCGACAAGAAGATTCTGCTGTAAAAACGCATTTCGTTCTGCATCCGAAAGCAGCTTGTCGGAACGGAAGTCCATATCTGCAAACGCTGCCAGATGTGGAGTGGATGGAAACTTGAAAAATTTCTCTTTCACAGTCCAATCTTCTCCTTGTACTTCTCTTTAACATATTCTGGACAAAGAAAGTAAACAGAAACACCAACTTCCTTCAAAGCATCTTTCCACCCCCACCATTTGCAGTCAGTTGATTGTAGAATCGGTGGCTTTTCAGGATGTGCGTTTGCAACGGCAATAAATTTTCGATCCGATATATCGAAATTTATTAGCCCATCATGATTTGGAAATTCTTTGTAAGAGTCACCTTCTTTGGTGATTTCTACCCTGTCAGAATCAGGTATACTCCATTGATGATCGTGGACCCACTTGACAAAAGCATTGCCAAGTCCATTTTGTCCAGTAAGGCTGAGCTTATGCATGTACTCCTTAAAGATTTCACCACCAGAATCAATGACAAGACCTTTTTCTGTTATTACATGTTGAATAGCGGCGACGCAATTGTAAACGCAATCAACCATGTTGTCAGGGATTTTATCTGGGGTATTGGCTAGATTTGCGTTAATAGGGACATTAGTGTCAATAATTATTTTTTTAGGTAGCTTCATATGAACAACCTTAGTTTTAACATCCTAGTTTCATTCTTTTTTGCATAGCAGCATTGGCTTGTTTCATGATGTCGCCCATCTCGTCACCAAAAAAATTCTCTGGCCAATTCTTGATATTGCCATATGTGTCAATTTGAAGAGGTTCGAGTGTTGCAGGGGCATTGGAACTATTGGCGAAAGATATAGATACTTTTTCCTGTGAAATAGCATCTTCAGCAATTCGGCGCTGCAGACGGCGGAGAAAATGCTCGGAATGAGTTTCGATGACGATTTGAATATTTCTTTCGCGCCCATTTTCTTTGGACTTGATAACATCGATCATGGCATCGGCCAACGCTGATTGCGCAAGTGGGTGCAGATGAATTTCCGGTTGTTCCATAAGGATGATTGAGCCAGCAGGAGCAAAGAAGCATTGAACCAGAACTGGTAAAACTTGCGTAATGCCAAAGCCGACGTCGGGAAGATCGACCCATTCCTCTGCGCCCTTGGTGCGAACTTTAACTTCGTAATCTTGGCGCTGCTTGGATATGGGATTGACCTTAAAATCTTCAATTAGACCCATTTCCTTGAGCTCGTAGGCAATAATTTCCTCGAAAGGTTTTGCTTGTTTTTTGTGACCTAGACTAATTTTTCTGTTTCTTGCAGCCAGAATTGCTGCTATTGTATTTTCACCTGCAAAACCAACACTCTCAGGCTCAATGCCGCTCCATGTATAAAACCTTTCACTCTTTATTCTAAGTGGTCCAAGATAAAAGATAGATCTAAACAGTTTTTCATGCGCGAGATTTAAAGATTGAACAAATTCAGCATTTTGATAATAGGCGATCACTTCATCAGGAAAACCATAAAAGCGAACAACTTCTTTGGGTGCCCAAGCACGCATTTTTTTTCTAACAAGATTGTATTTCTTTGCCGATGCAGTGTATTCATCTTTGTCGTTCTTTCGTGAAAATTCAATAGAAAGAGACTGTGTACCCTTATTGAGTAGACAGTATTTGAATTTTGTGACTTGAAGCAAATTTTTTGTTGAGGCGTCTAATCCTACTGTGGCATTAAAATCCAATTCATCACCAGAAAAATTTTTGTTTGTTAGAGGGTCCTTAAAGTTCATCTCTTCAGATAAGGACCATCGGTAGGCGAAAGCAATATTATTTTCAGGATCACGATGGAAGACCATTTCTCGATAGGACCCAAGCTGAACAGCAGAGTTTTTTCCTCCTGGATGAAAAACAGCTTTCCTATCAGGCGATTCAACAGTTTGTTTCAGCATAATCAGAAATTGTCCGATACTGGACTTTCCAGAACTGTTAGCACCGAAAAACAGCGTGAGGGGAGCTAGATGAATGTTGCCTGTATCCTTCCAGACTTTGAAGTTTTGTATGCGTAGTTCTTTGAGCATAATTATACCCTGCCACCCGTATTATACTTGAGTCTCTATAATGGTCTGTGTTGAAATGACCTTGGACTAGTAGCCGCGCATCTTGAGCAGATTGTCCAGTGCGTCTATCTCGGCCGTATAGCTTATGTTGTCGTTGCGATCCATGCGTGCACGCTCTTCCCTGAAGGCTGAGACAAGGCGGTCCAGGACCTCCCTTGTGCGCTCAAGGGGAAGGTTTTGGGGCATGCGCGCAACCTCGTCCGCGATGTGGTGCACCCTGGGAAGATATCGGTTCAGGAAGCTTGTCCCGTCACGCACATCGTTGGGATCCTGCTCCATGCATTTCACCATGTCCATGGCAAGGAAGGCTATTGTTTCAAGGGAAGGAATGAGTTCTGCCGGGCAGGAGCCTGCCTTTTGCAAAAGAAGGGCAGCAGATGCGGAAATCTCCGCGAGCTTCGAGATGCTGCCGCCTGTCCTGTCTTCGGGACCAAGAAGCTTTCCAAGGTCAATGACAAGGCTTCTCAGCTCTGCAAGAAGGTCCATTTCCAGGCTATTCTGGTTGGACGAATAGGTGAAATGCTGCCACTGGGCGGATTTGAAAAGTCCGTTCAGGGGCTTTCCGGAATTTGTCCTTGCCTGGTTTTCCAGCCTTGATGTGACATTGTTTACGCGATCGACTGTAGCCTCATCCAGCGCGCCTGAAACGGCAAGCTTCTCGCACTGCGAGAGCAGGACCTTGAGGTAGCCGAGCTCAGGCCCGGATACCTTTCCCTGCTGCACAAGGGCGCGCATACGCACAAGCACTGAGGCGAGGATCTGCCTGTGCACGCTCTTGTGGCAGACCTTAAGCCATGTCCTGTAGACAACAAGGGCAGCCAGGACAATGACAGGAAGGGAGACAAGGGGCCACAAGGGCATGCCCCAGAGGCTTGCCGTGGAAAGCCAGGTGAAAAGGCTCAAAACAAGGATGGGCGTTGCAGTCCAGTCCCAGCCAATGGAGCCTCTTGCTATGACAAGGCGGGCAAGCCAGGTGGCAAGGCCTGCCCAAAAGAGCATGAGCGGCCAGGGTATGCCCAAAACGAGCAGGGCAAGGCCCTGCAGACAGCCTGCCCCTACCGGTATGAACCAGTAGGGATTGGAGACAGTGCCCCAGGGAACAAGGCAGATGAGGCCCGCGTAGACACTGAGTTTGAGGAAGATCTCGTCCAGGGGGCCTGTGCCAAGGGCCGCGTCCACGAAGAAGACCGAGCAGACAAGGGCCACAAGGTGCGTGAGCCCGCGGCAAAGCACCATGGTCACTGTCTTCAGGACCGATCCCACAAGCTTGTCAAAAAGCGACGCCATGGTGCCCTCCCTGCGGCTAGTTGCGCGTTCCGGAAAGGATCGTTGCCCTGTCGCTGTTCTTCTGGCCTGCGAGGGCCGTGAGCTTGGTCTTCAGATCCTCTTCCATGCTTACAAGCTCCCTTTCCACTTCCATGCGGCGCGCACGACCCTCGCGGGCAATGGTCATGGTTTCCTCTATGGTGGCTATGAGGCGGGACTGCACGTCGCGCAGGGTCTCCACATCCACAATGGATCGCTCAACCTCCCTGGCAGCAGCAGTGCTTGAGGTCTGCAGCATTTCTGCGTTCTTGCGCAGCAGAGCGTTGGTTGTGTCCGCCACTTCCTTTTGCAGCTGAGCTGCCTTGTGCTGGCCATGGATGGAGAGCGCCAGCACGAGCTGGTTTTTCCAGACAGGGATGGTTGCCAGGATGCTGGTCTGGATCTTTTCCGCCAGGGTCTGGTTGTTGCTCTGGATCATGCGGATCTGCGGAGCTGTCTGCAGGGTGATGGTGCGCGACAGGCGCAGATCGTGCAGGCGCCGCTCAAAACGGTTCAGGCGTTCTGCAAAGTCGTGCACCTTCTGGGCGTCCAGGGCGTTGCCGCTCTTCCTGGCCTCTTCCTCGATACGGGGCAACTCCTCCTCGCGAGCCTTTTGCAGACGTCGCTCTCCTGCCATGATGGCTGCCGTGAGATCCTCGTAGAAGGACTGGTTGTAGCCGTAGAGCTGTTCCAGGACCTGAATGTCCTTGAGCAGGCCGAGCATGGCGTCTTCAAGATGGGCGCTTATGCCCTCCACCTGATCGAGCAGGGTGTCGAAGCGGGCGAGAGTCTTTTCAACCGAGCCAAAGAGGCTGCCGATAAGGGGGATGGAGGAAAGTACACTCTTCTTGGGGCTCGCAATCTCCGTGACATCTATGTCCTTGACCTTGAGCATGAGCTCCTGCAGGGAGTCGCCCACGGGACCTGCGTCCTTTACGCGCACATTGCCAAGCAGATCGTCTGCAAACTTGGCAATCTCGTTCATGGTCTTTGACCCGTAGCTTATGGTCAGGGCAGGGTCGTCAAAGTTGATGGCGGAGGCAAGCGCCGAGATTTTCTCCTCGCTTATGCCCTTGTCGGCAATGGGCGCAGTTGTGTCTGCGATGTCCGGGGTGTGTATGGTTTCGCTCATGGCATTTCTCCGGTGTATACGCGCTGTGCTTGATTGCGCACAAACTGCGCCTATGAGAAAGGGAAGGGGCTAGAACTGGTTCCAGCTTGTGCGGCACATGGGAACAAGCTCTTTCTCTGCTGCCAGCATGTCCAGGGGCAGCATGCAAAAGGCCATGACATCGAGGTCCGGCACGGGGGAGATGTTGCGCATATCAAGGCCTACGCAGTACTTTTTGCATTCCGAGCAAAAGGACACGTGCTCTGCCTGATTGGTGCTGGCATAGAAGGTTTCCATGCAGCCCTTCTTTTCCGAGCCGCAGGCAGGGCAGATGGCCCTTCTGAAGCGCCAGTCCGCGCCGCACAGGCCGCAGTGCAAGAACTTTCTGCCGCCCCCTGCAGTGAGATAGGGATTGTTCTTGTCCTCGTAGCCCTTGCCAAGCCAGTCCATGACCGGCAGTCTGCCGCAGACAGGGCAGTAGCCTTGCGTCCACAAGGGCCAGTGACTTGTTTCCCCGTCGTCCTGGGCGACAAGATTGTCTGTCAGGGCACGAAGAACTGTGGAGAGGGAAAACTCGCTTGCCAGAACAAGGCTTGCCGCGTCCAGCCCCTCGAGTCTGGAAAGAGTGGAGAGCCTTTCTGTGTCCGCGTCAATCACTGCCCGCAGAAAATCCTGCGTGAATCCCGTGTCTCTCTCCTCGGCAAAAAAGGCTTCAACAGCCGCCTTGCCTGGCAAAAGGCGCTCTTGCTCAGCAAAAAGAGGCAGGTAGCTCTCAAAGCACGCCACAACATGAGGCCACATCCAGGAAAGTTCCGCGTCCGAGAGAAGGCTTACCCCGCTGGATGAGCGGTTTTCGTCCCATTTTGGGAGCGCAAGGCCCTTTGGGGCAAACTCTTCCTTAAGACGTTCCTGTTCCTCTGCTCTTGCAAGCCACAAAGGTCCGAAGCTGTCGAGCAGTTCCTTGAGCACGGGCTTTTCTTCGCGCTGTTTGTCCAGTGTCTTGCGCACGCGTTTTATGGTATCGGCCATGGGCTACCTCGTCTTGTTCTGGATCTGCCGGGAGAAAATCCCGGGCAAAGTTAGAAGTACCACAGTGCAGGACAAGAAAAAAGGGACCTGTTTGTCGCAAACAGGCCCCTTCGTGTCCATTTGTTCCTAGCTTCTGGCCTTCATGGCCTGGATGCTAGAAGGTGGCGTATTCGTAGTAGTGTTCCTTTTCCTCCGCGAGGAGGTAGATGATATTGACGTCCTTGTAATCGACAAGGAAAGCCTTGGGGAAGGTCTTCTTGGCGATATTCAGGCGTTCCTTGGCGAGTTCGAGAATTTCCGCCCTTTCGCCGAAGACCATGCAGCCTGTGGGGCAGGTCTTTACGCACATGGGCTCGAGACCGGCACGGAGCCTGTCGATGCAGAAGTCGCACTTGGTCAGTCTGCCGGTCTTCTCATCCCTGCGGGGGATGTTGTAGGGGCAGACCTCGCGGATGGCCTCTGCGTCTTCCTTGCTCAAAAGCGCTGTCTTCTCTGTGAAAAGAACTGCGCCTGTCTTCTTGTCCTGAATGATGGCGCCCTCGGCGACCATATCCGCCACGTCCTTGCAGGGCGGGTTGGTGCAGTGGCGGCACTGATCCGGGAAGAAGTTCCAGTGCACAACGCCCTTGTCGTCAAGATGTTCGCGGAAACGCACGATCTTGAAGTTGCAGGGATTGAGATCCGGGGGATTCTGATGTGTTCCGGTCTGCTTTGTCTTTATCGCCGGCAGGCCATGCCAGTCCTTGCAGGCAACCTGACAGCCCCGGCACGCAGTACACCTGGTGGTATCTATGAGAATGCTCTTTGGCATATCTGCTCCTTTTGGGGATGTGCCTGGAAGGCTGGAAAAACCTTCCAGGCACTTTCCGGAAACTATCCGATTTCAGTCAGCTTATCGAGCTTGCGTATGTTGACAAGGCAGGCCTTGCATTCCTGAATGGAAGTATTGGGATCAAAGGCGCTGATGGTCAGCCTGTTTGTGGCGTCGCCACATTCAGGCGTGAGCCAGCCAAAGGCAAAGGGCATGCCCACAAGGTGGACAGTCTTGCCCTGGATTGTGAAGGGACGCAGACGCACGGTCACCATGGCAATGGCTTCGACCTTGCCCCTGGCACTTTCCAGCAGGACGCCGTCACCGTTCTTGATGCCCTTTTCCTCTGCCAGCTCGCGGCTCATCTCCACATAGAGCTGAGGCTCGCACTCAAGCAGGGCAGGCGTGTTGCGGGTCTCGCCGCCACCACACCAGTGCTCGGTCATGCTGTAGGTAGTCAGGACAATGGGGAACCTGGGATCTCCCGGCTTTGCAAACCTTGCCACGTCTTCCTTGAAGAACTTGTAGACAGGGCTTGAAAGCTGCTTGGAGAAGGGGTGACTTGTGAGCGGTGTTTCCACGGGCTCGTAGTGCTCTGGGAAGGGACCGTCTGCGCGCCCTGGGCCAAAGAGCTGGGCAACGCCGTCCGCGTTCATGATGAAGGGCAGCTTGCCGTTCTCGTAGCCGGCAGGGGCTCCACCGCCGTCCGGGATGTCGCCGACCCAGTCCTTGCCGGTCCAGACGACCACGGGCAGGCTCGGGTTCCAGGGCTTGCCCTGGGGATCGACCGAGGCGCGATTGTAGAGGATGCGCCTGTTCATGGGCCAGCACCAGGACCAGTTCGGGTAGATGCCAAGCCGTGCCTGCAAGGGCGTTTGCTTGGTGCTGCGGCGCTTGGACTTGTTGCCTTCCTCCTCCGTGTAGCTGGCCGTGTAGATCCAGTTCAGGGAGGACGTTGTGCCGTCGGCCTTCAGGTTGGCAAAGGCAGGCACAAGCTGGCCCTTGCGGTAGAGCTTGTTACCAATCTTGGTGTCTTCCCAGAAGTAGCCGTTGAGGCGCTTGGTCCACTCTTCCGGCTCGAAGGTCTCGGGCCAGATGGTGTTGAGCAGGGGCTCGGGGTTGGCACCGCCCTCGGCCTTGTACAGCTCGCGAATCCTGTTCATGAGCGGCACAAGCATGTCGCCGAAGTTGCGGGCCTCGCCTGCAGGTTCCACGCCCTTGTAGAACCACTGGATCCAGCGACCAGAGTTGGCGATGCTTCCTTCCTTCTCTATGCGATGGGCAGAGGGCAGGAGGAAGACTTCGGTCTTGATCTTGGAGGGATCAACACCGGGTCTGTGCCAGTTGTCGGAGGTCTCCGAATTGTGGAGTTCGCCACAGACCAGCCAGTCCAGGTGGTCCATTGCATTGCGGACCTTGTGGGTGTCGGCAAAGCTCTGACAGGGGTTCACGCCAAAGACGAAACCGCCGCGCATCCTGTCGTGCAGGGCATTGTCGATCACAGTATAGTAGGAGTAGTCGCCAAAGGGTTCGAGCTTGGGCAGCCACTGGTAGCCGAACTCGTTGTTCTTGGTGGCGGCTTCGCCGAACCAGGCCTTGAGCAGGCTGACCATGTACTTTGGCGTATTGCTCTTCCAGTTGATGCTCTTCTTGAACTTGGTCGTGGGCGTGTTGGCCTTGAGATACTGTTCAAGGGTGTGCTGGTTTGCGCGGGGCATGCCGATGTAGCCGGGCAGACTGTCGTAGAGCAGTGCCTGGTCGGTGGAACCCTGGACGTTGGGCTCGCCGCGCAGGGCGTTGATGCCACCGCCGGCAACGCCGATGTTGCCGAGAAGCAGCTGCACCAGGGTGGAGCAGCGGATGATCTGTACGCCATTGGTGTGCTGAGTCCAGCCCAGGGCGTACATGATGGTTCCTGCCTTGTCGGGCTTGCCCGTGGCCGTGAAGGCCTTGTAGACACGCAGGATGTTTTCCTTGGAAACGCCGGTTACCGAGGAGACGTTGTCCAGAGTGTAGCGCGAGTAGTGTTCCTTCAGAAGATTGAAGACACAGCGGGGGTTCTTCCACTCGGGATCCGTGACAATGGCGCCGCTTGCGTCCTTCTCGAAGGCCCAGGTGCTGGCGTCGTAGCGACGCTTTTCGGGGTCGAGGCCGGAGAAGACGCCGTCCTTGAAGTAGTAGTCCTTGCCAACCACGAAGTCAGCATTGGTGTAGAGATGGACGTACTCTTCAAGATAGAGCTTGTTCTCTATGATGTAGTTGATCATTCCGCCCAGGAAGGCCACGTCCGAACCGGAACGCAAAGGAACGTGGAAATCGCAGCGGGCGGAAGTACGGGAGAACTTGGGGTCAACGTGAATGAGCGTGGCACCGTTGTCCTTTGCGGCCATAACCCACTTGAAGGACACGGGATGGTGTTCAGCACAGTTGCTGCCCATGATCAGCACACAGTTCGCGTTCTTGATATCTATCCAGTGGTTTGTCATAGCACCACGACCGAACGACTCTGCCAGAGCCGGTACAGTGGGGCTGTGTCAGACACGGGCCTGGTGGTCAATACAGACCATGCCCAGGCTTTTCACTGCAGAATTGATAACGCAGCATTCTTCGTTGGATGCGTGAGAGGTCCCCATCCAGAACAGGCTTTCCAGTCTGTTGACCACCTCGCCCTTTTCGTTCTTTTCCTTGAAGTCCTTGTCGCGGGCTTCCTTGACCAGATGGGCAATGCGATCGATGGTCCAGTCCCAGTCCTTTTCTTCCCAGCGGTCGCTGTAGGGTGCACGGTACATGGGCTTGAGAACGCGGCCCTCGGTGTGGGTATACATGCCCAACAGGGCTGCGCCCTTGGCACACAGAGCGCCCTCGTTGACGGGGAAGTCCGGGTCACCTTCGGTGGAGACCAGCTTGCCGTCTTTTACATGGGCAATGATTTGGCAGCAGACAGCACAGAAAGGACAGACGCTGATGATCTCCTTGGCCCCTTCGATTTTGAGGGAAGTGGCGTAGGCCTGGACGGCCTTCAGATCAAACCCCATGACGGAGAGGGTCAATGCACCTGCGCTCAGTCCCTTGAGAAAACTCCTTCTGGTTGCTTGCATGGAGTCCTCCAGTTTAGACGATTGAACAGTTGCCAGACTGCATGTTTTCTCGAAAGGCGAGAAAAGGACAGTAGAACAAACTTTTTTACCACTTACTCCAAAATTCGTGACAGAGCAAGGAAAACACGAAAAAAAGAAGGAAAAATGCAGGTGTAGGAGCATAGAAAGTGTGCTATTTCAGGATAAGATCTCTGGATCGCACAAAAAGTCCAAACAGAGCCAGATTGGGCAGGCTTCGGAAGAATGCTCTTTGAGTGAGCGTGCCCGATGAGAAAGTGTTTTTCAGTCACGCTTTTGAGAAGTGAATTCGGGAGAATTCACGAGCAGGATTTGACATCCTCCCCCGCCTAAAGGCGGAGGATTCCCAGCGGAAACAAGCTAGCTTGATCCCTGGGCGGGTCCGCTTCAACGAGGCAAGGAGCCTCTCCACAGGCTGTCA
>NZ_NFJC01000013.1 GCF_002159665.1 Desulfovibrio sp. An276
TGTAGGGCCGAGGAAGACTACCTCGTTGATAGGCTGGAGGTGGAAGTGCCGTGAGGCATGGAGCTGACCAGTACTAATAGCCCGTGAGTCTTATTCTTCCAAAAAATAAACTTCCTTCCTCCCTGTTTGATTATATATTTGCATATTTCTTGGTGACCATGGAGAGGAGGGTACACCCGATCCCATTCCGAACTCGGAAGTTAAGCTCCTTTTCGCCGATGATACTGCATATCTTCATGTGGGAAAGTAGGTAGTTGCCAAGATTTTTCATGGAAGCCCCGTAGAGCACGTTCTGCTCCGGGGCTTTTTGCATTGTTGTTGCTCAAAAACTGTATTCATCATGCAAGAGGGGCCGTCTTCTCCCCCAGAGTATTTCTGGAGAGAATGCGGCCCCCGATTTCAGTTAGGGTTTCACAGGTAATTAGTAGCTCTCGTCCTCGTCCTCATCATCGTCATAGTCCGGGTATTCAGGTGGAATCTTGCCCACAGCCTTCACAAGCCTGAATTCGTCAGGATCTTCTTTCTTCACTTCCTGATAAGGAAACGGTGATCTTGTGCATCCACTCGTCTCCATAGTCGAAGACATAGAAGAAGTATTGCTTGGGACTGAGATTGAGATTTGCCAGGGTCACCTCGCTGGCAAGCCTGATTTGGTCAGCCTCGTCGCTGTACTCCCTTTCGGCATCAATCGTATCTTCGGAGGCGAAACGAAGAGCATGTGGGGCGTTTGGTCGCCTTCCGCCAAACTGGAAGTCCCACAAGTGATGATCGTATCTCTCGAAAAGTGTGAAAATTTCGTCGTGAAGATCTTCCAGGGTGTTGGTAGAAAGGGCATCAATTGTCCTGTAGATGTCCTTGTATTTCTCCCCACAGCCCTCGAGAAGGCTGATGCACAGGCGCAGATAGTAGGGTTTGCTGCCGTCAGGAACATAGGGCATGGAGGTCTCCTCCTTGTGGTCAGAGTAGTATTGCCTTGAGCTGTGTGAGAGCGTTTTGGAGGCTGAGCCTTGGCGCACGCCTTGCATGCCAGCGCAGCCGCGGCAGGGCGGAAAGACAAGGAGTGAGTTGCAATGCCATGACAGCCCTTGCGGGCATGGTTTTGAGGCGGCATACTGGGCTGGATAGAGATTTGATTCGGAGGATGTCATGAAAGAACAGCGACGCGGACTTGCCCGTCTTGTGTATGCGCTGCGCTACTCGCTGGAGGGCCTGCGCGCTACCTGGAAGGACGAGGAAGCCTTCAGGGAGATTGTCCTGCTATGCATGGTTGGCGTTCCCCTTGGCCTGTACCTTGGTTCATCCTGGGCAGAGCGGGTGTTGCTCATAGTGCCGCTTGTCTTGTGTGTTGTCGTGGAGCTCCTCAATACCGCCATAGAGAATGTCGTGGACCTCGTCTCGCCAGAGTGGCATCCCCTTGCCAAGAAGGCCAAGGACATGGGCAGTGCTGCCCAGTTTGTCTGCCAGATATTTCTGGCCTGTGTGTGGCTTGGCTTTCTGATTGGCCTTGTCCTTGAGTAGTCCCGGGGCTTGCGTGCCTCACATGTCCCCTGAATCTGACAAAAGCCCAAGCCTTGTGGCCCGCTCCTCCAAAAGTTTTGCGTAGTCCTTTTGAGCTCCTCAGGCAGAAAGCTTTTTTGCACAAGAGCGAACAGGACAGGCAGGCTTGCTGCAAGCTGGTCGCAGGCTGTCCGAAACTGTTTTGCATTGAGCCCGATGTTTTTGGCAAAGCTGGCAAAGTCCTCGAACTTCAGCTTGTTCTTCTTGCCGTTGATGGTCAGTGCCATTTCCTCTGGGGCATCCTTTTCAGGAATCACAAGGCGTGTGGAGAGAAGATCGTAGGCAGGGGCAAGGCGCCTTGTACGTACAACTCCATCCTGGAGCAGCGAAAAGTTCTTCAGATGCGGTCTTTGACCGGCATTTGGCGCTGCGCAAGTATTGTTTCTTCCTTGAGAAAAGGGCATAAATCGTACCTTGCGAACAGCAAATTCCCCTATACCCACAATACTGGAGGCTTATTAGGGCATGCAGATTCTGGATTGCGACGTTGTTGTCGCCGGTGGCGGGCCTGCCGGCACCTTTGCGGCTGTGAAGGCCGCGGAGGCCGGAGCCCATGTCATACTGGTGGACAAGGCCTATGTGGGCAAGAGTGGCTGCGGCACCTTCGGGGCAGGCTCCTTCAAGGCCTACATCAAGGAAGAGGACAGCTACGATCTCTGGTACGGCAAGGCCGTTGAGGAAGGCTTCTTCATCAACGATCAGGACTGGCTCAGGCAGCATTTCGAGACCATTGGGGATCGCGTGCACGATCTCGAGCGCTACGGTGTTGTCTTCGAGAAGAATCCCAACGGTACCTACAACCGCATCGAGGGCCAGGGTTCGTCCGACGAGCGCCCCATCAAGACGCTCATGTTCCACGGCCCCCAGTTCATGGAAGTCATGCGCAAGGCCTGTGAAAAGACGGGCGTAAAGATTGTGGATCGCGTCATGTGCGTGAGCCTTGTGCACGACAAAAAGAAACCCAATGCCATACGCGGCGTTATGGGTTTCCACGGTGTCACTGGCGAGCTCTATCTTTTCAGGGCCAAGGCCGTTGTGCTCACCACTGGCGCCCAGGCCTACAAGTCCCACTATGCAGATCTGCATATGGTGACTGGCGATTCCCACATCATGGGCCTCAATGCAGGCGCTGCCCTTTGCAATTACGAGTTCAACTGCCACCAGCTGACACACGCTGGCTTTGCCACCCACGGCATGAACATTTCCCAGGGCCTGGGCGCCAAGTTTGTGAACGCCCTTGGCGAGGATTTCACAGCCAAGTACGATCCAGAGTACGCCTCCCACGGCAACCTGTGGCGTATTTCCGCCTCCATGGCCATGGAAGTGCATTTCGGGCGTGGCCCCCTTTATTTTGACTACTCCTCCTACACTCCGAAGGATTGGGAGCTTTTCGCGCGCACATTGCCCCTCATGTACAGATCCTATGTGCAGGCAGGCTACGTGACCAACGAGGGCGTCTGTCGCAAGGGCAAGCTCGAATGGGTCTCTGCCCTCATTGGCAACGTGGGCTTTGGCGGAGGATTGTGGATCGACATCAACGGTCGCACCACTCTGGAGGGCCTCTACGCAGCAGGCGATGCGTCCTACGGTCCGACCTCGGGCGTGGAGGGCTTTTGCGCCTACGCCATGCCGGCTGCCTCCACCACGGGAACCATTGCCGGTCAGTCCGCAGCTGCCTATGCCGCAAGCGTGGATGCTGTGGAGCTGGATCAGCAGGAGATAGACGCGGCTGCCTGGGCCATGACAGAACCCATGCGCCATGCGACTGGCTGCGATCCCGCCCATGTGGTCATAGCCGTTCAGGAAGCCCTCTTCCCCTACGACGTCTACATTCTGCGTACAGAGGAGAAGATGCAAAGGGCGCTTTGCCGCATACAGGAGATCAAGGAGGACGACGTTCCCCGCCTCAAGGCTGCGGATCCCCATGGGCTGCGCTTTGCGCTTGAGGCCAGGAACATGGTGCTTTGTGCGGAAGCCATGCTCACTGCAGCACTTTTCCGCAAGGAGAGCCGCGGCTCCCATTTGCGCCTGGACTATCCGGAAATCGACAATGAAAACTGGCTCAAGTGGATCATGATTGAAAAGGGTAGCGACAACGGGCTTGCGCTGTCCACGAAGGACATCCCCATTGACCGCTATCCCTTGCGCCCTGAAAGGAAGCGCGAGCTGCACGCCTCCATTGCCGCTGCCAGAAAACTCGGGGAGAACATCTGATGGGAGTCAGACACATAGACAAGAAAAAGTGCCTGCGCTGCGGATTGTGCGTGACCATCTGCCCGCAGGATGTCCTGCGCAGGGACGATAAGAAGTACCCTGTCATCACCTATCTGCAGGACTGTCAGTCCTGTTTTCTGTGCGAAAAGTACTGCCCGGCCCAGGCCATCACTGTCTCCGCAGACAGGGAGCGACGCCCTGTACTGCCCTGGTGAGGATGCGCCCCCTGTCTGTGACAAAGGGACAGGGGCCTTTCGGACACAAAACAGGGAGCATCCAGCAAGGAGCACCTAAATGATCGCCAACATGCCAGCCGATACCTTTCTCTTCTACGTCGGCGTCTTTTTGCTGCAGTTTGTCCTCGTGACAGGCTATGGCATCTGGTGGGCACTGCAAAAGGACAAGCCCCACACTGACGATGAAGAAGGACTCGACACCTAAAGCCGGAAAGGTCCACCAATCCCCCGTAAGCCGGACATCCAGATGGCTAATACGACCGCAAGCCTGATCACATCGGGATTTTTGTCATGACCGTAACCATTCTCATACTTGTCGGGTACTTTGTACTCATGCTTGCCATTGGCTGGATTGCCTCGCGCCGCATCCGCGATTCCAGGGACTACTTTCTCGGCGGCAAGGGCTTCGGGCCCTGGCTTACGGCCTTCAAGTTCGCCTCCACCTGGGAGAGCGGCGTGAAGCTCGTGGGCGCCCCGGGCATGGCCTGGAACGTGGGCTGGGCTGGGTTTTCCATGGGGATAGCGACACCCATCTGCTACTTCTTTTCCTTTCGCGTCTTTGGCCAGCGCCTGAAGGTAGCCTTTGATCACTTCAATGTGCTGACCCTGCCGCAGCTTCTGGAAAAGCGCTACCAGAGCCGTACTGTGCGCATCCTTGCGGCTGCAGCCATAGTCATAGGCCTTGGGGGCTCCCTTGTTGCCCAGTTCAAGGCAACGGGCGAGATCTTCAGCGTGACGCTCGAGACATCCTATCTGAACGGCCTTTTCCTTGGCGCAGGCATAGTGGGCGTCTACTGCATTCTGGGAGGGTATCTTGCCTCTGTGTGGACGGACTGCCTGCAGGGCGTTCTCATGATCATTGGCTCCATAGTCATCATGGTGGCGACTGCCACCGTGGCCTTCGGCGGCCTGCACTGGAACTTCATCCCTGAGCTGAACTTAAGCCTTGCGGCCATTGACTCGAACCTTCTGGACATCACGGGTGGCGGGAAGATTCCGGTCACGCAGATTGTGATCATAGTCGTAATCACCGGCCTTGTGGGTCTTGCCCTACCACAGCAAAGCGTTGCCATCTTCAGCATGCGCGACGTGCGCACAGCGCGCACGGCCCTTGTGATCTGCACCTTCTTTTCCGCTATCCTTGCCTGGACGCTTGTGCCCACAGGCATGATGGCACGCATTGTGCTCGATCCGGCAACCATACCCAACCCGGACGCAGTCATACCCCTGCTCATACAAAAGGTTCTCTCGCCTGTGACAGGCGGGCTTTTCATAGCGGCCATACTTTCGGCCATCATGTCCACAGTGAGCGGCAGCATCGTGGTTGCAGCAGCAACGCTTTCCGAGGATATCTTCAAACTGATCATTCCCGAGCGCTACGAAAGGCATCCTGTCCTCTACAATCGCGCAGGAGCCTCGTTCTTTGTGCTTGTGTCCATGCTGCTTGCCATTGAGCCTCCCACGATCATCTTCTGGATAGGCGTCTTTGCCTTCGGCTTTCTGGTCTTCACCTTCCTCATGCCCATGATAGGCGTCATCCTGCTTCCGCGCACACCAGCAAGGGCAGTCATTGCGCAGATGGTAGTAACCATGATTGTCATTCCCATCTGGACCATTGTCGGACAGAAGGCAACCGGCATCCCTGCGCTGTTGGTGGGCCTTGTGATCTCGCCGCTCAGCTTCTTTGCTGTGTACTGGCTTACAAGGGAAAAGCTCTTGAGAGAGGATATGGCACGGCTGTGGAAGAAGTTCGCGCGACTCTAGACGATACGGGAAGGTTGGGGCAGGAGCTTTCAAGCTCGGGCCTCAACTGGACTGTTCCTGCCCTGTACAAGCGCTACGGTTTCTTGCGCAGGCTGAAGGAAGAGGTCTTTTTCGATCTGCTCTACTACCCCTACTGGTTCTTGAGCTATCGGGAGGAGCTTTCCTGGCGATTCTTCGGGAAGAGGCAGGTTGAAGAGCTGCGCATTCTGGATGGTGTGAGCGCTCGCTCGCAAAAGCTCATTCAGGCCCCGGAAAGTGTGCGCGAGCGCATTGTGTTTGCCGAAGGCCCGGAGGATTGCGCACATCCGGACAATGCGCTCAAGACGTGTGGGGGCAGGCAGTTTGCGGAAGCCTTGGTGTTCAGGGGTGAGGATGTCCTGGTCAGGGCCAGGGCACACGTGGTGTCCTGCACTGTGACAAAAGAAGAGGCCCTTCAAAAGGGGTACTGCGATCTTTTGCGGGACATGGGCAAATTCTACAATAGACCACTGGGACTTTGGGCCACCATGACAAGTCTTGGGCAGGAGGCTGCACGTATCTGCAAGCCTTTCTGGATCATGCGCTCCCAAAGCCACGAGGAGAGGGTCTTTGTCTTTGACGCGAGCACTGGCCTTGGCGGTGTGGCAGAGTACTGGAATGTGGTGGACTATCTGACAAATACTGGGGGAGAAGGATGAGGAACAACACAAGAGATGCTGTCCAGGAAGATGGCCGTTTGAAAAAAAGTCCCAGAAAAGGGACAGGAGTCTTTGCAAGGGGCCTGCAGGTATTGCTTTTGGCAGCAGGACTTGTTTTCGCGCAGGCTCAAGGTGTCCGGGCAGTGGATTTCAAGGTTGCCGGCGAATGGGTCGTGAACTTTGACTACGGCCAGAACGGCAACTTCACTGGCGGCAACGGCCAGACAGGCTACAACGGCAGCCAGGACGAATTCGACGCCAAGCAGCGGCTGCGCATACAGGTGGACGCTGTGGTCTCGGAGTATCTCTCCGGCACGGTCTTTTTCGAAATCGGCGAAACTACATGGGGCGACGCCCCGACTGGTGGCGCTCTGGGCACGGATCAGCCCATCATAGAGGTGCGCCGCGCCTACATAGACTGGACCATCCCGGACACGAACTTCAAGGTGCGCATGGGCCTGCAGGGCGCCATTGTGCCAAGCTACGCCATGGCAAAGCCGCAAAGCCTTGGCGATGACTTTGCTGCAGTGGCCTTCAGCTGGCAGTTCCACGAGAACGTGGGCGTGAGCGGCTTTTGGGGCAGGCTCTACAACGACAACTACGCTGGCCGCCCCAATGGCAGCGGGGGACGTTCCTACGCGAACTATCTGGACAATCTGGATGCCTTTGTGCTGACTCTGCCCGTGACCTTCGATATGGGCAAGGTGACACCCTGGGTCATGTATGCAGCCATTGGCCCCAATGCCTTCAAGGGCTATGGTGAAAACGGGGAGTTTGACGGCGAAAGGTACGGCAATTTCAGCAATGCCACGGGCGTGTCCGGCCCCTGGATCACCAGAGGCCTTTTGCCTGCCTGGGCCAACAAGGTGATATTGCGCGGCGCAGACAAGGCCTTCGACTCCTACGGCAACGGTTTCTGGGCTGGTGTGACCGGCGACATTACGGTCATGGACGCCCTGCGCATAGCCTGGGATTTTACCTACGGCACTGTGAGCTTTGATTCCAGCGCCTTCAACCGTCAGGGCTGGATGGGTGCCCTGCTTGTGGAATACGCCTTTGACTGGGGCACACCCGGCCTTGTGGGCTGGTACGCGACAGGCGACGACGCAAACCTTGGCAACGGTTCCGAGCGTCTGCCTTCCATCAGCACTGGCGCCATGGACAATGTCTTTTCCAACTACGCCCTGGACGGCAAGGTCTACATCGGTCGCGACGCTGCCATGTACAACAACCTCGCTGGCTCCTGGGCGATTGGCCTGCGCGTGCGTGACGTAAGCTTTATCGAGAACCTGACTCACATCTTCCGGGTGTACTACATAGGCGGCACAAACAGTGCCGGCATCCTGGACGAGGCGCGCAGCCGCGACTTCAATCCCACGCCCAACAACTTTGGCGGCCAGGCCTATGGCGTGGAGAACATGTATCTGACGGACCACGACTCTGCCATGGAATTTGGCGTGACTTCGGTCCTTGATGTGTACGAAAATCTCAAAATAGCCCTGGACGTGGGCTATATTGCTCTGTGGCTGGACAAATCCGAGGATGTCTGGGGCAGCTCCAAAATCAACGGCAGGGACGACACCACGCGTGACGCCTGGAACGCCAACCTGATGTTCCTCTATTCCTTCTAAACGCCATGGGGGTGTGGCGCCTCTTCAATATGCACGAGGCTCCCCTGACGCAAGGCAAGGGGAGCCTCAAACTTTGGAGGAGTGGGCGGCGCTCAGAAGAGCTGGACACGATCGAGGAGCAGATCAACGAGATTGCAGTGGAAAATCCCCTGATTGTCGTGGAAGTTGTGGGGAATATCCATGCGAACGACCACCTTGCGGAAAAAATCTCCCGTAAGCTTCAGGGATGCGAGCTCGGAAGACTCCTTTGCTTCTGTATCCATCCTGAAGGCGGACTGGATATAAACTCTTTTGTCCATGTCATTCACGACAAAATCGATTTCCCTTTGAGTGTTGGCACCATTGGTGCGATCGCTCACAACGCCCACGTCAACGGAATAGCCGCGCCGAACAAGCTCAAGGTAGAGGATATTCTCCATGATATGCCCCGGATCGTACTGCCGAAAGTTGAGCCGTGCGTTGCGAAGTCCCATATCCGTATAGTAGTACTTGTTTGGGTATTTAAAATATGTCTTTCCTTTAACGTCATAGCGTTTTGCCATGGAAACAAGAAAAGAATCGATGATATGCTGTGTATAATTTGAGACAAGAGAGGAACTAATTTTTTCGTTACGCATGCTTGTCAGAGCGTTTGCTATTTTTGTAGGATTTGTCAAAGAACTTATCTGAGATGCCAAAAAATCAAGAATATTATTTAATATATCTTCTCGTTCTATTTTATATCGTTCAACGATATCTTTAACATATAATTCCTGATAAAGTGAGGCAAGATACTCTTTTTTATCGTTTTCATCTTGAAGAAATGTAAGACGTGGCATGCCACCATACAGCATGTAGTTTTCAAGAGCCTTTTGTTCGTCTCCTCCGAAAAACGAGGAGAATTCGGAAAAACTCAAGGGAAAAACATGGATCTGGGTGGCACGACCACGAAATTCTGTTGAGATATCCCTGGAAAGGCCTTGAGAGTTGCTGCCTGTCACATAGACATCCAGATTCTTGTACGATTTGAGCTCGTTCAGCATGTCATAGATAGAAACCTCGATATCACCGTTTTCTCTGTCAATGACCTTGAACGTGAACTGAACCTCATCAATAAAGAGATAAAATTTTTCTTCCGGATGTTTTGTGACAACGCTCTCGACAAACTCGCACAGGGTGATCGGATTCCTGAATCTGTAGAAGCGTCTTTGATCCAGTTCTATCTTGAGGATATGATTTTCCTCTACCCCTTGGGACAAAAGATAGTTGTTGAACAACTCAAAGAGCAGCACAGATTTGCCACAGCGCCGAATCCCCGTGACTACCTTGATTTCTCCGTTCCACATATGGCGTATCAGGCGATTGAGATAGAAGTCTCGCTGGATCATAGCACGTACCTCTTACTTATGACGTATTTGTCGTTACTTTTTTGCATGATAGGCAAGATTTCTGAAAAATCAAGAGATTGGAGGAGTCAATCATGGCTTTGACTCTCTTTGCCTGGCCAGATAGATTCTCCCAAAGCGTTCCCCCTGGACCTTTCGTCTGTCCGCCAATCCAGACTGTATGCCAGGCGCTCTTTTTGCTAAATTTCAAGGAATAGCATGGATCTTTCCCTGTTCGTCTCGATTCTCGCCTGGTTTGTGGCCGCCTTTGTCAGCGGCCTGTGCGGCATAGGCGCCGCCGCTATCGCGACAGCCATACAGATCACCGTCATGCCCGTGCAGACTGTGGTGCTTGTCTCCTGTCTCACAGGTTTGTCTGTCGGCCTTGTCATGAGCCTCAGATACTTTCGCTACTGTCGCTGGAAGACTGCCATGCTCATGTTTGGGGGCACCATCCCCGGTTCCCTTTTGGGCCTGTTCATCCTGCAGTACGCTCCTGCCCATATCCTGGAAATCTTCGTGGGCATCATGCTCATCTTCTGCACTGCGGGCATGGCTCTTTTCAAAAACGTCAGTCTCTTGCGGGAAAGCACGGCAGCAAGCATTGTCGTGGGCATGATAGGCGGCATGCTTGGTACCTGCGTGAACATAGATGGACCCGTTGTCGCCATTTACGGTCTGCAGGCTGGCTGGCAGCCGCTAATCTTCCTTGGGACCACCAGCATCTACTTCCTTTTGCGCATTCTGGTTACCTGCACCATGCAGGCTTCGGCTGGCCTCTATACGACTGAAATACTCCACTATGTGTTTTTTTGCGTGCCCTTTGTGGTACTGGGGATCCTGCTTTCCATGCCGGTCGTGAAGAGAGTGAATGCGGAAACCTTTCGCAAGGTTGTCCAGGCTGTCATTGTACTGGCAGGCATATTGTGTCTTGGCAGGGCCATCCTGTGATGGTTGTGAGCAGATTGTCAGGCAACAGAATTTTTGTACCAGGATTCGACAACAAAAGTATACCAGTCGTCAGCCAAAATCCGACAGGAAAATGTACCAGCGCCTGCTTTGGAAGAAGCCAGGTGGGTGCCATACAGAGGGGGGCAGGGCTTGCCCTGTGTCTGGCTCGCGCCCGTGCCAGTACAAGGCTAAACCGCTTCGCGACACTTGCGCCCACCAACATGCATGAGGCTTTCCTGTTGCAAGAGATGGGAGCCTCAATCTTTTGGAGAAGGGGAGAGGGGCAGGAGGCCATTGTGCCATATTGCCAAGGCAGAAACGTATCCATTGCGAAAGGACACAGACAGCAGGCAGCGGGGCAGTGCGGGGGAAAGCCCCCTTGTCCCCATGGGCGCGGTTCCGGAATTCGAATCTCTGTCTCTCCGCGACACATGGCAGCCCTCCTTGTAACACAACATGATATTGATCCCACACGCGACACAAAACTGTTCCTCCCTCGATTCTGGATGGTTGGGGCAGAGCCTTGCCAATGCCGCAAAAGGGGATACACTCCCGAAAACCCCGGACCTGTCCGGACTCAATCTCCTGGGAGCACCTCGCATGACCGCTTTTTTTCAGGGGCTGTCGCTTGGCCTTGCCTACGTCGCACCCATTGGGCTGCAAAACCTCTTTGTCATCAACTCCGCCCTGTCCCGTCCGCGATGGGTTGCCTTCCGCATTGCGGGGATAGTGATCTTCTTCGATATCCTGCTCTCTATGGCAGGCTTTTTCGGTGTGGGCGCCATCATCACCCGTTCGGATCTTGCGAAGATGGTGATCCTGGGAGTTGGCAGTCTGCTTGTTTTTGTCATAGGTGCTAGGCTTGTCTTGAGCCGCGATGTTGCGACAGCAGAGCTTTCCATGGACATGCCATTGTGGAAGGTGGCCTGGATGGCCTTTGCAGTAACCTGGCTCAACCCCCAGGCCCTGCTTGATGTCTCTCTTCTTTTGGGGGCATTTCGTGCTGTTTTGGCGGAGAGCGAGACTACTGCCTTCATCCTGGGCGTAGTCTCGGCCTCAAGCATGTGGTTTTTTTGGCTTACGGCAGCGACAAGCCTTCTGAAAAGCCGCTTCACGCCCAAGGTTTTGCGCATCATCAACCTTGTCTGCGGCCTTGTGATCTGCGGCTACGCCATCAGTCTTGCGCTCTCCTTTATGGACCTTGTGCGGGGGTGATGTGGCAAGCGACCTTATGGGCAATATCTTTCCTGATATCACTTTCTTGGCACGCAGAACGACAAACGTTTATCATGATGAACTACCTCGCACTTACGTGCGAGGTTTCGCGGGGGCGTACCCCCGCTTTTAGCAATATTCCGAGTTCGAAACATTGGTGCAGATCTCGGACTACTGCGGACGTGTCCACAACGCCCCCATCGAGTTAAATGGGGAGAAGCTCTTTCCGTGGATCGCGCAGGCCTGCTTGTGCGGCTTTTTGTTGCCAAGGAGCAGAAGATCCAGCTCGACAGGGACAACGGCAATGGTGGCGGCAATGGCAATAGCGGCGCTGGAACTACGATTACTCCGCCTTCTCCCAAGACCCACAACTTCTTCATGACAGCCGAGCTTGATTCCGTCCGCATCAACAGGGACGTGAACCGTATCCTGGAGGAAGTGACCTCGCATCTGGCAAATTCCGGCATGAAGCTGAAGTTCAGGCTGGAAGTCAGTGGCGAGTCTCCCGATGGCGTGGATCAGCAGACTGTCCGCACTGTCGTGGAGAATTGCATGGCGCTCAAGATCAGGGACTTCCATTTCGACGAATAGTCCCTATTGTCAGTGTCTGACAAAACAAAAAATACCCGTCGGGGCTTTGTCCTCCGACGGGTGTATCATCTTGAGATAGCTGGCCTTTCTGCTCTATAGCGAGTTCAGCACAGCTCTATGCGTTTCTTGTGCGTGTCTTTGAGCGGCGATTCTCCGAACATGCGCTTGTACTCGCGGCTGAACTGGGTAGGGCTCTCATAGCCCACTGCATAGGCTGCACTGGCAACGTCGTATTCACCATTCAGCATCATGCGCTGGGCCTCAGCCGCAGGGTCTTCTGGTACTGCAGGGGGCTCAAGGACGTCATCGAACCCCCATCTTGCAGGACTTCTTGTAAAACGCCATCCCCCAGTGGAGGATCTGTGTGTAGCCTCTGGTCTTGAGCTCTGTGTCGTACTGGCGCTCTTCGATCTGCAGCAGGGCCTTTTCGACTTCAGCCTCCAGCTCTTCCCTAGAATCGGCGCGCTTGACCTCAATGACTGCGGCACGCTTGTCCCGTTCATCCTGCACAATGAGATCGAAAAAGCCCTCTCCGGCTTCCCTGTTGGAGGTTACTGGATACAAGAGCATGAAGATGCCAAGCAGGAAGGAGTGATAGAAGTGCTCCCTGTACTTGTAGTCTTGGACACTAGAACTTGTGAGAAGCATCGTCCCAAGCGACTTTTCCAGATTCTGCGCATCGCCCTTCCAGAACAGATTGAAAAAGTCTTCTTGCTTGTCCTTGGGCAGCATCTGGCTGAACCAGGATTTGATTTCGTTTCGGAAAACATCCTTCACTTCCCTGTTGGGAATGGCAAGAACTGTTCGCCCGGGGCCAGGAGGCACAACGCAATTTGCGCTATCCGAAGAAGGTGTCAGATAGCCTGTGAGATAGAGCAGCGTCCAGAAATTGTCCTCATCTGTGTATATCTGGTTGTAGTTGAGGTCTTCCTTGATCGCTACTGCTATGTTTTTTCCTTCTGTCAGAGAGGCTATATCATCCTGGACTGTCGAGGGCATACGCCCCAAGAAGGCCTTGGTCAGCTCGTTGCCACTAGTTCCTACCCAATAAGCTTTCGGCTTTTCTTGGGGAATACTTTGCGCATCGGCAAGATACTTCATTATGCTCCAGGGGCAATAGATATCCGAACGATCTCCAAAATGATACCCGTCGTACCATGACTTAAGCTCGTCCCGTTTTTCTTCAAGGCCAGCGTCGAAAAGCATCTGGTCTACTTCACATTGCGTGAATCCAAAGACGTCAGCATACTTGGGATTGGCGATATCAAAGCAGTCCAGATTATTCAGACCAGTAAAGATGCTTTCCTTGGTGATGCGCAAGGCTCCTGTAAGGATGCCAAATTTGAGATAGGGATTTGTTTTCAGCGCGTCCGAGAGAAAACCGCGCATGAACACGATCATCTCGTCGTAGTAGCCCCTCTCCGCAGCCTTTGCGACAGGTACATCGTATTCGTCAATGAGAAGGATGACAGGTTTGTTGTAGTGCTGGAAGAGGACTCTGGTGATCGTGAGAAGAGAGCTGCAGAGTGTAGTCTCGTTTGTTTCGCAATCTATCAGTTTTTGAAAAAGCCTTCGATCTCTGGATTTGATGTTGGCGTTCTCTAGAACTTCGTCGTGCAGTGTGCATATCTCGCTGATCAGATTTTGTATGCTCTCTACGGCTTCTTTGTATGTTAGCTTGTCAGCTCTCTTCAGAGTCAGGGAGACGACGGGATACTGGTTCATCCACTCCCTGCATAGAGTCTTGTTTTCGGCAACCTTGAGACCCGCAAAAAGCTCCCCGCTGTTTTTTGTGACATCGAAAAACTCGGCCAGCATGGACATGAACATCGTCTTGCCGAAACGCCTAGGGCGAGTGAAAAGCGTAGCGCTTGAAGGCAAGCGGAAACGGGTGGCATCAGTTGGATCTTGAAGAAATTGCACCAGAAATTCGGTTTTGTCGACGTAGTAGCCGTAATTTTGGCGCAGTTTCGCAAACAGTTCGACATTAACAATGTTGATCGGCATGCTCCTTCCTCCCGAGGCACGCTGTCCTTGTCATTGGGCCTTCTCTAAAGTTGCTGCTCTCCTCCCGCGTTGCAAGGGGTCAACACATTTCGGGTGAAATTCTATCACAAGGACAAGGTACGGTTTTCGTTTTTTGCGGTCAATCCAATGTCCGAGGCAAAACACTGCGGTGCTCGTCGTCTGCAAGGACGTATTCTGCCCTTGCGCAGTACATATGGAAGGCAACACCCTTTTAGCAGACGCGCCGAAATACCCCATCTGTAAGTGGGACATAAGGCGCGCTATAATAAAAAAGCAGTCTTTGTAGACCCTTGGGTCTTAACAAAGACTGCTCTTGCTTCCATAAGTGGCGGAGAGATAGAGATTCGAACTCTAGAACGGCTTTAGACCGTTACACGATTTCCAATCGTGCTCCTTCGGCCAACTCGGACATCTCTCCGCGAGTGAACTTGTGCCTTATACGCACTAATCGTAACTTTGGCAAGCAAAAAATCAGCAAAAAATCACTTTTTTTCCTGCTGGCCAGATTTTTCTTCTTCAGTGCCTGCCTCTGGCTCCCTGTTCCGCGAGCGTTGGGAGTGTTTCTTGCCTACCCAGTAGAACAAGCCAAGCCCAAGTATGCCCGCAAGGGTGATGCCCACCTCGTTGACAGCCTGGACATCCATGGGAAGCCCCTAGAAGGCCATATTGCTGAAACCGCTGTCCACGAAGAGGACCTGACCGGTCACAGCGCTGGCAAGGTCGGAAGCGAGATAGACTGCAGTGCCACCCACATCGGTTGTCTCGATGTTGCGATGCAGGGGAGCAGTTTCCTCAACCTTGCTGAACACGCTCTTGAGCCCGCTCACTGCGGAGGCAGCCAGGGTCTTGACTGGGCCAGCACTTATGGCATTCACACGCACGCCCTTGGCGCCAAGGTCATAGGAGAGGTAGCGCACGGAAGCTTCGAGGGCTGCCTTGGCAACACCCATGACGTTGTAGCCGGGGACGATCTTGGTAGAACCGTAGTAGGTCATGGCCATGACGGAGCCACCCTCGTTCATCAGGGGTGCAAAGGCGCGACAGATGCCGAGCAGAGAGTAGGCGGAAATGTCCAGGGCCAGATGGAAGCCCGCGCGGGTGGTGTGCAGGAAATCGTCCTTCAGATCCTCGCGGTTGGCGTAGGCCACGGAATGGACAAGAATGTCGACGCCGCCCCACTTTTCCTTCACGAGCTCGGCTGCAGCCTCGATCTGATCGTCCTTGCTCACATCGCACTGGAAGGTGAACTCGCCACCAATTTCCTCTGCCAGGGGATCAAGGCGCTTCTTGATGGCGTCACCGACGTAATTGAAGGCCAGCCTTGCACCGGCAGCCTTGAACGACTGGGAAATGCCCCAGGCAATGCTCTTGTTGTTTGCGACGCCAAAAACAAGGGCTTTCTTTCCTTCAAGCAACATATTTGTTCTCCCTTGAGCTGGTTATGGAAACTAGTGGATACCCAGCTCGCGTCCCGTGAGGATGCGATAGGCGTCCTGGTACTTGGCTGCCGTGGCCTCGACCACTTCTTCGGGCAGGGCGGGCGCAGGCGGCTGCATGTCCCAGGGCTGGCTCTTGAGCCAGTCGCGCAGATACTGCTTGTCAAAGCTGGGCTGGCTATGCCCGGGCTCGTAGCTTTCTGCTGGCCAGAAACGAGAGGAGTCCGGAGTCAGAACCTCGTCGATAAGGTGCAGGGTTCCATCAATGATGCCGAATTCCAGCTTTGTGTCGGCCACGATGATGCCGCGGGAGGCAGCGTAGTCGCGTCCCTTCTTGTAGATGGCCAGGGTCTTTTCCTCGACCTCCTTGGCAATGTCCTCGCCAAGGAGTGTACGGGCGCAGTCTACCGTGATGTTCTCGTCGTGCTGTCCGAACTGGGCCTTGGTGGAAGGAGTGAAGATGGGCTCTTCCAGCTTGTCGGATTCCTTCAGACCCTCGGGAAGCTTGTGACCGCAGATAGTGCCGTCATCCTGGTAGGATTTCCAGCCGGAGCCGGAAATGTAGCCGCGCACAATGCATTCCACGGGCAGGGGACGGGCCCTGCGCACCAGGACTGCGCGGCCTTCGAGCTGGTCTGCCCAGGGCTGCAGTTCCTGGGGGAATTTGTTCACATCGCTTTCAATGATGTGGTTCGGCACGATGTCCTTGAACATGTCCATCCAGAACAATGTGATCTGGTTCAGGACAACACCCTTGTAGGGAATGGGTCTGGACATCATGACGTCGAAGGCGCTCATGCGGTCTGTGGTCACAATGAGCAGGGTTTTGTCGTCAACGGCGTAGATGTCGCGCACCTTGCCGCGGGACAGGAGAGGAAAAGCGTTTATGCCCGTACGGGTAATTATTTTCACAAAACACCTCGTCTAGGTTGCTCCTGCCTGTGCGCATGGGCGCTGCGGGGCCTTGGCCCAGACAATCGGCAGGGAATGGAGCGAAGGGCGCTTTAGTTTCGCACTTCCACGGAAAGGGCGTGCGCTTCCAGGCCCTCGAGGCGGGCAAGCCTTGCTATGGCTTCCCTGTTGTCGCGCAGGAAATTGCGCGACGTTGCTACGATACTTGTTTTCTTGCAGAAGGTCTGCACGGACAGTGCAGAGGAAAAGCGTGCCGTGCCAAGTGTGGGAAGCACGTGGTTCGGGCCGGCAAAGTAGTCGCCCACTGGCTCGGGACTGTTGTGACCCATGAAGACTGCGCCGGCGTTCTTGATGTAGGGCAGGGTTTCCCAGGGGGAGCGGATGCACAGCTCCAGATGCTCTGGCGCAATCTGGTTTGCGACACTCAGGGCATCGTTCAGGGAGGGCACAACCACGATGGCTCCCCAATCCTTGAGGGACGTTGTGGCGATTGCCGTTCTCGGCAGTTTCGCGCACTGCTCTTCGAGTTCCTCGGCAAGGGCTTTGGCCATGAGGGGATCGAGCACAATACAGACAGCCGAGGCCAGGGGATCGTGTTCTGCCTGGCTCAAGAGATCGGCCGCAAGCCAGCGGGGATTTGCGGAACTGTCGGCTATGACGCAGACCTCGCTTGGTCCTGCAATCATGTCTATGCCGACCTTGCCCTGGACCAGACGCTTGGCAGTGGTCACAAAGAGGTTGCCGGGACCTGCTATGATGTCCACCGGGGCTATGGACTCTGTGCCGTAGGCCATGGCCGCTATGGCCCAGGCCCCGCCCACGCGGTAGACTTCGTGTATGTCGAGAAGATGCGCTGCTGCCAGGATGACAGGGTTCACTGTGCCGTCCGCTCTCGGGGGCGTGCACACGGCAATTTCCGGAACGCCAGCCACTAGGGCCGGAATGGCGTTCATGAGCAGGGAGGAGACCAGGGGTGTGTTGCCACCCTTGCCGCCCGGAACGTAGAGGCCAGCACGGGGCAGGGGATTCACTATCTGCCCAAGGATGCTACCGTCTGCGCGCGTCTGCAGCCAGGTCTTTTCCTTCTGTTCCTCGTGGAAGGTGCGGATGTTGCTGCAGGCTTGGGCTATGACTTCCCTGTCCTCGCTGGCCACGCTTGCAGCGCCCAGGGCGATTTCCTGCTCGCTCAGGCGTATGGGAGCCGCGAAGTCCGGGCAGTCGAATTTTTGTGTGTAGCCGACAAGGGCTTCGTCGCCCTTTTCCCTGACGTTTGCCAGAATGTCCCTGACACTCGCTTCCACGTCTGCGGAGCCGGGGTTGCCGCGTTCCTGCAGCCACTGACCCTGGGCTGCCCATTCGCGTTCACTCTGCAAATTGATGATGCGACATATTGCCATGACTGAAATACCTCTTGAGCGGGCACAATACAGGAATTGTTTCCTATTGTCTAACTATACAAGTCAACTGTCCCCGGAAAAAGACAACCGGAGGCCAGGGCCTCCGGTTGTCTCGAGAGCTATGTGGGGTGCGAAACCCTAGCGGGCTTCACGGGCGTGGCTTTCACAGGCCTCGTCGGCCCTTGCCACGGACGCTGCAACGCGAGCTTCAAGGCTCTTTGCGTAGGCGTCGAGGTCTGCGATGGGGGTTTTTGCCACACCGCTTTCCATGGCTGCCTTCGCCACTGCCGGAGTCATGGTGGTGAGGATGCGCGGATCGAGAGGCATGGGCAGGATGTAGTCCCTGCCAAAGGACGGGGCCTTTTCAAGGTTGTAGGCCTTCAAAACCTCTGCCGGGATGGGTTCGTGGGCAAGGCTTGCGAGAGCATGGGCTGCGGCGAGCTTCATCTCCTCGTTGATGCAGGTTGCGTGCACGTCCAAAGCACCGCGGAAGATGTACGGGAAGCCGGAAACGTTGTTGATCTGGTTCGGATAGTCGGACCTGCCTGTGCCAATGATGGCGTCCTCGCGGGCAGCGCGCGCCTCCTCGAAGGAAATTTCCGGATCCGGGTTGGCAAGGGCGAAGATGACAGGATTCGGGGCCATGCTCTTCACCATATCCTGGTTCAGGATACCCTTCTTGGAAAGGCCGAGGAAGAGGTCCGCGTCCTTCATGCAGGTGGCGAGATCGCCGACATTGGTTTCTTGCGCAAACTCTTCCTTGTAGGCGTTCACGCCTGCGCGGCCCTTGTAGATAAGGCCCTTGCTGTCAAACATGTGGATATTCTTTGCTGGCACGCCAAGGAGGGTGTAGAACTTCGAACAGGCTATGCCGGCAGCGCCTGCGCCCACCACCACGATCTTCATATCGCTCATCTTCTTGCCAGTGATCTCGCAGGCGTTGATGAGGGCAGCGCCGGAAATGATGGCTGTGCCGTGCTGATCGTCGTGGAAGACGGGGATGTTCATGAGCTCTATGAGCTTGCGCTCTATGTAGAAGCACTCCGGAGCCTTGATATCCTCAAGGTTGATGCCGCCAAAAGTGGGCTCAAGGGCCTTGACTATGGCTATGAATTTGTCGGGATCAAGTTCGTCCACATCGATGTCGTAGGAGTCCACGTCGGCAAAATGCTTGAAAAGGCACCCCTTTCCTTCCATGACGGGCTTGCCTGCCAAAGCACCGATATTGCCAAGGCCAAGGACAGCCGTGCCGTTGCTCACGACACCCACAAGATTGGCCTTGCCAGTGTAGATGTTGGCAGATGCGGGGTCTGCCACTATTTCCCTGCAGGCCTCTGCAACGCCGGGGGAATAGGCCAGGGCCAGATCCCTCTGAGTATGAAAGGGCTTGATGGGCAGCACTTCAAGCTTTCCTGGGCGCGGGAAACGGTGGTAGGCGAGGGCGTCGGCCTTGAGATCTTGAGCCATGGCTAATCCTTGTTTGTATGGCACTGCCAGGGGCCCCTGGCAGAGGCTTGAGGGGAAAAAGAAAGGCCGCCCCAAACGGTGCTGAAGCGGCCGTCTCTTGCAAAAGTACTAGACCAGGCGACCGAGGAGTTCCATCCTGTCGCCGGGCAGGAGCATGATGGGCGGAATGTCGATGAGGGTGTAGCAACCGAAGCGCTCTTCCTGGCTTAAGCGCACAGCGGCCCTGGCGCTTGCCACCAAGACCTGGGCCGTGAGGGCAGGGTTGTTGATGCGCATCTCGAAGCGCAGCTGCTGGTTGTGGGCTGCACCCGAGGCGCCTATGCGCTCCATGACAACGCCGTGGGATGCGTCTGCCACAAGCTCGAGGGCTGCGCTATCCTTCACCACTGTGACCACGAGGGGATCGTGGGCAAAGTAAGGGTCTGCCTTGATGGCTGCCTCGACCTGCTCCCCTGTGTAGCCCTTTTCGAGGACCACATAGACGTGGCGGGAGTGGCGGCCACCGCCAAGGGGAATGGTGATGGCCGTTGCGTCGGCAACGCCCTCGATGGCGCGCACTGCTGCGCTGTGGCCCATGGAGCGGCCGCGGCCGAAGTTGGTGAAGGTGGTGCCCACAGGGGTCATGGCCTCGAAAAGGGCGCGCTGGACGGAGTCCGTGCCGGGATCCCAGCCTGCGGCTGTCACGGCTACTGCGTGACCCTTGATGGCTGCGTTTTCAAGGTGGCCCACGACTTCCACGATGCGATCGTGGATATCAAAGCTGTCCACTGTGCAAAAGCCTCTGGAGAGAAGCTCGCCGGCAGCGCCGGGGCAGAGGCGGGAAGGCAGGCCCATGATGACAACGTCGGGCTTTTCCACGTGTTCGCACAGGTCATCGAAGCTCGGAAAATCCGGAACTCCCCGCAGGTCGTAGGGGGTTGTGCCAATTGAGGTCTGACGGCGAACAACACCGACGCACGTGCAGTCCGGGACCAATTCGATGGCCCTCAAGACACAGCGGCCAATGTTGCCCAATCCGAGAATGGCAGCGGTAAAGGCCATGTTTTCTCCTGGTATGAATCTGAAGCGCTCAGGCTAAGTGGTTGAAAAACAAGGGGAGTCTCTCCTCCCGACTTCCAGGCGGGGCAACAGTATAGGGGGCTCAAAAAAGATACGCAAGAGCGAAAAAAGGTGAAATTTTGGGCAGGTCCAATGTCCGGGGTGGCTTTTGTGAAATGTATCTTGTGGCGAGAAGGGTGTGCCATCAGGAGCAATCGCTTCCCAAAAAACTTCCCGGACCCCGGACATCCTCGGCAAGGACAACACGGGCCCTTGCCAGATGCTCTTCGAAGGCAAGGGAGGGCACAACGAGATTGGGTGTCTTCTTTGGCAGCCCCTTGTGCAGGGGCTCTGGCTCGGATGGGTACCACTCGTTCATGGGCGAGAGCACAAGGGTGCAGGTTATGGGGATGTCTGGAAGGGCCCTTTTCAGGAGGGAACAGAGGCTTTTGCGCGCGCTCCTTGTGCAAAGATCCGCACAGATGAGGACGCCTTCCTCGCGTGTCCTGGCAGACTGCTCCTGGATGCGAAAGGCAAGCTCTGCAAAACCTTCCGAAGGCCCGGAATTTTCCAAAGCACCCGTATCCTCCAGCCAGATTGTGGCGCGCCCATTGGCAAGAAGCATAGTCTGGACTTCCTTTGCCCTGCCTTTTGTGCCGCAGACAAGGTGCAGGCCTGGGCCCTCGGAAACAGGGCCTTGCTCCGCAGGGGCTTGCCCTGCAAGAAGTTCTTCAGCAACCCGCAGGATCTCGAGGTTGCCAAGAAAGGCCTTGCCTTGCGTATCGGCAATGCTGCCCTGCATGTCGCAGTACATGAGCCGCACAAGGGTACGGAGGGCTGCTGCATCGTTGTTGCAAAAGGAGAGGGCTGACTTTGAGTCCGGCAGATTGTAGAAGGCAATGTGGTTTGAGGTAGCAGAAGCTATGCGGGCTATCTCCTCGTTTGTCAGGGGGAGAATGCCTGCCTTTCTCGCGGCAAGGCAGAAGTCAACGGCAGGCTGGACGCCCAGGGGACCGTGGCCGGCAAAGGACATGCGATAGCCTTGCCCGACCTTTGCCTCTTTCACTCTGGCTGTCAGGGGTTTGGCAAAGTCGTGCACAAGGGCTGTGGCGATATCCTCAAGGCCAAAGTCCGTCCGCTCAAGTGCTGCCTGCAACACAAGCATTGTGTGCGTCCAGACACTGTCCTCCATGTGATAGTCCGAAGTTGAGCCCGGATAGACCTGAGGTGTTGCCTTGAGGGCCAGGACAAGCTTCGGGCAGGCCGAATAGAGGAAGGTCACAAGATTTCTGCACAAAGTCTGGCGTTCGAGATCCATATGTCGTGTCCAGAAAACATGGGTTTTGGAGCAGGGCTTTTGCAGCCCTTACTGTGTGGACAGGGGAGTGGGAGTTCGTATCTCCCCTGCGACACCGTAGCCGAAAAAAAAGGGAGATTTTTGGGCAAAATGGCCCGGATTTTCGGACAGGCTATGGGCCTTCGTAAAAAAAAATTCAACTTTTTGTCAAAAAAAGCTTGCCAAGGAGGGGCGATTGCTGTAGGTATCTTTCTCGCGCCGAAGTGGTGGAATTGGTAGACACGCTAGGTTCAGGGTCTAGTTCTCGCAAGGGAGTGGGAGTTCGAGTCTCCCCTTCGGCACCATCAGAAAGCAACGGGCTGGAATCGAAAAGGGTTCCGGCCTTTTTTTGTGCCCGCCCTTCCTGTCTTCGAAAAGACGGAAAAGGCGGGCTAAATATACAAGGCGCTTCCTGGGGAGCAGAGTATTGTGCAGGACCGTGCGGACTGACCTATTTGCCGTTTCTTTCCAAAAGCCAGGTCTGCCAGGCGCGCAGGCATGCCTTCTGGGTTCCGTCCAGGCGCTTCATAACCTCTTCTTCCATGGCCTTTGGCAAAGGCCCGTAGAAGGCCTCGGCAATGCTTCCGGCAATGGCCGCCTGGGTGTCGCTGTCGCCGCCAAGCCAGATGGCAAGGCGTATGGCGTCCTCTGTGTCCGTGCTCTCCAGAAAGGCCGTGATGGCCTCGGGGACAGAGCCCTGGCAGGTGACGTCGAAACTGTAGCCGGGCTTGATTTGCGCAAGCGTGCGCCCCATGTCGTAGCCGTAGCGGGAGCCCACGTGGGTTTTGATGTCCTCTTTCGAGGAACCGTTGCGCGCAAGATAGATGGCTGTGGCAACAGCGCAGGCGCCCTTGATGCCCTCGGGATGGCCGTGGGTCACGCGGGCAGAGATGGTCGCATACTCCTCGGTCTCCTCAAGGCTTTGGCAGACCCATCCAACCGAGGAGACGCGCATGGCGGAACCGTTGCCAAAGCTGTAGCTCGAGCTTTGGCCGTTGGTCTCAAGCCAGCGCGTAAAGTTTCCCCCGTAGCCGGCATTGGGGTACATGTGCCCAAAGCGCAGCATGCTCTCGCGCACAAGTTTTTCTGTCGCGGCCTTGTTGCCGTAGCCATTGCGCATGGCATCCCCTATGGCGAGGGTCATGACGCTGTCGTCCGTAGGACGGGAGAATTTGCCAAAGAGGGGGAAGCTTTTCTTGTCTCCCCGCACAGGTCCCCATTCGTACATTGATCCGGCGATATCGCCGGCTATGGCTCCAAGCATGGGTCACCTCCTGAAAGTTCGCGGTTTGGCCCAGGGTTCGGACTTGTCCCATGTCCTTTTCGTCTATCGTATCTCTCTTTTCTCCTACCCTCAGGCAGGGCAAATGTCATGTGCCTCAAAGGCGGATAGGGCCGAAATGAAGCGGGCAGGAAGCCGTGATACGCGTTTTTTTCGGACAGGCTGGAAAAATGTTCATTTCATCCCTTGACATATATTCGATATCGAACTACTTTCCGTCCATGAGGCCGGCAGGAAATCAGCTCCTGTCGGCAGGATTTTTGTCCATACTGTTCGATGTCGAACATATATAAGGAGACCATCATGAGCACCATTTCTTCCACTACCATTGATCTTCAGGCACAAAGAAGCGAGCTGCACGATGCGCTGAATCTGACAGGTGCCGAAATTTCCGTAAACAACCTGCCAGCTGGTGCTGCTGTGCCCTTCGTGCATTCCCACAAGAATAACGAGGAAATCTACATGGTCCTGCAGGGCAGGGGCGAGGCTTGGGTGGACGGTACTGTCCACGAGCTTCATACAGGCAGCTGTCTCAAGATTGGCACGGGTGCTGCCCGCGCCATCCGCGCTGCAGAGGACAGCGCCCTCTCCTTTGTCTGTGTGCAGGTGAAGGAAGGCTCCCTTGAGGGCTACACCATGAGCGACGCAGAGCTTGTGAAGCCCGAAAACGGTCCTTCCTGGCTCGCCTAAGGGGCAAGGTTGTTGAGCAGTTGCCCGAAATGCCGCACTATCCGGAAAAATCCGGACGGGTACGGAACACCATCCGGGCAGGACGCAGGAAAGAAGTATCATGGACAACACAGAACTTCTTTGTGCACTTGAGCTGTACAGGCAATCCATAGACAATGCAGAGGATTTGAGCCTCGCGGAAAAAGTCTGGGAGACGGATTCTTCGGTCTCCATGATTTTCCCCCTGGGGCAGGCCCAGGGCTGGGACAATGTCCGCGACACTTTCTACAAAAAGGTCATGGTCGGTCGCTTTGACAAAAGGGAGCTTTGCGTTGTCGGGACATCCAGGAGTATCGTGCGCGAGAGCTTTGCCATAGTGGAATTCGACTGGGAATTCCACGCCCGCAAAAGGGAGGATGGCTCGTCCGTCAACACAAAGGGCCGCGAAAGCCAGGTGTACGAGAAGAAGGACGGCGCATGGCGCCTTGTCCACGTCCACTACTCGCAGCGCGTCTGATCCCGGAGCATTTGGGTAGCGATGCGCAAAAGACATGGGGCCGGATCCTTGTGATTACAAGGACCCGGCCCCGGTTTTTTTCGTACGTCCGAAAGGTGATGGGCTTTTGGGGCTAGTGCGCAGCCCCCCAGTCGCTGCCTATGCCGCAGTCCACCTTGAGTCTGGGCTCGAAGGGCACACCTTCCGGATCAACACCTTCCATGATGGCTACCACGCGCTCACCTGCCCTGCCGGCATTCTCCCACGGGGCTTCGAGGACAAGCTCGTCGTGAACCTGCAGGACCATTTTTGCCTTGAGCGCGGCAAGCTCTCCGTCCTGCCAGACTCTCAGCATGGCTATCTTTATGATGTCCGCTGCGGATCCCTGGATCACTGTGTTGATGGCCTGCCTGCGAGCCAGGGCCTGCTCCTGGGTATTGTTGGAGCTTATGTTTGGCAAAAGGCGCCTTCTGCCGCCGATGGTGGTCACAAAGCCATGCTCCATGGCCTCTTGTTCCACCCTTTCGTAAAAGTCCTTCAAACCGGTCAAACGCTCGAAGTAGCGGGCGATGAAGGCCTTGGCCTCGTTGGTATTCACCCCAATCTCGCGCGCCAGCTTTTGCGCGCCCATGCCGTAGATAAGGCCAAAGTTGATGGTCTTGGCATTGCGGCGCTGATCCCCTGTCACCTCTTCGGGTGCAAGGTCGTAGATGAGGGCAGCCGTGCGGGTGTGTATGTCCTCGTCGTTGGCAAAGGCCTGCAAAAGTTCCCTGTCCCGGCTCATGTGGGCAAGCACGCGCAGCTCTATTTGCGAGTAGTCGCAGCTTATGAGAAGCGAGCCCTTCTCGGCCACAAAGCAGGAGCGCATGCGCTTGCCAAGGGCCCCGCGCACGGGAATGTTCTGCAGATTGGGATTGCTGGAAGAAAGGCGCCCCGTTGCCGTGGCTTCCTGGTTGAAGGTGGTGTGCAGCCTTCCCTGATGGTCTGTGAGCTTTGGCAGGGGCTCAAGATAGGTCGAGCGCACCTTTTCCAGCTTGCGGAAACGGAGGATAGCGTCCACCACAGGATTGCCGGCAAGGCTTTCCAGGGCCTCCTGGCTTGTGGAGGGCTGGCCTGTGCGCGTCTTGCGCGAGGCGTGCAGTTTCAACTTTGTGTAGAGAATCTCGCCCAACTGCTGGGAGGAGCGCAGATTGAAGGTCTCCCCTGCAGCCTCGTAGATGTCCTGGGTCAGGGTGGAGAGCTCCTGGCGCACCTCGCCGAGGAAATTCTGAAAGGCAGCCATGTCTATGGATATGCCCGTATCCTCCATGTCCGCAAGGACTGCGGTGAGCGGAAGCTCAAGCGTGTGGTAGAGGCTGGCCAGGCCATCGCGCTCAAGCCTCTTTCTTCCCCATTCCTCCATGGCAAGGGCTACAAGCCCTGGCCCCTGCACATCCACGTCGTTGGGAAGCGAGGCCTGGCCCACAATGCGCTGCCATGTGTAGTTGCCCTCCTCGGGATTGAAGAGGTAGGCCGCAAGGCCAAGATCGTAGAGGCCCTGGCTTTTGGCCCGCAAAAGAAGGTTGTCGCGCCAGACACTTCCCTTGCGCATGAGCTCCTTTGCGCTTGCCACAACAAGGAGCCAGGCGGACGCGCTCCAGGAAGCAAGTTCTGCCTCGCCTCCCTGCCAGAGAAAGCTTTTTGGGGAAGCCGGAGTGTCCTTTTCCTGTTTATCCTGGAAGGCCAGGCCCACGCAGCGGGGGCCTTTTTCTCCCTCGGGCCAGATCACGGCAAGGCGCGCGCCCTGGCAGGAGGGCAGCTCGTCTGCGCTTTTAAGGGTGGGAAGACTTGCCACGGACGATCCCCTTGCAAGATCAAGAAGGCTTGCGCCCTCTCTTGCCCGCAAAATGTCCGTCTCGTCACGCGCCTGGGGCTCTGCCCTGGCTGCGCTTCCCTTTTGGGCTCTGGCCCTTTGGGGTGCGAGATCTGGTTCGGGTGTTTGCGCACTTTCCCTGCCAAGGGCCAGGATGTCCTGGAAGAGCTGGCGCAGTTCGAACTCCTTTGCGAGGGCAAGAGCCTGGTTCAGGTCCAGGGGGCGCACTGAAAGGTCATCCATGCCCAGATTCTGGCACTGGCTGGTGGAAAGGGTGGTGAGCTTTCTAAAGACAAACATCTCCTCAAGATGGCCGTCCAACTTTTTCTGATGCTTTGGCGAGAGCAGGGAGAATCGGTCGCGTATGGCCTCAAGGCCAGGGAAGTCCTTCAATATCTGCTGGGCTGTCTTGGGGCCAATGCCTGGAACGCCGGGAATGTTGTCCACACTATCGCCAGTGAGCGCCTGCAGATCGGCCCAGATGGCAATGGGTATGCCGGCCTCCTCCTCGACGCCCTTGGCAGTATAGATCTTTTCGTCCTTTCCTGCCGGATCCCACATGATGACATTGTCGTTCAGGCACTGCTTCAGATCCTTGTCAGCGGAGACAATGACCACAGGTCTCTCTTTTGAATACCTTGCGGCAAGCGAAGCTATGCAGTCGTCCGCCTCGCACCCTTTTGATTCCTCATAGTAGAGGCCAAGGGCCTGTACCATGCGCACTATGGGTTCTATCTGGCTTGCCAGAGCCTCCGGCATGGCAAGGCGGTTTGCCTTGTAGTCGGGATAGAGTTCGTGGCGGAAGTTCTTGCCGTGCCCATCCTTGAAGAAGGCAAAGTAGGCCGGCCTTTCCTTGCGCAAGATGCGCACAAGGATGCGGCTCACCACGGTCAGGGCTCCGGTGGGAAAACCGTCCGAGCGCTGCAGGGAGCTGTTGGCGTAAAAGCCCCTGTACATGTAGGCTGTGCCGTCCATGAGAAAGAGGGGCTTTTTGTCGGACGAAAAGTTGGCTGGCAGGGGCATGGCTGGGCTCCTTCGACACCTTGTTTTTTTTTGCTCCAAAGTCGGAAAGAAAGGTAAATACGCGCTCTTTGCTCAGTTTGTTCCCTGCAGGAAAAATGCCTTGGCATTTTGACAAGGGCAGGGCAAAAAACGTAGTTTCCTGAAAATGTGTCTTGGTACAAGACGTATCTTCGAATAACGCCGTATCGGAAAATGGCTTGCGGGAACTTTCCTCTGCAGTCCCGCTGTTTGTCAACAGGGGACATTTTTCAGGACAATGCCCAGGGCAGGACTTATGAGCGCAAACGAGACAGACAGGAAGGATACATCCCGGATCCCATCCCCTGCAGGGGATGGGGCCCATGCCTTGCAGCCGGACAGCATGGCAAGCCTTGCCCTTGTGCGGGAAGGGGATACTCTGCGTGTCACGCTTTCCGGGTCCTGGTCCCTTGAGGGAGTGCAGCCGGCAAAGAGCATGCAAAAGGCCTTCTCGCGCCTTGGCGAGGAGGGCCTAGCCTGCGTCGAGATTTGTGCGCAGGACCTTGGAGAGTGGGACAGTTCCCTTCTGGCCTTTGTGGTAGACATGCGAAGGGCGGCAGGCGCACATGGCCTGGCCTGCGAGCTTCTTTTGCCTGAGTCCATGCAGGACCTTTTGCGCCTTGCGTTCGCAGTCAAGAGCAGGGAAGGGTCCGAGAAGGAAAAGAGGAAGCTTGGCTTTCTGGAGGGCCTTGGCGCAAAGGCCCTTGAATTCCCTGCCAGGTTTTCCGATGTTCTGGAATTTGTGGGCGATATAGCACTCTCCCTGGGACGTCTTTTTCGCGGCAAAAGCGCCATGCGCAGCAAGGATTTTTTTGCCGCCATGTACGAGTGCAGCGTGGGCTCCCTTGCCATAGTGGCCATCACCAATCTGCTCTTCGGCCTGATCCTCGCCTTTGTGGGTTCCGTGCAGCTTGTCTCCTTTGGGGCCCAGATCTACGTGGCAGGCCTTGTGGGCATAGGCATGCTGCGCGTTCTTGGCGCAGTCATGGTGGGTGTTGTCATGTCCGGCCGCGTGGGCGCGGCCTACGCAGCCCTCATAGGCACCATGCAGGTCAACGAGGAGGTGGACGCTTTGGAAACCATGGGCATATCGCCCGTGGACTTCCTGGTTTTGCCGCGCCTTTTGGCTCTCACCATCATGATTCCCCTGCTCACTGTGGTGGCGGATCTCATGGGCATGGTGGGCGGCTTTCTTGTGGGTGTTGGCATCCTGGATCTTTCCCCTGCCCAGTACATTCAGTCCACCATCAATATGGTCAATTTCAAGCACGGCGTTGTGGGCCTTGCCTACGCCGTAAGCTTTGGCGTGGTCATAGCCTTTTTCGGCTGCTACCACGGCATGCGCTGCTCACGCAGCGCCCAGGGTGTGGGCCGTGCCACCACTACGGCCGTGGTGCACTCCCTTGTGGGCATCATCGTGAGCACGGCCATCATCACCATCATCTGCAATGTTCTCAAAATCTAGCGGAGGCCGTATGGCAAGCGGGTTGCAAACAATAGTCCCAAAGCCAGCGGGGACCGTTATCGAAGCCAAAAGCCTGACCGTAGGCTACGGAAGCTTCGTGCTCATGCGCGACGTAAGCTTTACTGTAGGGAAGGGAGAAATCTTCTTCATCATGGGGGGATCGGGCTGCGGCAAATCCACTCTCTTGCGTGTGCTCATGGGCTTGAAGGAACCCCAGGGGGGCGAGGTGACCTTTCTGGAAAAACCGTTTTGGCCAGGAACCCTTGCCGATCGCTACGAGGCAAGGCGGCGCAGCGGCGTCCTCTTCCAGGGCGGCGCCCTCTGGTCCTCCATGACCCTTGCGGAAAACGTATCCCTGCCCCTTGAGCAGTACACGTCGCTTTCGCAGGCGGAAATCCGCTCTCAGGCAAGGCTCAAGCTTGCCCTGACCGGTCTTGCCGGCTTCGAGGACTACTACCCCTCGGAAATTTCCGGAGGCATGCGCAAGCGCGCAGGCCTTGCCCGCGCCCTGGCCCTGGATCCGGCAGTCCTCTTCCTGGATGAGCCCTCGGCTGGCCTTGATCCCGTAAGCTCCCGCCTTTTGGACGATCTCATCCTCGAACTGCGCGAGAGCCTTGGCACAACCTTTGTCATTGTTTCCCACGAGCTCGCCAGCATCTACGCCATTGCGGACACCTGCATCTTTTTGGACGCCACAACGCGCGCCATGACTGCAATGGGCAATCCCCATGCCCTGCTCAAATCCCCGGACACGGACGAGGCAGCCATGCGCTTCCTTACCCGCGGGGAGGGAAGGCAAAAGGACTAGAGTCCCAACTCAAGGCCAGTATCAAGGTCACCATTGTCACCATCAGTGTTCCCGGAAAAAGCCTTGCCCTGCGAGCCTTTCCGGGCGTGAGAACTCCCATGCAACTAGAAAAACACAAGGCCGGAGTCGGTCTGTTCATTCTGGCTACCCTTGCCCTGCTCATTTGCGGAATCATCGCCCTTGGTGGCGGCAGGTACTTTTCCCGCGACACGGAATACGTTCTCTACTTCGACTCCTCCGTGAACGGCCTGACCATAGGATCCCCGGTTATGCTCAGGGGCGTCCCCTTGGGGGCTGTCACGCGCATAACCCTTATGACCGGTGCCAGCGACACAGGAGTGACTACGCCCGTGAACATCCGCATCAATGCGGATAATCTGGTGCAGGCCTCTGGCGAGCGTGTGCACGACGAGGTGGCGGAGCAGGAAATCATCCGTACCATGATAAGCAAGGGCATGCGCGCCCAGCTGCAGACAGCAAGCCTGCTCACCGGTCAGGCGCGCATACAGCTCGACTTCTACCCGGACGTGCCCGCCAGATTCCGTTCGCCAACACCGCTTCTGGAAATCCCCACCGTGGCCTCGCCCATAGAGTCTTTGCAGAAAAGTTTGAGCAAGGTTCCAGTGGAGGAGATGGCAGCCCGCCTGCAAAACTCCCTTGTCCTCATCAACGAATTTCTGGCAAGCGGCAGTCTGCAGCGCACAGTGGAAGCCATGGAGGCAACTCTAACGACCACCAACAGCCTTTTGCAGGATCTCGGGGACGCGCCTGCGCTGGTTGAGAAGATCCTTGCCAATCTCGCTGTCAGCACAGATGCCGTGAAGAAAGAGACGCCGGCAACCCTTGCAGAGTTCCGCAAGGCCCTGCAGGACTTTGGTGCGGCAACAGCCCAGCTGAAGGTTTTTGCCTCGGCCGCAACCGAGCTTGTGAGCCCGGACGCTGTGCTTTCCAACAATCTTGAGCGCCTCTTGCGCGACGGAGCAGCCGCAGCGCGCTCTCTGCGCAATTTTGCAGACACCCTCGAACGCAATCCCGAGTCCATCCTGCGCGGCCGCCAGGGGGCCTATTAGGAGATAATTCATGAGAACATTGCGTCTGTCCATCCTGAGTCTTGTTCTGTGCGCTCTTTTGACAGTCCTTTTGTCCGCCTGTTCGAGCAGACCAACGGATTTCTACATGCTTGCGGCAGACACGGAACCCTTGAGCGCCGCAACAATGCCCGAGACCACCCTGGCCCTTGGGGGTATCATGATACCGGCCTATCTCGACAGGCCGAGCGTGGTCGTTCTGGCAGGCGAGGGAACAGGACTTACAGTTCCCCGCTTCAACGTCTGGGCAGAGCCCCTGCAGCAGGGCTTACGCAGGGTCATGGCAAGCATGCTGGCAAAGCCCCTGTACGAGGAGGGCGTAACCGTCCTTCCCAGGGGTGCCGACAGGGGTGATACGGATTTTGCCCTGCACATGGAAATCGTGCGCCTGGACGCGGACGCCAATGGCAATGTGGTACTCGAAGCGCGCTGGACCCTGGTCAACAGGGAAGACAAGCGCGTGGCGGGCAGGGGAAGCTTTGCTGCCAGCGACAAGATTGATATGCCCGCCTTTGGCAGCAGTGCCATGTTCAACAGCGTTGTCGAGGCGGAAAGCAGGCTCGTGCAGACCTACGCCAAGGAACTTTCCGCTGAACTCAAGCGCATTGTTCGCAAGGAAAGGGCCAGGGGCACAGCAAGAACAGGGAGAGACAGATAGGCAGGGAGTAGATGTATTCGAAGACGGTCATGCCAGTGGAAATGCCAAAGGGCGGACGCATCTACGTTCTCAAGAACGGCTATGTGTACTGGGCCTCGGAGTGGCATTGGGACAGGGAAAAGAAAAGGACCTTGGACAATCGCGTCTGCATAGGAAAGAAGGTCGAGGACAGGGAAGGATGGCTCTACCCCAACGCGAGGTATTTCGATCTGTTTGGGGAAGAGAAGCCGGAAATCCCCTGGTACAGCCGAAAAAGGCCAGATTCTGATTTCTGATTTGTGTCTGATCCAGAAAAATCGGCTTGCCTTGCAAGAAACGCCACGAAAAAGGGCCCAGGGTGATGCACCCTGGGCCCTTGAAGTATGCTTACAGAATCAGACTAGAAGGCCTGTCTGTAGATTTCGGCGACAGCAGCGTCGGTCATCCTGCGGGGGTTGGTGAGACCGCAGGCGTCCTTCTGGGCGTTGGCAGTCATGATCGGGATATCGTCCTCGCTGACCTGCACGCCGTACTTTGCTGCGCAGGCGCGGATGTTGGCGGGGATTTCCACATCCTGGGACAGGGTGCGAATGGCCTTGATGGCGAGGCGGGAAGCTTCGTCAGAGGTCTTGCCCTTGGTCAGTTCGCCAAGGAGTTCGGCGATGCGGCCGAAGCGGCGGCGGCTGGAGATACGGTTGTATTCGCAGACGTAGGGCAGGAGGATGGCGTTGCATTCGCCATGGGGCAGGTTGTAGAAGCCGCCGAGCTGGTGAGCCATGGCGTGCACGTGACCCAGGCTTGCGTTGTTGAAGGCCATGCCGGCGAGGTACTGGGCATAGCACATGCCTTCACGGGCTTCCTTGTCTGTGCCGTTGGCAACTGCGCGGCGCAGGTAACGGTTGATGTATTCCATGGCCTTTTCGGCGCAGGCGTCGGTCATGGGGGTGGCTGCGGTGGACACGTAGGCTTCCACAGCGTGGGTCAGGGCGTCCATACCGGTGGCAGCGGTCAGTGCTGGGGGCATGCCCATCATGAGGACGGGGTCGTCGATGGCAACGGAAGGGGTGCAGCGCCAGTCAACGATGGCCATCTTCACCTTGCGGCTGGTGTCGGTAATGATGCAGAAGCGGGTCATTTCCGAAGCCGTGCCGGCGGTGGTGTTCACTGCGATGTAGGGCGGGAAGGGTTTGCTGGACTTGTCCACGCCTTCGTAGTCATGGATCTTGCCGCCGTTGCCAACCACAAAGCCGACGCCCTTGGCACAGTCATGGGAGGAGCCGCCACCGATGGAGATGAGGCTGTCGCACTTGTTGTCATTGTAGGCGGCAGTGGCTGCCTCGACATTCTTGTCGGTGGGGTTCGGGACGGTTTCGTCGTAGATGGCGTAGTTGACGCCACCAGCGTCGAGAATGTCGGTCACCTGCTTCAGAACGCCACAGGCAACAATGCCCTTATCTGTAACGATCAGCGGCTTGGCTCCGCCGATGGATTTCAGTCTGTTGGGGATTTCCTTGGAGCAACCTTGTCCAACCAGAGTAACTGTGGGGATGAAGAAAGACGTAACCTGGCCCATGTGCATGCTTTTCAGTTCAGAACTCATGTGGTTCCTCCTAAGAACGTAAGAAAAAGAAGTCTGACTACAAGGATTTTTGGGGGTTGTTTAAAAATTTCCTTTGATAATTTATCTTTTCAGGTTGCAATACAGGCATATGTAAGGCGATGTCTGTATGCAACATGTAGGCTTAGCTTCCTTGTATCTCAATTTTGCAGGTCTGGCAATATGTCCAGACATTTTTTTCAACAACTTTTTTATTTTTTTTGAGGAAAAACAATTGTGATAAATGGTACAAGCTGCAAAACACAAATGGATTTTTGGGAACGGTAGCCTTGTGAAGCGGGTAACTATTTGACAATGCACAAAAAAATATCCCCCGAAACTGGAGTTTCAGGGGATATGCTGCGTGCTTTTTTGCACAATGGCAGGCATCTTGGGCTGCCGCAAGGGACAAAAATATTTTTTTAGCGCTTGTTGACCATGACCTTGGCCGGGCGAACAAGCCTGCCCTGCAGGCTGTAGCCGCCCTGCATGACACAGGCAATGCTGTCGTTCGGCAGATCTTCCCTGCTCTGAGTGCCAATGGCCTCGTGCAGGGCAGGATCGAAGACATCGCCCTCCTTGCCTACGCGCTCAAGGCCGTGCTTTGCGCAGGCATCGAGCAAGAGCTTCTGGGTCATTTCCACACCCTGCAGAAGGTTCTTGCAGGCCTCGTCCCTTGAGCCGTAGGTGATGGCGAGTTCAAGGTTGTCCAGGGAGGGGATGAGATCCTTCATGACGTTTTCGGCAGCGTACTTCAAATGCTCGCCGTGCTCGCGGTTGAGGCGCTTCTTGAAGTTCTCAAGTTCTGCCAGATTGCGCAGGCGGATGTCGCGGATTTCTTCCTCCGTGGCCTTGCGCAGGGCTTCCATGGCCGAGCGCAAATTCTCGGCCTCCTTTTCAAGATCCTCGTAGGAAGGCTTTGCCTCTTCCTCGCCGGCATTTTCTTCCTCGGGGGCCTTCTCCCCGGCTTCGGCTGCAGCCTCGCTCTGGGCCTCGTCACCGATTTTTTCGTTTCCCTGTTCAGCCTCGGACTCTTCCCTGGGGGCTTCCTCGGTCACGATTTCCACGGGGATTTCCACTGCACCCTCGGGGATGTCCTGATCTTTCACGGACTGTTCGCTGGCTGCCCTTTCCTGGGTGGTTGTATCTTTTTGTCTCTCATCCATGATGTTTCCCTCGAAATTTTGCTTTGGCCCAGCTTCCTCCATATATTTTATTAAAGGAAGGGCCCTGGACAAAGTCTGACGTATCTTGCGTCATAGCCTTGCGAAAATGCAAACTAAGTCCGCTTTGGCTTTTGTCTAGACGGTAAGGCCATGCAAGCCTTCTGTCAGCACAAGGGGGCAAGCCCCAAATCAAGGTATTTTTCGGCAAGGTCCGTTTCCTCGCGCGTTATGGAAATGCGGGCCCTGTCCACTTCTGGCAGAGCTGCAAGACAGACGTGTACTTCCTTTCCCAGGGAAAGGAGAGCGTCCTTTTTCATGAACATGGACGCGGGACAGACCCTGTAGAGGTAGAGTCTGCCGTTTACAAGGACATAGGGGAAGATGTTGCAGGCTATGGGGCGAAGTGTATTGTCCAGTTTGCAGCCTTTTGGGCCAAGGGCCCTGCAGCCGCGCTTATCAAGGGCAGCCGTGTGGCTGTCAAGAAGGTAGAAGTCGTCGGCCGTTCTTTGCGAGACCTGACTGTCGAGCAGGGCCATGGGAAAGGGTGTGGTCTCTTCCTGCGGGCCGCAGCAAAAGCGGCACTTGGGACAATAGGGGTTTTGGACAACCTGGCCGCAAAGGCGCATGTCCATACGGTGGGGAAATATTTTTGCCCACCTTTCCCTGAAGCCTGCTATCCTTTCGCTCTCCGACACATCCATACTGGTATGACCTCCATGTCCATTGCTGAATATGCTTTCAAGGTAGGCACGACATGCCCCTTGGCAAGGGGATTGCCCTAGTCAAAGTCCGCCAGAAGGCTTGCGAGATGCATGCAGGAAGGGACCTTGTCCGTATTTTTGAGCTGGGATGTAAGGCGGAAGATGGCGTTGGTCAGGGTCGTTGAGGAAACACCGCTTTTTATGGATTCGTAGGCCTCGAGATAGGCGCCCAAGAGATCGCAGGCCTTGACTATCTGGCCGTCCAGGGGATGCTCCGCATCTGTATCGTGCTTTGTGTCCAGTTCGGCAAAGCCTGCCAGAGCTCTGGTTTCGGCCTCTGGCTCCTTCGGGAGAAGTATGCGCTCACAAAATTCCGAGTCCGTGCCAAGGCCAAGGTAGTAGCCCAAAAGTGTGCCGAGAACACTTTCCTTTGCCGTACGCAGGGAAGCAAAGATGCGTCTGTCGAGCTCCTCTGCCTCGTATTCGCGTATGAGGCGCGCAAGCTCGTCCGAGGACTGTTTCACTGGCGAGATGATGTCGCGGGTGAGCAGTTCCGGCAGATCGTGGAAGAGGCCGCAGAAGAAATTGTTGACCATGCGCGCCGTGCAGGCCCCGTGTGCAAGGGTATAGAGGTAAGCAAGGGAACCTACAAGGAACATGTGGCCCAGAACGTCCGTCTGAGGAATGCGGGGGATCTGCGTCCAGCGCACCTGAAAGCGCAGCTGGCCACTGAAGTTGGCAAGGCGGGAGATGGCAGAATGAGCGTCCAGGATTTCGGAAAGGCCTGTCACCTCTTCGCTCATGGCCGTAAGGTCCCTGTCAAAGTTTTCCGCAATGAGAGGCATTTCCGCATCAAAGGAATTTAAGGGCTCTATGAGCCTGAACTCCCAGCGCGAGGCAAAAAGGTGGGCGGCCTTGAGGATGGTCCTTGCCTTGCCAAAGCTTTCCCGCTCGCTATGCCATTCCCGAAAGCGATCCCAAAAGGATCCCAAGGGCGAGAGCACAGGAGCGAGGGTCGCAAAGACATAGGCCGCAAGCTTTGTGTAGCGCTCGTTGTCCTCGCGTATGCGGTAGAAAAGCGGAGGCTTTATGTCCGTGACCACTGTGCGGAAGAGGTAGTCGAAAAGTGCGCCCTCAATGATCTGCTGTGCAAGAGCGTAGTCACTGGCATCGGGCAGTCCCTTCAAAGTTCTTGTCCAGAGAAGGTGGGCCACGATCATCTTGTGGGCCTGCTTGTCCAGTTCTGCTAGGTGGCAGGGCCGCAGCTTGTCGTTCCAGCGCTGCATGTAGGCGCCACAAAAAAGCTGGCGCAAAAGGCCCTTGCGGACAAGGGCAGGGGAGGAGACACCCGCCTGGGAAGAAAGGGAGGATGGGTTGTACATGTGAAAAGTCCGGACAGAAAAATATGCAGGGAAAAACACGCCTTTTTGTGACATGACGCGATCTTTGCCTTGACAAGATGGGGAAAACTCTATAGGGGAGACCGTTCAAGGCAATTCCACTGTCCCCGTTTGGTGGTAGCCTTGCATCAGGCACAACAAATTTTCTATCGAGCGGCAGCCAAATTCTGGCGCCGACGGAGTTTTGCTTTATGAAGACCTTCAGCCCCACACCCAAGGACATCGACCGCAAGTGGTACGTTGTCGATGCCCAGGATCAGGTGCTCGGACGTCTGGCCACCCAGATTGCCCACCGCCTGCGTGGCAAGCACAAGCCCGAATTTGCTCCCCACATGGACAACGGGGACTTCATTATCGTGGTCAACTGCGATAAAATCAAGGTGACCGGGACCAAGATGGACAAGAAGCTGTACTACCGCCATTCCGGCTGGGTAGGCGGCCTGAAGTCCACCACTCTTGCCGACATGCTGGCCGAGAAGCCCGAGCGCGTGCTCGTGGCTGCCGTGAAGGGCATGCTTCCCAAGAACCGTCTCGCCCGTCATATGCTGAAGAAGCTCAAGGTGTATGCCGGACCCGAACATCCCCACACCGCTCAGCAGCCTCAGCCCTTGACGCTGCCCTATTAAAAAGGAGTGATCCATGAGCACTGCTTTCCATTACGGCACCGGACGGCGCAAGACTGCTACTGCCCGCACCCGCATCTACACGGGCACAGGCAACATCGTGGTGAACGGTCGTCCCTACCAGGAATATTTCAACCGCAAGACCCTGCAGATGGTCGTGAACCAGCCCCTGAAGCTGGTCAGCCTTGACGACAAGCTCGACGTGCATGTCAATGTCTGTGGCGGCGGCAACGCCGGCCAGGCCGAAGCTGTGCGTCACGGCATCAGCCGCGCCCTGCTTCTGCTTGATCCGGGCCTGCGCAGCGTCCTGAAGAAGGCCGGTTTCCTCACCCGCGATTCCCGCAAGAAGGAACGCAAGAAGTACGGTCTGCGCGCAGCTCGCGCCCGTTACCAGTACAGCAAGCGTTAATATTTCGCAGAGTCATCTGCACCGTATATGGAAACGACAGTCTCTTGTTTTTTGGGGGACTGTCGTTTCTTGTATCCAAAGCTTGCGCCCCAAGCTTGTATCCAAGGAATATCAAGGAGGTTCTACATGGCACTGGATCCCCGTCAGGTCCCCGACTGGCAGATTGCCCTGGACGCCGAAAAGAATATGAAAACGATCGAGACCCTTGCCGGAGAGCTCGGTCTCGAAAAGCAGGAAGTCCTGCCCTATGGACACTATATGGCCAAAATCGAGGATCGCGCCATCCTCAACCGCCTGGCCTCCCGTCCCAACGGCAAATACATTGACGTGACTGCCATCACCCCCACTCCCCTTGGCGAGGGCAAGTCCACCACGACCATCGGCCTTGTGCAGGGTCTTGGCAAGCGCGGCAAGAAGAGCACTGCTGCCATTCGCCAGCCCTCCGCAGGACCTGTCATGGGCATGAAGGGATCCGCTGCCGGCGGCGGCCTTGCACAGTGCATTCCCCTTGAACCCTACAGCCTCAACTTTACCGGCGACATCCACGCCATCACCCAGGCCAACAATATGGCCATGGTGGCCCTGACCGCCAGGATGCAGCACGAGCGCAACTACACGGACGAAAAGCTCCTTGCCCTTTCGGGCATGCCCCGCCTGAACATAGATCCCACCAGGGTGATCATGAACTGGGCCATGGACTTCTGCGTTCAGTCCCTGCGTAATGTCATCATCGGCATCGAGGGCGAGGGCAGGCGCAACGACGGCTTTATGATGAACTCCCACTTTGTCATCACTGCCGCATCGGAAGTCATGTCTATCCTCTCCCTGGCAACGGACCTTGCCGATTTGCGCAGGCGCCTTGGCAAGATCGTGGTCGCCCTGGACAGAAACGGCAAGCCCGTGACCACCGAGGATTTGCAGGTGGCAGGCGCCATGACCGCCTGGCTCACCACTGCCATCAAGCCCAACCTTATCCAGACCCTGGAAGGCCAGCCCGTGTTCGTGCACGCAGGCCCCTTTGCCAACATCTCCCTGGGCCAGAGCTCAGTCATAGCCGACAAGGTGGCCCTGAAGCTCTCCGACTACCACGTGACGGAATCCGGCTTCGGTTCGGAAATCGGCTACGAGAAGTTCTGGAACATCAAGTGTCGCAGAAGCGGCCTTGCTCCAGACGCAGTGGTCATTGTGGCCACCATCCGTGCCTTGAAGCGCCACGGTGGTGCACCCGCGCCCGTTCCCGGCCGTCCCATGCCCGAGGACTACACGAAGGAGAACGTGGGCCTTGTGGAGAAGGGTTGCGAGAACCTTCTGCGCCACATCGAAATTGTACAGAAGTCCGGAGTTTCGGCAGTGGTCTGCCTGAACGCCTTTGTGACAGACACCAAGGAAGAGATCGCTGCTGTCAGGCGTTTTTGCGACAACGCTCATGCCCGTTTTGCAGTGTCCGAACACTGGGCAAAGGGCGGCGACGGTGCTCTTGAACTGGCAGACGCAGTGCTCGACGCCACAAGCGAGAAAGCCAGCTTCAAGCCCCTGGTCACGCCCGACCAGCCCTTTGCAGAGCGCATCAGCCGCATTGCCAGCGAGGTCTACGGCGCTGACGGCGTTGACTTCACGGATCTTGCACAGGCAAGGCTCAAGGAATTGCAGGCCCGCGAGGACGCTCATGAACTCGACGTCTGCATGGTCAAGACGCAGTACTCCCTCTCCGACAATCCGAAGCTGAACGGTGCGCCCAAGGGATGGCGTCTTTCCGTGCGCGACGTTCTCTTCCACGGCGGAGCCGGCCTTGTCATCCCCGTGGCAGGCGACATCAGCCTCATGCCCGGAACAGGCTCGAGGCCTGCCTACCGCAACATTGACGTGGACACCGAAACGGGTGTTGTGAGCGGCCTCTTCTAAACAAAAGAGGACAAATCGTATGTGCCGGACAGGGGACAAAATCCTCTGCCCGGCACCTTGTTTTTTGTGGGCCTGGAAGAAAATAGGGCAAAAGCCAGGGCCAACGACCAGCGGGGTTTGGCAAAAGGGCCTGACAAGCGTGCGAAAAATTTTTTTTGTTTCGCAATTTCTTAACTTTTTGCTTGCTTTTGTGTATACAGGGAACTTGGCTGGCGTCTTCTCTGCCCCTTGCAAGGCTTGCGCCTTAGACCTTTCCTGCAAAGAGAAAGGGCCTCTTGTGCGAATCTTTAGGCCAATCCCCTTCAAACCTGGACCCGAAACGCATTTTCGGGCGGCAAAAGCCTTCCCCCGGCTCGGGGATGGATTGCAGTTGTTTTTTGGGGGTATGCGGCGCCGTTTCTCCAACCTTTTACGCAAGTAGGAGATAAGATGAAATTTGCAAAGTCTCTTGTGGCCGTGCTGGCCATGGCGGGTTTTTGCCTTGGTGCTGCGCCCTTCGCCGGTGCAGCCGACCAGGGCCCTGTCAAAATTGGAGTGTACCTGCCTCTTACGGGACAGAACGCCTTTGGCGGCCAGCTTGAGCTCGACGGCGTCAGGCTTGCCCACAAGGAAATGCCCAAGGTCCTCGGTCGCGATGTTGAGCTTGTTGTCGTGGACAACAAGTCCGACAAGGTTGAAGCCGGCAATGCCGTGAAACGCCTTATCGAGCGCGACAACGTCAGCGCCATCATCGGCACCTATGGCTCCTCCCTGGCTCTGGCCGGCGGCGAGGTGGCAGAAAAGGGCAAGACCCCTGCCGTTGGTACTTCCTGCACCAATCCCCTGGTGACCATGGGCAAGAAGTACTACTTCCGTGTGTGCTACATCGACCCCTGGCAGGGCGCTGCTGCGGCCACCTATGTCTACAACAACCTCGGCTTCAAGAAGGCCGGCATCCTCATGGACATGACCAACGACTACGCCGTGGGTCTTGCCTCCTTCTTCAAGCGTTCCTTCAAGAAGCTCGGCGGCGAGATTGTCGCTGACCTCAAGTACAGCTCCGGCGACCAGGACTTCACTGCCCAGCTGACTGAGCTTATCAAGCAGAAGCCCGATGTGGTCTTCATGCCCGCCTACTTTGCCGAAGGCGCCATCATCATGAAGCAGGCCCGCGAACTCGGCGCCACCTTCCGCCTCATGGGCGCTGACGCCATGGACAACCCCGACACAGTGAAGCTCGGCGGCAAGGCTGTGGAAGGCTTCCTGCACACCACCTTCCCCTACGACGCCAAGATGCCCAACATGAGCGCCGAAGCCAAGAAGTTCACCGAAGTGTGGTACGCTGCCAATCCCGGCAAGGACCCCAACGTCAACGCTGCCCTTGGCTACAATGCCTACTATCTGATTCTTGACGCCATCACCCGCGCCAATTCCGACAAGCCTCAGGCCATCACAGAGGCTCTCGCCAAGACCAAGAATCTGTCCACTCCTCTCGGCAGCCTCTCCATCAACGCGACCCACGACGCAGAAATGCCCGTTGGTATCATTGAATACCGCAACGGTCAGCGCGTGTACCTCACCGAAGTCACACCCAAGTAGCCTTTCTCTTCTTTTGCCGGGCATGTCCCCCAAAAAGGGGGCATGTCCGGCTTTCGCTCATTGTCGTAAAGACTTCCTGGGGGGATCTCAATGAGCCTGGAAATGTTTCTTCAGCACTGTTTCAATGCGCTGACACTGGGGTCGCTCTACGCCCTGATAGCCATTGGTTACACCATGGTCTACGGCGTTTTGCGTCTCATCAACTTCGCCCACGGCGACATATTGATGGTCGGAGCATACTTTGTCTTCTTCGGGACCTTCGCCTTTGGCTGGCCCTGGGGTGTTTCCGCCATCGTGGCCGTCTGTGGCGCAAGCCTTTTGGGCGTTTTGGTGGAAAGGGTGGCCTACAGACCCCTGCGCGAGGCTCCGCGCATTTCGGCCCTCATTTCCGCAATTGCCGTGTCCTTCTTCATAGAAAGCCTGGCTGTGGTGGTCTTTACCGGCCAGCCCCGTCCCGTGCTGCAGCCCGACTGGCTCATCAGTGAATGGCAGTGGGGCAATATCCGCATCCTGAAGCTCACGGCCTTTGTGCCCGTCATGACTGCCGTGCTGGTGGCAGGCCTGCTCTACATTCTCTACCGCACGAAACCTGGCCTTGCCATGCGCGCCATCTCCAAGGACATCGAGACAACAAGGCTTATGGGCGTGCGTGTGGACAACATCATTGCCTTTACCTTCGCGGTCGGTTCCGCGCTTGCTGCTGCCTCTGGCATCATGTGGGCTCTGCGTTACCCCCAGGTGCATCCCTACATGGGCATTATGCCGGGTCTGAAAGCCTTTGTGGCAGCAGTCGTTGGCGGTATCGGCTCCGTTCAGGGCGCAGTGATAGGCGGTGTCATTCTCGGTTTCGTGGAAATCATGTCCATCGCCTTCTTCCCGGAAATGTCCGGATACCGCGACGCCTTTGCCTTCATCATTCTGGTTCTTGTGCTCGTCTTCAAGCCTACTGGCCTGCTAGGTGAGAATCTGAAGGAGAAGATCTGATGCGGTTCAATCGTACTACCTTCATATGCCTGGCACTCATGGCCGCGGGCGGGCTGTTTCTGACCCAGGCGGACATGTTCCTGGGCAACTACCAGCTCTATATTCTGAAGCTTTTCTTCATCAACGCCATTCTGGCCCTGTCTTTGAACCTCATCTACGGATTCACAGGCATGTTCTCCCTCGGGCACGCCGGATTCATGGCTCTTGGCGCCTACATGGCAGCCCTGTGCATCCTGCCGCCCGAACAAAAGGAGATGATGTGGATTCTGGAACCCATCATCTGGCCTTTCTCGGATCTTTTCACGCCCTTCTGGCTTGCAGTCATTTTGGGTGGCCTTGTGGCCTTCATATTTGCCCTCTTCATAGCAGTGCCTGCTCTCAGATTGGGTGACGACTACCTTGGCATTGCCACCCTGGGCTTTGCAGAAATCATCCGCGTTCTTCTGACCAATGCCACACCCATCACCAACGGTTCCTTGGGCATCAAGGGTATACCGGATTCAGCGACACTCTTGACCTGCTATGTGTGGATGCTGATAACCCTTGTGGTCATTGCGCGCATTGTCTACGGCAACTTTGGCAATGTTCTGCGCTGCATCCGCGACAACGAGATCGCGGCCCAGGTTATGGGCATCAACGTCTTTGGCTACAAGGTCATGTCCTTTTGCGTGGGCGCCTTCTTTGCAGGCGTTGGCGGCGCACTGCTTGGCAGCCACCTTTCCACCATCGACCCCAAGATGTTCAACTTCCTTCTGACCTTCCAGGTGCTCATGTATGTGGTTGCAGGCGGCCTTGGTTCCCTGACGGGTTCCATCCTTGGCGCTGGTATCATCACAGTGCTGCTTGAGTGGCTGCGCGCCATAGAAGAGCCCATGGACTTCTTCGGCCTTGTGGAAATTCCGGGCATCCCTGGCATGCGCATGGTGGTCTTCTCGGTGCTCTTGCTTGCCATCATTCTCTACCGCAGAGAAGGCATCATGGGCTCCAGGGAAATCACCATTGATGGAATAGGCAGATTCTTCCGCCGCCTCACAACCAGAACAGCAGGGAGGGAAGGATAATGAGCTTTACTGTTCCCAGTCCCACGGACGCCCTGCTTTCTGCACAGAATGTCACCATGCGTTTTGGCGGCATCGTGGCAGTGAACGAAATGAACGTTGCCCTGCCCAAGGGCAGCATTTGCGGTATCATTGGTCCCAACGGTGCCGGCAAGACGACGCTGTTCAACATTCTGAGCGGCTTTTACACACCCACAGAGGGTGACGTGATCTTCGCTGGCAAGTCCATACGCAAGAAGAGCCCGGACCAGGTCTGCAAGCTCGGCATGGCAAGGACCTTCCAGAACATCCGCCTCTCAAGTCAGATGACGGTTCTTGAAAACGTCATGGTCGGCTGTCATGTGCGCCGCCACTGCTCCTGGTGGATGGCAGCCCTTGGCCTTCCCAACTACTACCGCGAGGAAGGAGAGATCAGGGAAAAGGCCCGCGCCCTGGTGGACAAGGTGGACCTTGGCTCCATGCAGAACGAAAAGGCAGGCTCGCTTCCCTACGGCGCCCAAAGGCGCCTCGAGATTGCCAGGGCCCTTGCCACAGAACCAAGGCTTCTTTTGCTGGACGAGCCGGCAGCAGGCATGAACCCCCAGGAAAGCCTAGATCTCATGCATTTCATTCGCCAGATTCGCGACGAATTCGATCTGACGATTTTGCTTATCGAGCACGACATGAAGGTTGTCATGGGTGTGTGCGAATACATCTGGGTCATGGAATACGGGGCCCTGATTGCCGAGGGCGAGCCCGCGGAAATCCAGGCAAACCCGGAGGTCATTCGCGCCTACCTTGGCGATGACTTCGTCAAGGAAAGCTAGGAGGCAATAATGTCCACGCCCGACATCATGTTGGAAATCAAGGATCTGTACGTCAACTACGGCGGCATCTGCGCTGTGCAGGGCGTCAATCTGAACATCAGGCGCGGCAGCATCGTAACCCTTGTAGGCGCCAACGGCGCAGGCAAGAGCAGCATCATCCGCAGTATTGCCGGCCTGAACCGCCAGGTGACAGGCGACATTCTCTTTTCGCGCAAGCAGGGCGACAAGGCAGAATCCATCATAGGTCTCAAGCCCGAAAACATGGTCCGCAGGGGCATCAGCCTTTCTCCGGAAGGCAGGCGCATCCTTCCCCATCTGACAGTGCAGGAAAACCTCATGCTCGGGGCCTATTCCCGCAACGACAAGGAAGGCATCCAAAAGGACATCGAGCGCGTCTATGAGCTCTTCCCCCGCCTTGAGGAGCGTCACTGGCAAAAGGGCGGAACACTGTCCGGTGGCGAGCAACAGATGCTTGCTGTCGGCAGGGCGCTCATGAGCCAGCCGGATCTCATTATGCTGGACGAGCCCTCTCTTGGCCTCGCACCTCTCCTCGTCAAGGAAATCTTCAGCATTATCGAACGCATTCATGAGACAGGCATGACTGTCCTGCTTGTGGAACAGAACGCCTTTGCGGCCCTCAATGTCGCGGACTACGCCTACATCCTGGAAGTGGGACGCATAGCCCTTGAGGGTACAGGCAAGGAACTGCTCGCCAACCCCCAGGTGCGCGCAGCCTACCTTGGCGGCTAGGAATTCTGCCCCTCATCAATTTTGTGGCCCTTCTCCCGGACATGGAAGAAGGGCCTTATTCTTGGCCTCAGGGAGAGGACATCCCAGGACCTATACGTCAATATCGATTTCGTACTTGTCGTCGATGAGCAGACAGTTCACGCCATGTTCCCTTGGGGTGAGAGCCATGTGCTTTGAGCGAATAAGGCCCATCTTCAGGTGATCCATGGAAAAAAGGTAGGGGTATTTGTATTTTTCGAGCAATTGTTGTGCGCAGACAGTCTTGCCTGTATGTGATGCGCCGGCCAGCAGCACAACCATGACTTGTCCTATTTGTGTTTGCTCAAAAAAGGGGAAACAGACGCCTTTTGCGTGCTGTTCCCCCATTGTTTGAATTCTTACTGACGTTCTCTCTAGTCCAGCACAAATCGCTGGCCAGCGTGTCCTGTAGGATAGCTGACAGTGATGGCCTGCCCGGCAAATGTCCAGAGCGGCTGCTTCGTGTTGTGCAGGGCATGCTGCCAGATGTCATGATAGAACACCGGCCACCAGTCGTGTTCGCCAACAGGACCAAGGCTTGTGGTTCCAAGCTCTATGTAGGAGTCGAAGCGGAAAGACATGGCATAGTATTCACGACGTATGCCCTGTCCCAGGAACTTGCCAGTCTGGCGGTTTGCCACGATGGTGTAGAGGAAGTCCTCGACCGGGAACGTGTCTCCCTCGGCTCTTGGAGAGTAGGAAAGCAGAAGAAAGTCCTCGTAGGTCGAGACGTTCACAAGAACGGGATGTATCTGGTCGCTCAGCCAGTTTCTGGGGGACGTCTGCATGAGCTCGCACTCTGTGCCGTCTGGCCTTGTGTAGAAGAAGGACCAGCTCTGGTTCTCGTCCCCGTTTTCGGCAAGGCGGGCATTTTCTATCACTCGTTCGGTGTAGGTACCAGTGACAGGAAGCACAACCTTGTCCGCCTCCAGAATTGGGGAATGAACCACCATGGTCTTTTCGTTCAGGGTCACGCGATAGAAGAGCCATTCACCTGCGTTGGGCTGTTCCGCAAAGCCAAAGTGGGTGTAGATGCGTCCGGCTGACAAAAAGCCATGGCCTACAGGAGTGGCCTGGTCTGCGCCAAGAATGGTAAAGCTGTTTCCGCCATTGAGACCATCGAAATGAATGGCTCCGGCATTGGGGGTGGGCAGATCTGTGGGCTCCGGGGCCTTGGCAAACCAGGCAGCCGAGGGTGCAACATAGGATATGGGCATGTTCTTATCCCCCCTGTTGATATGGGAAAAGGACCGATCACGCCCACAATGCAGCGCGGGTCGGTATCGATCTGGACAATCAGGCAAGCTTGGTTGCACGCACTCTTGCTTGTATCAGGCAAAAGCAGGATGCATTTGTTTTTGTTTGTAGCACAGGAAGAACAGCCTTTGCCAGAGTCTGGGGCCCCTTTTTGTGCCTTGGCTTCAAAAAAGTTCGCGATCTGCCGAAACTTGCCTGCCCTATGCCTTGTTCCTTTCTCCAAGATGAAGGCGCATCTGATGCCAGACCTGTCCCCCATGCGTAGAATCCGATACGCCCTCGTCCGCAAAACCAAATTCCCTGTAGAAGGGAACAAGCGCCTCTTTGCAGGTGAGGACAATGCCAGCCCTCTTGCGTGCGCAAGATTCGGCAATCACTTCTGAAAGGACATGGTGGGCAAGCCCCTCGCCCCTGTGCATGGGATCCGTGCAGACACTGAAGAGCATCTGCCAAGCGCCGTTTTTCTCGTGCAGGGAGGCATTTGCGTACATCTCGTCAGCAAGATCCCTGCACTCTGTCGCAAGGCCGCAGGAATAGGCGAGAAGCTTTTTCTCGTCAAAAAGAAGCCAGAAGCATTCCGGATAGATGGCAAGGCGCTCTTGAAGGCGCGTCCTGTCCGCAGCCTCTTCGGGCGGAAAGGACACAGTTTCGAGCTCTTCTATTGCCTCAAGATCGTCGGGAGTCGCGTGGCGCAGGCAGAGCATCAGGCCTCCATGCCAAGGTAGGCTGTGCGCACCTTTTCGGAAGCAAGGAGGTTTGCAGAACTGTCTTCCATGGTGACACAGCCGTTTTCCATGACATAGCCACGGTGGGCAATGCGCAGAGCCTGGTTGGCGTTCTGTTCCACCAAAAAGACAGTTGTGCCGTCGCTGTTGACCTTCTGTATGATCTGGAAGATCTGCTGGATGATGATGGGGGCAAGGCCAAGGGATGGTTCGTCAAGAAGCAGAAGCTTCGGGCGGGCCATGATGGCACGGCCCACTGCCAGCATCTGTTGCTCACCACCGGAAAGTGTTCCGCCTGCCTGGCCTATGCGCTGTTTCAGGATAGGGAAGAGCGAGAAGACATATTCCATGTCGCTTGCTATGCCGTCCTTGTCCCTGCGCAAAAAGGCGCCAAGATCCAGATTTTCGGCAACAGTCAGCTCAGGGAAGATGAGACGGCCTTCCGGAACCTGGGATATGCCAAGTTTCACGATTTCGTTCGGAGGAAGTTCGTGAATGGGCTTGCCCTTGAAGAGTATGGTGCCGGATCTCGGGTGCTGTATGCCGCAGATGGTCATGAGGGTCGTGGACTTTCCTGCGCCGTTTGCGCCGATGAGGGTCACGATTTCCCCTTCGTCCACGTGCAGGCTCACGTCACGCAAAGCCTGAATGACACCGTAGTAGGTATTGACGTTCTTGAGCTCAAGCATCGCGACTTTCTCCGAGGTAGGCCTTGATGACGTCCGGATTGCTGCGAATTTCGGCAGGCGTTCCGCTGGCAATGGGGGAACCGTATTCCATGACGTAGATGCGGTCTGACAGGGACATGACCATACTCATGTCGTGCTCTATGAGCAGCACAGAAAGAGAGTACCTCTCCCTCAGGGAAAGGATGAGCTCGCGCAGATCCCTTGTCTCGTTGGGGTTCATGCCGGCAGCAGGCTCGTCCAAAAGAAGCATGTGCGGATCCGTTGCCAGGGCCCTGGCTATTTCAAGGCGCCTTTGGTCACCGTAGGGCAGATTGCAGGCAGTCTCGTCCCACTGGCGCTCAAGCCCCACTGTCTTCAGAAGATCGTAGCTCTTGTCAACGGTCTGCTGTTCTTCCTCCCTGGTTCTCCTGTCGCGGAGAAGGGCCGAGAGGATGCCAGCCCTTGTTCTGCAGTGGCAGCCCACCATGACGTTTTCAAGAACAGTCATCTGGCTGAAGAGGCGGATGTTCTGGAAGGTCCTGGCCATGCCAAGGGCCGTGATCTCGTGCGTCTTCTTGCCTATGAGGCTATGTGTAACCCCGTCCACTGTAAGATTGATGGAGCCGGCAGTAGGCCTGTAGATACCTGTCACACAGTTGAAGAAGGTAGTCTTGCCAGCGCCGTTTGGTCCGATGAGGGCCACGATTTCCTTTTCGTCCACCTTGAGACAGACCTCGTTCAGGGCGCGCAGGCCACCGAAGTCCTGGGTCAGCTCGTGTACTTCAAGAACGGGTTTCATGCAGCGCCTTCCTTGCCCTCAAGGGCGCTTATGCGATACTTGCGCCGCTCCCCGGTAATAAGGCCCTGGGGCCTGAAGATCATCATGAGCACCATGACAAGACCGAAGAGAAGCATGCGGTAGTCCGCAAAGGCGCGCAGGTATTCGGGCACGAGAATGAGTATGAGCGCGCCAAGGGTCACGCCCGTGATGGAGCCCATGCCGCCCAAAACGACCATGGAGAGCATCATGGCACTTTCCATGAAGGTGAAGGACGCAGGGTTCACAAAGCTTGTCTTGGCTGCGAAGAAGACACCGGCAAAGCCTGCCCAGGCGGAGCTCAAGGCAAAGGCCGAGAGCTTGACCCTGGTCAGATTGATGCCCATGGCCTCGGAGGCTATCTCGTCTTCGCGCAGGGCCTGCAGGGCAAGGCCCACGCGGGAGTTCTTGAGGCGCGTAATGATGATGATGGCAACAATGACAGCTGCCACGCACAGGTAGTAGAGGTAGACCGTTGCCTGCTGGATATCGAGCTCAATGCCGAAGAGTCCGGGTTTGGGAATGTTGCTTATGCCGTGGCTGCCGCCAGTGACGGAGACCCAGTTCAAGAGCATGAGACGCACGATTTCGCCAAAGCCCAGGGTGACGATGGCAAGATAGTCGCCGCGCAGACGCAGCACCGGAAAGCCCAGGGCCAGGCCAAAGAGGATGGTCATCACACCGCCAATGGGCAGGCAGATCCAGAAGCCGAAGCCGAAATAGGTGGTGAGCAGGGCGTAGGTGTAGGCGCCAATGGCATAAAAGGCCGCGTAGCCGAGCACAAGCTGTCCAGCAAGGCCAACAATGATGTTGAGGCCCAGGGCCAGCATGACGTAGATGAGCGCCGAAATGAGAATGGAAATCTGGTAGATGCTGCCGATCACGGGCAAGAAGGGGATGAGCAGCAGTAAGGCGACAAGAATGCCAAGGCTTGTGCGCCTGGCCTTGGGCTCCTTGAGGAGAGCAGCCACCGATGTCACGGCAGCGGGCATTTTCAGGGAGAAGCTTGAGCGCTGGCTCGCAAAGTACCACTGCCACAAAAGCGAGGCAAAGAAGATGCCAACGCCAAGGGCTGCCAAACGTTCCCAGAGGAAGATGACGGACTTGTCCGGCTGGATCTGCAGACCCATGATGGGCGAGCAGAGCACCATGAACCAGACAGCCGCAAGAAGTGCATGCAGTATCCGTTTCATGGGTCTACACCTTTTGGACCTGATGCTTGCCGAGAATGCCGTCAGGTCTGAAAATGAGGATGAGGATGAGCAGGCAGAAGGCAAGCACGTCCTCGTAGTTGCCTGCCACGTAGCCTGTGGTAAAGGATTCGGCAAGGCCCAGGGTGAGGCCGCCAAGAACTGCTCCGGGAACTGAGCCTATGCCGCCAAGAACTGCGGCAGTGAAGGCCTTCATGCCTGCCAGAAATCCTATGCCAAAGTTGATTTGTCCCATGTGGGAAGCGATGAGCACGCCACCAAGGGCTGCCAGAGCGGAGCCCACGATGAAAGTCACGGAAATGATGTGGTTTGCGTCAATGCCGAGCAGCATTGCCATGGTACGGTTCTGGGCAGTGGCGCGCATGGCCTTGCCCATACGCGTATAGCGTATCCACAGCATGAGGCCGATCATGGTGGTAAAGCTCACAACCAGGATGAAAAAGTCGCTTGGACCCAGAACGTAGTTGAATTTTTCCAGCAGCCAGTCAATGTCCGGCAAAAGCATGGGGAAGGGCACAAAGTCGGGAGTCTGCGCCAGAAGCACGTAGTTTTGCAGGAAGGTGGACATGCCGATGGCGGAAATGAGCGGGCTCAGTCTCGGAGCATTGCGCAGGGGCTTGTAGGCGATCTTTTCCATGGTGTAGCCGTAGGCCGAGGTCCAGACTATGGCTGCCAGGGCGGCTACGATGAGAATGCCGCCTGCAGGAAAGCCCAGATAGCCCAAAAGCCCTGCAACCAGCAGGGCCGTGAAGGCGCCAACCATGTATATTTCGCCGTGCGCGAAGTTGATGAGGCCGATAATGCCGTAGACCAGAGTGTATCCGAGCGCGATGAGCGCATAGATGCTGCCTCTGGTCAGTCCGCCGAAAAAGAGTTCTATAAAGTATTGAAAGTCCATGCCGGTCTCTTGACCCTGGTCAAAAAGACGGAAGGGCAGATCTCCCTTCCGTCTTCAAGAAAAGGTGTTTAGTCGAGCGTCACGCTGTAGTCGGTTTCCACAAACTTGCCACCCTTGATCTGGTAGACGGAGAGTGCAAGACCAGCGGCGTCGCCGCTCTTGTTGAAGACAAGGTCGCCAAGGGGAGTGGAGACCTTCTTGGTGTGCAGGGCTTCAACAATCTTGGCAGTCTCGGTGGAACCGGCTTCCTTGATGGCATTGATGAGCGCAAGCATTGCACTGTAGGCATTGTAGTAGAAGGAGCCGGGCTCGGCATTGAACATGTCTATATGGCCCTGGCGAGCTTCCTTGTAGATGGGCAGGGAGGCTGTATCCTTGGGGTAGGAGCAGTACACACCCTCTGCTGCCTCGCCGGCCATCTTGATGAAGGCGTCGTCCTTCAGGCCGTCGGGGCCGATCACAACAGTGTTGACGCGTGCGCGGCGCATCTGCTGGAGAAGCTTGGAGGCAGTGGGCTGGTAGCCGCCGAAGACAATGATATCTGCCTTTGCGTGGCGCAGCTTGCGCACGATGGGGCTGAAGTCCACAGCGTCGGGGGTGATGGCTTCAAAAAGCACGGTCTTGGCGCCGCCAGCTTCCATGAGGGTGCGGTTGTTGTCGCAAAACCCCTTGCCGTAGTCGCCGTTGTCATGGACGTAGGCGACTTTCTTGACCTTCAGCTTCTCGAGCATAAAGCGGCTGGTGAGCTTTGCCTGATCGTCGTCCTTGGCAATGGTGCGGAAGAACATGGGGTTCACGCCACCAGCGGAAAGGCCGGGGGTGGTGGCGGAGGGAGACATGGCTACGATGTGGGCATCATTGTACAGGGGCAGGGAAGCCTTTGCAGGGCCGGAACAGATGTGGCCCATGACCACTGCCACCTTGTCGGAAATGAGCTTTGTGGCCACATTGGTGGCAAGTTCGGGCTTGCACTGATCGTCGCCGATGACAAGCTCGATCTGTTTGCCGAGCACGCCGCCCTGGGCGTTGGCCTTTGCCACCACGACCTTGGCGGCATTGAGGCTGGGCACGCCGTAGGAGGCAAGGTCACCGGAGTGGGCACCGGCGATGCCGATTTTGATGGTGTCTGCGGCATGGAGCGGAGCCGCAAGGCCGAGGCTCAGAAGGGCCGCTGCCACGGCACCGAGGAAGACGCGTTTCATGACATCCCTCCTTCAAGGAAGCTTTTGACAACATTTGCAGATTGATATTCGCAAAAGGTCACGGATTTTACGGACAAAGCCGCAGGATGGCAAGCCTTGGCCCGCCTAAAGTCACGCCTGCCCTGCGCGTCTGTCCACTCCCCTTGAGGGCGACAGATACGAGAGGCTGAACAGGTGTATTTGCACATTTTGCCTGAACCCGCATGTTTACGCAAGACTTTTGCGCAGGGAGAACACTGTCTTGGCCCTGTCCGGGACCAGTTTGGAGTTAAGATAAATTTTTCACAAGCGACAAAAGGTGTTTATCTTGGCGTTGTACGAAGGAAATCACACCATATGTCATACAATTTTTAGAAAAAAGCATATATTTTTATTTATAAAAGCACAATATTGACAAAATAAGATATCTTTTTTTCGGGAAACACATTCTCTCTTGAAGGCTTTTTTCAATGTTGATTTTGTCATTTGTACAGGTGAATGATAAAGGAATCTGGCACTATGTGATCTGCTGTGCTTTCCCGAATCTGCGTTATTGAAGGAAAACAAAATTTGTTTTCTGCTTTTGTGCTTTTTGTCACAAGCGTGGCGGTGATTTTTGTCTGGCTGGAAACAAGGGTGGACCAAAAGCCGACCTTCGAATGCCTGCAGGAACAAAAAAAGGGAGAAGGGCCAAAAGCCCCTCTCCCCGCAAGTCGGAAAAAGGATGGCGCTAGTCGAGCGTCAGGCTGTAGTCGGTTTCCTCGTACTTTCCACCCTTGATGGTATAGATGGAGAGGGCAAGGCCGGAAGCGTCGCCGCTCTTGCTGAAGACAAGCTCGCCAACGGGAGTGGCGACCTTGCTGGTGTGCAGGGCTTCAATAACCTTGTCGGTGTCTGTGGTGCCGGCTACCTTTATGGCGTTCACAAGAGCCAGCATGGCACTGTAGGCATTGTAGTACACAGGACCGGGCTCGGCCTTGAAGGTGTCGATGTGTTCTTGGCGCGCTTCCTTGTAGATGGGCAGGAAGGAGGTGTCCTTGGGGTAGGCTGTGAACACGCCTTCGGCTGCCTGGCCTGCCATCTTCAGGAAGGCATCGTCCTTCAGACTGTCAGGGCCAATCATGGGAGTCTTCACGCGGGCTCTGCGCATCTGCTGGAGAAGCTTGGATGCCAGGGGCTGGTAGCCGCCAAAGACGATGATGTCTGCCTTTGAGTGGCGCAGTTTGCGCACAATTGGGCTCAAATCCACTGCATCGGGAGTGACAGCCTCGAAAAGAACTGTCTTTGTTCCCGCGGCTTCCATAAGAACCTTGTTGGTGTCGCAAAAGCCCTTGCCGTAGTCGCCGTTGTCATGGACGTAGGCTATGTTCTTGGCCTTCAGACTTTCGAGCATGAAGCGGCTGCTCAGCTGCGCCAGAGCATCGTTCTTGGCAATGGTGCGGAAGAACATGGGGTTTTCGCCGCTTTCGGAAAGAGCCGGGGTGGTGGCTGTGGGAGACATGGCAATGATGTGGGCATCATTGTACAGGGGCAGGGAAGCCTTGGCAGGGCCGGAACAGATGGGGCCCATGACAGCCGCCACCTGATCGGAAATGAGCTTTGTAGCCACATTGGTGGCAAGCTCAGGCTTGCACTGATCGTCGCCTATGACAAGTTCGATCTGTTTGCCCAGTATTCCACCCTGGGCATTGACCTTGGCAGCCACAATCTTGGCTGCATTGAGGCCGGGCACTCCATAGCAGGCGAGATCACCGGTGTGGGCTCCGGCAACGCCTATTTTGATGGTTTCTGCTGCCTGAAGCGGAGCGCAAACGCCCAGGCTCAGAAGGGCCGCAGTCACGGCACCAATGAAGACGCGTTTCATGACATCCCTCCACAGAGGACGTGTTTTGCAAGGTTTTGTTGTATTTGGCTTGGCCTGATACGCAAAAGGTTGCGAAACCTATCGACAAAACCCGGTTCTGGCAAGCCCTGTGTCGTCTTGCAAGGAACGTCATTTGCGCAGAGCCCGAAAGTAGGGTAAGGATCCTCCATGGCGCCAACTTTTTGCCGTATTTTCGGGAAGGTCGGACTTTCTTCAACTTTTGGACGCCTGGTGTGCCCGCACCCTGTACGGGATGCGCTGTCGCAAGAGGCACATCCGCCTGGGTACTGGCGCAAACACCATTGGGGCAAGCGAAAACCGGCAAGGGGTTGAAGACTCACTGCGCATGCGTACACATGCCTCAAAATGCGCAGGACACAGAACAAATCTGGAAAGGAGGAAGGCGCCTTTCCCCAGCATAAAGAGAGGGGAAAGGCGCCGGTATTGGGTATGAAACGTATTGCAAGTTTTGTGGCTGCCCTTGTGTGTCTTGTCCAGCTGGCCCTGCCCGTGCAGGCAGCGGATCTTGTGAAGGTTCCAACAGCATGGCTGGACGAACACGAAACATTCCTCATCTGGTACGCCAAGGAAAAGGGCTGGGACAAGGAAGCTGGTCTGGACATAGAGATGAAGCTCTTCAGCTCCGGTCCGGACATTCTGACTGCTCTCCCTGCAGGGGAGTGGGTTTTTGGAGCAGTGGGAGCGCTGCCTGCCATGCTGGGCAATCTGCGCCACGGCATCAGCATCATTGCCTATGCCAACAATGAGGCTGAAGACTGCACGTCCGTTGTCGTGCGCGAGGACAGCTCCATTGCCAGGGTGAAGGGATGGAATAAGGACTATCCCGAAGTCTACGGCGATCCCGAAACCGTCAAGGGCAAGACCTTTCTGGTGACGACCCTTACCTCCTCGCACTACGCTTTGAGCAACTGGCTGAACGTTCTTGGGCTCAAGGACAGCGATGTCGTGATCAAGAACATGGATCAGGCTCAGGCTTTGGGCGCATTTGAGAACAATATCGGTGACGGTGTGGCCATCTGGGCTCCCTATACCTTCATCATCAAGGAAAAGGGTGGCGTTGTCTTTGCCGGCGACATTGTCAAATGCAAGAAGTCCAACCCGATTGTTCTCATTGCCGACACAAAGTACGCAGAAGAGCATCCCGATGTGGTCGCCAAATTCCTTGGCGTCTACATGCGTGGCGTGGAAATGCTCAAGAAGACAACGCCAGAGGCGATTCTGGACGAATACCAGCGCTTCTATCTGGAATTTGTCGGCAAGCCCTACAACCGCAACCAGGCGCTCATGGATCTGAAGACACATCCTGTCTATTCGCTTGACGAGCAGCTAGCCATCTTTGACGACAGCAAGGGCCCGAGCCAGGCTCAGCTGCACCAGCAGGACGTGGCAGCCTTCTTCTCCAAGGTGGGACGCATAAGCCCCGAAGAAGCCGCCAAGGTGCAGGATGGAACCTACGCCACAGGAAAGTATCTGAAGCTTCTCAAAGAGCAGCAAAAGTAGGGATCAGCAAAAGCAGGTATCGTCTGCGACTTTTGCCGATATGGGCTCTTTTTTGCCTGTGAACCTTTCTGTCTGGGTATCCGTCCTTTGGATGCTTGTGCATCCGGGGAATGGATACCCTGCTTTTTCTTGCATCATGGTAGAGGAGGAAGGCGCCTTTTCCCCTGCACGCGGGGGCTGCGCCTGATTTTGGATGAAGACAGAACATGCGCCCGAAGCAGAACTCATCTTGCATGGAGGCCCCATTCTGACCATGGATGACCCCTCCATGGTTGAGGCCGTAGCAGTGGGTCAGGGCCGGATTCTTGCCGCAGGTTCCCTTGCCTCCGCGCTTTCATTTCGCACGCCTGCGACCCGTGTTGTGGATCTTTGCGGGAAAACCCTGCTTCCGGGATTTGTCGATGCCCACAGCCACTTCATTGACACAAGCATACGTACAGCCTGGGTGGATCTGCGAAGTACCCCCTTGGGATCGGTCAAAAGCATCGAGGATATGGTTGAACTCCTCTCCTTGCGCGCCGAAGGGACCAGACCGGGAAAGTGGATCGTGGGCTGGGGCTACGACGACACCAATATTGCCGAACTTCGCCATCCCACAAGGCTGGATCTGGACAGAGCAAGCAGCAGCCACCCCATAGTGCTGCAGCACATCTCTGGGTGGGTGACCGCCTCCAATTCGCTGGCCCTTGCAAGGGCTGGTCTTGACAGCAGTGTCGAGGATACGGAGACCACGGTCTTCAGACGCATGGAGGACGGCTCTCTTTCGGGCGTCATAGAGGCAAGCATCTGCCCTGTGCTTTCAAAGGTTGCGCCTCCAGGCGACGAGGAGGTTATACAGAGCCTTGCCTGTGGCTCTGCCATGTATCTGGCAAAGGGCTGCACAACTGCGCAGGAAGGGTGGATAGCGGATCCAGTGTGGATAACCCAGGCCAGAAAGGCCCTTGAGCAGGGCTATCTCAGGGTGCGCCTTGTGCTCTATCCCCTGGCTCAGGGCACAAGCCTCGACAACTACCGAAAGCTCTTTCCCGTAGCACCTTCGGGAACAAGCCTCGACAAGGATATGAGACTCATCCTTGGCGCTTCCAAGCTGTCAGCGGATGGCTCCATCCAGGCATACACTGGCTATCTTTTGCAACCCTATCACATTTGCCCGCAGGGAAAGGAAGCTTACAGAGGCTATCCCTCCAACGATCCTGCGTATCTTGCGTCCCGCATAGAGAACCTGCATCGCATGGGAGTGCAGATTGCAGTGCACTGCAATGGCGACGCTGCCATAGACATGGCTCTGGACGCCCTTGAAAAGGCGCAGGCAGCGTACCCCCGCAGGGATGCCCGCCACATCATCATCCACAGCCAGATGGCCCGTGATGATCAGATAGAGCGCATGGCAAGACTCGGCATTGTCCCCTCCTTCTTTGCTGCGCACATCTACTACTGGGGAGACCGCCACTACCACATCTTCATGGGGCCAGAGCGTGCAAGGCGCATGAGTCCGGCAGGCTCGGCACTGCGCTGCGGTATTCCCTTTACCCTGCACAACGATACCTATGTGACACCCATAGCTCCTCTGGGGCTTGTCTGGGCAGCCGTGAACCGCACAAGCAGCGGGGGACTGGATCTGGGAAGAATGGAGCAGGGGATTCCTGTTCTGGAGGCCCTGAAGGCCGTGACCATACATGCCGCGCGCCAGGGTTTCGAGGAAGAGCGCAAGGGCAGCATAGCAAAAGGCAAGATGGCGGATCTCGTGGCCCTGGACAAAAATCCCTGTGACGTGGATCCCATGGAAATCAGGGACATCCGGGTGACAGCAACCCTGGTTGCCGGCAAGGTCGAATACGGTAGCCTGTAGGGCAGGGATGATGCAAAAGAAGGGGAGAAGGGTACATTGACCCTTCTCCCCTGACCTTTTTTCTGCTTTGTTTGATGGCGCTCTTATTGTGCCTTGCCTGCCCTGGCCTCTTCTGCCGCAAGGCCGATATATTTGTTGGTTATATAGCCGCTTGCGTGAATCTTGTTCAGCTCCTGCCTTGTGATGCGTCCGGAATGTTCCAGAAATTCCGCAAGGTGGGTGAACCACTGCTGCACCCTGGAAGGCCCGTTGTTTGTGTCAAAGGCTGCCTCAAGATCAGTCAGTGTGTAGATGTTGTGGGCCGCAAGGTCACGCTTGGCAAGCTCTGCGGTGTATTCTGCTCCAGCCCAGTCCGTGTAGAAGCGCAAATACTCTTCCACAAGCTTGTCCATGGGCGTGTTCCGCATGTATTCTACGCCGCGCTGGTAGATCTGCAGGAATTTTGTCGTGATGTCGGGATGCTTTTCGGCATAGGTCTTGTTGGCAGCAAGGACGAGGGGAAGAGGGTGCCCTGTCCTGTGCGGTGTGGAAGCCACAAGCCAGCCACGGTTTTGTCCCACATAGGTGAGCGGAGCCCAGAGCACAACGGCATCGCCAATGCCGCAGTCGAAGGCAGCCAGTGCTGAAGCCTGCTCCATGTTCTTGATGGTCACATCCTTTTCCGTGAGTCCCAGTGCCGCAAGCCAGGTGGACAGGGCGTAGTGGGAAGAGGAAATGGTGGTAGTGAGTACGGTTATGCCCTTGACCGTCTCGGGGCTGCCCAGCACGTTGGGGCATTCATTGTTGTAGCCCTTTGCCCTGGCAATGGGCGAGTCGGGACGAACAAGGACTGCGTTTGCCCTGGCCTCGTCGTTGCAAATGGCGATGACGGACATGTCGTAGCGAAGCGCACCCAAAAGGGCAGGCACAGAGCCTACACCTGCATACACCCAGGATCCGGCCGGAAGCGTGTTTACAGCGTCCATGCCGGAATTGAAATAGAGCATGCTAACGTCAAGGCCTGCTTCCCTGTCCCAGCCCTGCTCCTTGGCATACCAGATGGGGAAGGCCTCCTGTTCGCCCATCCAGGCTGTGGCCACTTTCTGCAGGGGAGCTGCCGAAACGGGTGCCTGGGTCATGAGAAGGGCGCTCAAGAGGAGGACTGACAGGCGACAAATCCATTGTTTCAGGGGCATGTCATATCTCCTTGAAAGGCAGCAAAGGCGGGGCTCAAGCCGTACGTGCGGCTTTTGCCCCGCCTTGATGTTCAGTTGGCAGGACTTTTGTCCGGGACTACTTGTAGCCGGGGATAGGGCCAGTGATGAGCTTCAGATACTTGCCTGTGGCATAGGTGCCGCTGCCAACCTTGGCCAGCTCGTCATTGTTGATGGAGCCGACGCTGTTGAAGAACTTTGCTATGGCTGCCTGCCACTGCTGGGCTGTGCTGGCTCCCTTGCTGTCGTCAAAGAGAGCAAGCTGCTGTTCGAGATTGAAGACAGGATGGGTCTTCATATCCGTGAGGCAGAGCTGCTTTGTGTAGTTCTTGCCGGCCCATTCCAGGAAGAAGCGCTGGTAGTCGGCGATGAGGTTTTCCAGGGGTTCCTTCTGCATCATGTTTACTGAGCGCAGATACACTCTGAGGAACTTTGCCACCACTTCGGGATTGGCTTCCGCATACTTCGTGTCGGCAATGAGAACGATGGGGTTGCCAACCTTGCACTTTTGCAGATCGCCTGCGATCTTCCAGCCCTTGGCTTCGCCTGCGTACATATGGGGAGCCCACAGGGCAACGCCGTCGCCAATGCTGTTGTCAAAGGCAGCGAGGGCCTGGGCCTGATCCATGTTCTTGATGGTCACGTCCGCGTCGGTCAGACCAAACACCTTGAGCCAGGAGCTCAGGGCATAGTGGGCGGAGGAAACGGTGGTGGTCAGGAATGTCTTGCCCTTGATGGTCTCGGGGCTGCCGTAGACTTCGGGGTAGTCCTTGTTCCAGCCCTTTACCTTGGCAATGGGGGAATCCGCGCGCACAAGCACGGCATTGGTCATGGATTCGTCGTTGCCGATGGCAATGACGCTGGTACTGTAGCGCAGATTGCCCATCATGGCAGGCACGCCACCCATGCCGGCAAAGACCCAGGATCCGGAAGGCAGGGCATTGAGGATGTCCATGCCGGAGCTGAAGTACTGGACGTCTATGTCGAGGCCTTCAGCCTTGTCCCAGCCCTTTTCCTTGGCGTACCAGATGAGGAAGGTCTCATGTTCGTCCATCCAGGCTGTGGGGAGTTTCACCAGATCGGCAGCCCTTGCGCCTGTTGCGGTAAAGGAGAAGCTGAACACGGCAATCAGGAGAACCATCAGGAGTCTTTTCATGCGCATACTAACCTCCATGTTAGTCTGTGTCGTGCTGAGGAAAAAACCTCAATGCTGATTTGTGAGATTGTCTCAGGAAGCATTTTTTATATGGGAGACTGTCTTTTTTGCCTCTGGAACAAGGTGCCTTTTCCTGAGATACCTGTATCTTATTCGGAACGAAGCGTACTGTGTGAGACATCCTGCAAGGGCAAGAACAAAGGCAATACCGCTGTTCAGTCCCATGTAGAGCACAAGTATGGCAAGAATGCAGAGCACAAGACCAAGAACGCGCATCCAGAAGATTTTGCGGTACACTGCATCAAGCTCTTCGGGCGAGGCCTCATGGGGTGTATGCCCCTCCTCTGCCCGACAGGAGGCGGGGCCTTTTCCCATGCGGGAGGAAGCTATGTTCCTTGTCACTGTCCAGACAATGCAGGCTCCGAAAAAGCCGACCAGAAGAGCCATTGTGAGCGGATCCATGGAAGCCTCTCTGCCACGGTTCGTGTATCTTTGCCTCGGCCGAGAACAGGCTAGAGGACAAGTTCCGTGTTGTCCGTGATTTCCTTGCGCAGGCGAAGGAAATCCATGGCCGTGTGCTCGCGCGGACGGGGAAGAGCAATAGTGTATTCGGTCTTGATGGTGCCAGGGAGCTTTCCTTCCATGAGCACAATGCGGTCTCCGAGGTAGAGGGCTTCGTCGATGTTGTTGGTGACGAAGATGACGGTCCTCTTTTCCTGTTCCCAGATGCGGGCAGTTTCCTTTTGCATGAAAAGGCGAGTCTGGGCGTCAAGCTGACCAAAGGGCTCGTCCAGAAGCATGATGCTGGGAGTGTTGGCGTAGGCTCTGGCAATGCCGACACGCTGCTTCATGCCGCCGGAAAGCTGGTGGGGATAGTGCTTTTCGAAACCCGTGAGGCCCACAAGGTCTATGTAGTGCTGCGCTATTCTGTGGCGTTCCTCTGTCGGGATACCCCTGAGCTTCAGGCCAAGCTCCACGTTGTCACGCACGTTTTTCCAGGCAAAGAGCATGTAGCTCTGGAAGACAATGCCGCGATCTGGACCTGGGCCCTCTACTGGCTTGCCATCAAGGGTTATCTCGCCCGTGTCCGGCTCCTCCAGTCCCGCAAAGATTTTGAGCAGGGTGGATTTGCCGCTCTGACCAGGGCCCAGAATGACCAGAAACTCATTTTCGTACACGTCAATGGTGATGTCACGGATGACTGGCACTTCCTGGTTGCCCTTCTGTATAAAGGTCTTGCTCACATTGGAGCAGTGCAGTTTCAGTTTCATGTCGCTCATGTTTTATCGGCGTCCGTTCTCCGGGTCTTGTGCGCCGCCTCCTGAGTATCCTGCGGGTTGTTGGTTGCAGATTGCCAATCCTGCTGCCAATCCTACAGGTTTTCTATGTTGCGCTGCCACGGGCAAAGCTTGCGTTCGGCCATGGTGATGACAAGCGAGGTGATGCAGGCAGCAGCTGCTATGAGGATCATGCCGCCCAAGACCAGGGTGGGCTGGTGGGTGTCCATGCCTCGCTTGATGAGAAAGCCCATGCCGTTGCGGGAGTTCATGAGCTCTGCTGCCAGCACGCAGGTCCAGGCGGAGCTCAAGGAAATCTGCAGACCAGCGAAGATGGCCGGGAAGGAAGCCGGGAAGCAGACGTGGATGATCTCGTCGCGCCTTTTGCCGCCAAGAACGCGGATGACGTCGTAGAGTTCCGGATCAACAAGGCGGACACCGTTGTAGGCATTGAGCAGGCAGGGCACGAAGGTGCCGATAATGATGATGAAGACCTTGGACGTTTCGCCTATGCCGAACCAGAGGATGGCTATGGACACCCAGGCAATGGGGGGCATGGGCTTGAAGAGATCGAACAGGGGTTTGACTATGGCGTTGACGTATTTGTTGAGGGCCATGAAAAGGCCCAGGGGGATGGCAACGACCGAGGCCAGCACGAAGCCTATGAGGACGCGCTGCAGGCTTGCCCAGATGTGGCCCCACAGATGGGTGCCGGCAAACTTTATCTGGGTGAGCAAAACGAGCTGATCCCAGACCTCCAGGGGCCTTGCCAGGGAGTCGCGAAAGATTTTTTCCCGTGCGACATAGTCCCAGAGGGAGAGGAAGAGGACAACGGAAACGCAGTAGAGGAAATATTTGTTGGTCAAAAAGCGGTAGAGGCTGAAGGGCTGCCGGGTGCGTTTTTGACTGATGGTCTCGTTGGCAATGGAATTACCGGACATGCCTTACCTCCTGATACCTGCCAAAAGCTTCTTTTCCACGTGGTCAATGATGGCGCCTATGATGGCTCCCGAGATGCCCACGCAGATCATGCCCAGTACGATGATGTCCGGACGGCCAAGGCGACCGCCCATGGTGATGAGAAAGCCAAGGCCAGAGTCTGCAGCCAGAAGTTCGGCTGCAACGAGGTTGGTCCAGCAGTAGGCGAGGGCGAGCTGCAGGGCACCGAAGACCATGGGGAGGGCAGAGGGGATGCACAGCTGGCAGAAGATCTGCCAGTCATTGGCACCGTAGGTACGGGCCATCTGGATGAGAACAGGGCTTGTCATGCGCACGCCAACATAGGAGTTGATGACGCAGGGTACTATGCCGGCTATCCAGATGATGAAGACCTTGCCGGTCAGGCCGATGCCAAACCAGAACACCGTGAGCGGAATCCAGGCAATGGGAGGGATTGGGCGTATAAGCTCGAATATGGGGCGGAAGAGGCCCTCGACCACATTGAACCAGCCCATGGCGAGCCCCAGGGGAATGCCGACCAGAAGGGAGAGCAGATAGCCCAGGAAGGCTTCCTGTATACTCGTCCAGGCGTGGGCTCCCATGGTCGCGCCGTCGGGGTTGGCATTGGTCAGCTTGTCTATGAAGGTTGTGATTACCTGCGAGGGGGAGGCAAGCAGGGTATTGGGGATTATGCCAAACTGCACTACACCCTGCCAGACAGCAAAGAAGACAATGAGACTTATGTAGGGCAGGACTATGAGTGACAGCGGTTTTTTGACAACGACTTCTTGATAGGCCATGGCTTTTCCTCTCGGACAAGGGGCGTGGCAGATGCTCACTTCGGAGCTTTTGCGCGTTTACCACCAGCGGATGAGTTCTGTGACCTGTTTGCGCAATTCCACGAATTCGGGAGATATGGTGTCGCGCGGGCGAGGCAGGTTGATGGGAATTTCCGCCTTGATGGTGGTGGGCTTGTTGCTCAGAATGAGTACCCTTTCGGCAATGTAGACAGCCTCTTCCACGTTGTGCGTCACAAAAAGAACCGTCGCATTGAGCTTTTGCCAGAGTTTGACGAGCTCGTCTTCGAGGTAGAAGCGCAGTTTGACATCGAGCTGGCCGTATGGTTCGTCCATGAGCAAAAGATCGGGGTTCACGGCAAAGGCGCGCGAAACAGCGATACGCTGCATCATGCTGGCCGATACCTGGTTGGGGTAGAGATCCGCACAGGATCTGAGACCCACAAGATCCATGATTTTGTCTGCCCGCTCCATGCGCTCTTCCCTGGGGACACCCTTGATTTCCATACCATAGGCCACGTTTTCGCGCACTGTACGCCAGGGCAGACATGTGGGTTCCTGAAACACATAGGAAATATTGTGCTTTCTCGGATTTGCTTCCTCTCCGTCGATAAGGATTTCCCCTTCCGTTGTCGGCATGAGCTTGGAAATACAGTTCAGAAAGGTTGTTTTGCCACAGCCTGTGGGGCCCACAATGGCCAAAAGCTCTCCTTCCTTGATGTCGAAATTGATGCCGTTCAAAACGGTCAGTTCGCCAAAGCGTTTTGTGAGATTATTCACAACTATCTTGGCACGTCTTTGAGAGTCTGCAGGCACGTTTTGCTCCTTATCCTGTTTGCAAGGCAAATGCGTTCTGATGAGGCTCTATGAAAAAAAAGCGTAAGCTTTGTTGCCGGCTAGAGTTGTGGTGGCGAGAGTCGGAGGGGGTGACTTGTCTCACGGAAACACCGGAAAGTGCGGGGAAAGGTCCGGTGCTAAAAGGTGCAGGCGGATTGCTTTGTGAGGGGATTTTTGTATGGATTTTGTGAGGGTTCGTGAAAAAAAGAATAACTGATAAGAGCGCTAATGCCAAGAAAATGTTTGCAATGCGGGAAGGATTTTTGTGTGGCGGATTTTCGTGGCTGGCTGGACGAATGCGCTCTTTGAAGGGGGGCGTTTTCGGGAGGAGAGCCAGGGGCTCTCCTCCAAAAAAGCTTTTTGGGGCGAGGGAATGACCTTGCACCCCTATTGCACTTTAGTTGTAGGATGCCTCAAGCATTTCCAGAATAAGTTTTGCATTGGCCGGACGGGGATTGTTGCCAATCAGGCGGGCATTGCCAGCTGCGCGCTCTGCGATAAGGGGCAGATCCTTGCGCTCGACACCATAGGGCTTGAGGCCTTCGGCAATGCGTATGTCTTTCAAAAGGGCGCTCATTCTGTGCGAGGCCTTTTCTGCCAGGGCCAGGGTGTCTGTGTCGTACTTTTCGCCCAGGATCATGGCCACCTCTGCGTACTTTTCCGGACGGGCCATGTAGTTGAAGGCCATGCACATGGGAGCAAGACAGGCAATGGCAACACCATGGGGCATGTGGTATTCGCGCGGGATGGCAGTGCCAACGGCATGGATGATGCCATTCTGGGTGTTGGAAAAGCCCATGCCGGCAATGGCCGAGGCGTAGAGCATGTCTGCCCTGGCAGCAAGATCCTGACCGTTGGTGTAGGCGCGGCGCATGCTGCGGGCTATGAGCTTCATGGCATGAAGATTCAGGGCGTTGGTAATGGGAGTGTCAGCCTTGCCGCAGAAGGATTCCATGGCGTGCACAAAGGCGTCGATGCCTGTGGCTGCCGTGACGCTCGGGGGAAGGCCGACAGTGAGCTCGGGATCGAGGATGACCGCAGTGGCGTACATGTAGTCCGACACAACACCCCATTTGCCGCCGTTCTTGGTGTCGGCAAGGACGGAGATGGAAGTCATTTCCGAACCGGTGCCGGCTGTGGTGGGCACAAGGATCATGGGCGGCAGGGGATTTTTGACCTTGCCCATGCCAAAGTACTGGTCGATGGTGCCCTCGTTGGTGAGAAGTACAGCGCAGGCCTTGGTGGTATCCAGGGCAGAGCCGCCACCAAAGCCGAAAATGATGTCTGCGCCGAAAGCCTTGGCAGCGTCCGCGCAATGGGCAATGGAGTCAACCGAGGGTTCGAGCTCGGCTTCGCCGTAGACCTTGACTTCCAGGCCTCCGGCAAGGAGGGTTTCCTCGAGGACCTTGTGCACGCCAAGTTTGGCAAGACCCGGATCCGTCACGATAAGGGCTTTGGTTCCGCCGAGGGCTTTGGCTTCATTGGCTGCTTCCTTGATGGACCCACAGCCGTGGACAATGCGCTTGACTGTATTGTGAACGAAGGTCATGGGACTGCTCCTGATAGTATATCCTGGCTTGCGCGTCCGGGTGCCTTGCAGGCACCAGGGCTTGTCGTGCGGAGGAAGGGAATTTTTGGGAGAGGGGAGCAGCCCGGGGGTATCGGGCTGCTCCCGGGTACGGATTGGTTTAGAGGGAGGCCAGGGCTGCGTCGAGGGCGCGCAGAAGCTCGTCCATATCGCCCTTGGTGGAAATGAGGGCAGGAGCGAGGCAGACAGTGTTGTTCAGCTCACGGAAGGAGCGGGCTGTGCGGCCGATGATGACGCCGTTCTTCATGCAGTGGCCCACAACTGCTGCTGCAACGCTTTCGGGAGCAGGCTCGCGGGTTTCGCGATCCTTCACAAGCTCGAAGCCTGCAAAGAGACCCTTGCCGCGCACATCGCCGATGACCTGATACTTGTCCTTGAGGGCGTTGAGGCCATCCATGAGGTAGGCGCCCACTTCGACAACGTTGCCGAGGAGGTTGTGCTTTTCGATGTACTCAATGTTGGCAAGGCCTGCGGCAGGACCGGCTGTGCAGCCGCCGAAGGTGGAAATGTCGCGGAAATAGGCGTCGCGGTCAGCAGGATCGTTGATGAAATCCTGGAAGACAGCCTCGGTGGTAACCGTGCAGGAGATGGCTGCGTAGCCGGAGGCAACGCCCTTGGCCATGGTGACGATGTCGGGCTGCACGTTCCAGTGCTGGTAGCCGAACCACTTGCCTGTACGGCCCACGCCGCAGACCACTTCATCGATAATGAGCAGGATACCGTACTTCTTGCAGATGGCGCCCACTTCTTCGAGGTAGCCGTCCGGGGGAACAATGACGCCGCCGCCGGCAGTGATGGGTTCGATGATGACGCCGCCGACAGTGTCGGGATCCTCGCGCAGGATCACGTCTTCCAGCTGTTTTGCAAAGATCTTGCCGGCATCGGGATTGTTCTCGAGACCATGGCGGTAGGCAGAGCAGTCAGGGAATTCAACAAAGCCGGGGGTGAAGGGACCGTACTGGTTCCTGCGCTCGAACTGGCCGCAGGAAGAGAGGCAGGTGATGGTTGTGCCATGGTAGTCGCGATCCCTGAAGAGGATCTTGCTCTTTTTGCCGCCGTGCTTGAGCTGGCTTATCTGGCGGACAATCTTGTAGGCCTTTTCATTGGCTTCGGAACCGGAGTTGTTCAGATACACGCGGTTCATGCCAGGCATCTTGGAGATCAGCTTGTCGGAGAACAGAATGGTGGGGATGTTACCGTTGGCATTGGAGAAGTAGTTGAACTTCTTCAGCTGTTCGGCCATCTTGTCCACGATTTCCTCGCAGCCGTAGCCCACGTTCACTGTCCAAACACCGCCGGACACGCAGTCCAGGTACTGTTTGCCGTTGATGTCCGTAAGCCTCGGACCCTTGCCTTCAACAAAAATGACAGGGTCTGCGTTTTCGTACACCTTGTGCTGAGTGAGATGATGCCACACGTGCTTTTTGTCGAGAGCAACAAAGTCTTTCGCGTCCATGGGGAGCTCCTGAAAAAATCTTGCAAGCGTTGTTGGGGGGGAAAATATTCTGCTTGAGAGACAGATACCAGTTCCGCTGCGGCTTTCCCCGGGGTGTGGCCGCACCCCGGGGAAAGCCCTTTTGTTTCAGACTAGAGAATTTCGCAAAGGTCGTGGTTTTCGTAGCCGAGAGCGTCGCTGACACCCTTGAAGAAGACCTTGCCGTCGCAGGTGTTGATGCCCTTGGCAAGCGCGCGGTCGTCCTGGCAGGCCTTCTTCCAGCCCTTGCTTGCCAGGGCAACCATGTAGGGCATGGTTGCATTGGTCAGGGCAAAGGTGGAGGTGCGGGCAACTGCGCCTGGCATGTTTCCGACCGAATAGTGGACAACGCCAAATTCCATGAAGGTAGGATTGTCGTGGTAGGTGACACCGTGGCGGGATGTGGTTTCCACGCAGCCGCCCTGGTCGATGGCAACGTCAACAATGGCTGCACCCTTCTTCATGGTTTTGACCATGGCTTCGGTGACCAGCTTCGGAGTCAGGGCGCCGGGAATGAGGACAGAGCCCACAAGAAGGTCTGCCTGCTTCACTGCAGCCGCGATGTTGTAGGCATTGGAGTACAGGGTCTGCATCTTCTGGCCGTAGACATCGTCAAGGTAGCGCAGGCGATTGATGTTGCTGTCCAGCATCGTGACGTGGGCTCCCATGCCCATGGCCACCTTGGCAGCGGCAAGACCCACTGTGCCTGCGCCTAAGATCACCACATGGGCTGCTTCCACACCGGCAGTGCCGCCCATGAGCAGCCCCATGCCGCCGGCATGTTTGGTGAGCATTTCTGCGCCCACCTGGACGGACATGCGTCCGGCCACTTCGGACATGGGGGCGAGCAGGGGCAGGGCACCGTTGTCCAGCTGCACGGTCTCGTAGGCAATGCCGACCACCTTCTTTTCGAGCAGGGCCTTGGTCAGTGCAGGTTCTGCCGCAAGATGCAGGTAGGTGTAGAGGATAAGGCCTTCGTGGAAGAGTTCGTATTCGGGAGCGAGGGGCTCCTTCACCTTCACGATCATGTCGCAGGCCCACACTTCGGCTGCGCTGTCCACCATGGTGGCGCCAGCTTCAATGTACTGTTCGTCCGTAATCATGCTGCCGAGGCCGGCACCCTTCTGCACATACACTTCGTGACCTGCTTCCTTCAGTGCGTGAACGCCTGCAGGGGTGATGCCAACGCGGAATTCCTGGACCTTGATCTCGGTGGGGATACCTACTTTCATCTTGCTCTCAGCGCTGATGCGCTGCCTCCTGAAAAAAATAGTCTGATGTGGTGGCAGATAGCAGCGGATTTCGTCCCTGGCTTCTTTCATGTATCACGCGCGAAGAAGTGTTGCCGGGCGTCCCCGGGCTTTGGACGATAGTTTGGCTGTTTACGGATAAAATAGCAAACCTTGTGCCAAAAGGAACATGTTTCCCTTGTCTTGCTATAACGTACTGCATTGCTGTTCTTTTTGAAGGGCTCCTGAAGGGCTGCAGAAAAAATTCGTGCAAATACAATGCGAATCTGACTTGATTTTTCGATAATAGTTCTCGTTTAATGCGAATTTGGTTTACTGGCAAGGCATGAAAACGACTTGTTGCTGTGGGCTTTGGCAAGGGGAAGGGCGCCCTGCTTATCTCGAAGAGGCAGTTCCGTATTCTCCGAGGTGGTAGCGATGCGCCTTGCGCACTATGGTACTCTGGCTCACCTTGAGCAGTCTGGCGGCCTTGTATGTGGAACCTGTCTCACGCAGCGCGCGGCTGATGAGATCTTTCTCCAGAGCCTCCACCTGTTCCTGCAGGCTCTGGCGGGACACCCTTCTGGCAGTTGCTCCCCTGGGAAGGACGGAGCGAATGTAGGGCGGCAGATCGTCTGTTGTAAGGCGTTTTTTCCCCAGAGCCAGGAAATACCTTGCAACGGAGCGGATTTCCCTGATATTTCCGGGCCATGTGTAGGCGCGCAGGGAGCTGCGCAGGGAGGAATTGAGGTGGGGAACAGTTTGCCCCTTGCCCATGGAGGTCAGAAAATACTCTATGAGTCCAGGAATGTCTTCCGGTCTTTCGCGCACAGCCGGAATGTCGATGGCAATGACGCGCAGGCGGAAGAAAAGATCCTTGCGGAAGCTTCCCCCCTCAACCATCTTTTCGAGGTCCTTGTTGGTGGCTGCAAGAATGCGCACATTGGTTGTAATGTCTGTAGTTCCGCCCACCCTGCGAAAGGGATCGCCGTCAAGAACATGCAAAAGTGTTGCCTGGGCCGAAAGCGGGAGTTCGGCAATCTCGTCCAGAAAGAGCGTGCCCTTGTCCGCGAGCTCGAAGACGCTTTTTCGCCCCTTCCTGGAAGCGCCGGTGAAGGCTCCGGATTCGTAGCCGAAAAGTTCCGATTCGAGCAGGGAAAGGGGAATGCTCGCGCAGTTGAGAGACACGAAGTTCATGTCCTTGCGCTGGCTCAGGTTGTGGATAGCCTTGGCGGACATGGTCTTGCCTGTGCCCGTTTCCCCCTGAAGCAGCACCGGAGCATCGGTCTGGGCTGCCATCATGAGTGAAGCGCGCAGTTGCTGGGATGCCGACGAGCCTCCCAGTATCCCCAGCTGCAGCATTTCGGTCTCGTTGTACGCAGGCCTTGTTGACGCTGCCATGCCCTCGAGTGTGTCGTTCATGGACTCAAGCTCCGAGAGATCGCGAATGATTGCGATGACGCGTACCACATTGCCCTGGTCATCGAAGACAGGAGTCGCGGTGTTGAGGCAGTGGCGACCGTTGGCGTAGTCGTCGAACATGGTGACAGTGCGCTTTTCCTCAAGTGCTCTCAGAGTCACGCAGGAGGAGAATTTTTTGAGCTTGGCTGCCTCGAGGACAGAAATGCCAACCACGTCCCTGGCAGTAATGCCGGCTATGCGCTGCATGGCCTTGTTTACGGCAATGGTGATGCCCCTGGAGTCAATCATCCAGATGCCATCGTGTATGCTGTCGAGAATATTGGTGAGCGAGGAATAGAGAAGTTCCCGTTCCTCGAACATGTCCAAAGGCAGCTGCAAAACGTCCAGTATCCTGAAGGGCACAAGGAATTCGAGGCGCACTGTCATCCAGCGCAGAAAGGTGAGCGTCTTGTCCTGCACGGGGCAGACAAGGCTTCCTGTGTCCTCTACAGAGGAAAGCTGGCCCGGAGCAACAAGCCCCTTTCGTTCCAGGACAGGCAGGAGCGGAGATCCTGGGGTCGCCTCGGGAAAGAGTTCCCTGAAGCGGTCCGTAGCCTGGGTCAGGGCCCAGTTTGTACAGTTGCAGACTGCACAGGCCGGCTGCAGATTGATGTCCTTGCTTTGGGAAAGCATATGTCCTCTTCGAAACTGCAAAGGCTGTTTGCAAAAAAGGGTTTGGGCCTGCGATACAGCAGAACCATGCGAAGGTTGCAGGGCAAAGGACAGGCTGTCTCTGTGAAAAGAGTGCTTGCGAGACTGTGATCTTTTTTCGAGGTGGGACAGAAATGAGTGGTGCCAGCCTTGTTTGCAAAGGCTTGTTGCCGGTTTTGGGGTGGCTCTCAGTATACGAGGTTCCCTCCTCTTTGTGGAGAGGAAATCGACCCCGGAAAGGGGAGAAGCCCCATTTTTTTGAAAGGCAGAGGCCCTTCCATGTGCAGACGCGTGAAACCCCTGCCTTGCGGCAGGGAGTTCACGCGTGAGAGGGGCGATTGCAGGGCGATGGCCTCGATTTTGATTCAGGGATCCGAAAGTGAGGAGGAACGGATCCCTGCAACCCTAGAGGATAGAGTCGTGTATGCCCATCCTGCGCAAAAAGATGTGGAAAAGTTCGTTGTCGCCAAGGATCAGGAAGGCTCGCTCTCTTTCGGGTATGCTTTTCACAGCCGCAAGGCGCATGTAGTAGACGACAAAGCCAAGGATCGTCCAAATGCCGAGCACAACCCAGGAGTGTATGCTGATGGAGGCCGGGGAGACGGGGAGGATCAGAAGGCCAAGGCAGATCAAAGAAGAGATGCAGCCAAGGATTGCCAGTGGCTTTGTCGTTCCGTTTTGGAGGTGGACGCATGAGCTTGCCAGCTTGTAGCTTGCAAGGGAGGCGAAGAAGTAGCCTATGATGGTGCCTATGGAAGACATGTCCACGACCCAGGAAAGGACTTCGCGGCCGAAGAAGGGCGCTACGATCACGAGGACGAGGATGAAGTTCAGGGCATTGGTCGGAGTCTTGTGCGTGGGATGGATTTCGGCAAACCAGGTGGGCAGGATGCGGGAGCGCCCCATGGAAAAGAGCAGGCGCGAGCAGGCGATGTAGAAGCCGTTGATGCCGGTCAGGATTGCCGAGAGGACAGCAAGGCCAAGGATGATGCTGCCAGGGGCTCCGAGTGTCAGATTGACCACATGTCCGGTATGCCAGAAGATGGTAAAGTCGCGGATTAGGGGTTCCCAGGGAACGACCACTGCCACTGCAATGGTGATGGCCGCATAGGTTATGATGCCGCAGACAATGGAGAGGATCATGAGTATGGTGCTCATGGAGGGCTTGAAGTTGAATTCCTCTGCTGCCTGGGGGATGGTGTCAAAGCCCACGAAAAGCCAGGGCGCTATGGCTGTCACGGCAATAATGCAGACAAGGGGTGTTTTGCCTGTGGCAAAGTAGGGCTGCAGATTGGCGATGGAGGAGGTGGGGTGCAGGGCAGCCCCTGCCATGATGAGAACGACGCCTGCGGCCAGGATGATGGCAAGGGCCACCTGGATTTTGCCCACAACGTCGGCCCCGCGGTAGTTCAGATACCAGAACAGGACCAGCACAGCCTCAAGCAGGGCCAGTTCGCCAGCATAGATGTGCCAGTTCACAATGGTGTACAGATGGCCGAATTCGAAGATGCCCGGCAAAAGAAAGCGCGTGAGGAGCACTATGGCCGTGGCATTGAGGGCGATGATGCTGAGATACCCAAGCACAAGGGCCCAGCCGCAAACAAAGGAGAGCGTGGGGCCAAAGGCCGCATAGGCGAAGGCAAACACACCTCCGGCAATGGGAAAGGCTCCTACCAGGCGTCCGTAGGCAAGGGCCACGAAAATCAGCATTATGCCGCCAGCCACAAAGCCGATGACTGATCCCAAAGGACCGGATCCGGGCAGAAAGCGCAGGCCGGGCATGACAAAGGCGCCCCATCCTATAATGGCTCCAAAGGCCAGGGCCCATATTGCAAGAGGCGACATGCTTTTTTCCAGTGTTGGTCTGTCGACTGCGTGGTTTTCTGCCATGGGAATCTCCCCGTATGTGAAAAATTTCTCTTTTTGTGTGGTATGCAGGATAAGCCTTGTTATCGTAGTGTCATGCATGAGGTCCGGGATTGCAGACCGGCGATCAAGTGCATGTTCCGGGAAATTTGTGTCTGTACTTTTTCCTGGTGTTCGGAGATGGGCAATTCCCCGAACACCAGTTTTGCCAGGACGCTTCCCAATCTGGAAAGCACGGGATTGGGAATGGTACAGGAAACGGCTGGCTGACGAATGGGAAGTGCTTGTACAGGGTGGAGAGTAAGAATGTTCCGCCAATGTTGGAGAGAGGCACTGGCATGCGTGTCCTTGGGATATGTTCGTCGAATATGCCCTGTGTTTAGCTGAACTGTCCGTCGGATATATCCGAAGCATGCGCACATGAAAGCGTAGCAAAAACCGGGCCATGGAGGTACGCAAATTCTTGCGTCCACTCTCTGGCAAAGCCCTGCTTGTGACAAAAGGGGCATTTGTTTGCCCAAAACGGAAGCAGGATATGCCTGAAACCGACCTGATATCGCATGGTTGCGCAAAGCAGGCAAAGATGCAAGGCCGCAAGGGTTCTGGGCATTTGTACCAATGACTTGTCTTTCGTGGACTGGCAATGCGCTTGTGAGCAATGGTGGAAGAGTGCAATTTTGAGTCGTTTTTGCATCACTGAACTTTCGGGAAAAGCAGGGGACAGGGGAGAAGAACTTTCCAAAAGGCAGAGGCTTTCACCCCTCAACAGTGCGACAGCATGTGAAAAAAAGTATGAGCCAGGCACAGGATGGATACAGTGAGCCCCAGGGCATGCGTGTTGTTCCCAAATCCGAATAACAGCAAACCAATACGTATCCTTCGGAAATAGCGGCAGTATGACAAGTCAATTCTGGTTTGCCTGTGAGTCCGAAAGACGTTCATGCCAAAGTGCATTGCCGAAGCTAAAAGGACAGGAGCAGGGAGGACGAGTGGAGGAAGAATGGAGGAAAAGTTTGGGCAGGCTCTTGCCAGGCTGGCTGCAGAGAGTTTCGGGCAAGATTGTGGTTGTATTGTCTCTGGACGGAGGGCGGGGGGACAGATAGAATTTGCAAGTTCTCCTGTTACGGAGGGTCACTTTGACATCCTCCCCCGCCTAAAGGCGGAGGATTCCCAGCGGAAACAAGCTAGCTTGATCCCTGGGCGGGTTCCGCTTCAACGAGGCAAGGAGCCTCTCCACAGGCTG
>NZ_NFJC01000014.1 GCF_002159665.1 Desulfovibrio sp. An276
ATACTGTGGACCGCTCTGGTAAACTGGAGTGATACAGTATGAAATATAACCTCTTATGGCAAAGTCGAAGTCAGATTGGCTGATTTTTGATTTTGTCAACACGACCTAGGGCGCAAGCGGTGCGACCCTTGTGTCCGCCGGGCCAGTCACGCGCACGCTGTGGAGAAGTTCCCTGTCGGATCCCGGAGCAAGCTCGAATTCCCAGAATAGGGTCTTGTCTTCGCTCTTCGTGTCCGGCCTGCTCGTGACCCTGGCCTCGAAGCCCTCGGTCACTGTCTGGGGAAGCGGGCATTCCACACGCACGAGCACGGGCTTTTCGCGCTCGTTGCGCACATTGTACTGCCACTCCCAGTCCCAGACCTTCTTCTGGCTGATAAAGCCTTCCTTGCCGCTGCGCCTGGGCTCTGCCTTTGCCTCAAGACGCACTCGTGCGTCCTTGCCAAAGGAGAGGAAGAGCTTGCCCTCCGTCGGGGCAAAGTGATCCCTGGAGGCTATGGCGCCCTCAAGGGAGAGGACCATGGGGCCCTGGGGCCAGATTTTTTCCTGGCCTTCCAGAACGTGCTCCGCGCACAGATAGACGCCTGTGTCGTGGCTCTGGGGCCTTGCTATCCACTTGAGGGGCTCGTCCCAGGTACGCTCGGCAAGAAGGAGTCTGCTTGTTCCTTGAGAAAGGCCCTTCAAAAGGGGCGTCCATTGCACACTGCTCCCTGTGGTGTCGAGGAGAGCCGCCTCGTTGTCCATTTTTGCCATGGACATGGCCTTTGCCATGCGTGGGGCAGGCGAGCCAAGGGCTACGGGCCCATCGCCTATGATCCAGGGCCGCAGGGGCGGCAGGGTGGAAAGGTCTCCGCCCTGGGCCACAAGGTGAAGTTCCACGTTTGGCCAGTCAAAGCCCGCAGGCTGGGTTACCTCGGCCTCAAGGCGCACATGTATGGCTCCCTTGCCATTGTCGCCTGGCGTCACGTCCACAAGGTAGAGGGGCTGCCAGCGCACGTCGGGCAGGGTGTAGGCATAGGTGAGGGTGACCCTCTCCCTTGCCTCAAGTCCCGCAAGGCGCAGGCGCACAAGCTTCCAGGAGGTTTGCTCCTTTCCCGTGACCTTCTTGTCCCCGTCAAGGGCCTTCAGGCTGGCCCTGGCTTTGGCAAGCTCAAGGCAGAGGCCCTGAAGGTTGTCTTCCTTGCCACTTGCCTTTTTGATCAGTGTCTCGAGATAGAGGATCCTGGCGGAAAGCTCTGTCCTTTGGGCCATTGTCCTTTTGGCAAGCTCGCCCTGAAAGCCAAGCGAAGCACCCGTAACAATACTCTCGTGCCTGTCGGCCACCTTGCCCTTGCTTGCGCCAACAACCAGATCCCTTGCCGAGCCGGGCAAAAGGATGCTCGCCATTCCGTCTTTCACCGTGACCTCCTCGCTTGCGAGCAGGGAGGCGCCAGAGAAGGTGACAAGAACCTTTTCCGGAGCCCTCGGAACAGGAAGTTCGCTTGCGTCCGCGAAGCGCACGCCCATGAGGAAGACGGCAAGGACCAGGATGGCCGTCCAGAGGATCTGCCAGAGGACCTGAAGCAGACTGTCCGCGCCGCCCTCTTCGCGTGTGAGGGGCAGGCGCAGCCTGCGCGCAATGTCCAGCCCCTGGCTGCGAGTGTTTTCTGCTGTGTTTGTCACTGTGTGGTCTCCTGCAGATGGTAGTGAAATTTGTACGGAGTCTTTCCGTATGGAGCTTTCCCGTACAGAGTACTGAAAAAGCAAGTTTCGTGCCAAAGAGGCAAGACCCCAAGGCTCTGGGCAATTGGGGCAGAATGAGCCTTGCGCAAAAGCCCAGCGCGGCAATGGGAGGCAAGATGCACGAAAAAGGCGAGAGGAAAGGTTTCGCATCTGGCACATCGGCACAATTTGGCAAAGCTTTAGCCTATGGCTGTGTACAAATTTTTTGCAGGTGCACATTTTCTGGACAGGAAGTTTGCGGGATGTCCCTTGTGCCGTCCTCAAACCTTGCACACTGCCGGAAGAAGCCGGGCAGAAAGGATGCCGGAGAGGATGGGTTACTGTCCTTCAGGGGACCCCTGGCCCCAAAAAAATTTGCCCATGGAAAAGATTTTTTTGGCCCTTGGAAAGCGTTCTGTTTTCAGCGTGCTGCATCTGTCAAGACCCTTGGGAAAGGTTTTTCAAAATTTGTCAGAGGGGCTCGCACCATGCGGGAAAGTCGCCACTTTTTTTTGTTCGTGAACTTGCGTGCAAGGCTTTTTGGGCAAGTTGACAGACCCGAACTTTACGGTAATATCGGCTCCCGTGAGGTCGGAAAATGCCTTGCGGGGCCCAACGGGACCCGTTGAACAAAACCGCCTCAAAGGTGTCCCAATGGACACGACAAGGGCCCATGGGCCCGGTTTCAAGTCAGTAACAAAAGGTCCCTTTCCCGCGCGGCACCCCGCGCGACAGTCTGGAGCTTTCCGGATTTGGGGAAGGCAGGTTTTTGTTTTCAAATAGTGAGGAGCGTGTTTTCTATGTTGATGGACAGCAAATCCGCGGTAACGGCAGCCCAGCACTCTGCAAAAAGCATTGGCGCAGGGGTCAAGTTCGAGCGTATCCGTCGTATCACAGGCTATCTTGTGGGTACCCTCGATCGCTTCAACAATGCCAAGCGCGCAGAGGAAAGGGATCGCGTCAAGCACGCCTAGTCCCTCATCCCGCACGAAAGCATGAAAAAGGGTCTGACGTTTGCCGGACCCTTTTTTTTGTGCCCTCCTGCTACCCCAAAGGGGCATGGAATTTCTTCTTTCAGCCCTTGGGAAAATGCCTGTTTCTTCCTGTTCCCGAGCAAAACAGGCCGCAACAAGACTGTATCCTGTCTCTCTTGTCTGGAACCTTTTCGGCAAAACTTCTTTTTTTGACGTTTTTGTTGCGGAAAAATACCCCCGAAATATAATCTTTGAACATGCAAAGTGCAGGCAAGGTAGAGCGTGAAGCTACGGGACGATCCTTGACAGGGGGCAGGGTCTTTTTGTAGGTCAGTCGCGATATGCCGCAATCCCGGCATCCCCCTTCAGGTATTTTCCATGCATTTTTCGCGTACACATACAGCCTGCGCCTGCGTTTCGCGTGCGTATGCCCTGATCCTCCTTGTGCTTGTGCTTGGCGCAGCTCCTGTCCAGGGCGCAGGACCAGAGTCTGGCCCTGCCTCTCAACCCCTGTCCGTTTTGAATCTTCTCCAGCCCATCCCTGTGGAGGTGAACGAGGCAGTGGCACAGGCAGCGCTCAACGATCCCCTCTACATGGAGGGTCAGAGCGCCATGCCCATGGAGGAGATGGCAGGCGTGTGGTCCAGGGCCTTTGCGCGCACAGGCTACGACTACAACGCGAGCCTCTTCCAGGCCCTGCAGGGCGCCGGCAACGAGGCCTACCTCATGCTGGTAGACTCTGGCGGCCTTTCCTACGTTATCCCTGTCCTCAACGCCATCAAGGCTGGCAAGCAGGACTACATGGCGGCCAGGGGCTGGGTAAGCACGGAAACAGCGGAGCAGGTGCAGCTCTTTGGCAGGGCCATTGGACTTTTGGACTGCCCGGGGCAGAAGGGTGACGGCAAGGGATCGGCAGGCGCAAGCGACATGAGCGATCTCGGCCGCTATTGCGGCAGGGTGAACACCTTTTCCTCCCAGGGCGAGAACGTGACCCAGGTGTGGATCGACAGCCTCGAGGGCAGCTACACAGGCGAGTTTTTCTTTGATTCCAGCGAGGAAAGCTGCCTTTCCCTCATGCGGGAAGACGAGAAGCTGTGCTTCGACTATCTGGGCTCCGAAGGCGGCATGCACTGGATGGCCGGCTGTTCGGCGGACAGGTAACCCATTCAACACTTTCAAGGGCATCAGGGACAACAGATATATGGTGGAACGCGACTACGAGGGCTTTGACCCAAGGGAAGCCTCGGGCGAGGAAGATCTCAGCGAAGAGCAGGTGAAGGCCAAGCAGATCCTTGAGCAGCGCATAGCCATGCTCGAAAAGGACGGCATAAAGCTCGCCACGGTGGATGAGGCAGACAGATGCATCGACGTCTGCAGGGCGGCTCTTGTGCAAAACGGCATGGCCCTGCAGTTTGTGCCAGAAGGCATGCGCGACATGTATCTGTGCCAGAAGGCCCTGCGCACCACAGGCCTTGCCCTGCAGTTTGTGCCGGACTCATTGCGTTCAAAGGCAGTGTGCATGCTTGCCCTGCGCCACGATGGCCTTGCCCTGCAGTATGTGCCAAGCCAGACGCGCGACAGGGACGTGTGCCGCACTGCAGTGACCCAGAACTCCCTTGCCCTGCAGTTTGTGCCAGAGGAGCTTGTGGACGAAGAGCTGTGCACCCATGCCATGCGTGTGGATGGCAGGGCCTTGGAATTTGTGCCCATGAATTTGCGCACGCCCATGATGTGCTTCGAGGCCTGCAGGACCAATGGCATGGCCCTGGAATTTGTGCCGGACGAGCTTCGCACGGACCTTGTGCGCGTGCGCGGCCTTTTCAGCGCTGGCGCCACGGTAAGCCGCATGACGAAAATAGTCTGCCTCACTCCTCCGGACTGGGAGGAGATGAGCAAGGCAAAGCCCAGGGACGAGTGGGGCAAGTTCGAACGCTGGAGCTTCGATGCCCCGGAGGAGTTTCCCTGCCCGGAAAGGTTCGCTCCGTCCGCGGACGAGGTGCATGCCTTTTTGAAAAATCTTGCCCTGGAATTCGCGCAAAAGGCTGAGGTTGCGGATTTCGAGCAGAGGGCCGAAGAGGCAAAGTCCGGCAACGGCTTCTGGCTCGATGTCCTTGAAGAAGAATCCCGGGATGAAGAGGCTGCGGAAGGCGGGGAAAAGCCCCGGCGCAAAACAAGTATCTACGGGCCATCGCTCGCTCTCTTGTGCAAGATGGAGCTCGACGCCCACGGCATTCCAGAGCACAGTGGTGCCTTTGCTGCTGCCACAAAGCTCATGGACTGGGCAGCCGGCTGGCACGAATAGTTTCTGCAAAAAAATGGAAAAGCCCCTCCCTGACGGAGGGGCTTTCAATAGTGTGAGAAAAAGGCGCTATTCTGCAGCAGTCCTTGTCTTTTCCGCTGAACGGTCTATTTCCGGGAAGGTGTAGCCTTCCTCAAGGACAGGCGGAACGGGCTTTCCCTCGTCCTTGGCCTTCTGCCTGGCCTCCCAGTAGTGCAGGGTGTGGGAAATGGCCTCGTAGATGGCCCTGTTTTCCGCATGGCCCGAGCCTTCCACGTGCACTGGCGGGAAGAAGCGGAAGAGCACGTCGCTTTCCGGGCGAATCTTGCCCAGTTCCTTGATCTTTTTGCCAGTGCCCCAGGCGTCGGTCTTGAGTGCCAGGGGCACCACCGGAACACCTGCCTTGCGGGCCAGCTTGACGCCGATGGTGTTGAAGTGTTTGGCGTCAATGTGCATGGTCCTGGTGGATTGCGGGAAGACGATGATGGAGATGCCCTTCTTGAGGCGTTCCGTTCCCTCGCGCAAGATGGTTGTCAGATCCTCGCGGGGATTGACCCTGTCCACCACCACGGGATCGCGCGAGCGCATCACATGGCCAAAGAAGGGCATGGTGGTGAGGCTGCGTTTCACGATGAAGGTGACAGGGAAGCGGGGGCGCAGGATGCAGGGCAGAAGGTAGGTCTCAAGTGTGCTCATGTGGTTTGCCACAATGACAAAGGGCCCCTCGGCCTCATTGAAGGCCTCAAGGCCGGATACGCGCACACTGATGCCCGTGCGCTCCACGTCTTCCAGGATCCAGGCGCTGGCGTAGCACCAGGCGGCATCGTCGCACTTGCCCTTGGCTGCCCTTGAGGTGAGCCAGTGGGTGGTGCCAAGGAAGATGCGGGTGTAGAAGCTCAGCGAGGGAAAGATCCTGGTCAGAAGGCAGGGCACCTGCATGGGCGAGGTGTAGCTGTCCCTCGGGAAGCGGTTCAAGAGTGTGTCCGGAACAAAGGTTTCCATATATTGTCTCTTGTTCTTGTTGGGTTTTGTCCCCTTGAGGGACTTTTTTCACTTTCCGGCTATCCGGAAAAAGGCTTTTAGCGGGGGCCGCGCGCGTTTTTTCTGCTGCGCCAGAAGGCTGCAAGGCGCGGTTCCTCGCCGTTTTCCTTCGGCCTGTAGAAGCTTTCCATGCCAACACCCTCGGGCAGGTAGCGCTGCTTCACCCATCCGTCGCGGAAATTGTGCGGATACTGGTAGTTGCGGCCGTACCCCCACTCCCTTTGCAGCGCAGTCACGGGATTGCGCAGATCCAGGGGCACGGGAAGGATGCCCTGTTCGCGCACAAGTTTCTGGGCGCTCAAATAGGCCGCGTAGGAGGAATTGCTCTTGCGCGCCAGGGCAAGGTAGGTCACGGTCTCTGCCAGGGGAATAAAGCCCTCGGGCATGCCCACAAATTCCACTGCCTGCTGGCAGGCTACGGCCAGGGGCAGGGCCTGGGGATCCGCAAGGCCCACGTCCTCGGAAGCGGAAAGAATAAGGCGCCTGCAGATGAAGCGGGGATCTTCCCCGCCTTCGAGCAGGCAGGCCAGATAGTAGATGGCCGCGTCCGGGTCAGAGCCCCTGATGGATTTGATGAGCGCAGAGGCGAGCTCGTAGTGGCTGTCGCCTGCCTTGTCGTGACGGGTGATAACGTCCGGAAGGACGGATTTGACCTTTTGGGGATCGTCCTTCTCGCCAGGGAGCGAGGCCACGTATTCGACAAGGTTCAAAAGTGTCCTTGCGTCGCCGTGGGCGAGATCGCAGAGCATGGAGAGCACGTCCTCATTTAAGGAACAGCCCATCTGGCTTGCCCCGCGCCGTGCCAGTTCCAGCATTTCCGGAAGGTCCAGGGGGCGCAGGCGCAGTACGCTCAGGCGCGAGAGAAGCTGCCTTGTGACCGAGAAGGAGGGATTTTCCGTGGTCGTGGCCAAAAGTGTCAGGGAGCCGTCTTCAAGAAGAGGCAAAAAGAAGTCCTGCTGGGCCTTGGTGAACCTGTGCAGTTCGTCCAGGATGAGAATGTCCACGCCTTCGCCAAGGATGCGCCTGAGCTGCGTGATTCCTGCCTCGGGAGCAGACACGCGCCTGTAGGCCCTGCCCGTGGATTTGGCAAGCAAAAGGGCTATGGTGGACTTTCCACAGCCTGGAGGCCCGAAGAAGAGCAGGCTTGGCAGGTTTTTTACCCCCAAAAGGGCGTGTATGCGCGTCTCAAGATGGGTCTGGCCCAGAAAAAGGTCCATGTTGTCCGGACGCAGCCGCTCTGGCAGGGGAACCCTGTCCTCCTTGGGGGAGGCGCTTGAAAGAAGGGAATTTTCCTGTGTCATCATGAAATTGAGGCGCGGATACCCCAGAGGGCTGGCCCTCGGGGAAAAGGACGCCTTCCTCCTTGGAACTGGCAAAATCCGGGAAGGGGCGCACGGGGTGTGCGCTCGAAACAGGGGCCTTTTAGGCCTTGCAAGCGCAAAGTATGTCATGGAATGCAGACATTTAGCACAGACAGGGGGCATGTGCAAATTTCCTGTTTGCGCCACCAACGCAAGTTCCGCGCGACCTTTTGCATGTTTGGCTATTGGTGCTGTGGGGCTCTTTGGGAAGGTCCTGAGGGGGCTTTGGAAGGTGGGAGGATTGAGGAAGGGCTTATTTTCGCTTTCGGAAAGGCCTGTGCATTGCTCGATCTGTTCCATGGGAACGCCTTGGGAGAGCATGAAGCACACAACCTGTGCTATTCTTTTGCTTTCTCCCTTTATCAATTCTTCAGTTTTGGTCTCTTCCTCTTAGGATTTTCCATAGTCCTGATTGACGCTTCTTTTTCTGAATCCAACATTGCAAGCTCCTCTATTCAGTACGGTATCTCACAAGAGACACCGGTACATGAAAAGATTGTCAGCAAAAGGCTATTTTTTTAGAGCTTCAATCTCGCTTACAGAAAGTCCTGTATATTTTTGGATTAGTTGTATGGGAGCATTGTCAGACAGCATAGCACGGGCAATGTTCTCTTTTTCCTCGGTTTTGCCTTTGGCTCTGCCCTTATCTTCAGCAGCTTCGAGTTCGGTCACCCGTTTTGCAATGGCTTTTTCCCTTTGCCAATAGTCGCGCATCTGATCAGGATTGGCAATGAATCTCTTTTCAGCCTCCAATGCGGCATGAATATTGGGCTCCAACATGGCATACTCCTCAATTTCTGCGGTATTCTTGGTTTGCAAAAAAAGCCATCCATCGCTCAAGTGTGCTATTTGCCTTTCTTTTCAGTGCATTCCATTTGGGAATCTCGATAAAGAAAAGCTTCATTTCTCCGTTGAATGGTTTTCCTGTTGCAGAAACTATGACCTGAGCATCGTTTATATAAAGAGGACTTTCGGGAATAAAGTTGAAGTTCATGATTTCGATAATATAGGTTGGATGAAGTTTTATATAATCCTCTCCCCTGCGTATTTCACGGCTATACAGTTTCGCCCAATAGCACATGATGCGCTTGTCCAAATGATCTTGGCTTTGGGCTTGTACCTCTATATTGAGTACTATACCGTCGGACGTTTTGGCGCGCAAGTCGAGCCGGACTTCCTTGCCGTCGTAATGATCTGGAGTTAGTTCACGATCTTCAATTCCAGATCGCATATCTTCTTGCCTCCGTCAGGATAGAGGACTGCGTTGACGAAACCTATCAGGATGTCCTTGTGCCCTGGACTGCCAAAAACGTACTTGAAATGGACGTCGTTCGTGCGATTGAGTTTCTCAATCATGGGCTCTGTCTTTGAGGACTCGCTCATTTTGAGGATCTCCTTGGGTGATTGCTCACTCCGTGTCTTCGATTGTGGTTGCAAAACACTTTAACGGCAAAGCCTGAAGAAAAGCTCACATTTTTCCAGCATGACACAACAGTTACCCAGTACAAATGCTGGAAAATATGAAATTATGCGACCTTTTTCTCCTTCTGGTGGGGGAGCCCTGTTGCCGCACAACTATTTTCAGCACTACTATGTCCCAGATGCGTTCCCAAGATCAACACTTTTTTCTGAAAAGCAAACAGAAGCTTGATCCCGCAGATGAAAAACATCAGGGTTAGAGAAATATCCGGGTTTTCTTATAGCACATCGCTTTGTCAAGACTTCCAACACGTTGGCAATTGCGATAGTATTGCCCTGCCTTTCCTGTGTGGAAGGTGTCCGGCGTTTTCCGGGCAAAATTCAAGGAGGCGGCGCTGTCTCTCAAAGCCCCATGGGCTCTCGCGCCAGTATTTGTGATGAAGCCTTTTCTCAAATTGCAATCCCTGCCCGAAGTCCTTTCCCTGCTCGCGGGCTTTTCTGGGAAGGATGAGGCGGAAGAAGTGCCCCTGGACGAAAGCCTCGGGCGCTATCTTGCGGAGGACCTTGTTTCCGACCAGGATGTTCCGGGCTTTTGCCGCTCGACAGTGGACGGCTTTGCCGTGCGTGCGCAGGATGTCTTTGGCGCAGGGGAGAGCCAGCCGGCCCTGCTCGAGCTTGCAGAGTCCTGCCGCATGGGCGTGCGCGTTACCCAGAGCCTTGAGCCCGGGCAGGCAGCGCCCATCCTGACTGGCGGCATGCTGCCCAAGGGCAGCGACGCTGTGGTCATGCTGGAATACTCCCGTCCTGCGGGAAACGACCTCATTGAGCTTACCCGCTCTGTCGCTCCTGGGGACAACGTTCTTGCACGGGACGAGGATGTGGCAGAGGGCATGCTCTGCCTCAAGAAGGGCTTGCGCATACGTCCGCAGGACGTGGGCCTTCTGGCAGCCCTTGGCAGGACGCGGGTTCCTGTAGCCAGACGTCCCAGGGTAGCCATCATCTCCACCGGGGACGAGGTTGTGCCCTGTGACACGACACCAGCTCCGGGACAAATCCGCGACGTGAATTCGCACAGCATTGCAGCACTGTGCCGCGAGGAGGGGGCAGAGGTCGAATTTGCTGGCATTTTGCGCGACGACGAGGGTGCTTTGCGCGACAGGGTGGATGCTCTTTGCCGCGACTTTGACGTGGTCCTTGTGTCCGGGGGCTCGTCAGCCGGCATGCGCGACCACACGCTCGACGCCTTCTGCCAGGGAGAGGAGAGCGAGCTTTTGTGCCACGGCGTGGCCCTGAGCCCCGGCAAGCCCTTCATATTGGCCAGGCGCGGCAGGGTATGCCTCATGGGCCTTCCGGGGCACGTGACAAGCGCCCTTGTGTGCGCTCGCTGCTTTGTGCGTCCCCTCTTGCGCAGACTGCAGGGTGGCGACGCAAATGTCTTGCAAGGCTTTGTGCTCGCAAGGCTTTCGCGTCCCATTGCCTCTGCGCAGGGGCGCAGGGACTACATCCGGGTGACACTTGAGCCCATGGAAAGGGAAGGTGTTTGCGACAGGGTGGAAGTTTCCTTCCTTGCTGTTCCGGTCACGGCACCTTCGGGCTGCATCTCGTCCCTGACAAGAGCCGACGGGCTTGTGGTCTGCCCGGAACAAAGCGAGGGGCTCTACGAAGGCGAGCTTATAGAAGTGGAACTTTTGCGATAGCGGGGGAACACAATGGCAACCAATACAAACGCAAGTGATGCTGGACAGGATATCGCGCGCCATCTTGAAAAGGGCATGAAGCGCAACACCTATCTGGAGCTGAAACCGGTAGGCGAGGCAAGGGATCTGTGGTTTTCTGCCATAGAAAAGAGCGGCTTTGCCCTGGGAGAGGAAGAGGTGGCGTTGCCTCATGCCAGGGGCAGGGTCACCTCGCACATCGTGCAGGCAAACCTTTCCTCTCCGCCCTTCCACGCGGCTGCCATGGACGGCATTGCAGTGCGGGCAGAGGAGACCTTTGGGGCAAGTGCCATGCACCCCCTGGACCTTGAAGTAGGACGGCAGGCCTTCTGGATAAACACAGGGCAAAGGCTTCCCTCTGGCTGCAATGCCGTCATCATGATCGAAAACCTTGTGGCAGCACCTTCGGGAAAGAGTGTGCGCATAGAGCGCGCTGCCTTTCCCTGGCAGCACGTCCGCAAGCTTGGCGAGGATATGGTGAGCTCCGAAATCCTGCTTGCTCCAGGAACGCGCATAGGCCCCTACGAGATGGGCGCTCTGGCTGCGGCTAGGGTTCTGACTGTCCCTGTCTGCAAAAAGCCTGTGGTTGCCATCATCCCCAGCGGTTCGGAAATCGTGCCCCTCATGCAGGCAAGCGAAGACGCCCTTATCGAGGGCAAGTGCTGGCCTGAGTTCAATTCGCTGATCTTCGCCTCTCTGGTGGAGGAGGCAGGGGCTACGGCCATTGTACGGGACATTGTGCCGGACGATCCCGATATCATACAGGCAGCGGTGCGGGCCGCGCTTGAAGACGGAGCGGACATAGTCCTTCTGAACGCTGGCTCTTCTGCCGGAAGCAGGGACTACACCTCGCACGTTATAGCTTCCCTTGGCGAGGTCTTTGTGCACGGCGTGGCTGTCATGCCCGGAAAGCCTGCAGTCCTTGGCCTTGTGGACGGGCACCCTGTCCTTGGAGCTCCGGGCTACCCCGTGTCAGCGACCATTGTGGTTGAGGAATTCCTCTTGCCGCTTTTGGCAAGGCTGCAGCACACGCTTGCCCCCTCCCGCCCCGAGGCCACGGCAAGGCTCTGCCAGGCCCTGCCCTCAAGGCCCGGCATGGAGGAGCGCATCCGCGTGAAGCTGGGGGATGTGGACGGAACCCTCATGGCTGTGCCACTTGCGCGAGGAGCCGGAACCGTGACCTCTCTTAGCCGCGCGGACGGTATGCTGACCATCCCTGCTGCCAGCGAGGGTCTGGATGCCGGATCCGTGGTCAATGTCTCTCTTTTGCGCTCAAGGGAAAGGATACGCTCTGCCCTGCTTGCCATTGGCAGCCACGACAACACCCTGGATCTTCTGGACAGCCTTGTGCGCAGGCGCACATCCCTTGGCTGCAGCCTCACCTCGGTGCACGTGGGCTCCCTGGGAGGATTGCGCGCAATAGAGCAGGGCCAGTGCCACCTTGCTGGCTCCCATCTGCTCAACATGGAAGACGGGGTCTACAACCGCAAGGCAATACAGGACAATCTGAGCGTCCCGGTGGTCCTCTTGCGCCTTGTGGATCGCGTGCAGGGCTTTATGGTGAAGCCCGGAAATCCCCTGAAAATACGCAGCATACAGGACCTTGTGCGCGAGGACATCACCTTCATCAACCGCCAGCGCGGCAGTGGCACAAGGGTTTTGCTGGACTGCCTTTTGAAGAAGAAAGGTCTGAAGCCACAGGCCATCAAAGGCTACACGGCCGAGGAATTCACCCACATGAACGTGGCTGCGGCAGTGCTTTCCGGCAGGGCTGATGTGGGCCTTGGAGTGCTTGCCTCGGCAAGGGCCCTGGGCCTTGACTTCATACCCGTGGGCGTCGAGGAGTATGACCTTGTCATTCCCAAGAGGTTTTGGGACGACGAGAGGATGCAGGCGCTTCTCGCAACCATCAGATCTGCCGAATTCAAAAAACAGGTGGAAGACATGGGCGGCTACGGCGTCGAAAAGACTGGCGAGATAGTCTGGGAGTACGAGGGCCGCGACAGGGTCGCGTAAAGGCAAAAAGGGCCGGGGTGGAGCTCAATGTAGCCCAATCCCCGACCCTTTCGTACAAGAACCCTGCGACCATTATGCGCCGAAATCGAAGGCGTCCATGGCAAGCTCCCCAAAGTCCTGGTGGTAGAGCTTTCCTGCTTGCTGGTCATCTGTTTGTTCCCCGAAAAGAACCCTGAGCCCCAGGGAGACCATCATGCAGGCTGTTCCCGCCACAGCCAGAACGGAAACAGGCTGCCTTTTGGGCTTTTGGGGAAGCTCCTCGCCATAGAGCCTTGCAAGGCCGCATTCTCCCCTTGTGGCAAAGGCAAAGCCTTCCTGATGGCTCACGCCTCCGTGCACAAAGGGGATATTGGCAGCAGCACAGGCCCTTTCCAAAAGTGCCTTGGTCTGGATGTCGTCCAGACAGTCGAACACGATGTCCGCGTTCTCAAGAAAATCCGGGATGGTCCTCTCATCCAATGCAAGGGACAGTCTGCGCACCCTGGCGTATTCCGCGATGTCGGACACGGCCAGCTCAAGGGTCGTTGTCTTGCGCCAGCCTATGCTTTTTTCCGTACAAAAGGCCTGGCGGTTCAGATTGCTTTCGGAAAACTCGTCGCAGTCGCACAGGGTGAAATGGCACACGCCAAGGCGCGCCAAAAGTTCGGTCACACGACCGCCAAGGCCTCCAAGGCCGGCAATGGCGACACGTGCCTGCAAGAGGCGCTGCATCTGCTCTTTGGAATACACATCGCAGTTTTGCCTGAAGCGTTCGGGCCAGACATTGATGTCCAAAAGTGCTGCCATGGCATCCGGCACGCGCACACCCTCCCTGCGGGCCCAGTTGGCAATGAAGGTATTCTCGACAAAGAGCGGCGTATCTGTCTCCACATCAAGGCTTCCGTCTTTCCATTTCCAGGGAAAGTTCGAGACAAGAAAATTACAAAAATCCTGACGTGTGAAATTCATGAATGTCTCCGAAAAGCCGAAAAATGGGATGGTAGCCCCTAGCCCCCGCCCACAGCCGGAAAGAGTGCCAGGCGATCGTTGTCGTGAAGCTCGGCATCCAGGGTGTTCTGGCGGGAATTTACCATGATTATCTTGATTTCCTTTTCGGGGATGTTCAGCCTCTCGGCCACCTGGGCGACAGTACATTTTTCCGGAACATCGGTCAGAACTATGCCCTGGGCCGGATTGTAGTCCGGAACAAGGTCCCTCAAGGTCGTGCTCAGCTTGACAAGTACGCGCATAATGCCTTCCTGGTAGAAAATGTACGAAAAGTCCCGGCCAGCCGCTAGACTGGCCGGGACTGGCTCTATGCACAATACGGATTTGCCCGCATTGCGTCTACTTCTTTCCTTCCAGTTCCTTCACCTCGTCACGCCAGTTGAAGACCGTGGCGAGTTCCTTGTTGGTGAAATCGAAGGTTGTGTTGTGCGGGGCAACGGGCTCGTCCGTGAAGAAGTCCGGCAGACGGTCCTGGCCAATGCCAATGCCGGCCCTGCGGTTGAAGTCGATTTCGGTTGTGAGGATGCGCTGGCCCAGAGTCACCACATCGTCCCCTGTCATCTTCCAGCCGAACTTGGCGTTCAGCATGTCCACGATGGCAGGCAATGCGTCCGGAACGTCCAGGATGGCAAAGGCTGTAAAGAGGCACAGACCCACGGAGTCCACTGAAGCTGTGGCAACCTGGAGGTTGCGGGAAAGCTCGATCTGGCCTTCCTTTTTCAAGGGATCCACGTGGCCGCCACTGTTCAGGATGTTGGCCGTGACAGAGTAGCCAGCCGTATGGTCTGCACCCATGGGGGTGGTGGCATAGGTGACGCCAACGCCCTTGACTGCACGCGGATCGTAGGCAGGAAGGCTCTGGCCCTTGACGCAGGGCACGCGGCGCACGCCAAAGACCCTGCCCGTTGTGGCTGTACCACAGCCAAGCACGCGGCCAAGAGGGGTGCCCTCGCTTATCTGGGCAACGGCGTCGAGAGCAGCGTCCGCGTCCCCGTAGGGGATGCCGCCGCCAGCCATGGCAACGCCCACTGCCACACCCACGTCGATGGTGTCCACGCCAAAGTCGTCGCACATGTAGTCAAAGCGGGAGACCTTGTCGAGATCGCTTATGCCGCTGTGCGGGCCAAAGCACCAGAGCGTCTCGTATTCGGGCCACTTGCTCTGGAACTTGCCCTTCTTGTCCGGGAGAATGCCGCTGCAGCGGATGAGGCAGCCGCTCATGCAGCCGTGGGCAACAGAGCCTTCGCCTCCGCGCTCCTTGGTGATCTTGTTCAGGGTCTCGCCAGAGAGGTTTTCGTGCTCCGCAAACTGGCCCACAGTGAAGTTCTTGGTGGGGAGGCCGCCAGCCTCATGCAATATGTTCACAAGGACAGCCGTGCCGTACTGGGCAAGGCCTGTGCCACAAATGGGGTGCTCTGTCAGGGCCTTGGCAAAGCGCTTGGAGGCATCGCGGAAGGCCTGGGCGTCGACAAGGGGTGCTGCCTTTCCGCCTTCGGGGTTCACGATGATGGCTTTGAGGCCCTTGGAGCCCATGATGGCGCCGACACCGCCGCGGCCAGCGTGGCGCATGGGGCGAAGTTCCCTGTCCGTGCAGGCAATGCTAGCTGCCGTAAGCTTGAATTCGCCTGCCCTGCCGATGGTGATGTAGCTGCACTTGTCGCCGTAGTGCTCAACCAGCTTTTCCACAGCAGCGAAGTTGTTGAGGCCTGTGACAGTGGAGGGCACAAGGCGCGCGTAGTCAAGGCCAAGCTCAAGTTGCCACCACTCGCCCTCGGGGGCGATGTTTTCCACGATGATGGCCAAAATACCCAGTTTCGCTATGTGTCCGCCGGGCTGTCCGCCTGCGTTGCTCTCCTTGATGCCGCCGGTAAGGGGGCTTTTGCAGCCAACGGAAATCCTGTTGGAATTGGGGCTGTTGGTTGCGCCAAGAAGGCCTGGGGCAAAGACAAGCTTGTTGTGGGGTCCAAGGGGCGTGCAGGTGGGATCGACTTCCCTTGCGACAATGGTCGAGGTCAGAGCCCTGCCTCCAAGGCCCATGTATTCCTGGGGAACAGGCTCGAAGGTACAGGTCTTGGCCGCCATGTCGACGCGCAGTATACGAAACTCGAAGGACATATGAGACTCCCGGTTGTGTAAGGATAATGAGAAGGGTCCGGCAGACGGGACGAGAGCCTTTCCCATGGAACCCTTGTACGCCCATTTGGACAGGCGTGTACACTTTTTGCAAAAGCAGTCACGCTTTTTCCCCATCCTCCCCCTGTCATCGGGGCAAAGCGGGCATTTTGTCTCTCTAGCCCTCAATCTCCACGCTTGCGGCCGCAAAGTGCAGCCACACCCTTCGTCCCTCGTAGAGATCGGACGGGCAGATGTTTCCCCATTCGAGTGCGACCGTGAGGGTGGCGCCGCAGGCAAGGTGGGCTGTGGCAAAGCCCTCCACTGCGTCTGCGTGCAGGCCGGTCAGGGTGGCTTCAAGCGTGTTTGCCTGGCTTGTCTGGCAGGGAGAGAGGGCAAGCGCCATGGCGTTTGGCGGAATACGGAAGGTGACCACCTGCCTGTGGCTTCCGAGATCAAGGTCCTGCAGCCTGTCCAGGCTGGCTTGCGCACGGATGAGTGTGTTCCCGAAGCAGGCTATCTCTATTTCCGCACGGCGCAGCCCCATTTTCGCACCAGTGGCTATGCCCACAAAGATGTTGTCCTTGGCATCCCTGCCTGCCCTGGCCTTGCTGAGGATGTAGTCGGCAAGCTCGCCTCCGGCAAAGTTCAGAAAGAAGGCTGCGGCAGGACCAGGCTGTCCCAGGTATTTTTGCACCATGGAGAGCGGAACGCGCAAGGAAAGAAGCTCCAAGGCCCGTGCATAGCGCAGGGCGCGGGGCGCTGCCCTTGAGGGGTCAAGGGAGCAGGTTTCGGCCACAAGGTAGAACTTTCTGCGCACAAAGCCCTCGTCGAGGCTTAGGAAACCTGCATTTTCCGCCTCGGGCAGGGAGAGAATCCTGCGAAAGTGGTGCATGCAGCCCAGGGGCAGCATGATCTCTCTGGCGTTGTCGCCTGGAACTGACAGAAGACCGCTCTCGAGGTCCAGGAGGGCTCGGGCGTGCATGCCAAGGACTTCCTTAAGGCGCAATCCGCCGTAGCGTACAAAAAGAAAGACAAGGTGCAGCCTTGCCCGCACGATTCTTCTGGCAGGGGTTGAAACGCCCTTTTCCCATGCTTCCCAGGCCAGGGTGAGGCTGGCAAGCTCTTCGGGCGCAAGGGTCTGTCTTGTTTTTGGCATGGCTGTCTCTTTGTCGGGAATTTTTCTGGAAATGCGGATTTCGCCCTGTGTAGCCGTAAGAAAGGGGATTTGGCAAGATTGTGCGCAAGGCTTTTAGCCTTGCTCTTCTAGCACCACCTCGCGGGCGTCGAGGGAGTCGAAAAGAGCCCTGTCGTGCGTGGCACAAAGGATGGTTACGCCCCTTTCGAGGCAGGCCTTCACGGAGGCATAGATGATTTTTTCGCTTGCCGCATCCACGTGGGCCGTAGGCTCGTCCAAAAGCAAAACCCTTGGGGCAATGGCAAGCCTTGCTGCCAGGGCCACGCGCTGGCGCTCGCCTCCGGAAAGCATGCTCTGGGTTCGCGAAGCATAGGTCATGGGATCGGCAAAGCCAGCTTCATGCATGGCTTTTTCGTAGCACTTTTCAAGATTTTTCGTGTCCCCGCGCAAGCGAAGGCCCAGGGTGACGTTTTGGAAGACGGAGCATTTCAGAAGATAGGGGTCCTGAAGGAGCAGGGTTACCTCGCGGCGCGGATTGGACGAGTTTCCATGGTAGACCAGTTTGCCGAAATCCGGTTTTTCCAGAAAGGCCAGTATGCGAAGGAGGGTTGATTTGCCGCTGCCGTTGCGTCCTGTCAGGGCCACGCACTCCCCCTCTTCCACCCTAAGTTCTGGCAAGTTCAGGGCGGGTACGCCATTGTAGCTCCTGGCAAGATTCCAGGCCTCGATGATTGCGCTCATGCTCTTCTCCCCCTGTATTTGAGCCAGGTCAAAAGCAGATTCACGACAAAGGCTATGAGCAAAAGCACGAGGCCCAGGGCAATGCCTTGAGCGAATTCGCCCTTGCTCGTTTCCAGGGAGATGGCTGTGGTCATGGTCCTTGTGGAATAGCGGATATTGCCGCCAAGCATCATGGCAACACCCACTTCCGTGACCACGCGGCCAAAGGCCTGCACGCAGACCATGCCCAGATCGTAGCGTACCTCGCTTAATGTGAGCAGGGCAGTTTGCATTCTTCCTGCACCAAGGGTCAAAAGGGTCTGCCTGCAGCGTGCATCGAGGTTTTCCACAGCCTGTGCGGTCCAGGAGACGATGATGGGCAGCGCCAGTATGGTCTGGCCTATGACCATGCCGGGCAGGGTGAACAAAAGGCCATATTCTCCCAAAGGCCCGCGTGCAGTGATGAAGACGTAGACCAACAGGCCAATGAGAACTGTGGGAAAGGCCAAAAGCGTGTCCGAGACAAGGCGTATGGCTCTTTTGCCAGGAAAGTTTGCATAGCCCAGCACAAAGCCCAGGGGAAGGCCAAGAAGGGCTGCAACAAAAAGCGCCCAGCTTGTGGACACAAGCGTTGCCTCTATGGCCGACACGGTTGCGTCGTCCATGTGCACAAGAAGGCTTGCTGCCTGACTCATTCCCTCGGAAAAGTATCCCATCTGTCCCCTGTCCCCTGTCCCTGACGCTTGTTCCTGCTGTTACGGATAGGGCGGGCCCGCAAAAAGTCTCGCAGACCCGCCCGCAGTATCGTGTTTATTCGGTGTGCCCGGGGTTACTTCCCTGCGTTGGGGAAGAAGAGCTGCTTGCCCTCAAGCGTGTATTCGCTGATGCGCTTCTGGGTTTTGGGGCTCACCCACCAGTCCTCGAACTTCTTTGCCAGATCCTTCTTCACCTTCGGGCACATGGCGGGATTGGTGGTCATGACGCTGTACTGATTGAAGAGGGCCTTGTCGCCTTCAACCACAATGGCGAGCGCATTGTTCTTGCCCTGCTTGGCAGCAAACTTGATCCAGGTTGCGCGGTCGGTCAGGGTGTAGCCGTTCTTTTCTGCGGCAATGTTCAGGGTAGCCATCATGCCCTGGCCAGCGGAGATGTAGAAGGATTCCTTGTCGGGAGAGAGGTTGTTGGCCTTCCACAGCTTCTTTTCGGCGTTGTGGGTGCCGGACTTGTCACCGCGGCTGACAAAGACTGCCTTCGCATCGTAGATGGCCTTGAGTGCCTCGCTTGTGGTCTTGCCCTTCACCTTTGCGGGATCCTTCTTGGGTCCGACAATCACGAAGTCGTTGTACATGACTTGGCGGCGATCAATGCCGTAGCCGTCTGCCACGAACTTCTTTTCCACTGCAGGGGCGTGCACAAGCAAAACGTCCGCGTCGCAGTTTTTGGCAATCTCAAGGGCCTTGCCTGTGCCAACAGCGACCCACTTGAGCTCAATGCCGGTGTCCTTGCGGAAATCGGGTTCCAGAAATTCCAGCAGTCCGGAATCCTGGGTGCTGGTGGTGGTTGCCATCATGAGGGTGTCTGCAGCCTGGCAGGGCAGGGCAAAGGCTACGGCGCAGGCAGCGCCAAGAAGGGTTTTGGAAACAGGGTTCATCTTGAAATTTCCTCTGAAAGTTTTTTGGGTTTGGCGTACTACTGGTACGCCACGGATCCTTGAAAGAGTATGAGCGCGTACCATACCGGATATTCGCTCAATTTGGAGGTGTCACACATGAAGTTGTACAAATCTATACCGCTTTTACTCAAAATCGTGACCAACTTCAATGCCAAAGCCCGAAGCAGGGCGCAAAAAGGGGACTTTCCCCGGACCCGGCTTGTGTGAAGCCGCCGCCTTGGGAAAAGTCCCGTGCCGGACTGAAAAAAAAGCGTCTTTTTAGCGCTTTGAGTAGTCGTAGAGGAATCTGCCGAGCTTTTCCACAGCTTCCTGCAAAACTGCCACAGGGGGCAGATAGACTATGCGGAAGTGATCGTGCTTTGGCCAGTTGAAGCCTGTGCCTGGCACAAAGAGGATGCGGGTTTCTCTTAAGCAGTCCAGGGCGAACTCCGTGTCGTTGGTGATACGGTAGCGTTCTGTGTCAATCTTGGGGAAGATGTAGAAGGCAGCCCTTGGCTTTACTGCCGAGATGCCGGGAAGGCTGTTCAGTGCACCGTAGATGTAGTTGCGCTGTTCGTAGATGCGTCCGCCGGGAACAATGTATTCGTTGACGCTCTGATAGCCGCCGAGCGCTGTCTGAATGATGGACTGGCCTGGCACATTGGAGCACAGGCGCATGTTGGAGAGCATGTTGATGCCCGCAATGTAGTCCTTGGCAAGGTTCTTGTTGCCGCTAAGTATCATCCAGCCTACGCGGAAACCGCAGACCATGTGCGACTTTGAAAGGCCGCTGAAGGTCACGCAGAAGAGATCCGGGGCCAGGGAGGCAATGGATGTGTGTTTTTCCCCGTCCATGACCAGACGGTCGTAGATCTCGTCCGAGAAGATGATGAGCTCGTGGCGACGGGCTATCTCCACTATGCGCTCCAGTATATCCAGCGGGTACAGGGCGCCTGTGGGGTTGTTGGGATTGATGATGACAAGGGCCTTGGTCTTGTCCGTGATCTTGCTTTCCATGTCCTCAAGATCCGGGTACCAGTCCGACTCCTCGTCACAGATGTAGTGCACAGCCTTGCCGCCGGCCAGGGTGGCACAGGCTGTCCACAAGGGATAGTCCGGAGCGGGAATGAGGATTTCGTCGCCGTTGTTGAGCAGCGCGTGCATGGCAAGCTGGATGAGCTCGCTTGCGCCATTGCCAGTGTAGATGTCCTTCATGCCCACATTGGGGATGCCCTTGATCTGGGCGTATTGCATGATGGCCTTTCTGGCGTTGAAAATGCCGCGGGATTCCGAGTAGCCCTGCGAATTCACGATTGCGTCGCGCATGTCGAAGATGACTTCCTCGGGAGCGGAGAAACCGAAGGGGGCAGGGTTGCCTATGTTCAGTTTCAGAATCTTCATGCCTTGCTCTTCCATGCGGGCCGCTTCGTCAACGACCGGGCCGCGCACGTCGTAGAGCACATGATCGAGCTTGCTGGATTTGCCAAACGTCCTCATTTTCCTTCAGCGTCCTGGCAGGGCGCCGTCTCCTGATATTGGTTGAGGTTGAAAGAAAAACAAGAAGGTCCGGGGGACATATGGTCCGCACGAACGTATCTTCCTGTCCATATATTCTGTTGTATTGGCCCGAACAGGCGCAGGTGTCAAGGATGTGAAAAGACAGCACATGCGTGCAAGACCTGTTTTGTGCATCTTTCCCCTGTGAACGAATGGGGCATGAATCAGGATTTGGAAGCCGGACAATGGGGACTGTGTCAGGAGTTTTGCAAAAGGCGTGACATTTTTGGGCAAGTTTTTTGCAAAATACCTTGTGTCGCGTACAAGGGCCCTGTGCTATGAAAAAAGGCAGGATATGCCCGCAGCCCTGTCCGCAGTCTTGCGCTTGGCAGGAGCGGCAAAACGCAACCAAGGATACAGGAGCCAGCCCATGGAAAGACGTCATTTTCTGAAAACCACGCTTGCGGCCGCTGCAGCTGCACCCCTTTTGCCCTCCCTTGCCGAAGGCACGGAGGCAAAGTCCCTTCTTCCTGACCAGTCCAAATTGGGCATCCTGAACTACAAGTCTACCATGCGCTATCGTCCCATGGGGCAGACCGGAGTCATGGTGTCGGCCCTGGGCTTTGGCATGCTCCGTTTGCAGATGAAGGACGGCAAGGTAGACTTTGGGCTCAGCACGGACATCGTGCGCAGGGCCATCGAGGGCGGCGTGAACTATGTGGACACTGGCCGCGTCTATCTGGGCGGCCAGTCCGAGCAGGCCGTGGCAAAGGCCCTTGCTGGAGGCTGGCGTGACAGGGTGTATGTGACCTCCAAGATGCCCTGGTGGCAGATGCAAAGTCCGGACGATTTCATGAAGTTCTTTGACGAATCCCGCAGGACCATCAACACGGACGTCATCGATTTCTACCACATCCACATGATCATGCATCGCGCCTGGGACAAGTACGTGAAGCCCTGGAAGCTCATAGACAAGATGATGAAGCTCAAGAGCGATGGCAAGATTCGCTTCATGGGCTTCAGCTTTCACGACAATCTGCAGCTCTTTAAACAGGTGGTGGACGCTGCTCCCTGGGACTTCTGTCTTCTGCAGCACAACTATCTGGACTATGAGTACGAGACAGGCATTCTTGGACCCAAGTATGCGGCAACCAAGGGCATGGGTGTCGCCATCATGAAGCCGGTGCGCACAGGACTTCTGGGCAATCTCCCGAAAAACATGCGTGACGCCCTGGCCTCCTCCGGGATCAGAAAGGACGATGCCGAGTGGGCCCTGGACTATCTGTGGGACATTCCGGAAGTAAGCGTAACAGTGAGCGGCATGAACAGCGTGGCAGACGTGGAGAAAAACCTCGCCTACGCAGCCAAGGCGGCTCCCGGCATGCTCACACCCAAGGAACGCGAGGCCATAGGCCGTGCGAGAGCTGCCTTCAACAACATTCCCGGACACGTGAACTGCGTTGGCTGCTACCAGTGCATCCCCTGTCCGGAAAACGTCGCCATTGGCTACATCTTCGCCTACGTCTACAACAATTACCTGGCCCATCAGGACAAGAAGAGGGCCCTTGCGGACTACACGCTCGCAATGTCGCCCATCCAGCGCGGGGATCCGGCCTCGTCCTGTACCAATTGCGGACAGTGCCTGCCCAAATGTCCCATGCATGTGGACATCCCGGGCTCTCTTGCAAAGGTGAAGGAAGCCTTTGGCAAGTAGCGTAACGTATCGGAGACAATTGCAAACTTTGGGGCGCTGTCCTTTTTGGGGCACAGCCCCTTTTTTTGCGTCCGGAAAATGGGACAGGTGGCAGGGGACAAAAAAATCCGGCGAACGGGATGAGCGCTCGCCGGAGCATGCAAAAAAACGGGCTTGCCGGGCTACAAGAAGGAGGTCGACGATTTGCGGGCAAGGACGTTTTTCGCAGGCCTGCTATTTTGCAGAAGCTTCGGGTTCGATGAGATCATAGCTGTAGCCACCCTTGGGATCGCGATAGAATTTGGCAACACCGGGACTCTTGAAGTGTTCGCCAAAGACCGGAACGCCGTCCGCATTGTCGACAATGCGCACGATTTTCATGGAGCCGACGGTATAGGTGGAGATGTCTGCGGCCAAGGCAGGTGAAGCAAGGGAGAGGGCCAGCAGGGCTGCGCAAAGAGTGGTTTTCATGGGAGTTCCTCGCCTGATTGGAGAAAAGAAGTTATGGAATGTAAAAAAAAAGACCAACTAGTCGTAATATATTCGAGGGGGGGGAGGAGCTGTGTCTAGAAGGGGTTTGTCGGGAAAGAGTGTGGGGCGAGAGAAGCTGGAAAGCAAATGGAAATTGTGGCAGGCATTGCGGCATACTTGGGCGTATAACAGCCAGTTTGTCAAGTTTTGCTTCAGTCGTAACTTGTTGACACAAAAGATGAATCCTGGATAGAGAACACAGTAAACTCTGGATCCGGAGATTGAGTAACACCAAGCAGTCCGCAGAAACCTGCATGGGAAAACTCTGGATTCAGAGGGATGGCGCGCATACCAACACATACAAGTGTCATCCGTTCTCCATCCATCACCCACATCTTTCCCAAAGCCAGCAAAAAGGGGAGGCCGTACGGTCTCCCCTTTCAGGTTTTGCGGGCTCATTCGCCCATCAGTCTCTTATGTCTCTAGCCCTGGGTCCCTGGCTCTTCCACAGCTTCCTGCGGCTTGTCCTTGGACCTTTTCCGGATCCCGCGGTCACTCTTGCCGCTTATGCGTTCGGTTATGCGGTTGATGACCACGAAGAACACAGGAATGAAGAGAACGCCCACGGCAGTGGCAAGGAACGTTCCGCCCACAATACCGGTACCAATGGCGTGCTGGCTGTTTGCGCCAGCGCCGGTGCTTACGGTGAGGGGCATGACGCCAAGCAAAAAGGCCATGGAGGTCATGACGATGGGCCTCAGGCGCATGGTGGCAGCCTCAACAGCCGCGTCCACAAGGCTCTTGCCGCTCTCGTACAAGGTCTTTGCAAATTCCACGATGAGGATGGCGTTCTTGGCAGACAGGCCGATAACAGCCAAAATGCCCACCTGGAAGTAGATGTCGTTGTGCAGGCCGCGCAGGGTGCTGAGCCCCATGGCGCCGAGCACGCCGATGGGCACAACCAGGATGACCGCAAAGGGTATGGTCCAGCTTTCGTAGAGGGCCGCAAGACAGAGGAAGACGACCAGGATGGAGAGGGCGTAGAGGGGGCCTGTCTGCGATCCCGAACGCTTTTCCTCGAAGCTTAGGCCAGACCACTCCATGCCTATGCCGTGGGGGAGCTCGTTTTCGACAATGCGCTCGATTTCCGCCATGGCCTCGCCCGAGCTTACGCTTTCGCCTGCGCTCACCTCGATGGCTGTGGAGGGCACGCCGTTGAAGCGCTCAAGCTGTGCAGGACCATAGGTCCAGTTCACGGTTGCGAAGGCGTCCAAGGGGACCATGCCGCCTTCCTCGTTTCTGAAATACCAGAAGCGCAGATCGTCCGGGTTCATGCGATAGGGTGTATCGCCCTGCACGTAGACACGCTTGACTCTGCCCCTGTCCACGAAGTCGTTTACATAGGTGCCGCCCCAGGCAGTGGAAAGGTCCGCGTTGATGCTGTCTGGGCTTAAGTGGAACACGCCTGCCTTGAGGTCGTCTATGTCCACGCGCACCTGGGGGATATCGTCCAGGGAGGTTGTGCGCGGGTTGAAGAACATGGGGTTCATGCGCATCATGTCGAGCAAATCTTCCCTGGCCGTGATGAGGGCATCGTGCCCAAGGCCCCCTTGGTCCTGCAGCTGCATGACAAGGCCCGAGGCGTTGCCAAGGCCGCGGATCTGCGGAGGCTCACTGAAGGCAATGCGGCCTACGGTAAAGTTCGCAAAATGCGCCCTTGCCCTGCGCACTATGGCGTTGGCGCTCTGATCAGCACCCCTTCTCTGATCCCAGTGTTTCAGGGAAACATAGCCGTTTGCGACGTTTTGGCCACGGCTTGCGTTGGGGCCCATGCCGAGCATGATGCCAACGCCCTCAATGAGGTCAGCCTCGTTGTTCTTGAAGTACTCCTCCACCTCCCTGGCAGCCTCAAGAGTCACTTGACGTGTGGTTCCGGGGGGCATGAAGATATTGAAGTTCACGATGCCCTGGTCCTCGATGGGAAGGAAGGAGGTGGGCATTTCGCGCACGGCAACCACTGCGCCCACAGCCAGAAGGGCGTAGACCGCCATGACCTTGACGGGATGGGCTATGAGCTTGCGCACAAGCTTTCCGTAGCCACTGGTGCCAGTGTCCACCAGTCTGTTGAAGGGCGTGAAGAGATTCTTTTTGGAGGGATTCACGTCCCGCTGCTTCAGAAGATGCTTGCACAGAGGGGGTGTAATGGTGATGGCCACAAAGACCGAGAGGGTCATGGCCGAGACAATGGTCAGGGTGAACTGCCTGTAGATGGCGCCGGGAATGCCGCCAAAGAAGGACATGGGCACAAAGACCGCGGACAAAACTGCCGCAACGCCCACAAGGGCCCAGGTGATTTGGTCCATGGACTTCTTGATGGCCTCTGCCGGGGGCAGGCCCTCCATGTGCATGATGCGTTCCGTGTTCTCCACAACCACGATGGCGTCGTCGACCAGAAGACCAATGGCAAGCACAAGGCCGAACATGCTCAAGGTATTGATGGAGCCACCGGATGCCGCGATGACAGCCACTGTGCCCAAAAGAACGATGGGCACTGCCAGGGTGGGGATAAGCGTTGCCCGCCAGTTCTGCAGGAAGAGGAACATGATGGCGGCAACGAGCACGATGGCCTCAATGAGGGTGTGCACGATACTGTTGATGGAGGCCAGGATGAAGGGCACGCTGTCCAGGGTGATGTGATAGGTGATGCCTGGGGGGAAGAACTGGCGCATGCGGTCCATGAAGGCATCGACCCTTTTGCCTGCGTCGACTGCGTTGGCGCCTTCTGCCAGCTGGATGCCCACGGTCACTGCGGGCATGCCGCGAAAGCGCGAGGTGACCGTATAGGAGCGCACGCCCATGTCCACGCGCGCGACGTCACGCACGCGCACAGCGGATCCGTCCGGATTGACGCGCACTATGACGTTCTTGAACTGCTCTATGTCCTGCAGTTTGGTTCTGGAGAGCAGGGTTACGTTAAGCTCCTGGGTTTCCGTGTTGGGAAGGCCGCCCACCTGACCCACGGAAATCTGGTTGTTCTGGTTGCGCACTGCAGCCACGACGTCGCTTGGGGTAAGCGAAAACGAGCGCAGCTGGTTCGGGTTGAGCCAGATGCGCATGGCATAGTCCGAGCCGAAGAGGGTGGCTTCGCCCACGCCGTCAATACGGTTCAGGGGGTCCAGAAGGACCGAGGAGACAAAGTCGCCAATGTCCTCGACTGCTGTCCTTCCTGTCTCGTCGTAGAAGCTCATGTAGCGCAGGAAGGACTCCGAGACCTTGCGCACGCGTATGCCCTGGTTTTTCACGTCTTCGGGTAGCCTCGGCATGGCAAGATCGAGGTTGTTCTGCACCTGCATCATGGCCACGTCCGGATCCGTGCCCGTATCGAAGGTCATGCGCAAAAAGGCCCTGCCTTCGGACGAGGAGGAGGTGGACATGTAGAGCAGGTTGTCGAGGCCTGTCATGTTCTGCTCAATGATCTGGGCCACGCTGTCCTGCATGGTCTGGGCAGAGGAGCCCGCGTATTCCACTGTCATGGAAATGGTGGGCGGGGCCATGGGCGGGAACTGTTCCACAGGCAAAAACCTGTAGGAAAGCCCGCCTGCGAGCATGATGAGCGCTGCTATGACCGAGGCAAAGACCGGCCTCTCGATAAAGAAGCGGGAAATGGACATGGCCTAGTCCCTCGACTTTCCGTAGGTGTCCACGGTGAGCACATTGGTCTGGTTCACGGGCATGCCGGGGCGCATGTTCTGTATGCCCTCAAGCAGGACAAGCTCGCCTTCCTTCAAACCCTCGTTCACCATGAGGAAGCGTCCGACCATGTCTCCGCCAACAATGGGGCGAAATTCGGCCTTGCCGTTTGCGAGAACAAAGACAGAGGCATTGCCCTTGGGATCGCGGCGCACAGCGCGCTGGGGAACGAGCAGGGCTCCCATCTTGACGCCCTGGCTGATGCTGGCCTTCACGTACATGCCAGGCAAAAGCACAAAGTCCGGATTCTTGAACACGGAGCGCAAAAGCACGGATCCCGTGCTCTCGTCCACAGTGATGTCCGCAAACTTGAGCTCGCCCTTTAAGGGATAGGTCCTGCCGTTTTCCAGGGTGAGGGTCACTTCGGTGGAGGTGTCGTCCCCTGGGCGGACCAGATTTCCTGCAGCGTAGCGGTCACGCAGGACAAGCAGCGCAAAGGAGGACTGTGTCATGTCCACGTAGACGGGATCGAGCTGCTGGATGACAGCGAGTTCGTCTGCCTGGTTGGCTGTGACAAGCGCACCCTGGGTCACATTGGACTTTCCTATGCGGCCCGTGATGGGGGCAAGAACGTCCGTGTAGCGCAGGTGAATCTCGGCTGTTTTCAGGGAAGCCTTTGCGACTTCGAGGTTGGCCTTGGCCTGGAGGTACTCGGCCCTTGCGTCCTCGTAGGCCTGCTGGCTCACTGCCTGGCTGCGCAGAAGGGCAATGCGGCGGTCAAGGCGCAGCTTCGCTGCGTGGAGGGTGGCATCTGCGCTTGCGACAGCTGCCTTTGCGCTTTCCACTTCTGCGTCGTAGGTGTCCGGATCGATCTTGTACAGGGACTGGCCCGCCTTCACAAGGGAGCCCTCCGTGAAGAGCTGTTCCTGCAGGATGCCGCTCACCTGGGGGCGAACCTCTGCCTTGCGGAAGGCAGAAACGCGGCCGGAAAGCTCGGCTGTAAGGGGAATGTCCCTGGCCTCGATTTTGAAGACGGCAGAGTCGCGCACGCGCTGTTCACGTGTGGACTTGCCGTCATTGCATGCGGTCAGAATACAGGAAAGGGCGAGAAAAAGAGTCAGAAGGACAAGCGTCCCATGGTGAGGAAAGATTCTTGCTTGCATGGCGATTGACTTGGGTTGCGAAAGACGGGACAGGAGGGCTGGCTTTTGGCAGTCAGCGCGTGAAAGAAGCGCTTTTTTTGCGCCCCCTTTGTACGTCCTCGCCTGGGGGGAAAAGCAGCACAAAGAGCAATGCACGGTAGAATGTTTTCTGCATGGCAAAATTCTACGCAAGGTGGGAAAAAGAGACAAGAAAGGTTTTTTGTCCGGCAAGGTCTTCCCCAAAGCTTGCGCCTTTGGGGGAATTTTGGGAAAAGCGGGGCGGTATACCTTGAGAATTTCCTGTTTTTTTTCAAGGGAAAGCCTCTTGGGACAAGGCATGCGGGCAGCAGGGAAGCTTTTGGGGACTGGAGAGTCTGCGAAAAAAGCGAAAAAAACAGGCAAGAAAGTGCCACAATCAGGCAGATTCTGGACTTTTTTGGGGGTGCGAGGCTTTGAGTCTAGCCCTTGCGCCCTGGTCTTCCGGATTTTCTGGGGCTTGCCTTCTCCCTGACCCTTGCACCTGTCTCTGTCTCGCCAGTGGTTCGTTCCCGACCGTAGACTTCTTCCGCGCGTCTGCGAAAGGTTGCGGGATCGATGTAGGCGTGCTGCGTGGTCCTGCAGAACTGGGCTATGTGGCGGCAGTTCAGCCAATCGCCTAGTCCAAGGTACTGCCCGACAAGGCTTGCCAGTGTCTTGTGCATCACACAGCCATAGGCACTCCCGAACTGGAGCCCAATGTAGGCAAGGGCAGCCAGATCGCCAGTGTGGCCTGCCTTCATGATGATCTCGGACAAAATCTTCGCTGGAGTCTCCATGACGAAGTGCCCCTTGTCCTTCAGTTCGTTTCGGTAGGCCTTGTCCGCATCCGGGCTGTCCAGCATGGCTATCTGGCAGGCTACGGCTGCCTGGGCCAGCATATCGTCGTAGTCGCCCAGGGTGTGCAGCCTTGAGAGGAGATTGTCCAGAACGTGCCTTGGCGTGCGCCCATCCATGGTGCGCTCAAGCTCAATCAGGGTGTGCAAAGTCCAGCAGCGCAGGCTGTGGAGCTGTCTGCCATGGGCAAGCCAGTGGCTTGCCCTGGCACTATCCCTGTTGTAGCCGTACAGGCCAAAGTGGTTGATTGCTGCCAGGGTGTCGCAGGCAGGCACAAAGCCCTCGTTTGCCAGAGCCTCAAGCCTTCTCAAGGTCGATCCTGTCGGGCGGGGAACGGGCTTTTTGCGCGCGTGGGCGAGAATGGTGCCCATGACGTTCATGAACACGGCTTCCGGGGTACGCATACAGGGATCGTTGAAGCCATTCGTCTCTTCCTGGCCCCCACCGTCGCGCATACCCTCGTAGAGGTAGCGCGCGTAGAGGCTCGGGTCCCCCAGACGCGCGGCCGTCTGTATGAGGCGAATGAAGGTCACGTGATCCTTGTCGTCGGGCAGGACTTTCAGGAAATACTCGGCCAGTCCCACATGGGAGGCAGCGTGCATCTGGCTGCAGCCGTACTCAAGGATACGCCTTGCCTCGTCGATCTCCGCGTCCGATTCCGCACAGTCCAAAAGCATGCGCGCATAGGTGCAGCCTGCGTCAAGGCTTCCGGCAAGCCAGGCCTTGCGGTGCCAGAAAAGGGAGCGATCGATGTTGCGCGGAAGGATGCGCCCTGTCTGGTACTGTTTGGCAAGAAGGCTCATGGCGTCTGTCATGCCCGCGAGTGCAGCAAGGCGCAGCATCTCGATGGCCGGCTCCAGAAAGTCGTGGGAGAGCTCTTCGGGCAGGACAGTGGTGTAGATGGAGATGAGGATGCGCAGACATTCCCAGCTGCGCAGGCGAACACCCTCAAGAAGCTGGACAAGAAGCACGTCCACCTGGTTTCTGGCTGCCCTGAACCTGCCCTCAAGATAGGCCTGGCCCAGGAGGATTACGGCAAAAATCGAGCCCTTGCGCGCGTAGGAAGCAAGGGTGCGGATTCTTTGCCCGGACTCTTCCAGGGAGCTTTGCAAATCCTTTGTAGTCCAGCTGCCGACGAGCTGGTACATGGCAGGCCAAAAGTTCCTGTCTGCCAGTTCCTCAAGGGTTTGCGCAGCCCTTGCGTAGCCTGCTCCCCTGGGATCCCCGTAGTCCCGCACTGCCAGAACGTAGGCCGCGAGCATGGAACCCTTGCCGGCAAGGGCGGAAAGCTCTGCATAGCCCCTTGACCTGTCCTTTTGTCCGACAGTCATGGCAAGCAGGATCTCCCTGGCCCTGTCGTCGTCAGGCGTAGCCCAGGACGATTTCAGAAAGTCCGAGATAAGCTGGGACGCCGGGGGGACTCCGTAGTAGAGCCGTATGGCACCCATGTTGTGGTAGTGTCTCGAGACTTTGCTGGCTTTGGGCATGAACGACCTCTGTGGGGAGTGCCGGGGTTTGGAAAAATCCTGGTGTCGAAACGCGCGAAAAGGGTTTAGTTGCCTGTCTGGTTCTGGGCCTGGCCGCCTGCATGGGCGCAGGAAGAGCCGCAGGAGGAGCAGGGGGACATGCCCCTGGCAGCCATGGCCTCTGCGCGCTTCACATTGTTCACAAAGGCCTGGTTGACCGGCCCTACCTTGTAGGGGAAGGGATTTTTCTTCAGGGGGCTCGGCATGGTAAGAAGGCGCCTTGTGTTTTTGCTCTTGCACTCCGGGCAGCAGGGAAGGTCGTTGTCGTCGTCAAAGAGCAGTTCTTCAAAGTGCTTGCCGCAGTCTTCGCACTCGAAATCGAAAAGGGGCATGGATATTCCCTCGTTGTAGCGTTGCAGGTTGTGGGACGTTTCCCGCATGGCCCCGGGCTGGCTTGTTTTGGCCGCCATGCCGGGCTTTGGGAAAACAGGGCATCCGTAAGTTGGTAGAATCAGCCCGACCTGTTAGCACACAAGCCCCTGAAAGGCAAAATGAGCAAAAAGAGCAATTTCGGCAAGGCTTTGCCAGTGGTGTCCGAACCCTTGCCGATGGGTGCGGCACAAGTCTCCCAGCTCTGCCCCTGCCCACGAATGGCCGGTTCGGCCCGGAGGAATTGGTCGGGCACAGGCGAAGAGAATTGTTGGGACATGCAGTCTTTTGCGATCATGAACTTTTTTGAGGTGAAAGGCCCTTGCCATCCTCAATAGGAAAGCTTTCCCTGGCTCGGGTGTTGACGGACAGTGCTTTTCGTTCCAAGATTGTAACACATGGCTTGCACGGGGTCCCTTGGGCAAAGCCCCTTTGGGGCGAAGCGCCAACCTTGTCTTGTTGTGCGCAAAGACCCTGTGCGTGGCTAATCCCCATCTATCCATTCAGGAGCGGTTATGACGAGCGATCAGCAAGAACAGCTGGCAGAGGCTTTGGATCATCTCGATCAGGCACGGGCCATTTTTTTGGAACTGTCCGAAACCCTCATGGAAAGCAGTGAACGGGATCCCGAGGACGAGGACGAAGAGGACGCTTTGGCCCTGGCGGATCAGTTTGAGAACACCACTGTGACCATCGAGGAAATCATAGCCTCTTTCGAAGATCTGCGTGACAACTGATCCATGTCGGGGGAGAGCCGAAGAGCTCTCCCCCGGGAAGCAGGCGGGATGATTTTTGCGCCAGGGAAGGCGCAAAAGCTCTCCCGGGCAAACAGCAACCCTTATCGGAATTTTCCATGCAAGCCCGCTATCCCTATGTCTTTTTCGACCTTGACGGAACCCTGACCGATTCCGCTCCGGGCATCCTCAATTCCTGCGAGTATGCTCTCTCGCGCCTTGGCATAAGCCGTGCGCGCGAGGACATGTATGCCTTCATAGGCCCGCCGCTGCTCGACACCTTTACGAAGGTGACAGGGAGCCCCGACCTTGGACAAAAGGCCCTTGTCCTGTACCGAGAGTACTTTGCGGACAGGGGTATTTTCGAAAACAGCGTCTACCCTGGCATAGGGGAGCTTTTGCGGGAGCTTGCGGCAGCAGGCTGCAAAAACGTGCTTGCCACGGCAAAGCCCCTAGTTTACGCGCAGCGCATTCTCGAGCATTTTGGCCTTGCCGGGTATTTTTGCTATATAGGCGGAGCGGATCTGAATGGTCCCGTGCGCACAAAGTACGGTGTCATAGAGCGCGACCTTGCGACTACTGGTGCAAACCCTGCCTGCGTGCTCATGGTGGGCGACAGGCGCGACGACGTGGACGCAGCGCAAGGGCTTGGGATAGCCACCGCAGCCGCTGGCTGGGGTTATGCCGAGGAAGGCGAGGTGGATCACGCAGACTTTGTCTGCGCAAAACCGGAAGACGTGTACGCCATAGCCCTTGGACGATAAGCGGATTTTTTCCGCACAGAAGGAGGGAAGCCCCATGAAGAAGGTAGGCATTATCCGCTGTCAGCAAACCGAGGACATCTGTCCTGGTACAACGGACTTTCTTACAGTGGCCCAGGGCAAGGGCAGCTTTGCGAGCCTTGGCGAGGAGTGTGAAATCATGGGCTTTGTGAGCTGCGGGGGCTGCCCTGGCAAGCGCGCAGTTGCCCGCGCCCAGATGCTGGTGTCGCGCGGGGCAGAGGCCATTGCCCTTGCTTCCTGTATGGGCAAGGGTGCGCCCATAGGCTTCCCCTGTCCGCATTTCGAACAGATCTGCAAGGCCATCCGCGCAAAGATAGGCGACGTGCCCCTGCTTGAGCACACGCACTAGAAGCGCAGCTACCTGTATTTGGGCAATATCAACTGCGTAGTTGAGAAATAGGAGAATTGCAGCAAGAATACGGTTACTGGCAAAATCTCTTGATATGCAGGATCTGTTTTTCATATAATGGAGTACATATTATGTAAATATCGCTTGATGACCTGCGTAAACAAATATTGGCAGGAGAAGACGGAACTCACCAGTTCAAGGAGAATATTACAAATCCGGAATCTCTTGCTGCCGAGATAGTTGCCTTCTCAAATAGTGAAGGCGGATACATCTATATTGGTATTTCGGATCAGGGTGAAATCAAGGGGCTCAGCCAGACTAATATTCGTAGAATAAATCAACTGATTGCAAATACAGCAATAAATAATGTAAAAAACCCAGTTAATGTAAAAACACAGAATGTTGTATTTGAAGACAACAAGGTTATCATTGTTCTGTATGTACCCAAGGGTAACGACAAACCATACTTTGACAAGAATGGTATCATCTGGTTCAAGGTAGGTTCTGACAAGCGTCGCATATGTTCCAAGGAGGAACTTCGACGCATATTTCAGGAATCTCATCAATTTCATGCAGACGAGATGCCAACAAAAGCTGGTCTGGAGAGTCTGGACAAGTTGTTGTTCCGTGATTTTCTGGAAAAAACATACAAATACAAATTCCCTGATTCACCAGAGGAACAGATTCGCTTACTGAAAAATCTCAATCTGGCGACACAGGACGGGAAGCTGAACCTTGCCTGTGTGCTTATGTTTGCCTTGCATCCTGAGCGCATAGTTTCCCAGTTTGGGGTAAAGGCAATACGCTACCCGGGCAATAAAATTCATACAGACCAGTATATTGATAGCGAGGATTTTTCAGGGACTATCGAGAAAGTCTATCAGGACTGTTATGCCTTTATCATGCGTAATCTGCATAAAATACAGGATAGTCAAGGCATAAATTCCCCGGGCATTCCGGAAATACATCCTGTTGTTTTGGAAGAAACGCTGGTCAATGCTCTTATACACAGGGATTATCTGATTGACTCGCAGATACGGATTTTCATATACGATGACCGTGTTGAAATCATCAGCCCAGGGCATTTGCCCAACAACCTGACAACAGAGAAGATAAAAAGCGGGAATGTGGTTTTGCGCAATCCCATTCTGGCTTCCTATGTCGCAAAGGGAATTCTCCCGTACCACGGCCTTGGAACGGGTATCATAAGATCTCTGGATGCGTGCCCTGATATTATTCTTGATGATGACAGGGACGGGGATCATTTTACCGTAATCATTCCGCGAAGAAATGCCGAAAGACTGGCTTCCTTGACCGACTGGGAGAAGGATATTTCTAGAGCGGAGAAACCGGCTTCGATGTCGGAAGAAAAATTCAGGCTGTCGGAAGAAAGTTCGGAGAAAGGCACCCTAGGTTCGGAGATAGGTTCGGAGAAAGGCGCCCTGGGTTCGGAGATAGGTTCGGAGAAAGGTGCCCTGGGTTCGGAGGTAGGTTCGGAGAAAGGCACCCTGGGTTCGGAGAAGGGTTCGGAGAAAGGTACCGAAGGTTCGGAGATAGGTATCGGAAGTTCAGAGAAAATCCTGGAGATCATCCGCAAGGATCCGACATCATCTGCCCGCGATATCGCAAATCAGCTCCAGATTTCCTCTCGTGCAGTCGAAAAACACCTTGCCTCTCTTCGCCAAAAAGGAGCCATTTATCGCATAGGCCCCGCCAGAGGAGGCAGTTGGGGGCTTCGCTGACAAGCTTCAGCCGGAAATCCGGACATGGGATACAGAAAGGGGACGGTATGGCCATCTGGCCTAACCGTCCCCTGCATTTTTCCCGATTCCGGGGCATGTGTTGCTACTGCTTTGTCTTGGAGTAGATGAGCGATTTGTCTATGCCGTCCAGCATATCGTCGTTCTCCATGGCCTTGTCCATATTGTCCATGTTCTCCAGCACATCCAAAAGCCAGTCCACCATTTCTCTGGCCGCTGTCTTGTTCATGTAGATGCGGGTGTGGATGGTGCGCACTATGTTTGTGTTGAGCTCGTCGCCTGCCACAAGCTCGTCCGTAGGCGCGTGGCCGGACTCGTCCAGGGACATGTCCAGATCGCGGTCATAGTTCTCGCTCTGCGAGAAGAATTCCATCTCGACTGTGTCGGGGCCGGAAACGCCTCCGTACACGCCATGGGCAACCCTGGGCTGAAGGCCCTTGACCCTGTGGTAGCTCAGGGTGACTTTTTTCAGATTCTGCATATGTGTTTCCTTGTTGCTTGTCCCTGATCCCGGGCTATGCAGTCCGGATTTCTTTGGCTTTCTAGCGCTTCAGCAAGAGCCAGGCAGGGCCTGCCGCATCGAGATTGCTGGCAATGTAGTTGGCCCTGTCTCCAGAGCCACAGTAGATGTCTATGCGGTTGCGCTTGATGGCTCCGCCCGTGTCCTGGGCAAGGCCTATGCCCCGCAGGGGGGCAGTAGTGTACGTCTGGTCCGGAACGTTGACACCAAAGGCCACGATGCCGCCCAGGGGCAGAAAGGTTCTGTCCACGGCCAGGGAAATGTAGTCGTCCACTGTCTGGTTTATGGCCCCCACAGCGCCCCTCGTGCCAAATCTGAAGAAGACATAGGAGGGGTTGGCAAAGAAGATCTCGTGTATCTTGTCCGGATTGTCCTTGAACCACTGGCGTTGTTCTAGCACATCCCCGCTGTAGAGCACGTAGCCCTTTTCGCGGATGATGCGCCCCGAGGCCCTGTACTTGTGGCCGTTTTGCCCTGCATAGTTCAGATAGGCCGTAGTGCCATCATCGAAGATCACCTTTCCGGAACCCTGGATTTGCAGAAAGTACACATCAACGGGATCCGCCCAGGCAAGCTCGAGATTTCTGCCTGCAAGGACCTGTCTTGGCCCGTCAATGGCCTCGCGGCTGTGGAAACGCCGCCCCCTGCTCCTGATTTTCTTGAGTTCCGGCGGAACTGCGTAGATGGCCTGGGTATATTTGCCGGCCTTCTTCCTGCTCGCCATGATGGTAGGCTGGTAGTAGCCCGAATACTTTATGCCTCCGTCCACTTCAACCCAGCGGAACTTTTCATTCAGAAGGGAAGGCTCGCTGTCGAGACGAGGCAGGAGCGTTCGCAAAAGCTCAAGGCTTTCCACAAGCTCGCCCCAGGTTACCTTCAGATTCGGCCTTGCGACCGCAAGGCCATCTACGGGCTTGGACTTTGCGTACGCAATGGACTTTCTGATGGTCGGGGCCATTTCCCTGAAGGAAAGGAGTTCTTGGTTTTGGGGCTTTAAGTATCTGGCGAAAAAGTCTGGCTTTTCTCCCAGGGCCACGGCAGGCCCGTAGGGCGCAAATCTTGCTACGTCTGTGTCGGACTTTTTGGCAGAGCAGCCGGCAAGGAGGATGAGGCAAAGAAGGAGAAGGCCGGATATCCGGAATTTTTTTGGAAAATGGGACAAGGGTTCACCCCGACCGCACTGGGCATGAGGTTTTGGGCAGGCAAGGGGCTAAAGGCCCATGGCTTGCTTTTCCTTGCGCTTTGTAGCGCTTGGTTTGGGAGAGGGGACCTTTGAAGGATCCCGAAAGACAACGGATTGCAAAAAAGGCCCATGCAGGATGTTCCTGCAGGGCCTTCTTGGCTGCATTTGTGGTGGCCCCGGCGTGAATCGAACACGCGGCCTACTGCTTAGGAGGCAGTCGCTCTATCCGACTGAGCTACGAAGCCATGTGAGGGGAAACTTGTAGCCAATGACCTGCTCTTTGTCAAGGCTTGGCAAATTTTATGGACATTATATTGTAATGTATTGCAATTACTGGTAAAAATGCGGTCATCGCCTGGCCTCGGGGGCGGATGAATTGAGAAAATACCTGTTTTTGCCCATTTCCTTTGCCTTGTAGAGGGCCTCGTCTGCCCTTGGGTAGACATCTGCAAAGCCCTCGCCCGGGCAGCACAGGGCAACACCTATGCTGCAGGATATGCCGTGCACGCCGTGAATCTTCATGCCTGACACCCTGGAGCAGACCTGGTTCGCAAGCTCTTCGATGTCCTTTTGCGGGATGTCCTCGCAGAACACCGAGAATTCGTCACCGCCAAGCCTGCCCACAACGCCGCTGTCCTCGAAGACGGATTTCAGGATGTGGGCAACGCCGATAAGCACCTTGTCGCCGTTGGGGTGCCCGTAGGTGTCGTTGAGGCGCTTGAAGTTGTCTACATCGAGAATGAGCAGATAGGAGGAGCTGGTATTGTCGCTTATGCTTGCGTTCACGTGGCGGATATAGGTGTTCTTGTTGAGCAAAAGCGTCATCATATCCCGCCTGGACTGGAAGAGCAGGCGCAGAAAGTAGTTGCCAAAGATGATGATGGCTATCTCGACTATGATGAAGACCGAGACCGTGGTCACCACAAGCTGCATGCCGAGATTGACGAGCTTGTACTCGACTTCCGCCCCCAGGCTTATGCCGTAGTAGTGCAGAAGATTGTCGGCCCTTCCGTAGAAGTGGTACATGAGGCCGAAGAAGATCAGTGACAGGACAAGGATGAAGGAGATGTTTGCTATGTAGAAGGACTTGTTTCTGATGTGTCTGTTGGAGTACTTGAGCTCGCTCACCACCTTTGCCATGAAGTCCGTGCGTATGAACTTGTCGAGAAGAAGTATGGCAAGGACGTTGATGGTGTAGTTCAAAAGGCCGCTTGGGGACACAAGACGCTCAAGGCCATAGAGGAAGGAGATGTTGGTTTTGGGAAAGAAGAGGTCCAGGCACAGGAAGACTATGGAAGAATGAAAGAGGTTGACAAAGACTACACCTGCCACGATATAGAGCTTGGGGAGACTGTACCTGCGAATGCAAAGGAAGATAAGGCCAGCCAGAAAGCCAAAGGCAATGCGCGTGCCTAGACTCAAAATCAGGCTTTCCAGGGGAGCGCCGCTCAAGATGGGGGAGAAGACCTGATCCGCGTAGGCTACGGCCGAGATGGAGGCCTTCCAGATGCTGGTCAGGCCGAAGACACAGCCCAAGATGGCACCCGCAAGCGGCCCGAGTACGTAGGATCCGAAGATCACCGGAATGGTCATAAAGGTGATGGAAATGGGCTCTATGACAATGTAACCGAACGCGGAAAATGCCAGTATCACTTCCACTGCCATGAAGAACAGGAGGATATACAGATAGAGCTGGCGGTCCTTGATCATAGTGAAAAGTGCTTGCCTTGACCTTGATGGGGAAAAAGGGAGGCCTGGGAGCGAGATTAGTAAGCTCTTTCCCATTAGAAGACTCTGTAGCACAACACTCCCCGGTGGTGTCCAGTCCCCTGACTGAATTTTTTGCCCAAAAGAAAAGGAATGGCGAGAGGATGCGACACGGAACAAAAAAGGCTTCCGGGAAAGCCGAAAGCCTTTGTGTTGCATGTTGTGTGCCGGGGCAAGGAAGTGTCAGAAGGTGTAGGCAAAGATGAGCTGTGCCTTCCAGCCGTCCTGCTTTGAGTACGTCTCGCCCCACTTTCCGCCGTGCGATCTCTTCCAGGTGTCCTGGTCTATGAAGTTCACAAGGTAGCCCAGCTCCAGGTTCACCTGCAGATTCTCGTATATCTGGTAGGCGTTCACAAGGTTGAATTCGAGGATACCGTCGTTGGTGGTGAGATAGTGCTCAAGGTCGCTGATGTTGGGATCGTCCACGCACGAGCCCCAGCTCCAGGGATGCAGGGCGTACTTTGCCATGGAGGGGGAATTGGTGCCGCCGCGGTACACGGCCCTGAAGGTGTGCTTCAGATCCTCCACAAAGCTCATGTCCCGTATCTGCAGGCCTATGCCCCAGGTGCCGGCGTAGGAAAGATTGCGGTCGTAGAGGTCCGTAGAGCTCGCCCAGGCAAGGTTTCCGTCCCCAAGGAAGGAGGTGAAGTTGCCGGCAGAGGAGACTGCTGGCAGGCGCTCGGAACCGTTGCCGGGATTGCCATCGTCGCCTGAAGAGTACCAGCCGAAGATGCCGGGAACGCCCCAGTCCATCTTGTATTCCACAAGGGCCTTGGCAAGCCAGCCCTCGCGCTTTGTGCTGTAGCGTTCCGTGACGCCGTCGCCGCGCGTGATATTGCCGCGTCCCATGCTTTCAAGGTAGCCGTAGTTGATGTCGAACTCTATGTTCCACGGATCCCAGAGCGTGAGCTTCACAGGCAATCCTGCCCAGAAGGCAGAGGTGTTGGCGTGCTTGCGATCAAAGGTCTCGCTGTTCCAGCGACCGTTGTCGTGCTCGTAGCCGCTCATGGTGAACCAGCGGCGGGGATTTTCGTTGTTCCTGAAGGTGTTCTGCCCGATGATTCCGTACATGACCCAGGGCGTTGCCTCGATGCCGTCGAAGGTCAGGGGCACGGCCAGGGAGATGAGATCCATGTTGTCGAGATAGCCGTCCCTGTCATTGGAAGAGCCATCCTTGATTGCCGTGTAGTTGTCGTTGTAGGGCCTGGCCCAGAGCAGGGTCACGCCCACGTTTTCGCTGAAGCGGTAGTTGGCGACCACACCTGCCACGTCATCGTTGTGGATGGCGGATCCGCCTGCCGCGAAGGGCAGGGGCAGGCCCTGCAGGCCCATGCGTACCTTGAGTTCCGTATTGGGCAGGGCCCAGTCAATATAGGCGCGCTTGAGCTTGATGACATTGGTGCTGTCCGCGCCAAGCGCGCCGCCAGTGGAGGCCTGGCCCCAGTTGGTGTCGCCTATTTCGAAGAAGACCGTGCCGGACAGGTTTTCCGATGCTACGGCATCAAGCTGCAGGCGCAGGCGCTGGCCTGCGGAGAAGATGTCCTTGTTGTCGGCCTTCTTTCTTGCTCCTTGTTGGCGTGTGTGGCTGAGCAGGCTGCCTTCCGCAGCATTGAAGCCCATGAGCCACTCGCCGCTGACCTTGAATTCTATGGCTTGGGCACCGCTGGCAGCAAACAGGGCAAGGCCGGCTGCCAGAAACAGGGTGGCAAGTCTTTTCATGTGTTCTCCCGTGATGTTTTGCTTCAACCTGGATTGTTCCGTCCGGGAGTGGAGCGGATAACCTTAAGTCAATGCGCGGTTGATACTGTGGGTCCGACAAGGCGGACCCGGGGCACAAGACAGGTTTTGTGGGAGAGAATCTGTTTTTGCGGGCGCAAGGCAGGGAAAAACCCGCTTTTTTCCTGCCCCACGTATCTTCTCTTTGTTTTGTGTGGAGACGTCCTCCCAGGCTTGTTGCCCGAGAGGACGTCCTTTTTTTGTGCTGGACGCCAAGGCAGGCTTTGGAAAAAAGGACGGGCGTGTCATGCGACAGATAGCTGCCTGCCTCAACGCTTTTCGCACAAGTAATTCCCCGGGCCGAACTCTTTGCTCGGCCCTGTTTGCGAGGATATATTGTGGTATATTATGGGTGAACAAGGATCTTGATGTTCTCGTCCTTGTTGTTGATGAGCTCAAGGAAGCCCTTGTCCACGATGTCCTCAAGGCCAATGCGGCCGGTGATGAGAGGCTCCGCCTTGATGGCACCCTTTGCCATGAGGCGGGCAAGACCCTTGAAGTCCTCGATGGTGTAGGCAAGGGATCCCACGACCTTCTTGTCTGTGCCGCTTAAGGAGAAGAAGTTGAAGGCGCTCGGCTCTTCGAAGATGCCCACGATGATGGCAGTGCCTGTGTTGCGGATGACGTCCACGGCAAGGGGACCTGTGTGCTTGTTGCCAATGCACTCGAAGGAAACGTCTGCGCCAGAGCCGTTGGTGAGGGCCTTGATGGCAGCCACGGGATCTTCTTCCTTCGGATTGATGACAACGTCTGCTCCGCACTCCCAGGCCTTGGCTATGCGTGCCCTGGACATTTCAAGGACTATGATTTGTCCTGCACCGGCAGCCTTCGCAGCCATGATGGTACCAAGGCCTATGGTGCCTGCACCGAGCACGACCACGGTAAGGCCCAGAATGCTTCCAGCCATGCGCACGGCCTTGAAGCCTGTGGCAAGGGGTTCCATGACAGCGCCTGCCTCATAGTCCACGCCGTCGGGCAATATGTAGCAGAGCTCTGCGGGCACGTTCACGAGGCTTGCGAAGGCACCGTCGTTGTGCAGGCCCGTGAAGGCCAGCTTTTCGCAGACATTGTAGCGGCCCTCACGGCAGGGCTGGCAGACGCCGCAGTGCTGACAGGCGTCGGGTGCCACGCGATCGCCCACGCGCACGGAAGTGACTCCCTCGCCCACTGCCACAACGTCGCCTGTGAACTCATGGCCCAGGATGAGCGAGCCTGCCTTGCCTGTCAGAGGATGCGGAGTGGTGGGGATGAAGATGGGGCCTGCCAGGTATTCATGCAGGTCAGAGCCGCAGATACCGCACCAGGCGACCTTGATCTGCACCCAGCCCGGCGGGGGCGGAGGGGGAAGGGGAACTGTGTCGAGACGGACGTCCTTGGGGCCGTGCCATACGGCAGCAAGCATTGTTTCGGCCATTGCTTCCTCCTTGGGGCAAGAACCTGTATGGAACTTGCCCGGGAACCTTGTGGAAAAGGGCAAAACTGGCGAAAGGGGCTATTCGGGATGGACCAGGATCTTGATGTTCTCGTCCTTGTTGTTGATGAGCTCAAGGAAGCCCTTGTCCACGATATCCTTGAGGCCAATGCGGCCGGTGATGAGGGGGTCGGCCTTGATGGCGCCCTTTGCCATAAGGCGGGCAAGGCCCTTGAAGTCCTCGATGGTGTAGGTGAGAGAACCCACGACCTTCTTGTCCGTGCCGCTTAAGGAGAAGAAGTTGAAGGCGCTCGGTTCCTCGAAGATGCCCACGATGATGGCAGTGCCTGTGTTGCGGATGACGTCCACGGCAAGGGGGCCTGTGTGCTTGTTGCCAATGCACTCGAAGGAAACGTCTGCGCCAGAGCCGTTGGTGAGAGCCTTGATGGCTGCCACGGGATCCTCTTCCTTCGGATTGATGACAACGTCTGCTCCGCACTCTTTTGCCTTGGCTATGCGTGCCCTGGACATTTCGAGAACGATGATCTGGCCCGCACCGGCAGCCTTCGCAGCCATGATGGTGCCAAGGCCGATTGTGCCTGCGCCGAGCACGACCACGGTGAGGCCCAGAATGCTTCCAGCCATGCGCACGGCCTTGAAGCCTGTGGCAAGGGGTTCCATGAGTGCCCCTGCCTCGTAGTCCACATCGTCTGGCAAAATGTAGCAGAGCTCGGCAGGCACATTCACAAAGCGCGCGAAGGCTCCGTCGTTGTGCAGGCCTGTGAAGGCCAGCTTCTCGCAAACATTGTAGCGGCCCTCGCGACAGGGCTGACAGACGCCGCAGTGTTGACAGGCGTCGGGCGCCACGCGGTCGCCTACGCGCACGGAGGTGACGCCCTCGCCCACTGCCACAACATCGCCCGTGAACTCGTGGCCCAGGATGACGGAGCCGGACTTTCCGGTCAGGGGATGCGGGCTTGTGGGAATGAAGATGGGGCCTGCCAGGTATTCATGCAGGTCAGAGCCGCAGATACCGCACCAGGCGACCTTGATCTGTACCCAGCCTGGTGGGGGCGGCGGGGGAAGGGGAACCGATTCCACACGGATGTCTTTCGGGGCATGCCATACGGCAGCAAGCATTGTTTCGGCCATAGCTTCCTCCTGGGGGCGTATTCGATTTGCAAAGGTATGCCCAAGGAATGCACGGAGTATGCCACACAATGCATTTGCCCTGATTCAATACGAGATATTTTTTTCACAAGCATTTTGTCGTATGCAAGACACAGTGTCTTGCCCTGTTTTGGAACACGGGAAAAATTGCCGTGTTCACAAAAGGAACAGGAATTTTCCCAAAGACGTGACTTTGCGGGAAAAATGACTGTGAATACAGGAAAAGACATGGAAAAGAGGCCCGAATCTGTGCCGAAATGGAACAGTTTCGGGCCTCTTTCTTCCTTTGGAGCCTTTGGCTGGAAATTTCAGGAGAGCTGGTATTTGCGCATCTTGGCGTAGAGGGTGTTGCGGCCTATGCCAAGGGCCTTTGCGGCCTGAAGGATGTTGCCATTGTAGTGCTCGATGGCTGCCATGATGGTGCGCCGTTCCATGTTGTCCAGGGAAAAGTCTTCCACGTCCAGGTTTTTCGCTCTCTCCCTTGCCGTTTGCTGCTGGCCGCTCACGGCTTTCGGTAGATGCTTGGGCTCGATGCGGGCTCCCATGGACATGTTTACTGCGTACTCGACACTGTGCACAAGCTGGCGCACGTTGCCTGGCCAGTCATAGGCCTCAAGACAGGACAGAGCCTCGGAGCTGAAGCCTGCGTAGGGCAGATCGTGCTTTTGCGAGAGCTTGCGCCCGTAGGCCTTGGCTATGAGTGTGACATCGCCTGCCCGCTCCCTCAAGGGGGGAAGCTCCAGGGTGAGCACGTGTATACGGTAGAAGAGGTCCTCGCGAAAGGCGCCGGTAGCCACGAGTTCCTCGATATTGCGATTGGTGGCCGTAATGAGGCGGAAATTGGTGCTGATGACCTGGGAGCCGCCCACCCTCGTGACAGTGCCCGTTTCCAGGGGACGCAAGAGGTTCACCTGCATGCCCAGGGGCATTTCCGAAATTTCATCAAGAAAGAGGGTGCCGCCGTTGGCTTGCTCGAATTTGCCGCTCCTGGTTTTGCCTGCTCCGGTGAAGCTGCCCTTTTCGTGGCCGAAGAGCTCGCTCTGGATGAGATCCTTCGGGAGAGCCCCGCAGTTGACGGCAACGAAGGGATGGTTGGCTCTTGCGCTTGCCCTGTGCAGGGCTCTGGCAAAAAGCTCCTTGCCGGTGCCTGTTTCCCCAAGAAGCAGTATGGGCGCAGAGGATTTGCTCATGGCTCTTGCCCGCTCAATGATGTCGAGCATGGCCTTGCTCTGGCAGAGAATTTCCGCGAAGGGATCGTCTTCCTCCGTGTCCGTCCTGCCAAGGACCCTTGCGATATTTGGCGGGACAAAGATCGAGTTCGCGGGCTTTGTCTCCTGCAGGGTAATGCAGTAGTAGCGACCGTGGCCGGACCCCAGAAGAGAGCTCGCAAAGGGCGCAAGTTCGGCAAAAAGCTGGGGCCTTGTCCGGCAGACCAGAGCCCTTGGGGCGTTGTTCGCGCAAAGATCAAGGCCTTTCATGTCAAAGTAGACGGCTGCGCTTGCCCCGCGCAGATCCTGCCCTGCCCGCAGAAAGCGCGCTGCCAGGGGATTTGCGTAGGTGATTGTTCCCTGTTCGTTCACAAGGCAGATACCTACCGGCACCGAGCCAAGCAGTATGCGTACCATGTCGCGCGACGCCTCTTCCATGTTGTCTACGGAAGAGGCGAGAAGGAGGCGCTCCATCTCGCGCGCAGCCATCATGGTCAGCCACAGGGTCTGGCTGTGATCCGAGGTGACGTGTCCGGAAATGTCCACGCAACCCCACAGTCCTCCCAGGGGGTTGAAAATGGGGGTAGCGGAACAGGACCATGTGTGGTGGCTTATGCAAAAGTGCTCCTCGCCACTGACCCGCCAGGGAAGGTGCGTGTCCAGGGCCAGGGAAATGGCGTTGGTACCAACGCTTGCCTCGGACCAGACAGCTCCCGGCCCAAAGCGCAGACTGTCCGCCTGCTGCAATATCTTTCTGTTGCCAATGGTGCGCAAAATGTGTCCCTTGGCGTCCGCCACGGTCATGAGCAGATCCCGCTCCCGGATGGCCTGGTAGATGGTGTGCTCGATGCTGTTGCCAAGGCTCTTCAAAAGCTCTGCCAGCTCGTCTATCTGTTTCATGGGCACAAAGGCCATGCAGTTGGGCATCCAGGGATCGACGCCCCCGGCAAGGCAGCGCCGCCAGGAATCCAGAATCGGGGAGGCGGGCAGGGGCGCGCCTTTGTCCCCCGAGACAAAGCGCCGCCAGTCCTCCAGGGAAGGGTGCACGTGCTCTACTGGCTGAAAGGCGGCAAATCCCTGATCCTGCAGGAGAACAGCATCCTTCTCGTTCTCCCTGATGTGCGAGATATCTCCGTTGTGCTGTAGCTCGTACATGAGACTGTTCCCTAAATAATGCTTGTCCGAAAGCCCAGTGCCTGCCAATTGGACTTTCTGCTGCCCTAAATACCTTCTGATTGTGCTGGCCCAGCAGGCAAGGGGCAAAAGAGTGTGTCAAAAAAGAACAACAAGGGGCTAGTTCCCGAAGATTCCTTAGCATTATAATACAAAACTGGCACCAATATGCAAGCCAAAATCACAGGAAAGAGGGGGTGTTCGATAATGGAACAGTGGCCCGTTGGGGGGTATTTGCTCGTTTTTGGAACAGTGGAAGGGGTAAGGGTAAAAAGAGTGCACAATATCGGTATGTTGAAAACTGGCATCGATATTGCAAATGTTAAAGGGCAGATACAGGCACCATGTTTTGTGCATGGATTTCGAGTTTCACAAGGCAACGTCCCAGGGAGGTTTTGAGTATATGGCTTTGGATGTCGTGATGCCCAAGTGGGGCCTGACCATGAAAAGCGGCAAAATCGCGCGCTGGCTCGTGGAAGAGGGTGCCCAGATTTCGGCTGGGATGCCCCTGCTGGAAGTGGAAACGGACAAGATCACCAATGTGGTGGAAGCGCCGGCTGACGGCGTACTTTTGGAAATTGTGGAAGCGGCAGGAAGCACAGTCCCGGTCATGGAGGTCATAGCCCGCATAGGCGAGGCCGGCGAGACTTGTGCGAAGGCCGAGCCCAAACACGAGGCTGCCAACGAGGCGAAGGCCGGGGCGGACGCTGCTCCAGCCGCTGCGCCAAAGCCTGCGAAGGCTGCCCGCGAGGTCAGGGCCATGCCGGCGGCAAGACGCCTTGCCAGGGAGCTTGGCGTTGATCTCACCCTTGTGAAGGGTACGGGCAAGGACGGCATTGTCATGGAAAGGGACGTGGCCGCCCAGGCCGAGAGCGCGAAGGCCGAGGCTAGTGCTCCCAAGGCTGCTCCGGCTCCTGCTGCACAGGCTTCCCAGGAGACACCTGCGGACTACGATCTTGTGCCCATGGAAGGCATACGCAAGATCATAGCCGACAACATGCACGCTTCCCTCATGAACGCTGCCCAGCTCAGCGTCTTTGTGGAATGCGACGTGACCGACATGGTGGCCATGCGCGAGGAGGCACTCGCAAGGCACGCCGGCGAGGAAGGCTATCGTCTCTCCTACAATGACATCATAGCCTATGCTGTCTGCCGCGCCCTGAAGCTGCACCCCATCATGAACTCCACCCTGGTGGAGGACGGCATTCACGTGCACCATCACGTAAACCTCGGCATCGCGGTTTCCGTGGACAACGGCCTCATCGTTCCCAACGTGAAGCAGGCGGACACCTACAGCCTTGAACAGCTCAAGACAAAAGTGCGCGACGTCTCGGCAAGGGCTCGCAAGGGCGGCCTTTCCATGGACGAGATCAGTGGCGGTACCTTCACCATCTCCAATGTGAGCATGCTTGGCGTAGACGGCTTCACCCCGGTTTTGAATCCTCCGGAAACGGCCATTCTCGGTGTCGGCCGCGTGCAGGACAAGCCCCATGTCCACAACGGGACCATCTGCGTGCGCAAGCTCATGACCCTCTCCCTGACCTTCAACCATATGGTCACTGACGGAGGTCCTGCCATGAACTTCCTGCGCTGCCTTGCCGACATGCTGGAAAGACCAATGCTCATGCTGGCCTGATGCAAGGACAACCCCATGAAAAGACGCTTTATCATCGAGCTTGGCAGCGGGGCGGACCTGCACGGTGCGGATATGACCAAGGCCGCAGCAAGGGCCGTGCGTGACGCTGTTTCCCATGCCTGCCTGTGCGGGCTTGTGGACATTCTCGGCCGCACCTCCTTCGAGGGCATATATGTCCACGCCGAAGTACGCATACCCGAACCGGACGAGGTGGATGTGGAAAAACTCAAGGCCCTTATCCCCATCGGGGAAAAGGAAATAGTGGTGGCAAAGGGCGGCATGCGCGTGCCTGGCCTTGAGGTGGCCTGCTTTGCCAAGGGCTCAAGCGACATAGTCATGGCCTGCGCTGCCCTCACAGTCTATGTGGAAGACAAGCCCGAACAGGCCTGAAGCAACTGTTCCCCGAATTCCCAAAATCCGGAATTTCACCGGTGTCATACCATTTGAGCGAGCGATCGCTGACCTCTGGATCAATGAGAGGAGACGACCATGATGCAGACTGACAAGACAGTCCTTCTGGATATGTTCCGCACCATGAACAAGATTCGCTTCTTCGAAAGCGAAGTGCAGAAATTCTTTGCTGCCGGCCAGATTCCCGGCTTCGTGCACCTGTACCTCGGCGAGGAGGCTGTGGCCACAGGCGTGTGCGCAGCCCTGAACGCCTCGGACATGATCACCAGCACCCACCGCGGCCACGGGCACTGTCTGGCCAAGGGCGGCGATCTCAATCTCATGATGGCGGAAATCTTCGGACGCCTGGACGGCTACTGCAAGGGCAAGGGCGGTTCCATGCACATTGCCGACTTCAACATCGGCATCCTTGGCGCCAACGGCATTGTCGGCGGTGGTGGCCCCCTCTCCGTGGGCGCAGCCCTAAGCTGCCAGTACAAGGGCAGCAAGGACGTGGCAGTGTGCTTCTTCGGCGACGGCGCCTCCAACCAGGGTACCACCCAGGAATCCCTGAACCTCGCCTCTGCCTGGAAACTCCCGCTGATCTTTGTGAACGAAAACAACGGCTACGCCATCTCGCTTGCCCAGCGCAAGGCCATGGCCATCACCGACATCGCGGACAGGGCGGCAGCCTACGACATGCCCGGTGTTGTGGTGGACGGCAACGACGTGCTCGCTGTCTACGAGGCTGCCCTGCAGGCCGTGGATCGTGCCCGCAACGGCCTTGGACCCTCGCTCATCGAATGCAAGACCTACAGATGGCGCGGCCACTTCGAGGGCGACGCCTGCGTTTACCGTTCCGAGGAAGAGCTGGCCGAATGGAAGGCCAAGGATCCCATTCCCCGTTTTGCCAGGCAGCTTGTGGAGGCCGAGGTGGCCACCCAGGAGGAACTCGACGCCATCACAAGCGAGGTGGCCGAGGCCGTGGCAGCAGCCGTGCGCTTTGCAGAGGCGAGCCCCGTTCCTTCCGAAGAGAACCTTCTGGAAGACGTGTACGCCTAGGGGCGCTTCAGACTCGGGCATACGACGGACATCAGACAAAAATTTTCCTGAAACAACAGGGACGAAACGGAGAATTCTATGGCTCGCAAGACATACCTGCAGGCATTGAACGACGCCATGCGTCAGGAAATGGAGCGTGATCCCAATGTCTTCATCCTCGGTGAAGACGTAGGCAAATTTGGCGGCTGCTTTGGCGTTACCCAGGGGCTTTATGATCAGTTTGGCGAAAGGCGCGTGCGTGACACCCCCATCAGCGAAAGCGCCATCATGGGCGCTGCAGCGGGTGCTGCCGCGGCAGGCTTGAGGCCCATTGCCGAACTCATGTTCGTGGACTTCATCGGCGTCGCCATGGACCAGCTGTTCAACCAGGCGGCCAAGATGCGTTTCATGTTCGGCGGCAAGGCCAAGGTGCCCATGGTGCTGCGCATGCCCCAGGGCGCTGGCGTGGGCGCCGCGGCCCAGCACTCCCAGTGCCTTGAGGCCTGGTTCATGCATATTCCCGGCATCAAGGTCTGCATCCCCGCGACTCCGGCAGACGCGAAGGGCCTTTTGGTGAGTGCCATCCGCGACGACAACCCCGTGGTCTTCCTTGAGCACAAGCTCCTCTACGGCATCGAGGGCGAGGTGGACGATGATCTCTACGAGATCCCCATTGGCAAGGGCAAGGTTGTGCGCGAGGGCAGCGACGTGACCATCGTGGCAACGGCCCTCATGGTGCACAGGGCCCTTGAGGCAGCGGAAATCCTCGCCAAGGACGGCATCAGCGTGGAAGTCGTGGATCCGCGCTCCCTGGTGCCCCTGGACAAGGACTGCATCCTCGACTCCGTGCGCAAGACCCACGCCCTGGTTGTCGTGCACGAGGCAGTGAAGAACGCCGGTGCGGGCGCCGAAATCGCAGCCATGGTGGCAGAGGAAGCCATCGAGTACCTGGACGCACCCATTGTGCGCATAGGCGCCCCCTTCTGTCCTGTTCCCTTCAGCCCCACGCTTGAGCAGGCCTACATGCCCTCGGTGGAAAAGATCGTGCAGGCTGTGCGCGAGCAGCGCTAGGAGGCGAGGCTCGGGACGAGCCAGCCAGAGGCAGACAGGAACACAAAGGCAGGCCGGATATTCTTCCTGCCCCCTTTGAGGGGCTGGAAGAATATCCGGCCAGGGAAAGCGACGCATGAAAGTTGGACTTATCGCCAATCCGGCTTCGGGAAAGGACATCAGACGCATAGTCGCCCACGGCAGCGTCTTCGACAACCAGGAAAAGGTCCGCATGGTGCGCCGCATTCTGGCAGGCCTGAAGGAAGCAGGCATTGAGGAAGTGCTCTACATGCCGGATTCCTACGCCATCGTGGAAAGGGCCCTGACAGACTTGCCCGAAGCCCGGCGCCCGGCAAGCATTGCCCCCCTGGTCTACTGGCAGCACAACAATCAGGAAGACACTGTGAACGCTGCAAGGATGCTCGAAGAGGCTGGAGCAGGCCTCATGATCGTCCTTGGCGGGGACGGGACAGCCAGGGCAGCCTGCAAGGGCAGCCGCAAGCTCCCCATCCTGGCGCTTTCCACAGGGACCAACAATGTCTTTCCGGTCATGACCGAAGCCACCATGGCCGGCCTTGCGGCAGGTGTTCTCGCAAGCGGCGCCATCCCCATGGAGGCCGGCTGCCTTGAGGCGGACATCCTGGAAATCGTTGTGAACGGAGAGTGCGTGGACATGGCCCTGGTGGACGTGGCTGTCGCGCGCGAGGCCTTTGTGGCTTCAAGGGCTGTCTGGGATGCGGGAAGGCTGACTGCTCTCTTCCTTGCCCGCTGCAAGGCGGACAGCATAGGACTTTCGGCCATTGGCGGCCAGCTTTGCCACTGTCCTCCCTCGTCCGGCACAGGCCTGGCTCTTCAACTGGACAGCAGCTCCGAGCGCAAGGTGCGCGCTGCCATTGCCCCGGGTCTTTTTGTGGAGGCGGGCATAGTCTCGCAGCAAACCATGACCAGGGGAACAAGCTTTCCCGTGCAACAGCCTGCTGTCCTCGCCCTGGACGGCGAGCGCGAAGTTGTCCTGCGCAAGAAGGACGAGGCCTATGTACGCCTGGCCCAGCGCGGCGTGCAGGTGGTGGATGTGGCAAGAACCCTTGAGGAGGCCAGGAGAAAGCGCGTCTTTGTGCGCGGCTGACAGGGGATATGCAGGCAGCATGCAGACCACTCAGGAGATCACCATGAAACTCAAGGCAGGATTTCTCTTTCTGACAGCGACCGAGAGCGGCGACGACGGCCCGACCTGGGTCAAAACCCGGGGCGTGGACCTTCTGGTCATCCCGGTGAACACCTATTCCGAGGCCGTGGAAAAGGCCAGATGGGCAGTTGAGGAAGAGGGCTGCGCGGCCCTGGAGCTTTGCGGAGGCTTCGGCAACGAGGGCGCAGCCCGCATAGCCCGCTGCGTGTCCGTTCCCGTGGGAACAGTGCGCTTTGACGTGCACCCGGGGCTTGGCAACGCGAGCGGCGACACAATGTTCGACAAATAGCCAGACAAATTTTCTGCAAACATACAGCATGTCTGTATGTTTCAAATGATCACCACACCCCCAACGACACGGAGGATATCCCCATGAAAATTCAGGGAAAGGTAGCACTGGTGACCGGTTCTGCACAAGGAATAGGCAGGGGCATTGCCCTGCGTTTGGCCGAGGACGGCGCGGACATCTGCCTTGTGGACCAGAAGGCAGACAAGCTGTCCAGGGTGGCCGCCGAGATTGAGGCCCGCGGTCGCAAGGCTACGACCGTTGTCGCGGACGTGACCGATCGCGCGCAGGTCTTTGCTGCCGTTGACCACGCGGAAAAGACTCTGGGTGGCTTCGACATCATGGTCAACAACGCAGGCATAGCCCAGGTGGAAGCCCTGTGTGATGTGACAAAGGAGCAGCTCGACCGCATCTTCGCCATCAATGTCTACGGCGTGCTCTGGGGCATTCAGGCAGCAGCTGCCAAGTTCAAGGCTCGCAACCAGCGCGGCAAGATCATCAACGCCTCTTCCATAGCCGGTCACGACTCCTACGCCATGATCGGCGTCTATTCCGCAACCAAGTTCGCGGTGCGTGCCCTGACCCAGGCAGCGGCCAAGGAGCTGGCCTCTGCCGGCATCAATGTCAACGCCTACTGCCCGGGCGTTGTGGGCACGGACATGTGGCTTGAGATCGATGCAGGCTTTGCAAAGATCACGGGCGCAGCTCCCGGTGCAACCTACAAGCAGTACTGCGAGGGCATAGCCCTTGGCAGGGCCGAGACTCCGGAAGACGTGGCCTGCCTTGTCTCCTATCTCGCAAGCCCGGATTCCGACTACATGACAGGACAGGCCGTGCTCATCGACGGCGGCATGGTCTACCGCTAGAAAATACAGAAATTGTGCCCCAAATCCCGGCTTCGGGATTTGAGGTTCGGGGCCTGGCCGCCGTGCAGGCCGGGCCCATGCGAAAGGTCTTTCAGGCCAGGGCCCTGGCCCGGACAGAGAAGGGAGAACAACGTGAGTACAGAACTGACCATGCCCAAGCTGGGTCTGACCATGAAGACCGGCAAGGTGGCGCGCTGGCTTGTGGCCGAGGGTGCAAGCGTCCATCAGGGCGACGAGATTTTTGAAGTCGAGACGGACAAGATCACCAACAAGATAGAATGTCCCGCAGACGGCGTGCTTTTGCAGATCCTTGTCCCCCAGGGCGAGGTTGTGGAAGTGGGCACGGTCCTTGGCCTGCTCGGCGAGGCTGGCGAGGCCGTGGCGACAAAGCCTGCCACTGCAGCCCCCGAGGCTCAAGCGGAAGCTGCCCCTGATGCGGCAGCGCCTGCAGCCCAGGCCCCTGTCAAGGCAGCCGGCTCCTACATCCTGGCTACCCCCAGGGCCAAGGCTCTTGCCCGCTTCCTTGAGATGGACCTTTGCTTTGTCACGCCTACGGGAAGGAATGGCCGCATCCGTGAAGCAGACGTTCTGGCCCGCCAGGACGTGCTTTCCAGGATTGCCATCACCCCCCTGGCCCGGGTGCTCGCTTCCCAGGCAGGCCTTGACATCTGCACCCTGACAGGGACTGGCGAGGGCGGAAAGATCGTGAAGGCGGACGTCGAGCGCGCGCTGAATCCCGAGGCTGCTGCAGCTGCCGAGGCCGCCCAGCCCGAAGCCGCAGCGGAAGAGAGCGTTCGTGCCATGGTTCTCGAAGAGGGCGGTGGAAGCTTTGCCCGCGAACTTTCCGCAACCCTGGACATGACAGCCTGTCTGGCACTTTTGGCAGATCTCAAGCGCCTTGGCGCCTTGTACAAGAAGAGGGCCGATGTTCTTGGCATAGACATCGTTGTGGCCCTGGCCGTGGCGCGGACCCTTGCCAACCATCCCGCTCTGAACGCTGTCTACGCAAACGGGGAGCTCAAGACCTCGAAGAAGGTCGATCTTCTGCTGCGCGCAGGCGCTGCAGATACGGGCTTTGTTCTCGGCAATGCGGCAGCCCTTGGCATCCTGGCCCTTGCGGATGCGAAGAAGGCCCAAAGTCAGGGCTCGTCGACCTGCGCCTTCACATCCTTTGCTGCAACACGGATCGAGCGCGCAACGCCTTCACTTGTGGCCGGACAGGCAGCTGGCCTCACACTGGGCTCAGTGCACGATGCCGTGTGCGTTCTTGAAGGAGCGCCGGTTGTGCGCAAGTGCGCGGAGCTTGTCCTTTCCTACGACGCACGTCTCGTGAGCGAGGAGGCTGCCTGCGCCTTCATGGACGAGCTTGTGAGCGCCGCAGAAAGCCCCCTGCAGCTCGTTTTTTAGGGAATATTTCGCAACCATTTGCAGTTACCTGACATGTCCAGGCAAATCTGCCGGCCGGACACGCCCAAACAACCCCCAGGCGTCGGCCTTTCAGATGAGGAGATAGGGATCATGTATGATGTCATAGTTCTTGGTGGTGGACCCGGAGGGTACGCGGCTGCCATTCGTGCGGCCCAGTTGAAGGGAAAGGTCGTCCTGGTGGAAGAGGCTGCCATGGGCGGAACCTGTGTGTTGCGCGGCTGCATTCCGAGCAAGATATGGCTCAGGGCCGCATCGTTGCTTGAGCAGGCGAAGAAGGCCGGTGATTTCGGGCTGAACCTGGAAATCGGCAGCTTTGACTGCAAGGCAGTGGTCGCCCGCAAGGAAGGTGTTTCCAACGAAATCGCCATGGGCATGTCCGCACTTTTAGCCAACAACGCCATCGAGGTGGTGATGGGCAGGGGCGTGGTAGAGTCCGCCCACAGGGTAGTGGTGAACGGCAAGGTCCTCGAGGGCAAAAACATCATCATCGCTACCGGAAGCCGCCTTGCGCCCTGCACTGTGCCTGGCGCGGAAGCCCTTGTCATGACCTCGGACGAGCTCCTTGGAGCCACAGAGCTTCCAAAGTCCGTCCTTGTGACCGATCCTGGCCCCATAGGCGTGGAATGCGCCATGCTCCTCGGCATGCTTGGCTGCGAGGTCACGTACGCCCTGCCAGGGGCGCGCATCCTGCCCGAAGAGGATCAGGACAGCGCCCAGCGCCTGGCAGCAGCCTTGCGCGAGCGCGGCGTGAAGATCATGGCCCGCTGCAAGCTTGAGCGCGTGGAAAACGGGGAATGCGTGCTTTGCGGCAAGAAGAAGGAAGAGCGCGTCACAGTCGAGAAGGTGCTCTGGTCCTTGCGCGAGCCCGTCTCCACGGGCTTCGGCCTTGAGGATCTGGGCGTTTCCCTCAACGAGGATGGCGGCATACAGGTTGACGCGCACTGCCGGACCAATGTTTCCGGCATCTACGCCATAGGCGACTGCACTGGCGGCTGGATGCTCAGCCACGTGGCCTCGGCCATGGCCATCTGCGCTGCCGAAAACGCCATGGGCACGCCTTCGACCTACAAGTCGGAGCTTGTTTCCCGCGCCATCTGGGGCATTGTGCAGATGGGCAGCGTGGGCCTTTCCGAAGAGCAGGCCGAACGTCAGGGCCGCGAGGTGGAAGTGGGCTCCTTCCCCTATGCCATCAACGGCTACGCCATGCTGCGCGGCGAGGTGGACGGAGCCGTCAAGGTCGTGGCGGACGCAAAGACCGGCGAAATCCTCGGCGTGCACATTGTGGGCAGTCAGGCCTCGGAGCTTGTGGGCGAGGCTGTCCTTGCCATGCAGCTCGAGTGCACAGTGCATGAGTTCGCCAAGGGCTTCAGAGTCCATCCTGCCTTCTGCGAGACCGTGGTGGACGCCTTCCGCGACGCGGAAAGCTGGGCCTTGTATCTGCCAAGACGCGGCTAGAAAAGAACCTCCTTGGAACCTCCATACCTCCATGTGAATGTGCGCGCCTGCCGTGTCTGGCAGGCGCGCGACAGATATTCCCTGCAAGGAGAAGGCCATGACTGCCCAGGGACACGAACCACGAGCGAGCCAGGCTCGGACAGACGCATATCCTCTCCAGATTCTGGAGCTCGGGCGCATCTCCTACGCCAATGCCTGGCAGTTTCAGAAGCTGCGCCACGACTCTGTGCTGGAAGGCATTGTGCCGGATACGCTTTTGCTTCTTGAGCACGATCCCGTGATCACCATGGGCCGTGGGGGCTTGCCCGAACACATCTATGTGACCGGGGAAATCCTGGCAAAAAAGGGCATAGAGCTCTTCTGGGTTGAACGCGGCGGCATGGCCACCTACCACGGGCCTGGCCAGCTTGTGGCCTATCCCATACTGCATCTGCGCGACAGGGATCTGCACGCCTACATGGAGCGCCTTTTGGACGTGCTCGAAGCAACGGTAGAGCATTTTGGCGTCAAGGCAGAACGCTCCGTGCACGGGCCTGGTCTTTGGGTGAACGGGGCAAAGGTGGCAAGCATTGGCATGGCTGTGCGCAAGTGGGTGAGCTACCATGGTATTGCCCTCAACGTCTCTCTCGACCTTTCCCCCTTTTCCCTCATCTCTCCTTGCGGAAATCCCACCGAGCGCATGACCTCACTGGAAAGGGAATGCGGCAAAAAGATTGATCTTTCTGACGTGCAGAAGGTCTTTGTGGACAATTTTTTGCGCGTCTTTGGCTATTACCAAAAGCCCGATGTGGGCGAGGGACACCCGTCCTGGCTTGTGCGGCACCTGCCTTCCGAGAAGGAGGTGCGCCCTGTGGAGCATCTTGTGAGCGGTCTTGGCCTGCACACGGTTTGCCAGGAGGCACATTGCCCGAACAGGCACGAATGCTTTGCCAGGGGAACCTCCACCTTTTTGGTTATGGGCGACATCTGCACTCGCGCCTGTCGCTACTGCGCAGTGACAAAGGGGCACCCAAAGCCCCTGGATCCCGAGGAGCCCTCAAGGGTGGCCGAGGCTGTGGCGCGCCTTGGGCTCTCCACAGCAGTCATTACCTCGGTGACCAGGGACGATGTGCCGGACGGCGGCGCCGGGCACTTTGCGGCCATTGTGCGGGCCATACGGGAAAAGTCCCCCCAAACGCACATCGAGCTTCTGGTTCCGGATTTTCAGGGCAAGCAGGAGAGCATAGAGCGCGTGTGTGCAGCAAGCCCCGACATGTTCAACCACAATATAGAGGCAGTGCGCAGGATCTTCGCGCAAGTGCGCCCGCGTGCGGACTACGACCTCTCGCTTCGTGTCCTGCAAAAGGCAGCGAGCCTTGGCCTGCGCGTCAAATCGGGCCTCATGCTTGGCCTTGGCGAGACCTGGGAGGAGATAGCAGGAACCCTGCGCGACCTCTACGATCACGGCTGCCGCTATCTGACTCTTGGGCAGTACCTTGCTCCCTCAAGCCACCATGTGCCCATGCGCCGCTACCTTGCTCCGGACGAATTCGTTCACTGGAAAAATGTGGCCATGGACATGGGCTTTTTGGACGTTGCTTCCGGTCCCCTTGTGCGCAGCTCCTACAGGGCCTCGGCTATGCTTGAAAGGGCCCTGTGACACGCTTTCGAGAGTTCACAAAACTACGCAAAACCAGGGAGGGACAGTCCGGCTAATGGTGTCACCATATGCCACAGGCTGTCGAAATCATATGAGAAAGCAGAGAAATCCCGTCTTCGGCAAGGCCACTGTGACAGCCATGACCGCCCTTTGTCTGGTCGTTCTGTTTTTTTCCTGCACGGCTTATGCAGGAACGTCCTGGATTATGGACGATGCGGGCTTTGCAAAATCCGCGCATGCGGATCTTGGCTGCGCCTCCTGTCACGAGGACATAGACCCTGCCGAACACCCTGCCATGGACGGGGTGTTCAAGGAGCAAAGCTCGGCCTACAGGCTTGAAGCCTGTCTTTCCTGTCATCCGGACGTGGAAGAGGAAAAGGCCGAGGGATTGCACGCCGGAAAGCCCATCCCCAAGGGTGCGGATATGGCAAATTGCGTTTCCTGCCACAATCCCCACCTTGTGGGCAGCACAAAGGCCGACAGGGAAGCAGCAGAGCTTTCCGAAGAGAGCAGGGCCTGTCTTTCCTGCCACGCAAAAAGCGCTGTGGAAGAAAAGACAAGACCTGTCCTGTGTATTTCGTGCCATGACACAGGAAGCATTGCCACCCACAAGAGCGTTTCCTGTCTCTCCTGCCACGTGGGAGCAGCCGCCTACCCGCACAGCATGGAAAAGGTAAACTGCCTCTCCTGCCATGTGCGCCACACGGAAAGCGAGATACACGATGCCCACACAAGGGTCGAGTGCGCGAGCTGCCACTCGGCAGGTGTGAGCCCTGTGGCTTCCAGGGGTGTTGTGGGCTTTGCCGTCACCGATTCCGAGCTTGTGCACAAGTTTGATCTGCCCGCGGGAACAGCGTCCTGCGCCCGCTGCCACACAGAGGCAGTCCCGGCAGGCGGAAAGACCATAGCCGCGGACAGCATCCTGCCACCGAAGGGTGCCCTGTGTGCTGCCTGCCACGCAGCCACCCTGACTTTGCCCGACACCCCCTCGCGGATTGGTTTTGGCGTCCTTGTCGCGGGCTTTGCGGGTCTTCTGATCCTCTGGTGCTCTTCTGCGGGCCTTGGCGGTAGGCGCTCGCAAAGTACTGAGGCTGCTTCCATCCACGCGCCCGCGGGACACGCAGGGCACGGGCCCAGAGGCGCAAGGCTTTTTGCCTCTGTCCTTTGTGACATCTTCCTGCAGGCCAGGCTCTGGCGCGAGTCGAAGGTTCGCTGGCTCATCCATGCCCTCATCTTCTTCCCCTTTGTCATACGCGCATGCCTTGGTCTTGCCGCAAGCCTGGGAGCCTGGCTTGCTCCCAAGTCCGCCTGGCCCTGGGATCTTCTTGCCAAGGATTGGCCTGCCACAGCCCTTGTGAACGATGTGTGCGGCGTGCTGCTTCTCGTTGGCCTTGCCCTTGCCATTGCACGGCACTGTCTTGAAAAGCCCGCGCATTCCGGCATCGCCAACATGCCGAAGAGTGACCTTTTTGTGCTCATCCTGCTCTTCGTGCTCACTGTAAGCGGCTTTGTCCTGGAAGGAGCACGCATTGCCCTCGACACCCTGGCCCTGGGTGCCACGGACACAGGCCTTGCCTTTGCAGGAGCGATTTTCGCAGAGCTCTTCCTGCCCCTTGGCGCGGACGGCATAGCCGGGATCTACGGAACCCTCTGGTACATCCACGCCATTGCCACTGCAGCGACAGTCGCCTGCATACCCTTTACCCGCCTGCGCCACATCTTCACTGCTCCCCTGGTTATCATCGTCCAGGCCCTGCGCAGACACTAGGTTCACTTTTCCGGCAGGCCGTCTGGTCCTGCCGGACCCCTGACCCACAATCATAATCTCAAGGAGAGATAGTGCCATGGAAATCCTCGGCTACAACATGCCCGAAGACCTGTATTACGACGAACACCACTTCTGGTTCCGCAAGGAAGGCGACGAACTTGTGGTTGGCATGAACGATTTTGCCATCAAGCTGGCAGGTCAGATCGTCTTTGTACAGCTGCCCTACGAGGGCAAGGCCGTGAGTGCCGGCAAGAAGTTTGCCAAGGTCGAGTCCGGCAAATGGCTCGGCACAGTGTACAGCCCTGTTGACGGCGAGATAAGCGCTGTCAACGAGGACCTGGAAGAGGATCCCGAACTCATCAACAGGGACTGCTACGGTCAGGGTTGGATGTACCGCATAAAGGCCGACGACATGTCGCCCCTGGAGGGCCTCAAGCACGGCGGCCGCGAGGTGCTGGAACCCTGGCTGCAGGAGGACATAGCCAAGTTTGCAAAGGATTAGCCTATGCGTGCATCAGCCTTCAGTTTCTCTCAGCGTCTGGCCCTGGATGCCTGCACGCACTGCGGCCAGTGCCTGAACGTCTGTCCCGCAGTGGCCGCGGCAGGGGACGCCGAACTCTCCGCCCAGGTACGCCTGGCCCGCCTGAAGGGCCTTTTGCGGGATCGCAACGCCTTTTTCCAGAATCTCATGGAGTCCTTCGGCATTGTGCCCGGGCACAATACCCCCTCGCTCCAGGAGTACGGAACGTCGGTCTTTCGCTGCTCGCTTTGCGGAGACTGCCAGGAAATCTGCCCCCTGGGCCTGCCCCTGAAGGATCTGTGGCTTGATGTCCGCAGGGAACTGGCCGCCAGCGGTCATGCCCCGGCAAAGACGAAGGCCATCAGGGCCAACCTCGAGGGCAGTCACAATGTCTTTGACGAGGACAACGACGAGCGGGCGGACTGGATCGACAACATGAGAAAGGCCCCGCGCAACCTTGTGCGCAAGAAGGCGGACATCGTCTACTTCACGGGTTGCGTGGGCGCCTACTTCCCCCTGGCCCAGAAGATCCCCATGGCGTTAGTGCAGATCCTGACAAGCGCAAAGGCGGACTTTACCATCATGGGCGCAGACGAGTGGTGCTGCGGCTTTCCCCTGCTTGGTTCTGGCCAGCCCGATGCCCTTGCCTCCATCATTGCCCACAACGTGGCCGAAGTGAAGCGCCGCGAAGCCTCGAAGGTCGTCTTCACCTGCCCCTCCTGCCTGCAGATCTGGAAGGAGGTCTATCCTCGCTACGCGGATCTCGAAGGCATTGAGCTTGTGCATGCAAGCGAGCTTGTGGCAGGCCTTGTTCGCGACAGAGCCGTAGAGTTTGCGGCAAAGTCCCCGGACGCGGAAGAGCTTGTCGTAACCTACCATGACCCCTGCGATCTGGGTCGGGGAAGCCGTGTCTTCGAGGAGCCCAGGGAAATACTGCGCGCTCTGCCCAATGTCAGGCTTGTGGAAATGGCCCATCACGGCAGGCACAGCCTCTGCTGCGGCGGTGGCGGCAACCTCGAGATGATCGATCCTGCCCTTTCCACTGCCATGGCAAGGCGCAAGGTCGAGGAGGCACAGGCCACCGGAGCCTCGACCATCGTGACTACCTGCCAGCAGTGCGTGCGCACCATGACAACCTACGTGCGCCGCAACAAGCTTTCCCTGGAAGTTCTTGATCTCACACAGCTTGTGGCAAAATGCCTGGCAAAGGCCACAGGCTAGGTTCTGCGCTCCCGGGCAAGGCCTTTGACCCTTGCCCGGGAGCCTTGTGCACGATTTTGGAGGCTCACATGAGGACAAGATGGCGCCTTTTGGACCTGCCGCCCATGAGCGCGGCCGAAAACATGGCCCTGGACGAGGTGCTTGTCGAGCTGCGAGGCAGGGGACATGGCACCAATACCCTGCGCTTTTTGCGCTTTCGCCCGGCAACGGTCCTTTTGGGCTTTCATCAGTCCGTGCAGGAGGAAGTGCGGGAAAGCTACTGTGCATCCCACGGCATAGACATAAACAGGCGCATCACTGGCGGGGGCGGGCTTCTTTTCGACGAGAGCCAGCTTGGCTGGGAAATCATCTGCGACAAGGCCTTTTTCGGCGTGACAGTGCCCAATACGGAGCTTTTCAAGGTCTTGTGCAAGCCCACCATAGCTGCCCTGAAAACCCTTGGCGTTGAGGCAAACTTTCGCCCTCGCAACGACATCGAGGTGAACGGCAGAAAGATCTCCGGCACTGGCGGCACGGATTCGGACGCGGCCTTCCTCTTCCAGGGGACACTGCTCATGGACTTTGACGTGGAGACCATGCTCAAATGCCTGCGCATTCCCGTGGAAAAGCTCAAGGACAAGGAAATAGCCTCGGTGCGCCAGCGCGTGACCTGTCTTGCCTGGGAGCTTGGAGCCCCTCCGGATTGCGAAAGGGTGAAGGCAGCCCTTGTGGAGGCCTTTGCCGAGGCTTTGGACGCGGACTTTGTGGCACAGGGTTTGACTGCAGAGGAAGAGGACCTTCTGGCAAAGAAGCTTCCCTACTTCCAGTCCAGGGAATGGATCGACATGGTGCGGCCAGCCCGCTCGCGCACAGAGGTTGTGCAGGCAGCAAAAAAGTCTCCCTACGGCCTTGTGCGCGTCACCCTGCAGGTAGACATGGTGCGCAATGTCGTAAAGGACATCTTCATCACAGGCGACTTTCTCTCCTTCCCCGGCCGTGCGCTCTACGATCTCGAAAGTGTCCTGCGCGGCAAGAAGCTTGTGCGCGAAGAGCTTGTGCGCCTTGTGGACAATTTTTTTGCCGAAGGAAACATCTGCATTCCGGACATGGGGCCAGGGGATATTGCCACCCCCCTGACCATGGCCCTTGCCAAGGTGGACATAGCAAGAGCAGGCATTCCCTTAGAGTTGTGCAATCGCATAAACACTACCTGCGCCTCCTTTGCCGAGGTGCTCGACCTTGGCATAGACGCCCTGCTTTTGCCCTATTGCGCGAAGGACCCTTCCTGCGATTTGCGCCACGAGGACTATTGTGTGGCTTGCGGCAAGTGTTCGGTGGGAGATGCCTGGAGCCTTGGAAATTCCCGAAATCTGCAGATGGTGTGCATCACCAATTTCGAGCATTTGCACGAAGAGCTTGTGCGCCTGAAGGCCCGCGGCTGCAGGGCCTTTGTGGGCTGCTGCTGCCAGCAGTTCTTTGTGAAGCACGCGGAGGATTTTGCTGCCATTGGTCTTCCGGGCATCCTGGTGGATATCGAGGACACCACCTGCTACGAGCTTGGCGAGGAAAACGCTGCCTACAAGGGGCGCTTTGCCAGACAGACCAGCGTGAACATGGAGCTTTTGTCCGCCATATTCGAAGCCGCGGACAGGGCAGGGGGAGGAAGATCATGAAAAAGGCAAGACGCTGCAGTATCCTTGTCTGCGGAGCCGGCCCTGCCGGCTCCTCGGCAGCCCTTGCCGCAGCCAGGGCTGGAGCCGGAGTCCTTGTGCTGGAAAGGCGGCGCCTTGTGGGTGTGCCGGTGCGCTGTGCGGAGTACATCCCGGCCCCCCTTGCCGGAAGCGTGCCCGGAGGAAAGGGCTACATTGTCCAGAAGACCACATCCATGCGTGCCTTTTTGCATGGCGAGTGCATCCAGAACATTGCTGCTCCGGGCTGCGTCATCCGTCGTGATCTCTTTGATCAGGCTCTTGCCAGGGCTGCTCAGGAAGCAGGTGCCCGTGTTTTGACAGGGCAAAACCTCCTTGGCCTTGAGGACGCGGAAGGCGGAAGAATCCTTGTGCACGCCGAGGCCGCGGACGGCACGAAATGGGACATTCTAGCAGACATTGTCATAGGCGCGGACGGTCCGAAGTCCAGGGTTGGCGCCCATGTGAACGGTACAAACTGGCAGATGATTCCGGCCCTGCAGGTGACACTGCCTCTTGTCACACCCCTGGATCACACGCGCGTCTACTTCGACGAGAGGCTTTGTGCAGGCTACGCCTGGCTCTTTCCCAAGGGCGATGTCGCAAACGTGGGTCTTGGTGCTGTCCCGAACGCCGACAGAGGTACGCTTGCGAAGGATCTCAAGGCCTTTGTGGAAGCCATGATCAGGGAGGAACTTGTCACAAAGGGCGGGCGCCCTACCTGTACGGGCGGTTGGATTCCCGTTCAGGAGCGCCCATGCGTGCGGGGAAACATCCTTTTGGCAGGGGACGCTGCCGGGCACACGCATCCCATTACCGGGGCAGGCATAGCCCAGGCAGTGCAGGCAGGGGAAATGGCTGGCCGCTGGGCAGCCAGGGCTCTTGGAGAAGGCAATATGGGGCTTGTGAACAGCTACGCAGAGGAGTGGCAAGACTACTATGGCGCTGTCCTCTCCCACGCGCGCAAGCGCCGCCTTGCCTGGGAAGCCCACAGGGGCTCCCTTGATGGTGCCATCCGTTCCTTCTGGATCGGCTACAGGGAATACTATGCGGCCTGAGCTTTCTTCGGATGTGTGCGCTATCCCGGACGGGCTTCTCGACCCCTGCCTGCGCCTTTCAAAAGAAGAGAGAGCGCGTCTGGCAGGCTTGCGGGAAGCCTCGTGGCAGCGCCACGGAAAGGTTCTTTCCTGCTATCTCCCAGGCATGTATGTGCGCGACGGGGTACGGGGAAAGTATCCGGCACTTTCGCTCACGGGAACACGCTGCGACCAGCACTGCGCCCACTGTGAGGGAAAGCTTCTGCTCTCCATGCCGGATGTCTCAACGCCGGAGCGTCTTTGGAAGCAGTGCCAGGCCCAAGCCTCCCGGGGAGCATTGGGCATCCTCCTGAGCGGAGGGTGCGACGGCCTTGGGCGGCTTCCCTGGGAAGAATTCCTGCCTGTTATTGCCCGCGTGCGAGAAGAGCTTGATCTCCATGTGAGCGTGCACTCGGGCCTAATCACAAAAGAAATTGCCAGGGGTCTTGCCTGCGCCGGTGTCGAGCAGGTGCTCCTTGACGTTATTGGCTCCCCCGCGACCTACAGGGAAGTGTACGGCCTTGAGAACGGGCCCATGGCTCTTTATGAAAGCCTTGAGGTCATAATCCAGGCTGGGTTGTCCCTTGTGCCGCACATCGTGGCAGGCCTTCATTTCGGGTGCCTTGTGGGCGAGTACGAGGCCCTGAGGATTGTAAAGGGCTTTATGCCGGAAGTTTTGGTAGTTGTCGTGCTCATGAATCTCAAGGGCACGCGCATGGCTCATGTCACTCCTCCGGGAGCGGGGGAGCTCAAGGACTTTTTTGCAAGGGCGCGGGAAGAGCTGCCAGACACAATATTAAGCCTTGGCTGCGCGAGATCCAGGCGAGATTCGACATCCCTGGAGCAGCTTGCTCTTTTGGCAGGCTTCAATCGCATGGCCCTTCCTTCGGACGAGACTCTGGAACTTGCGCGGGCAATGGGCGTGCGCTGTTCCTTTCAGGCAACATGCTGTTCTGTTGCGCCTACCTTGCGTGGGGGCTGGCAGCGCGAGCCCTTTTCGCCATTTGAGAGGTGAGTATGACTAGTTTGCCCCCTGTTTCGGAAACTGCCCGCAAGGGTCTGGAGAAGACCGCAAAATTGAACGATGCGGAAAGCCCTTCTGCAGTGCGCATGAGCCTTGCGGCAGCCATGACCCTGGATTTCGCTCCCGGGCGTTTCTACCGTGACGCCTGTCTCTACTGCATCAATCTGCTCTTGTCCTACAAGTCTGGCTGTGCAGGACGCTGCGCCTACTGCGGACTCTCCCCAAAGCGCGAGAGCGGAAAGAGCTTTATCCGTGTCAGCTGGCCAGCCTGCGCTCTGGAAGACGTCGTTTCCGCCATTGCGGAAAAAAGGCAAAGGGTAAAGCGCGTGTGTATCTCCATGCTCACCAACAGGCGCGCCCTGGCGGACACAGTGGCTATCACCCGCGCTGTGCGCGAGGCAGTGGACGTCCCTGTTTCGGTACTGGTTGCCCCTACCATTGTGGGCGTCAAAGACCTTCTGGCCTTCAGGGACGCTGGCGTGGACAAGATAGGTGTCGCCATCGATCTGGCTACGGAGGAGCTTTTCGACCGCTATCGCGGAAGCGGGGTGCGCGGCCCGCACAAGTGGCAGCGCTACTGGGACTGCCTTGGCGAAAGCCTGGAAATCTTCGGGCAGGGCATGGCAGGATCCCACTTCATGGTAGGCATGGGGGAGACTGAGCAGGAAATGGCAGGCGCCATGCAGCGCGTGCGCGACATGGGCGGCTTCACGCATCTTTTTTCCTTCTTTCCGGAAAGCGGTTCCCTTCTGGCTGAAAGACCTGCTCCGCCCCTGGATCAGTATCGCCGCATACAGCTTGCGCGCTGGATCATAGACAACGATTTGGGCAGGGCAGAAGCCTTCAAGTATTCGGCAAAAGGAAAGATCCTGGGATACGGAATTTCCGACGATGTGGTGAACGCCTGCCTTGAGAGTGGCGAGGCCTTCCGCACCAGCGGCTGCACTGGCCGCGACGGCGAAGTGGCCTGCAATAGGCCCTACGCCAACTGGCGGCCTGGGCCCGGCATTCGCAACTATCCCTTCGCTCCCAACGAGACGGATAGGCGGCATATCAGGCTGCAGCTTGGCCTTGAGAAGTTCGCACGCACATGAGAAACACCTTTGCAAAACACTGTACTGCTGCCGGAATGTCCTGCATTTCGGCAGCTTTTTTCTGCCCCGCGAGCAGGAAGGGCACATGAAAAAAGGCCCCCTGGGCGAACCATGGAGGCCTTTGTGGAGGGTTGATGTTTTAGGCGTTACGCTCTTTGAGACTCGCACATGTCATTGAGCTCGCCCTGCAGGACCATGACGATGGTGTAGCGGTTGATGATCTCGCGCGTGCACTGCAGAATGCTTAAGTAGAGCTCGCTGCTTCTCAGGGAGAGGTGTTCGCTGTCTATGAGGCGCAGAAGCTCAAGCTGGTAGTGGTTGATCTTCTGGATCTCCTCGTTGGCAAGGGCAGGCAGTTCCTTTCTGGCAGTCTCGCCACACACGGCAAGGCTGGAAAGGTGGTTGTGGAGACTGGAGACGATGTCCAGCATCTTCTCAAGGTTCTCGCGCAGCTCGCCTGTGTAGATGCGGTGCTGGTTGGCAAGATGGTTTTCCATCATGGCCATGACGCTGCGCAGATTGTGGCCTGCTTCCTTCATGTTGGTGAAGGCTCTGTAGTAGAAGTGGCGTGCGTCGTCGTCAAGGGCGTTGCCAGTGCCCTCCAAAGCCATGCGGTAGTAGAGGCCGCGCTCCCTGGATATGTCGTCAAAGAGGGCAGCGGCTTCACTTCTAGCCTTCTTCACCTGAGAGCCGTCCTCGTTGAGGAAGCTGGTGACGCCTTCGCGGTAGAGCTGCACGGTCTTGTCAAGGTTTGTGGCAACAGCCTCGCGGATGCTGGCACGGATTTCTTCCCTGGTCAGCTGGCTCTTCTTGAGCATGGCAAAGCTGTGATCTTCCTTTTCCTTGCTGAAGAAGTTGGAGCGAATGAGGCTCACGGTTGCGATGATCATGAGCAGGATGGCTGCCCATTCGCCGAAGTTGAAGATGATGAGGGCGATGACAAGGCAGGCTGTGAAGGCGGAGAAGGCAGTCAGGAACCATCCGCTGATGACCATGAGCACGCCGGAGATGCGGTAGACGGCACTTTCACGGTCCCAGGCGCCGTCAGCAAAGGAGGAGCCCATGGCGACCATGAAGGTCACGTAGGTGGTGGAGAGGGGGAGCTTCAGGGATGTTGCGGAGGCGATGAGGATGGCTGCCACGACGAGGTTCACGGAAGCGCGCACGTAGTCGAAGGGCAGGGCAATTTCGCCCTTGACGGGCTGAGGCTTCACCATGCGGCTGTCGATACCCTTGCGAATGGCTGCGGGCATGAACTGGTTGACCAGGGTGCCGAAGCGAAGAGCAGAGCGCACGATAACGCGGCCGGGCAGTGAGGAACCGAACTGTTCCTGCTCGCCCTGGGTGGAGCTGCTTAAGGAGATGGATGTCTGGACCACGCGGTGGGCCTTCTTGGAGAACCACAGGGTCAGGACCATGATGAGGCCGGAGAGAAGCAGGAAGATGGTGGGCGTCTGCACTGCCTGCTTCAGGGATTCCATGGTGAAGAGGTTTGCTGCAACACCGCTGGCAATGAAGCTGTTGTAGCTCTCGTAGGCTGCGAGGGGCACACCAACAAAGTTCACAAGGTCGTTGCCGGCGAAGGCAAAGGCCAGGGCGAAGGTACCGCTCAGGATGATGATGCGGAAGATGTTGGTGTTCTTGTATTTGATGAGCAGCTGGAAGAGGACTGTCAGGACAATGAAGGTGCTGATGAGGATGGGCCAGGTGTGGGCGTCGATGGTATCGATGTATTCCTTGCGCATGAAGGAGGTGCCCTTCAAGCCCTTCATGACCAGGAAGTAGAAGATGGAGGTCAGGGCGATGCCGCCGAAAATGCCGCCGATCTTCCTGTACACGCGGTCGAAATCGAAGGTGAAGATGAGGCGGCAGATGTATTGCACGACTGTGCCTGCCACAAAGGCCACCACAACGGACACGAGAATGCCGGAGATGATGGCGAGGGCTTTCTCGTTGTTGATGTAGCTGGCGATGGTCAAAAAGGAGTCGCCCTGCAGCCAGATCTTGTAGGCAGCTGCAGCCACTGCGCCACCGAGGAGTTCGAAGACGATGGACACTGTGGTTGAGGTGGGCAGGCCAAAGGAGTTGAAGATATCAAGCAGCAAAACGTCCGTGACCATGACAGCAAAGAAGATGACTATGATTTCGCTGAAGGTGAACATCTGCGGATTGAATACACCGCTGCGGGCGATTTCCATCATGCCGCTGGAAAAGGTTGCGCCGATGAGGACACCGAGGCTTGCCACGATCATGATCGTCTTGAAGGAGGCGATGCGTGAGCCGATGGCGGAGTTCAAGAAGTTCACGGCGTCGTTGCTGACACCCACGAAAAGGTCGAAGGCAGCCAGCAGGGCCAAAAATGCCAAAATGAGAATAAAGTAGCTTTCCATACATCCTCCCGGAAAAAGGGAGTCTCTGTGTAGAGCGGAAAAATGCACTTTGTTGGGCAGTTTTGTGAAGAATGCGTGACAAAGGTTGACCCTGCGAAAGGGAAAAGTGGCACAAGATGAGCCAGAAAGACAGGAGCAGGGTCGACATCCCTATTTCCGGAACAGGCACGAAAAAAGGTCCGGAAAGGCAGAAAATCTGCCTTCCCGGACCTTTCCGCGCACGTTGTGTGAGGCCGTCAGTTGCGATATGGGAAGCTATATCATCGGCAAGTCGTCATCTGTATTGTTGGCGAAAAGCAGCAGGGCGCCAATTCCGAGAGCAATCATGGCAAGATGCATACGGTTCTCCTTATGACAGCAGGGGAGGCGAGAGGGACAGCCGTCTCTCGGCGCCGAGAGTTTTTTTTTCACGATTTCCAGAGTCGCAGCAGCAATCGCCAGGAGGATTTCGCTGCTTTCACCGGCTTTGAATGCTTTCGCCAACAAGGCGTCAGCACCTCACACTCTGTTCTTCGGCGCTACTTTGAGCTTTTTCATTCTCCAAAGGGAGAGGGGGAAATGCCCTTGTCACCGCAATGCCACATGGTTGCAAAATGTCCTCAATCTTGCCGGGTAACTTGACTGCCAGTAATGGCATCTCTAAATTCCAGATGAAGATTTGCCAGTGCCAGCCTCTCGCCAGAACTCTGGCTCCATCTGGAAATTCCCGCTCAAGGAGAAAATCATGCAGCCAAACGCGGAGTACGAGATACGCAACCTCAAGACCGATGATTTGGATCAGTACAATTCACTTTTGCGCTACGCCTTTCAGATCACGGAACAGGAACTCTCAACCTGTGGCTGGCGCAACGACGAGATCAAACAGTCCAAGTTCCCCATTCTGGAGCGCGCAGACGTTCTGGGCTGTTTTGATCACGAGACCCTTGTCTCCCAGGTGGCTGTCTATCCCCTGAAAATGAATGTCTACGGTGCGGTCTACCCGATAGGCTTTGTCACCAGTGTCTGTACCTATCCGGAATACAGCGGCCAGGGCATCATGAAGAAGCTCATGCGCCAGAGTCTCGGTCACATGCGTCAAAGGCAGCAGGCTCTTGCACTCCTCTTCCCCTATTCCATCCCTCTCTACCGCAAGATGGGCTGGGAAATCATCTCCAACAAGATCACCTATTCCGTGAAGGACCGCCAAATCCCCACCAGGGCAAGCGCTCCCGGCTATGTCCGCAGGGTGAGCTGGGAAAACGAGGATTTCAGGAACCTTCACACTCAGTTTGCTGCGGCCACCCATGGTTGTCTCTTCCGCAACGCCCTGGCCTGGGAAGAGTACTGGAGATGGGACGAGGACGACACTGTTGTTGCCATGTACAGGGATGCGATCGGCAAGCCCAGCGGCTACATGGTATATCTCATCAAGGACGACATCATGCACATCAAGGAGATGATCTCCCTGACGCAAGAGGCCCACGAGGGATTGTGGGAATACATACGTGCGCACGATTCCATGATCGACGAGGTGCGCGGCAGCTCCTATTCCAGCGAGCCCATAGCCTTTGAACTGGAGGACGGGGACATACGCGAAACCATACGTCCCTATATCATGGGCCGCATCGTGGACGTGGAGCACTTTTTCTCGAAGTACCACTGCGATCCCACCGAAGAAGACACGACCATAGCCTTCGAGGTTGAGGACAGCTTTCTGCCCTGGAACAACAAGACCTTCACTGTGCATTTCCATGAGGGCAAATGCAGACTCACGGACAGACAGACGCATCACAGGGTGAGGCTCTCCATCGCAACGCTCACCACCCTGCTTCTTGGTTACAAGACCGCGGCAAAGCTCGCCTCTCTGCAGCGCATCACGGCCAGCAGGGAATCTATCACCATGTTGGACAATATCCTCTTGCACGAGATTCCGTACATTTCCGACTACATTTAACCTTGCTGCCCCCGCAGGGGCAAAAAGCCCCGACAAGCCAACGCTTGCCGGGGCTTTGCAAACTGTACAGGGAATTTGGGCTAGAACTGCCAGGTCAGATTGAGGCCTAGGTTCATGGCCGTGTAGCCCACGCGGAAAAATTCTCCGCCGATTTCCAGCTGCGCTGAAAAGTCCGATACTGTTGCCAGGGTGAGACCTGCCTGCACAAGCAGGCTGTCACGCCCTGGCAAATTCGAATCCGAGGAAAAATCGTGGGCCCCATAGTCCCTGAAGGAGGCCGTGGTAGAGAAGTTGCTGTCGAGAAGCTCGTGGCGCCAGGCAGCCAGCACATCAAGCCCCAGGGTGGTGCCGTTGGCAAGATCCGTCTGCCAGCCAGCGTGGACGCCCAGATTCATGAGCAGGGAGTCGTAGAGAGTGTCATCTACGTCCAGGCGGGCAGCGCCGCCCTCATTTTCCTCCAGGGAGGGACGGTGCAGGAAGGCATACTCGAAGAAGGCCAGGGGCCCCATGGTGACAAAGCCTGCCTCGGTGTCGAGGTGGGCATCCCAGCCAAGGCCTGCCTGCAGGGAGCCTGCCACACCGGACCATCGGCTCTTGGACTGCCTGTTATAGCCGTTGATGTGGATGTCGCGATCCATCTCACCGCTCTCGATGCCAATGCGGCCCTGCCCCGTGAGGTAGAAGCCGTTCCAGGAGTCCGGGGCAAGGAGGGCCTGCAGGCCCACGAAGGCGGACTTTGTGTCGGCCTGGGCCTCTTCGCTGTCCTGCACATGGGTGCGCCGTGCGGCCAGGGCCACGTGGAAGCCCAGATCCAGACTGGAGTCAAGGTGGCGGTCTGCGCCGACAAGCAGGCCCACGCCTGTGCTCTTCCAGGACGAGCGGCCGTTATGGCTGCCCTGGAAGGAGCCTGCGCCGTAGGGGGTGGCCCAGAACTGCCAGGTTCCGGCCTCTCTTGTCTTGTCCAGTTCCGCATCCCTGATGCCTGCAGGAGCAGCCGTGCCCTCCTGAAGGGTCTGGGCAGCCTTGGCCCTGTGGGTCATGGTGGCCATCAGGCGGCGCAGGATGAGCAGATTGAACTCGTTTTGCTGGGCAAGAGATGCCCTGGCCACTGCATCATAGGCGCCGGGACCAAGCTGCTTCAAACCATCGGCTATGCCGCTGCCGTCAGGAGCAGACCAGTCCAGGGCCGCCAGAAGGTCTTGCATGTCGCCCCGGGCCTTGCCGGCAATGACGTCCAGGGCACGGCCCGTGGCATGGGCGCCTGAGCTCTGGGCATACTGGCTGTAGGCATTGCTGTCCCTGCTGGCCGTGACCGTGGGCATGGAGCCCTCAGCAGTATATGAGTTGCCCTTCATGTCAAAGGACAGGGTGGGCGAGCCGATATCCGAGGCAAGCATGACCTCCATGTCGACCTCAGGAGTGCCTGTTTCTGTGACGACAGGATCCTCCAGTTCAATGACGCCACCGGAGGCGTAGAAATCGCGCAGGGGGCGCAGGACGAGGGTACCACAAAGCTTTGCAGACCCGGCCTGTATGGAGTTGACCTGACCGTTGCCATCAAAGCCCGTCTCCAGGGTGGCCTCCCTATCATTGACGAACTTGTCCGCCACGATGACCTGATACTCGCTCACATCGCTGCCGGTCAGAGCCAGGGTGCCATAATTTGCCAGAGAGTGGACATCAATTCTTCCCGAGAGGCTGAGCCGGCCTGCCACATGGGTCATGTCAATGGAGTCGCCACAGATATCTCCGGCATAGTCCAGGGAGAAGTTCTCGTCTCCTTCCCAGGTTGTGTTTTCCTCCTCGTCTCTTGCCCATGTTGTGTTTCCGTCCTCGTCTCCCTTCTCGATGGGTGTGCCGTCTTCACTGCTGGCTCTGCCAAAGGTGAGTGTGGAGTAGTGCCTGTTTTGATGCTCTGCAGCAAGTTTTTTGTTTTGGGGATCCCAGAAGGACACAATGTCCCCTTCCAGCTCGGCGCCGGAGAGGATGTTGATTTCCTCCACAAAGGCATTTTCGGCAATATAGATGGCAGCTGCGCTGCCCTTAAGGCTTCCCGAGACATTGAAGGCCTTGACCAGGGCCCCGTCAATCTTGGAGAGGATATCTTCTTGAAGTTCATTCTGGACAGTCCACATCCACGAGCCACGGTACTCTGTGTCGTTGCCGAGTATGTTGTCGCCAAAATCAAAACGTGCGGCTATGCCGCCCTCGCCAAGGGCCGTGGCTTCGCCCATGAGATTGATGGTATGCTCCTTGCCGTAGGAGACAAGCAGGGCCGATCCGCCTGCGCCGTCCGCCTGAATGCGTGTGCCTTCGGCAACGGCGAGCTTGTTGCCCACGCCTTCCACACGTATGCCCACGGCCTCTTCGCCAATGGTGAGCAGGTCGGCAACTTGGGTGACGTCATTGTAGCTTCCGTAGATGTGCAGGCCTATGCCCAGCGGGGTCTCATTGGGCGTGCCCTCGACCCATTCGCCGTTTTCCCTGGCGAAGTAGCCATGATCATTGTCGACGGAGTTGTACGCAATGGTACCGTCCTCATCTACTGAACCGCTGGCATAGATGGAATGCCCGAAGAGCTGCTTTCTGTCGAACTTGAGGCCCAGATCCTGCAGGGCCGCCAGCTCGGCTTCCATGAAGGTGGTCCAGTTGCGCCAGTTCTGATGGCTCATGAGGCCGTTTTGCAGCTCGATGTGCGAGAGTTCAGGTCCACCATTCTCGGAACCATTCACGGGCAGGCCGGGGACAGTTCCCTCGTAGCCTTCTTCTGAAAGGCCACTTTCCGGAAAGGAGAGCATTGTGCCTTCACCAAGGACTTCCTGGACATTTGTTCCAGTGAAGTAGGCGCCTGAATAGATGTCGTCATTGGCCAGGACAAACTTTCCAGAGTCTTCTTCTCCATTCAAGGAAATTTCCATGCCGGGCTTTGCCTGTGTGTTGTACATGTCGTGGAGTCCCGCGCTCCAGAGGCCAAAGTAGTCTTCATAAAAAAAGAAAGAACCGCTTTCGGCCTGGAAGGTCTGCGTCAAGATGCCCAGAGCGTGGGACAGTTCGTGCACAATGGTTGCGGTCAGATGGAAGTTGTTTTCATTCTCGGGCAGGGCCGTGAGCGACCCGTAATACCAGTCAAACTCGCCAATTTTTATGGCTGCAGTCAAGAACGTGTCGGGGGTCACTCCTTCCAGACCTCCCTCTTCGGTTGTTGCCAGGAAGTGTTGCAGGCGTGCTTCGTAGTCTTCCAGAGTGAGGGCCGCTGCAAGAAATGTCAGACCCTCGAATCCCTCGACGGGCACGCTTATCGCCCCGGCACTTTCATCAAAATTATGGAAAAGGAGGATGGATACGGGTTTTCTGTTGACCGCCTGCGGAGCCAGTACCCGCACCCAGTAGTCAAGGCCTGCGCGGAGACAGGAGAGGGCGCTTTCGTCTATTTCGCCGACAGCTTCAACTCCCCAGAACGGATTCGTTTCTCCATTTTCCAAGATATGCAGCTGGAAGAGACTGTCCTCCTCGGGAACAAGGATGTCGTAACTGGCCCGGGCCTGCGGACAGACGCCCAGCAGGCCAAGCATGAGGATAAGACTAAACAGATATTTCATACGCAAAAAAACTTGTTGCAGTACATGGTCATCGGAGAGCTCAGTGTGCAGGATTGAGGATGAGATTGACATCCTCCCCCGCCTAAAGGCGGAGGATTCCCAGCGGAAACAAGCTAGCTTGATCCCTGGGCGGGTTCCGCTTCAACGAGGCAAGGAGCCTCTCCACAGGCTG
>NZ_NFJC01000015.1 GCF_002159665.1 Desulfovibrio sp. An276
CTTAGTCGCACTTAAATCTAGCGGCAAGGGCTATCAGGAGCTGATGACTTTTCTAGGCCGGTGAACACCACTGGCTGGCCGTTGAGTGGTAATTTTTGGGAAGTTCAGGATTGGAGGAAATGCCCTCTTCTGCTTTCTGCTGCTGAGCTTCGGAGGAGGAAAATTCGGAAGATCCCATACATTATTCGTGGTTTTGAGGTTTTGCGGGACACTTTTCGAATGACAGGGATTGCCAAAAGGTCTCCCCTCCCCGGGAAGCCCCTGAGGAGGGGAGAATGCAGTCCCCTTGCGGGACAGGGGCTAGAGAAGGATCTTTCTCACTGCGGCAAGCGCCATGGCTGCCGTGTCGTCGGAGATGTCGATGGATTCGGGCACAAAGCGGTTGAGGGCGTTTTCGATGCAGAGCGTGTTGCTTTTGAAGTTGGCAAGGCTGAGCTTGTGACCGTCTTCGGAGATATCGATCCTGTGCACTTCGGCAGTGTGCACCTGGCCCGGAATACCTGCAAGCGTGAAGGTCAGTATCGGGCGTTTCTGCTCGATCTTGATGTTCTGAAGCTCCAGAATGCCCTCAAGGTACCTGTTGACAAACTCGCGTGCAAACTTGTCCAGTGCAGTGGAGGCAGCCATGTCGATCATGGCGTCCTTCTTTTCCTTCAAGGTGTCAAAGAGGCCCATTTGTTTTCTTCTCCTGATTGTTTTATGCCTGTCTCTCGCAGGCAGAGAGTCCTGTTTGCGCTACTTGTTGCACTGTTGTGAGAGTTTATGTATGCCTTTGCAAACAGGTAGTGCAAAATTCCTTTTGCTGTTTTTGAAAGTTTCTGCAACCTTGTGTTTTCTACATGGTTTATCCTTGGAAAATTGTGGGAAAAACTTGCCTTGAACAATGTGTGCGAGTTTGCTTTGGTTGTGGTACAAAGGAATGACACGAGTGTCTACACGCAAATATGGGTATAGATTTGTCTCTGTCAAGGGAAGAACGCAATTTTTCCCAAAGGCAGAAGAGGTTATTTCCAGACTTTTCCTTGCAAATAGTGTGCCATTATATGCTTTGACATGTCAAAACAGATATGCAAGCACTGTGCCACAGAAAGGCCCAGGGGCTTGTTGCCTGTCTCACCCTTCGTTCAGCCAGAGTCTTGCCGTGAGGGAGGGCGACGGGAAGGGCGTCTCGGCTCAAAACCAGCTTGCAGGTGGCGATCGAAGGGAGATAATGAAATAAATCACAAACAAATTATTTATTGAATATCAATATGATATAGAAAAAATTGTGACAAATTTACATCAAAATGAGAAAAATTTCACAAAGCTGTTCTTGACTGTTTGCCCAGCCAGTTTTAGTCTTTTTCTCAAGTTCAGGAAGGCAAAAACGGGCCGCACTCATTGGTCCGCGCATGCCGGTCAGCTTAATATTTTCAATAGTTTATCGTCTTCAGGAGATCGATATGCTTTTCGCTCGCAAGAACAGCTTCTCAAAGATCCGCGAAATTCGCACAAAGGTCACTACCTATCTTGGCGTTGGTGCAATCGACAAGATCGATGACATCATGGCCGAACTGAAGAGGAGGGGCATCAACGCTGCCCTATGCGTCACCGGCGGCCATTCCTACAAGCTGACGGGTGCATGGGACAAGGTTTGTGCCGCTGCCGCAAACCACGGCGTGGAGCTTTGCCTCTACAACAAGGTTACCCCCAACCCCACCACAGACGCAGTGGATGAGGCAGCAGCCTGTGGCAGGGCTGCCGGAGCCGGCGCTGTTATAACCATTGGTGGAGGAAGCCCCATAGACTGTGGCAAGGGTGCAGCCATACTGCTTGCCAACCCAGACTTCACTGGCGAGGAGGTTTTCTGCAGTCGCGTTGTGCCGGACAAGGCAGTGCCCATTGTGGCCATCAACCTCACCCACGGCACTGGCTCCGAGGTGAACCGATTTGCTGTCGCCACAGTGACTGCCCTCAAGTTCAAGCCAGCCATTGCCCTGGACTGCATCTATCCCACCTATTCCATCGACGATCCTGCACTCATGACAGGGCTTTCGCCCCAGCAGACGCTGTACGTCTCCATCGATGCCGTGAACCACAGCATCGAGGCTGCCACGACAGTCTGCACCAACCCCTTTGCCATCATGCTGGCAGAAGAGGCCATCACCACTGTCTACAGAAGCCTTCCCAGGGCCATGGCGCATCCCGACGAGCTGCCCACTAGGGGTGAGCTTGCCTACGCCGCCATGCTGGCAGGCGTTGCCTTCGACAACGGCATGCTCCACCTCACCCACGCCCTGGAGCATCCCTTGAGCGGCGTCAAGCCCTCGCTCAGCCACGGCCTTGGCCTTGCCATCCTTTTGCCCGCAGTCATAGAGGAAATCTATCCCGCAAGCGCCCAGACCCTTGCCTTCATCCTGAAGACCATAGTCCCCGGCCTTGCCGGCATGCCGGATGAGGCCCACAAGGTTGCCCTGGCTGTCCAGCAGTGGATTTTTGGCCTTGGTGTGACGGAAAAGCTCGAAGACATGGGCTTTGTCGAGGAGGACATCGACGGGCTGTGCGACCTTGTGGAACAGACACCTTCCTTGAGCCTTCTGACCTCCCTTGCGCCCGTCAAGGCAGACAGGGAGCTGATTGCCCGCATCTACCGCAATTCCATGCGCCCCATGATTTAGCCAGCCTGCAAGGGGTGTCTACCCCTGAACCAGAGCCTTGCTCCACATGGTATACAGCCGGCATGGCGTGCGTGTGCATCCCCAAGCCGGCTGAAGTTTTGCTTTCCAGTTTATGTGTTCCCTGGCATGTCGCAATCCATGTTGCGGCTGCCAGGGGATTTTTTATCTCGGGCTTGGTTTCTTTGCCACACGGGCCTTGGCTACGTCACATAGGGTGATGCGCCATCGATGTGCGACACGAAATTGCTCCCCAATGCGACACGAAACTGATCCCCAGTTGTTGACGGGTTTTGAGAATTCGACTAATTGCAAGACAGGTTTTCAATCAGTCGGAGGCGCCATGTATATCCCGAGAACTCTTGAAAAAACTATACGGGAAGCTGCCGACTTTTTCCCGGTTCTGCTCGTGACAGGCCCAAGCGGGGCAGGGAAGACGACCCTCCTCAAGGCCTGCGGGAATGATACGCGCTCCTACGTTTCCCTGGATGTCCTGGAAAACCGCAGGTTTGCCAGGGAGGATCCGGCTCTCTTTTTGCAGCGCTTCAGACCGCCGATTTTCATAGACGAGATTCAGCACGCCCCGCAGCTCTTTCTGTACATCAAGGCTCTTGTGGATGAAGAGAAGGCGCCGGGCATGTTCTGGCTTGCGAGCTCTCACGAGTTTCGGAAGATGCGCAACGTGACAGCATGCCTTGCCGGCCGCATGGCTATCCTGCATCTTGCAGGCCTTTCCCTGGCAGAGCGGGAAGGACAGTACCAGAGATCCCCCTTTTTGCCTTTGCCAGAAATCATCGAGGCCAGGGCTGAAACAGCGGAAGCTCTGGACACAGCATCTCTTTTCCGCAGGATATGGCGCGGCTCCTGTCCCGGGATGCACGGCAAAGGAGACGACATGTGGCAATCCTTCTACGAAAGACATGTCCAGGCGTACATGGAGAGGAATATCCGCGCGCTGCGAGTGGGGAATGAGCTTGTCTTTTTTGCCTTCCTGAAGGCCCTTGCTGCCCGCACGGGACAGACCCTCAACTGCTCGGACATTGCGCGCGAGGTGGGTGTCACGTCCCCTACGGTGAAAGCCTGGGTTTCCATGCTGGAGACAACGGGAGTGGTTTTCCTGCTTCAGCCCTGCAGGACTTTGGACAAGCGCCTCATCAAGAGCCCGAAGGTGTATTTCATGGACACCGGCCTTGCCTGCTATCTTGCTGGCTGGAATGCGCCACAGCCTCTTGATGCAGGGACAATGAGCACAGCGATGCTGGAGACTTTTGTTGTCACGGAAATCGTGAAGAGCTGGTGGCACAACGGAAAGTCTCCCCGCATCAGCTACTACCGGGACAAAGACAGGCGGGAGATAGCGGTGATCCTTGAGGAAAATGGTTTCCTTCATCCCATTGGGATCACGAGGATAAGCCGTGTGAGTGAGGAGGATGTCAGGGCCTTTGGCGCGATAGAATCCGTCCTTGGGCGAAAGCGTGGGCACGGCGCCGTATTGTGCATGGCACGGACAGACTTGCCTGTCACAGGAGATGTGGACGCTGTCCCTGTAGGCTATATCTGAGATGGAGTCAGCCGGTGAAAGCCTGGCCTCTGTTTGGGGCTATACAAAATGCTCCCGAAGCGCCGTCTTCTCAAAACGGGCCGGATACGCTAAAAATTCGTAGAACGAAACGTTCTGGCCGGTAAAAGGGCGCATGAGGCATCCTTGCAGCCAACGCCTTAACCGCATCAAGCTCACCTTGCTGCAAACAGCCTTGATACACATCTGAACAGGGAGGAATGCGCCGCATGACGTATCCGCCATACACCATCACCAGCGCCATCCTCAAACATGTGGCGAACATCAGCGAACAGCTTGCCGCACGTGCCGCCCTCAGGGGACTTGCCGTGGATCTCCTGTCTGCGCATCTACGGCGGGAAAATCGTATTCGTACCATCCATGCATCTCTTGCCATCGAAAACAATTCGCTCAGTCTGGAACAGGTGACGGACATCATTAACGGCAAGACGGTTATTGGGCCGCCCCGCGATATTCAGGAAGTACACGGCGCAGTGGCCGCCTATGAAAGACTGGATACATGGCAACCCCACAAGCTGGAAGATATGCTCTCGGCTCACGCAATACTCATGCGCAATCTTGTGGAAAGGCCAGGCAGGCTCCGCACTGGCGGTGTAGGCGTTTTTCAGGGCAACAGAGTCGTACATATGGCCCCACCAGCTCACCTGGTACATGATCACCTGACAAGACTTCTTGGCTGGCTGGAAAAGGCGGACGAGCATCCACTGGTTTCGAGCTGTGTCTTTCACTACGAATTCGAATTCATCCATCCATTTGCGGATGGCAACGGTCGCATGGGACGCCTCTGGCAAACGCTCATCCTCAGCAAATGGAATCCTCTTTTTGCCTATCTGCCGGTGGAAACCATTGTCCGTAATCGGCAGGTCGAATATTACGAAAGCCTTGGTCGTGCCGATGCACAGGGAGAAGCAACGGCCTTTGTGGAGTTTATGCTCGCGGCCCTGAGCGATGCCGTGACCGATATCCCAAGCGATCAAGTAAACGACCAAGTGAGCGATCAAGTACGTCGCTTGCTGGAGGCACTTGGGCAAGGGGAAAAAAGCGCGGCTGAGCTGATGGATGATCTGGGGCTGCGCCATGCCCCCACATTCCGCAAAAATTATCTATCGCCCGCACTGGAGGCCGGTCTTGTTGAGCGAACAAGACCGGATGCGCCCCGCAGTCCCTTGCAAAAATACAGGCTGACAATAACGGGAAGAAGAATCGCCAACGGCAATGCTTACCAGTTAGTGTGAACCTGATTATGGTCTGCGTCATCCCGAGTTCCAGAATCAATTGCAACTTAGACATAGGCCCCGAGGTTCCCTCTGCCCCCCGACTCTTGTCCGTGGCAGCAAAAATCCGCTGTGTCCCTCACGCCCTGCGCTTTGGAACACAGCGGATGGTATTTGGAACGAGGCCTCGCGCTAGATGCTGATCTGTGCGCCAAGCAGCTTCACGAACGCGGCGATCCAGGCGGGATGGGCAGGCCATGCGGGCGCTGTCACAAGATGCCCGGACACCACGGCATTGGTGAAGGTCTCATTGGTGCCGCCAAAGGTTGCGCCTGCGTCTTCCACATCGGGCTGCACTGCGGGATAGCAGGTGCAGGTGTGGTTTTTCAGGATGCCTGCGGAGACAAGAATCTGTGGGCCATGGCAGATGGCGGCAATGGGCTTCTTGTCCGCGTCAAACTCGCGCACGATCTCGAGCACGCGCTTGTTGAGGCGCAGGTATTCAGGGGCGCGGCCGCCAGGAACGACAAGACCTGCGTAGTCCTTGGTGTTGACTGCGTCAAAGTCTGCGTTGATGGCGAAGTTGTGGCCACGCTTTTCGGAATAGGTCTGATCGCCCTCGAAGTCGTGTATGGCAGTCTTGACTGTGTCACCGGGCTTTTTGCCAGGGCAGACAGCGTCCACCTCGTAGCCCAGCATGAGCAGCATCTGGTAGGGGACCATGATCTCGTAGTCTTCGACAAAGTCCCCAGCAAGCATGAGTATTTTCTTGGCCATGTGTCCTCCGAATGTCCATGGGATTGTTCCGGGATTGTGCGGGAAGAACCCCGAAATCGCGGAAACGTGTTCGTCCCCATTCTGCACAAAAAAACCCTGCCTGCCAAGGTACGCTCTTTCCCTGTTCCGGGCAGAGGTCCCGGGCTTTGGGGCCACAGACATCAGTCGAGGCCAAGCATCTTCTTGTTGCGGGCAACAGAATCCGAGAGCCTGTCCGGGGATATCCAGCCCTCCTCGTAGAGCGCCACCTCAAGCGCGTTGATGGCCTCCGTGACCTGGGGTTCTGCAATGCCCAGGCTTTCCGGGTCCATGCCAGCCAAAACCTTTTCCGCCTCGTAGTGGGCCCATGCACCTGCAATCTCGGGCCAGGCAGTGCGGCGGCCTACGTTGTTCAAAAGGTAGTACAGGGGGCGGTTGAGCGGGCGCAGCCAGATGAACTCGGCTGTGGGCAGGACACCCTTGCGGCGAGCAGCCTCGTAGAGTGCCAAAAGGGCAAGGTTGCGATAAACAAGGTGCGGTCGCATGGCATTTTGCACAGCGTCTGACGCAAGGGCCCTTTGCGCCTTTGGCAGGATATCCTTCGCAATGCGGGCATCTATCGCGTAGGGACGCTCGCGCCTTGCCGAGTGCCAGAAGGGTGCCACAGTGTCAAAGCGCGCTGGCCTTGCCCCTTGCGGTGCCCTGAAGGAGAGGGAGAGAGAATCCAGAAGGGCTTTGGCAGCGTCCTTTTCCTCGCAGGCAAAAAAGGCCAGGGCTGCCGCAAACTTGTAGAGATACCCTGGCAAATGCTCAAGGCCTTCCCAGGCTGGCCCAAGCTGGCTTGCGAAAACCGCTTGCGCCCTTTCCCTGTCCAGGGCAAGTCCGTCCATTGCCTTGCCAAGCCAGCACGAGTTGGGAAGAGCCAGGTTGTCTGGCCCAAGGATCTCTTCCCGCGGGACAGGCGTATTCCTTCCTCCATTGCCCGGAACATGATTGGGGAGAATCAGAAGATTCCTGTCCGCGGCAAGCTGCAGGGGCTGCCTTGCTGCCATCCAGGGACCAGAGTCCAAAGGCTCTGCAAGAATGCTGCGCGGCCAGTTCAGGATTGGGGCAATGCAGGGCGCAAGGGCAAGGTTTGCTGTGAGAAGCTCCTTCATGCCAAGGCTTCTTTTGTACACGTCGGAGACCCCGAGCCTCCAGCTACGCACTGCAAGAAGGAGAAGGAGGGGCAGGCACAAGAAGACGTAGGGCCTGCACACCCTGCCAAGGACAGCCATGGCAAAGGCTGGATCCCGGCTTCCTGGTTCAAGGTTTGCGAGATTGGCAAGGGCCTTCGCATAGTCCGCGTCAAGGAAAGCCAATGGCTGGAGAAGGGCCCTTGCGAGTGCAAGGATCCCGTCAGCCATCTCTTTTTCGTAGCGGGAATAGAGAAGGCTTGCTGCAAGGACCAGGGCGACACTTGCGAAAAGATAGCCTGTGCCGGGATCCGCCTCGCGTGCGGGAAAAGGCCTTTGTGCGCCCTGCATTATCTTGCCCTTATGAGGTAGCGCACTGCCGTGTTGGCAGGCCTGTTTTCCGAGGCAGTGGGCACAACCAGGGACGCGTTGAAGGAGACGCGCACGTTGTTGGAATCGGTTGTGGCATAGCCCTGCACGTTGGCTGGCGTGAAGTAGGTAAAGGCGCCTGTGATGGCAAGGTTGGAGGCGGAGCCCACATTGTTGCCAATGGGCAGGTTGCCTGTGATGTTGCGTATGCCGTCACCCTGCACAACGCCCAACCTGTCGCTGCTGTGCCTTGTCATGGTGACGCCGTACAAAATGCCGTTTTGCTGGGTGTGGGTCTGGGAGCCGAAGCCGCGCAAAAAAAGGCCCCCGTAGTTGGGCACGCGCACGGAGGTGGCAGCGCTGCTGCCACTCAGGATCCGCACAAGCTCCGGGTAGTCCGAAGCCTGGATGGTCCTTCCGTCGCAGTCGAGCCAGTTTTCCATGTCGGAAGGGTTGGTGTGCACGGGCCAGGCGACCACAGTGCCAATGGGTATGCCGCTTGCTGCCACGGGTGTGACCGTGTACGCACTAGGATCAAAGGTCGCGTCCAGGGCCTGGACATAGGTGCTTGCAAGGAGCAAAAGGGCCAGGGCAAGCGCTGCCCGGACCACTGTTCCTTGCGCAAGTTTCGTTGCAGTTCGCATAGCAGGCCTCCCTAAAGCCATGCATTTTTATGGTGTTTGCTTTTGCCAGGCACTGCAGCCAGGGGAGGAGGCTTCTTTTACCTTGCTTTCTCCCCTGACATGTCCGGTTATCAATAGAAGACAAAGGGTATGAGGGCCAGGATAAGCCAGGGAGCCAGGGGGATTTCGAGGTTCTCCCACAGCGCTTCGCGACGCTCTCTTGCCAGGGCCTTTTCCTGTTCCTCGTGCTCCTTGCGAAGCTGTTGCAGGGGCGAGGTGTTGCAGGGATCGGCTGTGGCCTCTTCCACACTTGCTTCTTCCTTGTCCTTCTCTGTCAGGCCTTCGCGTTCCCTGTAGCGCACAAGGCCGATGGCGTAGATGCCGGCAATAAAGCTTCCGAGCGCAGAGACAAGGAAGACGTTGTCAAGGGTGAAAAAGCCGAGCAGTATGCCAAGCTTCACATCGCCAAGGCCGAGTACTATGCGGGACTTGACTCTTTTGCCGTACCATCGAAGACCGTAGAAGAAGAGGGCTGCCCCAAGGCCTGCAAGCGCCATGGAAAGGGGACTTGTCACGAGAATAAGCCACTTGTAGCAAAAGACCGCAGCCATGAGGGGAAGGAGGATCGCATCCGGGATGATTTCCTTCTCAAGGTCGTGCACGGCAAGAAGGACAAGGGGCACAAAGACAAGGGCTATGCCAAGAAGGGTCGGGGAAAGCCCAAGGGAGAGGTAGGCAAAGAGGAAGAAAAGGCCTGAGCAAAACTCGAAGATGGGGTAGAGAAGGGATATGGGCGCCTTGCAAAAATGGCACCTTCCGCGCAGGGAAATGAAGCCAATGACCGGCACAAGATCGCGAAAGCGCAAGGTCTTTTTGCAGGCATCGCAATGGGAGCGGCCAAGGACAAAGCCCTCGCCCTTCGCGTAGCGCATGCCTGCTGTGAGGGCAAAGGAGCCGAGCAGGGCGCCGAAGAGAAGCATTGCGCCCGAGATGAGTGTGTGCAGCCAGGGGGTGAGGGTAGCTGCTTGCGTGACTTCCGTTACTTCCATGGATAACCTCCGTGTCGCTGTATGGTGTTGGGTGGTGTGTCTTTCTTTTCCCGGTTTTGTTCGGGCATCCCTGTTCACTTGCCAAGGGACCTGTGGATGCCGGAGAGGGCTCGCGCAACCTTTTGCACGTAGCGCTTCTGGCGCGCAGGGTTCTTTGAGTGGTAGGCGCCGACTGCCTTCCAGGTGGACCCATATCTGCGCATCTCGTACTTCAAAATGCAAAGCCCAAGGGTCACGTTGGTTACAGGGTCAAGGACGCGTTCGAGCGGGATTTGCCACTTGCGAAGCCAGTACGAGTTTATCTGCATGAGGCCCACATCCAGGGACTTGCCGAGAGCAAAGGCCCTTTTGGCAATTGTCGCAGCTTCCGCAAGGCTTTTTGCCCTGTAGTCCTTGCCCTCTATGTTCACGCACCAGGGATGCCAGTCGGACTCGACCCTGGCTACTGCCATGGCAAGGTACGGGTCCACACCAAGGAGCCTTGCGGGTCCGGTGAAGACATCAGCCCTCACAGTGGCAGGATACAGGAAGACAAGCGCAAAAAGAGTGAACAGGGCCAGGAGCCTCTTCGCCAGCCTATTCACCTGCATGACTTCCGGGATCCTGGCTTTTGCGCACGCAGGCCGTGATGACCTGGGCAGCCCCGTACGCAAGGGAATTTGTGCCCTCCTGAGCCGGCTCGTACCAGGAGCCTGTGTCATGCTCAGTGTTCTTCACCCGGATGTGCACGCGCCAGTGCGTCTCGTCCTCGACACTTGCCCAGGCGCGCAGGGCCGCCATGGCCGGGCTTGAGGGCCCGGACGAGGCCATGGCAGGGGCCACGAAGATCTGTGCCTCGGCCCCTGTGCCGCTTGCGCAAAGGGGCCTTTCTATGAGCTCGTTGTCGGCAGCAAGGGTCATACCCTGTACGGAGACGGCATTTGCGCTGTCCGAAAGAAGGGCAAGCTGCGCAACCTCGCTTCCATCCTCTCCGCGCACAAGGCGGCAGAGGTAGAGGCCAAAGTTTTTGTCGAGAAAGAGCTTTCCCAAATCCTCCCCGGAACAGGCAGTACCCTCGCCTGCAAGGGGTGAACTACCTGCCACAAGGTTGTGTTCGTCAAGCCTGACAAAGCCTGTATTCACAATGCCGTTGCCTGTCATGTCGAGGACGGTCTCCATCTGGTTGAGTTCCGGGCGCCCCGGGACAGCCACGCGGTGCAAAAAGTTGTCGGAAGAAGACTCTTCCCTTGCGTTCAAAACAAGGTAGGCGCCAAGATGCCCTGGTCCTGGGCTTGCAATGCCAAGGTCTGCCAGGGGCAAAACATAGCTTCCCTGGCCGCTCACAAGGTCCGAGGCAGTCGCACCGTCCCTGTCGCGGCCCGGAATGTAGCCTGCGTGCACGCCGGCCCTTGCGGCAGCGCCTGGCACATGCACGTTCAAAAAGGTCGCGTTGTCTGCATCGTAGACACTTCCCCTGCCTCCGGAAGTCAGCACCACAAGGGCAAGTCGGGATATGGTCTGTGCGTCATCATCGCTGCCATCGCCCCCTTCCGTACCTTCCGCCTGAAAGGAAAGCTCTATCTTGCGCACGTGCAAAACGTAGTCCTGGTTCCAGAGATTGGTTGCCGCAAAGCCCTGCGGCAAAAAGCCTTCTCGTGCAAGGTCCTCAAGCGTCACACTGGGTCCGGAAGCCTGGCCGGCTTCTGCCAGAAGTTCCGTCTCGTGCAGGCTGGCATAGCCCTGGAAAGCCTCCGCGACCATGCGCAAGTGGCTGGCTGCAGAGGCCTGTTCCATCCAGACGCTTCCCCGCTGAACGACACCTGTGAGAAGGGTCAGCATGATACCTGCGACAAGGATGGCGCCAAGGACTTCCACCAGGGTAAAGCCCGCTTCGCCTGCTCCTGTCCCTGTTCTGGGCACTGTCCGCCTTGATTTGTGCATGCTTGCCTTTCGTTTCATGTCTTGTCGTCCTCTTCCGATTCATCCTTTTCCATTTGTACGCCGTGTTCCGCACTTGCCGTCATTGCCCCTGTCATTCTTCTCCCCTTGCCACACAGACAAGGGATCCATCCGGAATGCCAGAGGGCAGAACCATGTCGTTCAGGCGCCCATTGCGGCTTGTACCGCACGCTTTGCCTGCCCCGCAGGTTATGCGGGCGCCTTCGCATCTTTCGAAATACACTATGACATCAGGGCCTGATTGCGCAAGCTTAAAATTGTTCATCGCAGCGCCTCTCCTGTAACCTTGAGGCAGGAGTCTTTCAATATCGTTGCGCGAAAGAGGGCCGTCATCCCCAGCCTCATGCCGAAGTTCAAGGGCATCGCCTGCGGCCTGGCAGACAAGTGCAAGCTCGTGTCCACGGGAAAGGGCCCTGTCATTCTGTATGTCCGGACCAGGATATGCCAGGTTTGCCAGGGCGCAGAGCCCGGAAAAAAGAAGGGCCATGGCAAGGGGGTACATGCTGTCTCCTCCCGGGGCCCCCACCGTATCGGGGGCCCCTCGCAAGTCGGTTATGTCGGCTCCATGGTGTCGGGTCTGGGGCTAGTGGGCCAGGAAGGTCAGCTCGTTGACGCCAACACCGTCCTCGTCGGGCTCGCAGCCTGTGGGAGGAAGTTCGGTCACGGCATTGCCGCCAATGGAGACGCTGTCCCAGCCCTCAAGCTGGCTCGACACAATCTTGCGGCACACGGCCTCGGGGATGGAGCTGGCAGTGATGGTGAAGCCGGAAACGGTTCCGGAAACACTGACGCTGCCGCCGAAGTTGTGCACAGCGCTTGCGCCGTCTGCAGTCATCCAGTTCTGCGGGATAGCGCCTGCGTCGATGAGGTCCTGGGTGATGTCCACGCTGGCAGTGGTCGAGGAACCAAAGCCGCGGGAAGAGGCATAGCTTTCGTGTATGTTGATGCGCAGAAGGGCAAGACTCTCGTTAAAGCCGGACACCCTGGCAGACTCAAGCCCGCCGCTGATGCCAAAGGCAGCGAAGGCGAAGACAATGGAGCCTACGACCAGGGCGCCGAGCACCTCGATGAGGGTGAAGCCGCCCTGGCTTTGCTTTTCCTTCTTGGCTGCCGCTTTTCTGGCCTTGCTGGCAATAAGCCTTCGTATGCCGGCGCGTATCTTCGCCCGTATGGCGTTCCTGCGGACATCATCCTGGTCGTCATCTGTGCAGGCCATGGCTGCGGGGGCTTCCTTCGAGCTCAGGCTGGTTTCCCCGGCATCAGAGCACCCGGCGTCAGAGCACGAGGTTCCAGTGCACGTGCACTGGCTTGTGCCTGCCTCCTCGCAAGCTGCCTTTTCCTTCACACTGTCTTCCGGAGCGGTTGCGGGGGAAGCCGTCATGCATTCCCTCTCTGCTGCAGGGGCACGCCGTACCTGTGTGGCGTAGCGCCTGCAAGGGCAAAGTCGTCTTTTCAAGATGGAATTCTCCACGTCTGTTGCCTGTTCTTGGACCTCGACCTCAAGCCATTCTGGGTGTTTGTGTATGTGCGTGTATTTGTGGATGAAAGTACCTCCTTGTTATATGTGCCCCATGCGTCCGACAGAGCCCGTGATCTGCTCCTGTATGCCGAAAAGTCCCATGACAAGGAGAATCAGAAGGGCAATGACGCCCAGGATGGCAAGGCCACCCATGGTTTTGGCAAGGCGCTGCACACGCTCCATGGCGTCTTCCATGAGCCCTTCGGCTACCTCGGTCACCATGTCCGCAAAGCCCGGAAGGCTTGAGTAGACGCGCATGTCCTCTGCCATTGTCCTGTCGGGCCAGCGATCCTTTCCCCTGCACAATGCCTCGCCAAGGCTTAGGCCTAGGCAGACCCTCTGGTGTATGGGGTGAAGTCGCCAGCGCAAATAGGGACTGGTGGCCCTTGCTTCCATGATGCCCTGCAATATGGTGCCAAGCTTTTGCCTTGTCTGAAGCAAAAGGGCTGTGGCGTAGAGCCAGGAAACACCTGTCACAAGCCTGTACACGGACCAGGGTGGAAGATAGTCCGCGTACACCCGAACCCTTCCTGTGAGATGAGGCAGGGAAAGGACTGTCGCAAGGCCTGCAAGGCAAAGCCCCAAAAGCGTTGCCGCTCCCTTCCAGGAACTGACAAAAAGGGATGTCTCATAGAGGACTGCGCCAGCTCCCTGCCAGGTTGCAGGGTTGGCAAGGATTGCCAGCCTTGGCACAAGCACATGGGCTATGACGACCAGAAAGGCAGCCATGGCAGCCACAAGCGAGGCAGGATAGACAAGCTCCTTTGCGATTGCAGCCCGCATCCTGCGCTTTTTCTCCATGAGACTTGCAGCACGAAGAAAGCCCTGTGCAAGGCCTTGTTCGCCTGCACTTTGCCCAGCGTCTATGAGCATGACCTCTTCCGGACTGGCGAAGGAGGCAATGGCAGCCCCTATGCTGTAGCCCCTGGCAAGCCGTGCCCCAATCGTTGCGTACACGAGTGTGAGGGGGCTTTTGTCCGCAATGGCCCGTTCTTCGAGCAGGTGGAAGCAGTATTCGAGGGGCAGGTGCGCTGTTTCAAGCTGGCGTCCAAGACGTTTCCAGCACCGTTCCCTGACCCCGGGATGAAAGTTCCACCCGGCAAGGGTTAGTCTTGCTTTCGACAAAATCATTTCTAGCAAATCCTTCCTGAATTGTCAACTGGTATGCCAGTATTTTTTTTGGTCAGATTCCCTCAAGGTCCGCATCAAGGGTTGTGCCAAGACGCTCTTGGGCAAGACGCGGGTCAACCTCTCCACTACCCACACGCATTCTTGCGTGGGCTATGTGCGTTGTGCCGTGCATGACATCGACCCAGTAGCGCTGGGCCTCCTCCATGGCATTCGCGCGCACAAGCTCCACAAGATGGGCGTCGTTCATGGGTATGACTTCGGCAGCCACCTGCTGGGCCGTGAGTCCCATGCCGTCGCACGCCTTGCAGCCCTTGCCCTGCAGACAAAGCCCTTCCCGCTCTTCCTTTGGATAGAGGCGCTCGATTCTTTTGAGAAGGTCTTTTGCAAGCTCCCCCTTGTGGGAGCTGAGGGGCCGCTTGCAGGAGGGGCAGAGTATGGGCAAAAGGCGCTGGTAGCTCACTCCTGTGAGCACACCCCTTGAGCACACGGACTCCAGGGGGAGCCCCATCTCGCGAAAGCGGGCAAGGACGTTTATGCCTGAGCTTGCGTGCACCGTAGTCCAGACACTGTGGCCTGTCAGGGCAGCGTTGACTGCAGCCCTTGCGGCCTCAAGGTAGCGTATCTCGCCAAGCAGTATGACGTCCGGGTCTGCGCGCATGAGGCCTGCCAAAGCTTCCAGAAGGGCTCGCTCGCGCTCCTTGTCCGACACGGCCTTGGTAAAGACATTGAGCTGCTTCACACCAAGGATGGTGTACTCCGGCGGGTCCTCGAGACTGTAGTAGTTCCTTGTCGGCACGCTGCGGGCAAGGGCCTCCATGATGTTCTTGAGCACAGTGGTCTTGCCGTGGCCCGTGGGCCCGGAGACGACACTCAAGCCCGACCTTTGGCTAAAGGAGTACAAGAGCTCCTGCTGTTCCCTTGTGAAGCCAAGGGCTGCCATGCGCTCCATGAGCGTGCCACTCACACTTGTCGTATCGAAGAGCAGACGCATGGAGAGGTTGAGGCCTGGGCCAGGGATATAGGGACTCTGGATGGGCTCGGAGTGCAGGCGCACGGCAAAAAGCCCCCTTGGCAGGAAGGACTGGTCCGCGATGCGGCCGTCGTAGCGTTCGTATTCGGAAAAGCCGGATTCCGCCTGGGATCTGCCGCCCTGGAAGATGCCGCGGATGAGCATGAGGCCCATGGCACCGTCCAGGCATTCCTCTGGCTGTATGAGTCCCATGCGGCGAAAGCTCACCTCCGCGTAGGGCCCCATGTAGGTTATGTGTATGTCAGTGACCTTTTTTGCCATGGCCCTGGCAAAGAGCTTCTTTACGTAGTCGTCAACCCACGATGAGCCTTCGGAGAGATCGTTGCCTTTGTGGGGCGTGCCAAAGAGCTGCTCGAATTCCACAGGCTTGTGCCAGCGTATGGGGATTGTCATGACACCCGTGGCTCGTGCACGCTCGGCCAGTATGCCATCCAGGGCAAGGCTCCCCTTGAGCTCTGCAGACACGTGGCAGACGTTGCCGACAAAGCGCAGGCGCAAGGGGCCAGCGTCCATGGCCGAAGCTGTCATCTTCTTCGTATCCTCCATGCCAACCTCCTAGCGCCAGGGAAGAGCAGTTCCGCCCACCACAACGCGCGTGCGACTGATTTCGTCCACAATCTTGTCGCCTATGGAGGAGCCTTCGCGCACAAAGTGCCGCCCCTCGGGACCCGCGACCTCGGCCTCAAGGCTTGCGCCCCTGCCGCGCACGGCAATGACGCGCAAATTGCCAAGCCTTGCCTTTGAGATGCTTCCCATGGCGCGGGCCATCTCCTCCTGAACCGTCGCCTTCAAGGTATCCTTGAGGCTTTGGCGTATGGAGTCCCGTATGCTGTCCTCGAGGCTGCCGGAAGCAGTTTCGGCTTCAGTGCCTGTACCCGCAAGGCGGCGCTCCATTTCCTTCAGCTTCACCTGCACCTCGGCAAGGGCCAGGTCCGCCCTGGCAATCTGTGATCCTGCCTGCAGGCGGGTGATCTCGCCCAATGTACCGGAATAGACAGTTCCTGGCTCAAAGTTTGTTATGGCAGGAAGGCGCACAGAGTTTGCATCTGCCACCGGTTCCGCGTTGGGCTTGGCCTGTGAGCTACCCTTCCCCTCGTCTTGCGCGGGAGCCTGCGGCAAGGCCGCTTGGGGAGCCACATGTGCCTGCCCTGCCGGCTGCAATTTTGTGGGCCTGCTCACCCTTGCGGGCCTGGGGGCATCCTTCAGGAACACGTATGCCACGCCAGCACAAGCCCCAAGAAGCAGGGCGCACAGGGCAAGTACGATGATGGCTCTCTTGCGGCCAGGCTTTTCCGTGACTTGCAGGCTTGCCTGGCCTTGCGGGCCTGTCATTTGCAAAAGAGCATCCTTCGTCAGGTCTTCTCTTGTCATGATTCCTCCACAATTTTGTCTGCCTTGTCAGCGTCTGACTACAAGTTCTCCTTCCATGCTCCAGCTTCTGCCATCCCAGGCCATGCTTTGAAGGTATAGGCCACGCAGAGCCACTGCCCCTGCAAGGGCCTGGTAGTCGCTCACCACATAGTCCGGGATTGCCTGCAGCCGTACACGGGCCTTGACCCAGGGAGCCTCGACCCTTGTCTCGCCCACCATGAGAGACTCGGGCTTTTTGAAGGAGACTTTAAGTCTCAGCCCAAAGCGGGTGGCAAGCTCTGCCAGAATGCGCCTTGCCGTCCCCTCGTCCAGAAGATCCTCCTTTGTGAGGGAGCCTTTGGGCAGGGCAAGGCTGCGGGGAAGAGTCTGTGTGGCTACCCCCGGGTTTTTCACGTCGTTTACAGCATCCCCTGGCGGAAAGAGCAGCAGGGCAGAAGAGTGCGCCTTCCAGCGGGCAGAAAGGCCTTTTTCGGTTCCCGCAAGCTCCTGCAAAACCCAGCCGTTGCCGGACAGGGGATAGGCAAGCATCCCGGGGACCACGGCAAGCACGAAGGAGGAAGCGGACGGCCTTTTTTGCCAGGAGATGTCGAAGTATTTTTCGGGGTTGCGTTTGATGTCCTCACGCTTTTTGGCAAGCTCCTCCCTTGTCTGAGAGAGCAGGGTTGTGCGCGCCCTTGTCTCCCACCACTCCCACATGGTCTGGCCGCCTATGAGAAGGGCAGCAGCCAAAAGGCCCATGAGAGACACAAGGACAATGCGCCCAAGCGAGACGGGCTCAAGGGGCAAAAGGGCTGCTTCGCCAGCCTTTTCCCGTATGGCTGCCCTTGCAAGCTCCCGCAAGAGGGCAAGACTCTCGTCCTCGTCAAAGACCCTAGGGCCAGTGAGGCCAAGGCTTGCCGCAATGCTTTGGGCAAGCTTTAATGCCTTGCCCCTGGCGCTTACGAGCACATCGCCGCGGGCAGAAAGAACATTGGCCCTGGCTGCCCACACCCAGTAGAGCAGGCCTTCGGATGTGGGAAGGCAAAGCACTGCCACGCCTTTTGCAAGATGCCTTTGCGCAAGCACTGCCAGGGAAAGTTTTTTTCCACGCCGTGCGGGAGTCAGAGTTCCGTTTCCGACTGATACGTGCCGCATGCCGGCACGCTGCAATATGCCAAAGCGCTCCCTGGCAAGTACCAGACTGTCGCAGCCCTTGAGCCTTGCGTACCTTGCCATGGCCTGGCGGGAGAGTTTGTCGCCCCCTCCCGCAAGGCTGTCCGCCTGCCAGAGCAGGTTGCAGACAAGGCCCATGGGGATATCGTTCACGTGCAGGCAAACTGGTTCAGACATTGTCAGCCCCCTCAAGCTCGATGGTCACCACAAGCAGGGTCTTGCTCGCGTCGTTGCTCTTGCCTGCATTAAGCAATCCAAGGCTTTCCGCAGCCTGTTCGGTGTCCTGCTCGAAGCCAGCCAGAACAAGCGTCTGGCCGCTCTTGAGCCTTGTTCTCTGGCTGAAGGACCTGGTGGAGACCTGGGGCAGCTGAACCAATATGGTGTCCCGCTCGATGGTGGTCATGTCCTCAAGAGAGGAGAGGGTGATGTTGTACTGCAAGAGCACGTGCCTGTCCGGCAGGATGTGCGGGATGATGGTCATGGCAAAGCCTGTGGTGACCTCGCCTGGGGTGATTTCGGAGGTCTGGCTGTACTCGGACGTGCTCATGGTCATGCCGGCAAGGTAGGCGTGGCGGCGCACAGCCTGCACGGGAAAGGGCTGGTTGTTGGTCACAAGGCCGGAGGCAGAGGTGAGCTGGGTCGCGTTGCCCCATTCCTTCATGGCCTCAAGCGCTGCAGAGGAGCCCTTGAGGCTCCCCTTCAAAACCGAGACCGAGGCAAGGGAAGAGGCGGTGGCAGCGGCAGTGCCTGCGCTGATTGCCACGTCCGGCGAGGAGAAGAGGGCCTGCAAATTTATGCCTGCGGATGAGGCATCGTTCACTTCAAGGGCCCACACCCGCACGCACAGGGCTATCTGGCGGGAGAGGCGCTCGTTCACCTCGTCTATGTAGGCGCGCACAGCCTCAAGGCGGGCATAGGAGTCGCGCACCGTGATGGTGCCGGAGGCAGGATTTACCCTGGCAGTGCCTGCCTTGGAGAGCAGGCCGCGGACAGTTGTTTCCACGTCCTTCCACACGTCGAGGCGGGCCCTTGTGGTATTGGTCTGGGCAGTCTGGGTGGATGTGTCGCCGCCAGTGACTGTCGTGTTGATGCTGGAACCCGTGCCAAGGTTCGTTGTGCGCTGTTCGCGGCTCTTGTTTGAGACCTGGCTCTCCCAGCCGACCTCGCCAACAGGGGCTTCCACCACAAAGGTTCTGACCTGCATGGCAGAGAAGGTGATGCGGCTGCGCTTTTCCTCCCAGTCCCATCCGTAGCCCGACATGGAGGCTATGGTATCGAGAAGGCCCGCAAGACTGCCGGTGTAGCTTATGTCGAGGTAGCCGGAAGGCAATGGTGCAAGGCTTGCCAGGCTTGCGGCATCGTCCGGCAGTATGTCTTCAAAACCTGGCACGGTGGGCGAGGCTTGGGGCGATGCGGGAAGAGCTATGTCCTCCGGGCTTGCCACCTGGGCAGAGACCGGGGCAAGGCGCGAGAGGGAGGCAGCGATTTCAGCCAAGGTTCCCTTTTGCTTGAGGGTTACCCTGGTCTGCAAAAGGGCGCTGTCGCGCACATCGTGGGCCAGGCTCACCAGGCGTCCCTGAAGATAGGGGGCAGAGCTTTCGGTAAAGGTGCGGGCCCTTGCTCGTGCGTTCAGCTCGTCCCTGTGCGCTTCGATCTGCTCCCTTGAGGGCGCCTGCACGTCACGCGAGGCGCAGGCGAAAAGATTGGGCAGAATGGCAAGCAGGGCGAAGAGCAGAAGGGGAAGGGTACGGGAAAGGCGAAAAAGTGGCTTTTGTCTCATCAGCGATCCCCTATGTGCAGGACGTTGTTTCCGTGGAAGATGTGGGCCGTGTAGGGGGCACCTGCCTCGTGCAGGCCCTCGAAAAGGGCGCGTACTGCCTCGGCAAAGCTCCCATTGAAGGTTGCGCCTGCTGCCATGTGCAAATCCGTGTCCGCCTGCCAGACCATGCGGTAGCCTGCCCTGGAAGCCCACGATCCTACCTGGGCCTTCAGGGAACCCGGAGCTATGGACCAAGTGGGTGCGGGGGCCGGGACAGAACTTGCGGTATGGGCTTTTGGCTTGTCCTGGCTTTGAGCCACGATTTTGGCCTTGCTCTGGGCCCTTGCGAGGGCCTGGGTTACGCTTTGGTCAGTTTTGGGCGCAGGTTTGGGGCTTAAGGCAGTCTGGGTCTTTGGCCTGGCATCGGCCCTGGTTTTGGCTTCTGGTTTGGCTAGGGGCTTGACAGGTGTATTGGTTGCAGTGGCTGTCGATTTGGCTGACTGTTTTGACACCGTTGGCTTTGTGAGCCAGATGAGGGTGCCCTTCCTGAGTACGGCCTTCTTGTCCTTGAGGTTGTTCCAGGCCATGAGCCTCGTTATCTTCGTGTCCAGCACTCGTGAGGCTTCCACAACACTCATGTCCCTTGCCAGGTAGACCCTGCCAGGACCTGCGTAGTGGGAGACTATGAGGTCAGGCCGGTCATACGTATGGGCCTGAGCCTGGGAAGGCATGGGAGCGCTTGCGGAAGACTTGTTCGCAGGCTTTGGACTTGCGGGAGTCGGGGAAGAAACCGATGCGGGCATGGCTTTCGAGCTTGCGTCGGATACCTTGCGGCAGGTCAGTTTTTCGTAGAGCTCGTCGCTGTAGGGCTGCACAGTGAAGGTCTTCTCCTCCCAGTCCAGGATGATGAGGGTGTTGGTTTCCTGGGCAATGCGCTCCAAAGTCGCAAGCCAGGGTGTTTTGGCAACCCAGCTCACCCTTGTCATGGGAGCCTCGTGGGCGCCCAGGGCAAGCCAGCCTCTGGGGGTCAAAAGCGCAAGCGCGTGGGCAAGCGGAAGGTCCTCTCCAAGGGAGTGGAGTCTTGGGGCAGTTCCCTTCGGGCCCTTCAGGTGAATCAGATGACTCTGGGAAAGCCTGCTAACATTGGCGGGTGTTGCGGCTGCAGTAGCACTTTGGCCGGGCACAGGGCTTGCCAGGCGCTCCATGTAGGAGGCCTGGGCTTGCCCAGCGCAGAACAAAAGGACAGTTGCGACCAGGAGGAAAAGCAGGGCAGAGCCTTGCCATTTTTCCGGAATTTGCGGGCCTTTGGGCCACGGTACATGGTGCATGTATGCTCCTTCAGGCACGCAGGTGACGACCGTGCGCGCGAAAGCTGTCGAAAAAGGAGGTCCTTGCAAGGCCAAGGGCAGAGGGAAGGCTCAGGCCCCAGCGCTCAAGGAGAAGGAAAAGGGCTATGATGAGCAGGGATATCCAGAACGTGGGCCAGCACATGTGCAGCATCCAAACGAAAAATCCGGAAAGAGCCCTGGCATCGAGAAAGGCTATGCGCACTGTGCGGGCGCTGTCCCGCCACAGGACCTGGTTCATGTCTTGCGCACTCCTTGCAGTTGCACGTTTTCAAGGGGGTGGGTTTTTGTTGCAGGCAGGGCTCGTTAGCGGGGCATTTTGCCGCAGACCATGGCGAAGGTTTCCCTGCCAATCAGGCCCTCGTGAAGCTTGGCTGCTGCGTCCTCTTCCATGCTCTGCCCGTGCTCGCGCACCATGCGGTTCAAAGTTGGCAGAAGGTCCTGCAAAGGCAGGGTGCAGAGGCCTTTGCCAAGCTCCCTGTCAAGAACAAGGATCTCCCGCAAGGCCACCCGTCCGGGAGTGCCCGGTGCCATGGCCTTGGGCGCCCGGGGCACCAGGCGCTGGTGTATGAGCACGCGAACATTGGCACAGAGAACCGAGGCCACTCCTGCACGCTCGTCCTCGGGAAAGGCGTTGACCATGCGGGTGATGGTCTGGGGCACGTCCTGGGCGTGCACCGTGGTGTAGGCGGCTACACCCTGTTCCACTGTCGTAAGCAAGGCGCTGATGGTCTCCCTGTCGCGGCACTCGCCAACCATGGCTATCTCGCCCTTCCTGCGGGTCAGGGTGCGCACCCCGCTTGCCCAGTCCTCCACGTCAATGTGCACGGCAGACTGGGTGATGGGTGCTGCGCGCTCCTCTATGGGCAGCTGCGAGAAGTCGAATTCTATGGGGTCCTCCAGGGTGAGAATCTGGCGCCCGGACTTGAGAGATGCCTCGTGCAGTATGGCTGCAAGCAGGGTGGACTTGCCCGAGCCCATGACGCCAGAGACAACCACAAGGCCAGCCTCTGGAAAGAGCGCTTCCTTCTGGGCAGAGGTCAGGCCCTCCATGTCGTCGAGCCTTGGAATGCTTCCCGGCAGGACTCGCATGACAACGTAGAGGCCCTTGTTGGAGCTTGTGGCGTTCACGCGAAAGCGCTGGCGAAGCACCCTTTGTCCGGGAATGAGCACTGTTGCGGCGTAGTCTATGCTGTGCCCTGTCTTCACAAGGCCCGCCCGGTTGGACTGGCCGGAGGTTGTGTTCACGATTGCCTGGATCTCCGCGTCATTGAGAGGTGTGTCCGTGACAGGAAACCACACGCCGTCCCGTTGCAGCCAGACAGGGTCCCCGGGGCAGAAGACTATGTCCGAGGCACGCATCTCGACACACCACAAAAGCAGTCTTTCGAGCTGCTCCTGGCCTATCTCGTGAACCAGGGTCTCCGGAAAGCGCAGGGATTTTGGGAAATTTCCGGGCCTTGTGAGGCCTTGAGAGCCCCGGGAGTCCATGGAGCCCTGGGAGCTTTCCACAAGGCAGAGGCTTCCGTTTCTTGCAGGCACAAGGGTCATGTTTTCCTCCCTTAGGGCAGTGCCCTGTTGTCCAGCCAGGCCTTTTGGGGAAGAAAGCCTGCCGGAACGGTGATGCGAAAGACTGTCTCGTTTATGGCAAGGGTGCGCTTGCCCACTTTAAGCCCAAGCTTTCCCTCGGAGAGGCGCGGCATGCTCACCATGCCCCTTTGCGCAAGCAGGTGAAAGCGCAGCATGCCCCGGTAGTCCGCCACAAGGCGGGCCATGTTGAGCTCGAAAAGCTGCCTTGCCTGCTCAAGTCCCTCTTTCCAGCCAAGGTCTACGCCCTCCTTCCAGATGTCCTCCTCGTGCCCGTTTTCTGGCAGATACCCCTGGTGAGGCTCCAGTGCCGCAAAGTCCGTCACAAGGTAGTCTCGCCAGGTAGGTGCCCGGCTCACGATGCGGGCAGGGCTCTCTATGCGGTAGGTGGCCTCGACGCTTTGGGCATTGTCGCCAGATTTCAGGCTCGTGGCAGGTCCCATCCAGCGTATGACTGGCGGAAGCACCCGGCCCTCAAGCAAAAGCTGGCGGAAGTTGAAAATGCGGTCAAAGATGAGGGCCCTTTTTTCGCAAGTCTCGCGCAAGAGGCCATAGCCATGACGCACGGCCTTTTGAAAGGCCATGGTTCCGGCTGCCTGCTTCAGAGCCTTGTCACGTATGTCCCGTGCCCGTTCCCTGGCCTCTGCCTTTCTGTCACCTGCCCTGCGGCTCTTCAAATTCTCAAGAAGGCGTTCACCCTCACTGTCCTTAAGGGCGCTGGCGCCTTGCGGGGCTTGCCCTGTCGCATTGCCAGGTCCTCCGAAGACGAGGGGTGCGTTTGGCATTGTCCCAAAGCCCGCGTAGGGCCTGTCGCTTCCGTAGAGGGGGTAGCCTGGTGCCACAAAGTCCTCCACATCGGACGCAAGGCTGGGTACAGGGAGAGTCTGGCCCTCAGCTCGGGCGCAGGAGATGAAAGGCGCTGCGAAAAGCCCAACCAAAAGAAGCATCAAGAGCGCCAAAAGGCAGGGGAACAGGGGCACAGTGCAAGACCTGCGACATGATACGTTTCTCATGCGCTGCTCCTTTCTTGTGATGTTGCTGGGGGTAATTCCGTGGTATTGCTACGGCGTTGCCTGTCTTGGCCTTGTCCGGATCTCGTCCTGTGTAAGCCAGACAAGCTCTATGACCTTTTTGTCCTCAAGGACGCGCACTTCCTCGCCTGCTGATGTCTGCAGCCCAATAAGGCGCAGGATCTGCAGGACTTCCGTGTCTTTTGCGCGCACGTGAACAAGGATTGGTGCCGTGCGTTGTTTGCCTTTTTCCACCAGACGATATCCTATGCGCGCACAGATCTTTTCGAGAGCACCTGCAAGCGGGCCCTCGTAGGTCAGATCCATGTGCGTGTGCAATGGCCCGGTGCGTAGTGACCCGGTTGAAGATTGTGCGGCATAGTTCTGGTAGGAGCCTGTGAGACGCGCAAGGTCCGCCATGATGGCGTTTGCGGAATCGTTCAGGGAGCGCTCCACAAGATCCTGTCCGCTTGTCCTGTTGCTTTCCCTTGCCACGCACCCGCCAAGGGCCATGACCACGAGAAGCAGGAGGAGAAGGGCGAGGGCAAAGGGGCCTGTGTCGTTGTGTTGTCTATGTGATGTGTTGGGTGATGTTGGGTCCGGAAAATCCGGGAGGGAAGATATGGTTCTCTGCTTCAACTCTCTGAAAACGTTGCCTGTTCGTTGACGCCCCGTGCCCTTTCCCATGAAACGGGCTCATCCGGGAAGCGTCGGATGGACTCCTTTTATGACAGAAATAAAAACATGTCAACAAGAAAAATTTCAAGGACTCATAAAAAATGTTATGCCGCAAATAAAACAGAGCATGCTACAAATCCTGTGCCCGGAATCTGGTTTGGCCTGTGGTTGGGCACTACAGGGAAGTCTCGGGTGGTCTGCAGTACTGTCCGGGTTGTGCGGAGCGCATAAGGCTAGGACTGTCAGGGGAAGCTGGCAAGGAGGCTCACCCCATGCAAAAAAAGTTCGACAAGGATGGATGTCCGGCGTAGCATGATTAAGAAAGGGGGCCACGGGAAAGACCGAGGGATGGCAGAGGGCGATTTTCTCTGCCGTGTCCTCGCTTGTGACAATGCCGAAAGCATCCATGTCCGAGCCTGTGTCGGCAAGGGTAGGAATGGTTGTGACAGGCAATGCTACTCATGAGTCTTGAGAGTTGCCTATCCTCACCCTGCACCGGAACCCGGAATCTACTGGCAGGCGTCCCCCTGGGAAAAGTCGTGCGAAGGATGTTGAAAAAAATTTTTCTGGCATTTCAGAAAACAGGTGTTGACAATAAATGGTGACATGCTTATAAGTGAATCACGGACTGCAGGGAGGACCTTTCCCCGAATGCGGGGGCCTGCGGCAACGGTGCCACAAGATGCAGAATTGAAGCCAGTTGATGATCATATTGCTGGCCAGATTGGCTCCTGGTGCCGTCAACGAGAAACGGGCAACAGTACAGGAACATACAGGTGACAATGGACATACCCTGGGGTGCCCAGGCGGTTTCCCTGCCAACAGGAACGGAGCTTGAACCCCACGAATCGGAATGGATAGACAAGATCAACACTCTGGGCATCACGGCGGACATAGACTTGTGTCTTGATCTGCTCGATTCCTGCCCCCTTTCCCTGACAAGAAGAAAATTGTGCGGAGTTTTTGCAGGCGTGCTCCTTGGCAGGGTGCTTGCCATGAGTTGCGAAGAAAGGGCAGGGCGCAAGGAACAACTGAAAAGGCTCTATGCACTTTCCTCCTTCTGGACCATTACAGATCCCGAGGCCTTCTGCCTCTTCGTTGAAACAGTGGGCCCGGAAGTGCTCTACGTCGCAATCAGGCTCTGGCCCGATGACCATCAGGACAGCAGGCTTTTTTGTGCCGCAGTGCTCTGGGGCCTGCACCTCGAACATGCGAAGGGTACGGAATTTCTGAAAGGAAATGGCGCTCTGGAGTCCTTGCGCACTATCGTAACCCAGGCAATCTATCCGGGAGATGAGCCGAGAGAGGACCAGGGAGAGGAGCAGGATGAACGCGCCGAAGGAAAAGTACAAGAAAACACTGCGTGCGCGCTACTTGCGTGAGATGCGTATCCTGCTTTTGAAAGGCAAGGCTGTGCGTAACAAAAAACACGCAATATCAATTAGTTGTGCTATTCCTCTTGCTGGCTGATCCCGTGTCCATACAAGCATTGTCCATACAGCGAAGAGCGTTTTTAGCCATTTTTTCCATTACATTAGCCTTATCTTTCAACTCCACATGCTGATAAGTGCGCAATATCATGGTTGCGTCAACATGACCCATAATCTTGGCTAGAGTTCCTACATCAAGTCCTTTCCTGAGTCCATTCGTAGCAAAGGCGTGCCGCAAATCATATGGACGCAACTCCCGATCAATACCGGCTTTCACCAGCGTACTCTTCCAGGATCTCTGTAACCGCATAATTTTCCGCCCATAGTAATTAACAACGGTAATACACTCCTTATAAACTGAATCCCTATGTTTCCAATCTATAAAAATGTCCCTGAATGCTTCTGGGATTGGAATGGCACGCACAGGTTCACGGTGATTTTTCTTCGCCGCCCGTAAGTTAATAACCCAAGTATCCATATCAATATCAGACCATTCAAGAGACAGCATTTCGCATGGGCCAACTCTCATTCCAAAATACGCGCCCAGAATAATCACTCGCTGTACATGGTGTGGTGCGACACTGTACAGCTTTTCCAGCTCGTCTTCTGTAGGGGGTATGAATTCCTTGGAAGAACAAGCTGGTATGTCTATGTTATCTGGAATACTGTCAATATAGCCCATATTAACAGCATGCCGAAGAATACTTCGAACAGTCGTTATTCGTCTCTGTACGGTCTGTGGCTTATTACCCAAGCGTATCTTTTCCAGATAATAGTTACTGAATGTCTGCCTTGTTATTGTGCGAACATCCATGTGCAAGAACTTTTTTACCGAGTATCGTTCATCTGACAACAGGGCGTAGCCCCGCCATTCCTCAAAAGTCTTGACCACATTCTTGAACAGATACCTGTCAGGGTCAAGGGCAGGCTTCGATTCGGGCTCGGGCTTCGGCTTGGGCTTTGGTTTGGGTACTGGTGTTCTTTTTGCATCCTCCTCTATGATTTTCTCACGCTCAAATTCGAGCATGTATTTGACGCGACGATCCTCCTTCTCCGCGTCTTTTTGTGTCTCGAAAAACCGGCTGCGCTGCTTGCCGGTAACAGGATCGCGATAGTATACCTCATAACCATCGCGCTTCTTACGAACAGCCATGGTCAGCTCCTTTTGGGGTCCGACCGAGAAGTCCGCAGACAAGTGCACGCATAACATCTTCGCGCACCCAACGCAAACCGTTACCCCTACCTCTACCAAAATCAACAGGAACAACGTCATTCTGACGCATAACAGCAGCAAACTTGCTCGCTGGTATACCTGTCAGTTCTATTGCCTCTTTTGTAGTTATCAATACTGGCATGTTTACCTCCATACACAGGGTAGTCCATACCAGCCTGATGAAATTTCGTGTAGCGTGTGTTCCTAAAAACCCTTAACGACACTTCTGCACGCATCAACACGATTAAGCCAGCCTTTGAGAAATTTGGCGTTATTCCCGTTCTTTGCGATGCTACGATAGAACTTGTCACGCTCATCGCAAAGCCTCAATGCTGTGGCCAAATCATCACAACTCATAAGCGCAGCCTTGGTCTCTGGTCCATACAAACCATCATCAGAAACATTAAGCGCCCTTTGAAGAAGTTTAACGCTTTGTTTGGCGCCAGCGTTAACAGAGCTGTCATAGAAGACGATAGCGACACGAGCGGGCCAATCATCCAAATCCAGGTTATCCCAGAAGTTGTGTTTGAAGAGGGCCTTCTGGATCTCTGGTGTGACGGCGAGAACATCATTCCTGTCGACAGTGCCGTCATCGTTTATGTCAGTATTGGTACTCCTGAGAAATTTCAAAGAGACACCGTACTTGGTAGCGCCGCCTGTGTCGTCGGGATCATCGGACCAGTAGCCCTCCCACTTGCACACATGCTCATGTGCAACATCAAATGCCCTTTGGTCAGCCATAGAGAAACCTCCAAATGTTTCTCTATAAGTATGATTAAATTTTTAGGGGTAATTTATGTTATAAGGATATGTATGAGAAAAGTGTAAGGAGGTGTCTCATGCGACATATTGTTGTTGATATAGAGACCATCGGTATAGAGCCGGGATGTGTAATTCTTGAGATTGGTGCTGCGTCATTTATCCATGGTCAGACTAAAGACATCACAGATACGTTCAGTGTGTCCATAGACAAAGAGCTCTCCACAAGGTTGCCAGCCAGGATCACCGTGGAGACCAGAAGCTGGTGGATTAAGAACTTCCCTATTGTATATGGAGAAGTTCTCAGGGATTGTAAAAAGAACGGTCTTTCCCCGAAAGAGGCGCTGGAGAAATTCAACGCCTGGATTTTCGACAGCTCCAAAGACCAGGACATATGGTTCTGGGGTAATGGCCCGGAATTCGATATGTCCATATTGGGGTACTACTACGACCAGGTTAAAGTCGTAGAAAACCCATTCAATTTTCGCAGGGTGGCGTCCATACGAAGCCTTGGGGCGCTGCTGCCAGGTGTGAGCCTGGGCTCTGGTATCAAGAACGAAAGACCGCATCGATCTGTGCATGATGCGGTCTATGAGGCACGTGTGCTCCAAAGGTTTATCAACGAGCACATCAGGTAATCTCATTATTTTCTGACAACATGTCAAAAGGAGTAAAGAAATGGCGACTATCGCTGCGTACGTGGCCGTGGCCACACTGAGTTTTGTCAATGGTGAAATATTTGAGGCCGTCGGTGATGGCTTCGAAACCTACGATGCCTGCATGGTTCAGGCCGAGGCCGATGCCAAGAATATGGCTCTGGCAGCCGAGGAGCAAGAGAAGCGGTTAGCTCACAAAGTGCTGAAACACATAAACGTCGAATGTGTGTTCGTTGATAACTTCGATGGGCATACGGGATACATCCCTCTGGAGGAATACTATGGCAATTAAAAGGACTTACCAGGTCGGTCTGTCCACACTGATATACATGTTCATACTCGTGGCTCTCTCCTTCATCGTTGGGTGCTACGGATTATTTGTTTCATATGTGTCAAGAGACAAGGTGGACATCTACTATACGAGATGCATCACGCTGATGGAAGAAAACTCCAAACTGCGTGAACAATTGGCGAATGTCGCTCCTGCCAGCAAGAAAGTGGAGATGGTGTTCAACGTTGGTGACGATGAGTTCGCTCCCAAAACGCTGGCCAGAGCGAATCGGAACCTTCTTAACATCCGTTATTTCGGCGGAGAAAAGTTCAAAGGTACAATTGGTGTTGATAAACATAATCATGTTATATTTTCACATCCAGCATTCTCTGTTCGTGCCGGGGCTATAATTCTAAAAAACTACGAGAAGAAGCACGGCATCAAGACCATCAAAGACATGATTCATCGCTTTGCTGAAGGTAATCGAGAACAGTACATCAAGTTTGTCTGCAAGTGGCTCGATGTACACCCAACACAGAAGATCAGTATAACAAAGAACCTCCATCGCATACTCCCTGCCATGATAAAGTTTGAAACTGGCGAGGATGTTGGCATGGAGTATACAGAAATAATCAATGCAATCATTAGCTAGACAAATGATATAATTGACTGCTTAAATGATATAATTGAAAAACAGTCTGGTTGGCGGGGCGTAGAAACCTCGCCTTTTTGTTACCCTGAAAAATTAGATTTTCAGGGGTCGTTTTTGTTATAAGGTTATGAAGGGAGAAATGTAAGTATTCCCTTCGTTTTTCTATAAATGAAAAACCCCAGGCATGAGGAAATGCTCTGGGTATTCTGTGAGGTTTATTATGGAAAGAGTAGAAGTCATCCGTGGTCTGTATGAAGTACGTATTAGCACTGCTGGCGATATTGAGTGGAGAAGCGTCGATGTACAGCGCCTCAGTTTAATAGGCATTATCAGCCTTATTCGAAAGCTCATAAAGAATCCAAAGCTTATCCATGATTTGGCAGAAGAGGCCGCCAAACAACTCCTCTCTGTCCCGTCCTCCCAGAACATCACTCTTGGAGAGGGTGATGCGTACAAATCCCTTGTTGAAGTCATTGCATACGACGACCTCACAATGATGGTCACTGGCGAGGCCGCCGGACGAATCAACCTCTTCCGCTTGGTTCCCGCAATTGTTCGCGGGATCAAGCAGGCAAAGAGAGAGTTCAAGGAGATTAAGGCTATCTAGCCACACCTTGAACTCCATGCCCATGTCCCTACCTGCCAACGCACTCTGTGAATTGGCAAGCTTTCTCTATTCACCGTAAGGAGGTGATTACCATGTTATTCTGGCCTTTCCCTCGGCCAATTCCCGTTAAATAACTAAAAAGGAGAACACCTATGGATGTCAAGAAAATGGAATATTGGGGCAGCTCAAGGGTTGTCCCGACAGTCCGCCATAACTTGGCGGGAGAATTCAATAATGTAAAATTTCCGTCCCGTAAATGCGAGATGGAAAAAACTCCTGATGTGTGTTCGTACATCAGGAAGAACCGTGGAGGTACTACAAATGGCTAAGATCTATCTTTCTGAAGAGAAGTCGTTGCCACCAGAACAGCGTCCTGATGCTTCCGGCTACAAGGCCGAGAAGCAGGCACAAAAATGGTCCAAGCCCAAGACGAAAGTCTATGGGCAGACCTTCGACCCGGCAGTAGCCGGGTGTCTCTTACCAGAAAGGAGGCGCTACTGGAGATAGCGCCTCCCTCAATTAAATAATCAACTCGACGGGAGCAGTTATCTGTTAAGATAACTGCTCCCCCTTATCTTTATTATTTTAGCCCACCATGTCAAGTACTAATTTTTCTCCAGTAAATGTTGTTTTACGCCAATAACTGGCGAAAACTCGTTATGCAAAATTATACCTTATTGGGTATAAAACTCCCTGTATCCCCTGTTATTATACCCTATCAGGTATACGGTTCTTTTTTAGCTCTTGCCAACCATGCTGTTTTGCAGTATTAAATTTTTAGTGCCCATTTTTGTTATAAGGATGTACAAAAATGACGTTTAGCGATGGAGGCTAGTATGGATTTGGTAAACCTTACTCCTCACGCTGTTGTTTTGTATGAAAGAGGTGCCTGCGAAGAAGTTGGTGGCAGGCTTGTTCTAAAAAACAAAAGCGCGAGGGGATTTGTCAGTATTCCCAGCTCTGGATTGTCCAGAGTACGTCTCGGAGAAGAAGACCATGGTGCGATAAAAATCGGGAAGAGATTTGTTCCTCTTACAAAAATGGAGTATGGGGAACCTGTGGGGCTTCCAGAAAAAAGAGAGAACACTATGTTCATTGTTTCTGCCATAACTGCTACTGCAGCGGCTAAATCTGGAAGAGAAACAGACGATCTTCTTATTCCCGCTGGGGTAGTCAGGGATGAACGTGGAATTGTTATTGGTTGTACGAAATTCGCCGTACTATAAAGGAGGTAGTAGTTGGAAAATCTTAAGCCCGTTGAATTACGGTTATCTGATGGGCGTAACACAGTAAACATCAAGTTCATCAATGGTGAGCCGATGATAAATATTGAGCAGCTTTCGAGAGTTATTGGGCTGACATCTGACCAGCTAAAAGAAGTCTACAAGATTACAGAAACAGTGCAGCGCAATTACGCGTCACTAAAATATCTGGTTACACAACCAGAGAAAAACAATTAAGCAACCAACTACATCATAATTAGGGGATCGACCATCCATGGCCGGTCCCCTTTTGCTTTATCCAAGGAGAAGCAAGATGGAAAACACCCGCTTTGTTTGCCTGCCCATTTTCAACATCGACACCACCAAGGTTCGCATCACGTACGACTCCAGCAAGGACATCTTCTGGGTTTGTGAATATGACGCGGCACTCCTGGGGCGCACAACAAACTATCCAAGCCGCTCAAAGTCGGTACCCATGATCAAGAAGGAGTGCGCAAACAACGTTCCGTTCTACAACGGTATGTTCGAAAGCTACAGAGCGCTGACTGTAGCCATGCTCCTCAAATGGCTTGAGGTCAGAAATCGCCCTGAATGTGCTGACTATGTGCGTGAGCATGTGGTTCCGCACCTTATGGCCATGAGGGACAAGATAATCTCTCAGCGTAAAGAGCAGGTCCTTCTGCCTGAAGATATGCAGCAGAAGTCGGATCCTGCAAAATCAAAGGAGAGTACCATGCGCAAAGAAACCAATGAATTGCATTCCGATAAGAAATCGGATACACTTATGGCTGCAGTAAGCAAGATTATCGGTGACATGGAGCTGTCACTGTTCGCAAAGTTTGCCAGTACATATGTACAAACCCCTGTTACTGAGTCATCTATTATTGAGACTCTGCTGAACAACGGACTTATTGACAAAGAATCTGTCTACAGCGGTGATGCCTGGAAGACTGGCCTGCTCCGGTACGGGGCAATGGCAAAGCCCGTTATCCGTGATGGTCAGATAAAATACCTTCCCGGCATCATTGTCACACCAGAAGGTCAGAGGCAGATTGCTCTGCTTCTGGAGAAGTAAAAAAATAAGAGAAATAAAATATTGGTAGCGGCATGTATTTTGCCGCTACCCTACAGAGGAGAGCCAGAATGGAGCTAGTTGACAAAGTTCCTGGCAATGATGATGACTTAAAGGTAAGCGTAGTCTATAAACACGACAATATAGACTATGTGATCGAAGAAGAGGTAGATGGGCTGCATAGACGCATAATTGATATCCATGTCACGCCTATCTGCATTCACCGAATTGTGGCTCCGGAAAAGTTGTCACGACCTAAAATGATGGATATTTGGGGAACATTCTTCGACAAGAAGTACGACAAGACCGAGCCCATAAATGTGTTATGCCTGTTCCTTGATGATGATGGCAAGGTGAGCAAGCAGGTAAGGGGTACTGTCTTTCCCTACCACGGTATGGCCAAATTCACGGTAAAGGCGAAATCTCGGAAGGAGTACACCGCAGTGGTGGACTGCAAGGTTGACCAGGGACCCCTCATCGAAGCCATGCTGAAATGCAAGAGGGCCACGACTGATATGCTGACCGAAGATGATTTTGAAGGACTTGTGTCCTGGGAGTAAGAACAAATGCAATTTATTGACGATGTAAAGAATTGGATTTCTGGTGTGTTTCTCGACAAAATAAGGCTGATTTCCGAAAATGTCGACCTTAAGCGGCGTAACAAACAGCTGTCGAAGGATTACGAAACTATCCTGAAGCAATACGAGAGCATAACCAAAAAGTATTATGCTCTTCTTTCTGAAAAGGGGTAGAAGTCTTATACTTAAAAGAGTAGTACAAAAAAGGGCGCTGCTCCAACAACGATGCGGCGCCCTTGTTTTTTAGCCAATAGAAAAGCGAGCACTGTGTGCGCTACAGTGCTCGCTTAACGAGGAGGGTACGGAAACCATAGGAGACAAGGTATGTGTGGCGGAGAGTGTACGATTCGAACGCACGGCAGGTAGTTAGCCTACGGCGGTTTTCAAGACCGCTGCCTTAAACCAGCTCGGCCAACTCTCCTGGTAATGTTTGCCCGACAGTCTCCATAAACAGTAACAAAGGTGAACCAGCTCCCTGTCGGGCGAAATTTTTGGATTGGAAATTTGTAGCAGAACGTGCAGGATGTCCCGGAGCTATGTTACTTGGCAGGCAAGGCAGTAAAAGGAGAAAAACCTACCTTATTGTACGCTACGACGGGGAACCATCCTGCACGTTCTTGGACCCCCTGACAGACAATTTGTTGAGATGCTCTGTTGCTTCAACAAATTCTCTTTGCGCAATATGACCATCTTTCAGTCGTTTGTCAAGCTCTTTTTTAGAATCTTCCACAAAATTTTCGAATTCTTTTTGTGATTTTTCCATACTACCTCTTTTTTGACTCACCAATGACAGAGCTCACATACAGAATATCAATATTCTTGCATCGTGGAGTCATAATATACCAGTGATATCCGCTTCTGGATGTTTGAGCACAGACACTCACGGCATCGAGCATAACCTTTAGAGAGTGGTAAATTGCACTGTCCGTATAGTCATCATCGAGAACAACTATATCGCACATGGATGCGTCTTCGAGGACATTGCCGATAGCCCAGGCATTGTAGTTTATGCTTGTGTCCATTGGAGACCTGGCGTCAAGGGCAGGGCCAGTAACTGTCCAGCCAAAACGCCTGCCAAGAACATCGACAATATGGTCAGCCTTCTCGGTACTGTTCTCATCAAGCAACAGGTATACGATCACTTCTCTGTTGTTATTCTGAACTTCCACTTTGCCTGCTCCTGGATAATATCCTCACTTTTTACCTGAAAAAGTCCTATAACAAAGTAGGTATCGACACGACCCATAACAAACTGGTCCATATCTTCAGGCGGAAACACGTTATACTTGCACTTGAACTCTTCAGGTGTACAAGAACTGTACAGCTTGTTGTCGTGATCATACACCAGATAAAGGTCATCCTCTGGTATACGCTTTACACGATAGTAACTGATAGTAGCGCTTGTAGGACACCACTTCGAATTATTGTTTGGCTTTGTCTCTGGTGCTGGTTCAGGCTCCGTATGTGCGTTGATACCGATAAATGTGGTGAACCAATCCAGGAAATTGTTTGCCCAGTTTTTCATTACCCCTCCCCCAAGAGAAGGCAATGCCTGCATATGTATGCAAGCATTGCCACTAAAATCCTACTGCTACTTAATCTGCAACATAGGCACAGAATCGCTGGTAACCTTGGGCAACTGCCCATCCCACTTGTTGATTGTGTTGTACTGGATGAGCTCTGGTGTCAGGGATTCGGCCAGTATTCGGTTAGCCTCCTGCTGAGCCTTGGCCTCTGTCAGCAAGGCATAGGCGTTGGCATCCGCAATGGCTCTCTTTGACCTGGCTTCACCTTCCGCTGCAGCCACAGCCTTGTCAGCCTCTGCCTTGGCAGTAGCGACTTCTGTCTCGCGCTGCGCCGCAAGCTGCCCGGCGCGAACCTTGTCATCGATGGCCTGCTTGACGTTTTCAGGCAACCAGACATTTCCGATAATAGCTACATAGTCCAGATGGATGCCGATAGGCTCAAGCTTTTTCGAAACTGTGGCATTTACTTCCGCCAAAAAATCGTTCTTTCCCGCACCATAGAGATTTTCAGCTGTACGCTTAGAAGCGGCCTGGACCATCGTGTCTCTTACGATATTACGCAGGTAGACATCCGTGATTTCCTCTATGCCTTTGCGATATGTCTGAAACAGCACAGGCACTTTCTCTGGATCGATAATAAATGACATGCTCACATCAGCAGACAGAGACAAGCCCTCTGATGACTGAAACTGGAAGGCGCCACTGGATTTGTCCTCGCCAGTCCAGGCAACGGTCTGCTGGAAAACCGGGAACAGGTAAAGCTCCTCGTTCCAGCCAATCCAGTATTTTCCTGTACCGAGAACCTCTGAATCGACACCCTTGTCGCCGCCAAGAAGATTGACCTTGACGCCCACATATCCTGCCTCGACACGAGAACATGCGCTCGTAACATAGCACATGAGCAGGAGCAGCGGGATAACAAGCAGATTACTTCTCTTTGAAATGGTCTTCAACAGCCTGGATATCATCTTTTATTCCCTCCCTGTTTTTATAGATGATTGCCGGTACGCAGATTATGATTGCTATACCAAACCATACGGCCAGTGTACTCTTTGCGCTGAGCAGCCACGGAAGCAGAAAGCCGACCAGAAAACACAACACTATGGCCACGGCTACATATTTGAAATATAGCCTCAGCATTGATATTACCTCCCCAGATAAAAATAGCGGGAGCGGGTATTGTTCCACTCCCGCACCAAAAGCCTACTTCCTGAAGCCCTTTATGAAGTCATCCATGGCAGCCATAAGGCGCTCGAACCTCTCGTCTGTGTCCGGTTCCTTTTCCTTTGGCTCTTCCTTTTCCTTCACTTCCTTCTCGGCAGCTTCGGGACACTCGTCACAATTGCCGCTGCATTCACAATCGTCGTCCTCGACAATACTGAACAAATGCATCAGCGCTTCATCGCCCAGCTCAGGATCTTCCTTCTCGCACTCCTTGTAGGTCTCGATAGCAAGGCGTGCGCCGAGGGGAGCGATTCGATTGGCGATGTTAACACGATCAATGTCAAATCCATTGCCAAACGAGAAGATAGCGATGCCCTCGGCACCATTTTCCGGATCATAATCCACGTCATACACACAGATTGTGGATGGAGAGTGCTGGCCGAGAGCACGCATGTCTTCCTCAAACGCCGCCATGCAATCATTGCTACCGAGAAGCTTAACCTTCATTCTTGTTTTCCTCCTGTTGTCTATACGGACACTTTTCGCAGGAACAGGCCCTGCTGTCATTTGCGCATGAATCGCCATCTATGCCATCGCCCTTGAACGGGCATTGCGCCAGATGCTGTCGTCTGGCCTCTATAGGCATCTTCAGGCGAATCTCGTTGATATCGTGTGGGTTCATCAGATCCACTATGCTCAACTTCCACTTTCTCCTCAGCACATAGTCGATGCCCTTCACCCCAAAAATACCGATAAACATCGCGATGCCGAGCTCAAGGCGGGGGGAGAGCGGTGGAAGTATCCACTCTGCAAGACACAAAACACACAGCACGAGAAGTGCTGCCATAAGTGCCGAGAAAAGCAGATTGCCGATTACATAAAGTGGCGTGCGCTGCAGGTAACTTCTCTTCACATAATGGAAGCCAAGAGCCAACGTCAGAGCGCCCGCAGCTGCGGCAAGTGGACCAAAATCCTTCAGGATTTTAATGTAGTCACTTACATGTGATTCCGTTTCGAGGGGCATTGTAAAGCTCCGTCACTGGCGCCTAGATATGTCCCCCTGTATCTATCGTAAGCAGCCTTTCCATTGTTAAATTGTTCTATAGTACACCTTCGGTTTCAAGTCAAGCAGTGCTATACCAAGCCGAGGCAACACAACGCACTGACAACCATCTTGAACCACATTCCATCAAACCCACTGCAGAAGGTTAAAATACCCATGCTGAAGGAGATGTAAAAAATCACGAACGATATTACAAAAAATGTGTAGTCTTCTCGTTCGTTAAAGTCATAAAAACTTTTTGGCATACAGCCTCCTATTGCTTATAAATAAGAATGCCGTATGGCTTGTAGTCGGTTGACAAAGCGATGAGGACAACCTAAAATTTATATACAATATTGATAAAAGAGGTGCACAATGGAAGGTTTAACAAATGATGAACTTGACAGGATTGTCATGGCCCTTGGGATTTCAAAAGACAACAACATATCATGGGAAATGGTCGGTTTCCCACTGTACACAAAACTCATCAAGAAAGACTGCCTGTACGAAGATCATCCTACTAACAAGCTTCTCAAAGTTATTGACGCCTATGCAAAGTCAAAAAGAGTGGTAAAGGAAGTCAACCTTACTGACGATGAAAAGACAGTTCTCAGATACCTGTTCAGGTACGGCTCCAGCATGCCTATGGCTGACGAAACAGAAGAATTGATCAAAAAACTGTTCGATGCCGGATACCTTGAAGATAATGATATGGATGAGTGGTGGACAAGATTCTATAGTCCTACCGAAGAGCTGTACCAACTTTTAGGTATGAAACCACCCAAATAAACAAAAAAGGGTTTGGCAGACGTAAAAATCTGTCAAACCCTTTTTGGTAAATTGGCGCGGGAAGTATCCACCAATGTGTGGCCGTGAGTACCTCCCAGTTGCCACATAATGCCCGCTCCGCAGGGAGAAGGCTGCTCGCGCTGCGCCGTACGCGAGGGGGTTAGTTTACAGTTGATCTATGCCTCGGTTTGGAGTAGATTTTTTTCGCCTCTCCGAAACAGGCGTGAAACCTGCCCCAAAGGAGGCGGCATCATGCTGAAGCCCGTCTGGGTGATATCGCTATCGTACTGTGCCTGCTGATCAAGCTGTTCAAGCTGTTCGGCTAGTACAGAAACTTAAATGCGGCCCCAGTAGTTTGGCAGAACAACTGGGGCTGCTAACTTAATCTGGCCTTTTATTATGTCGGACTAGGGAGGCACGGGGCTTGCGCCAACCCGAGCAGGCGAGTGTTAGCTGCACTCACCTGCTCTTTTTAATAATGATGAAATTAACAGCTGTCAATATCACTCTTCAAATTCTTTTTCTGTATATTTTGCTAATTTTAGGTCATTCCAACAATTTACGTCATCTCTCCAGCCAGAGCAAAAATAAGAGGAGATCCAAAAACTATTCTAGGGAATACTAGTGGATCGGTATGTTATACCACAGCACCATGCCAAGTAGGAGTGGTATCACAGATGTCGTGTTAATAAGTACCATCTGTTCCTTGCCTCATCTCGGCGCCATACGCATACGCGGTTATCGGATTGTAACCGTGTATGTTACTCTTCTTGCCATATGTTGCCGCGTCTATCAACTGGTTCTTCAGATAACGGTGATTCAATGCTGATATCCAGTCCTTCCTCTGGTTTACCACACGGCTCAGTGGCAACGTCTCCGGCGCCACTTCCAACCGGCTCACCGTCTTCACAGTCTTCACTCCATGTTCAGTCAGATACCTCTGCACCTGTGCGTCTATCTCCGTGCCTACCGTCAGGTCGAGCACTCCTTCTCCCAAAACCTTGCCCAGAGCGTTTGCCACAGAAACATCCATGCTGGGCAACTTCTTTGCTTCCTGCACAAAGTCCTCATAAGTGACTACCTCGCCAGGAACAAAGGCTGCACTGGCAGGAGCACGGACAATACGAACATAGGGGTGGGCGGCCCTGGACAAAAGCTCAAAGTGACGCCTGTCCATGGTCTGACCTGTGTTTTTGTACACCTGATACATGTTCTCTGCCGCAGCGGAACGGGTGAATCCCAGATTTCTCAAGCGTGCGATGTCCTGAAGGTTATCCACACCGTTGGACAACTCCATACCAGGGTACACCTCTGCCCCTCGCTTGATGCCTTCGGCAAGCTTCAGGGACGGTGACACATAGTAGTCCCAATGCTGCTCCATATGTGGAGTAGGTGTACCAAACACAATATAACGCTCGGGCACAGGACGAGTCTGCCGAATAGTGATAATCTGACCACCTTGAGGGGCTGGACGAATGTTCACTATCGTACCTATTACCTCGCACAGAACCTTGCGGTTCGGGTAGTTGCGGGGCATTTCGACAAGCTGGCGAAGACCCTTTTCCTTGCGAAGCTTGTTGTCCTCACCGGTAGCCAGTGAAGTACTATGCTTGGCAGAAAGCGTCATCTGGGTAAGGGGTTCGCCTATATTGCCAGACGTGATAAGACCAGCCGAATCACCAATCTCGTAGTCCTTCTCCGTACTGTTGCGCATACCCATGCACAGCTGGCAGACAGAGCCGTCTGGCGCCTCACAGGTCTGCGGAGAACGGACGATAATCTCCCGTACCTTTTTTCTGAGAAGCTCTTGCTGAACGTCAGCGGTGATCTTGTCATTGCGCTTGAGGTTGCACTCTGGCACATCCCTGGCAAGATAGCGACCGATAATGGTGTCGTCCCTGGGCGGAAAAGCAAGTCCCTGCATGGTGCCACAATCACGCTTCGATACAATTGCACTATTTAGGACATTCGAGATAATCTTGGACATTTCACCAGGTTTGGCCGTGTTGACCTGACCTACAGCAATGTTCTTTCTGGACTCAGCGGCGCCAAGCCAAAAGTGTATCGGGTCCACACCCTCGGCATAACTCTTGGGAAAAATAATGGGGACGATATGATCGTCATTGTCTGTCACAACGCCTGGAGTTGTACGCAGCTTCATCAATTGCAGCTTGTTGCCTGTCAGAGCTGAGCTCACCATGATGCTGGCGTCATCTTTCGAGCCATCCAGGTCGTTTCGCGACAACTCTTTCTGAAACGCCTCCAGATGGGTAAGCATTGTCTGCTTGTCACCCTTCTTGAGGTCCTTCTCAAGCTGAGCCTGGTATTTTCTGACAATAGCGTCACGCTTTGCCTTGTTGGGCGTAGAGATCTCCTCTATGCCCATAGTGACGGGATCGTAGGTGGACCATGTGTCACCAAGACGCTTGAGACCACTGACAACCTTGTCGTACTGGTCCGGATGCTTGCGGGCAACCTCTATGAGGAGAACCTCGGTCTGCTTTTTATCAAGCTGCGTTGTCACATGCATATCCGAAGGCAGGACGTGGTTGATGAGGTATTCGGCAAAGGTTTCGGGCTTTCCGGCAGCGCCCTGCTTTACGATTGACGCTTGGAGCAGGGTAGGCGTCTTGAGCGGCGAAGAGACAGCCTTCGGCTTCTTCAACCCGTTGGCCCTGTTCTTCAGGGCATCTGCCATCTGCTCGTTACCGAGAGTCTCCTTTGCGTAATTGGTCTCCTCCATGGGCTTGGGCATATTGACGCCCTGCATTGCCGGAGAAGTAACCGATCCACGCGGATCAATCTCGACACCAGTCTTGTTGAGCGCGTTTAAGCGCTGTTTTGTGCCAATAGGCGCCTTTTTGCGATCATCTTTGTCTTGTCCATTTTCTTTCCTGTATGCTGCAATCTGAGAATTGACCATATCTGCCAGGTCTGCGGTGTTGTTTCCCATATGGTTGAAGATACGCATACCACGACGAGTGAGTCGGTTCGCCCAATATACTGCTGCATCGGAAGCATTTGATTTTTTTAACATGTTTTGTGTCCTTCTCCGGCGGTAAATTCGTTACCAAAAATATGCTGTGTGGAGAGGCCACGGTGAATCGGAAAAATCGACCCCATTTTTGTTATAAGTATATGTATTTATTGGGGGCATATTGCCCGGAGGTTTTTTATGGAGAAAAAACGTGGAAGACCGCCTACACCAGTGGAAGCGCTCAAGTTTGACGCTTCGGTGTACGGTGGATTCGAGGAGGAAGTCGATGATACAGACTATGAAGAAAGGATGGCCACGTATTGGAACGAGAGAGTGAAAGAAGAAAACGAGGAGAGGGAACTGGAGGCACAAGCAGCAGACGAGGATCTGAGAAGACTGGCCTTCGACAACGTAAAGGAGGTGTTCAGGGACGAGGTACTGAGGAAACTGGCAGATGGCCTCTACTTTTCACACTTGCCCCAGGCTATGTGGAGAGACCCGCGTATTCTGGCGAAAGCCCTGTTGTCCATGTATACCTATACAGGGTACCCCTCCGTGGGTGAACTGATAGACAACATGGACAGACGTGGGCTGAACATCAAGCAATGGGTGAGTAAATCGTCTGTCAAACGGTGGGAAACAGTCGAGGCTCCGGGTAAACCAAGAACGTCATCGGAGCTGTCGAGACACTTTCAGGCAACTGACGCGTATTTTCGAAGGACGTACACGATCATGCCCAAGAACAGTATGCCTGACGAGATGCGAAACCTGGCCAACGAGCGAGGCGATTGGCTAAAGGAGGTATTGGACAATGATACGATACGACGAGGGAGAGGGGTTAATATTGCGTTGGGAAAACTAAACGAGTTTCTCGATGAGTTTCCGGAGGATGCGTGCGTATTGGTTCCCTGGACGCAGTACCTGTGCAAGTACTTGTGCACACTGAGTTATGAGACCAATCTTGAGCTTCTCAAGCTGACGACAGAGTTTATACGCAACAACTGCGCCAGCAATGAAATGCTCAAGCGCATGCCAATGTCGAGCAAATTCCGTATAACATATTTCAGTGGCACGAAGTTTGGCAACGACAGGACGTACTGGAGATCTCATCACGACCACATCTGGAACACAATGACAGACTGTGTGTGCTACTCGCTGATAGGAGAAGAAGACCCATGCGGTCTGGTGAAGGACTGGGCTCAGAAACTGCTTGCTGCTGATGAGGTTAGTCTTGAAGCTAGAATGGCATTCATGTCAATGCTCCCAAACGTCAGTCTAACCTGCTACACGAGGCCACAGACATCCGCTCCTCCGAGAACACAGATATTCGGAGTATTCCCGGTACAGAGGTTCAAAGATGTGACCAGGCTTACCCTGAGCTACTACGAGATCCACAAGGGCAGCTTCAGTGACAAAAAGACAATGGCGGACAAAATCAGGAAGTTGCTGATTATTCCCGTGAAATCGGTGTGCGTGCCGGCAGCTGCCGAAGACCTACTGCTATGCGCAAATTTGTACTCGAACAGGAAGATGTGGTGAGGGAGTTTTTGTATGAACAATCAATTAGAGTCAGTTCCGTTTCATGCGGACACTATTTATTGCGTTGAATATGACGGGGAACCGTACGCTCCGGTGAAACCTATCGTAGATAACCTTGGGCTGGATTGGAAAAACCAATCCGAAAAACTCAGGAACACTCCTCATTTCAACTGTGGTCTTATCACCATAGTTGCCAAAGATGGTAAGAATCGCGAGATGTTATGTATACCTGTCAGAAAACTGACTGGATTCTTGTACAGCATCAATGCGAATAGGGTTAAAGCAAACCTTCGAGAGAAACTCATTCAGTATCAGAACGAGTGCGACGACGTGCTCTGGAAATACTGGAACGAAGGGAGGGCTGTTCGCTCAACAGTACAAGCAAACGTTGTCCGACCTGTTTCAGACTATATTGATGGTGCTCGACTAGTCTTTGAGTCAGCGAACCTGACAGGTAATCAGATGACTATAGCTCTGGACCGTATCTACCGGAGCGTAACTGGATCATCTGCGCTACAAGAAGCCAACCTGGCTCTGGAAGCACCGAGGAAAGAGGTGATGCTCACTCCAACCCAGATCGGAGAGGATCTTGTTCCTCCTATGAAAGCAAGAGACGTGAACAGCCTTCTCCAGCAACATGGCTACCAGAGAAAGATCAATGGTATGTGGCAGCCGACAGAGAAGGGAAGTCCAATATGTACCATGCTTGATGTGGGCAAACGGCACAGCAAAGGTACTCCTGTAACTCAACTGAAGTGGTACTCATCAGTGGTTGATACACTACAGTCAATTATCAACCAGAACGTCTAAAGTTAATCTTGTTGCGGCAGAAGACAGTCACTTTCTGCCGCAACCGCTAAGGCTAAAGAGATGTACAAACTGTCAAAAATTATACTTTGTATAGTTATAGGATTAGCAGGATTTTCCACCTTAATGGCCCTATGGCATACAGTATTGCCGCAAAGTATGCGTTGGATGTCTGTTGAAGATATTCACGCTATTAGCGGTTTGGCAACTGTGCTTGATATTATAGTTATATTTGGTGCCATTGCATATTTCGTAAACAATAACCCGAATAAAAAGAGTAGAGATTATGATTGGTGATATACTCGAAGCAGCCGCATTCGAAGCCAATGTGGCTGCATACATCGCCGAACACTCCGGCTGGGATAGTGAGCCATGTGCCAACGGATTTCGCATTTTCTGTCCTGGAAAACACCTGGAGGGAAAAGCTTGTGGTCCCTGGTGCAAGATGCGCGAAGCAAGGCTGGCTGTTGAAATGGGATGGAGATCTTCTGGCAAGACAAGTGACCACAGAAAATTGCCCCTGTGTGAGGAATGCGGCGCCGAGTTTGCCGACGTTGTTCTGCCAACAAAGTACACTGATGGCAAGCAGAAGTCTCTGTGCTATCCATGCGCGATAGACATACTTCTGTTGGCAAAGGGGAAATAGTTGTGAATACACTTGATTGCATTGCTATTTGCACCATGGCGGTAGCTGTTGTAGTCAGCTTCGTGTGTGCAGACAGAATTATGAGCAAAGCTGTAGAGGATATGAAAGCTCTGCGAGAGGTAATGCATGAGGCAATAGACGGGTATCGAGACATGTCTGCCAAGGCAATAAACTCGTACAGAGATATGTATAGAGATATGCTTGCCTTTTATGGGTCAAATAAGACTCTGGTCGCTTATCTCGATGAGGATGGGGCACTACATATGACAACAATTGATCTTACTGACAAAGAAACTTCCGAGAAATTCCTTGAGAAAATTGGTAATCCTGTACAAGAGGAGGAGGCTCGAAAGTGACAGACACAACAGTCATGCTGATGCTGGTAGCATTCGTTAGTATAGTGCTTATGCTACTTGCAGTTGTCAGACGCATTCAAATCAACAGAAAAGGAGAATCAGACTGGCTCTCCAGATGGGTTATCATCCTGTCAGCATTCAATATTACAGAATTGATAATCATTTTGGTGAAGTGAGATGGCTGAATACGTAGTAATCATAAATGTTCCTGTACACGATATTCACGCCACATGTGTGGCTATTCGTGTACAGGCTGTCAGCGCGGACGCTGCTCGCGAGAAGGCGTTGCAGCAGCATTTTGGTAATAAAAAAATCATAGGGGTTAGTTGCAGCGTGGTACAGGTATAATGGATTTTATAATTTTGCTTGTTATAGTACTCGGATTATCACTAATACTTTCTATTATTGTCTTTAAGTATAGATGGCTTGATTATACGTATACTGAAGTATTTCCTATGCAGTATTGGATAAAAGAACATGACAAATTGATAGAAGAATTTCGAAGGAGGGAACAATATGAGTTCAAGAAAAGAAATCGCCGCCGCTGTTTTCAGGCTTCGCTGCTCGGTGTGCCACGGAAAAGGCCGCGTAGATGGCAAGCCGTGCCCATATTGCGGAGGCCACGGTGAAGCTAATGTTCAGCTCGCCGGTGTTCGTGTAGTGGATATCCTTTACAAAGGAGGTAAGCGTAGGAAGTAGATCATAGACAAAGGGGTGCGCAGGCATTGGTTTGTGCGTGAGTTTCGCCTGCGCACCTCAAAATGGAGTTTCACATGGCAAAAATTTTTCTGAAATTCTTTGTGATATCAATGTTGATAATCACAGCAGTATGGTTTCTGCATATCATACTGCCAGAAAGTTTACGATGGCTGTCACCAGAAGAGACAAGAGGGCTGAGTTTTGTAACCCTACCTGATGTCATACTTTGCATTGGGTATGCCGCATATCTTGCCTCACTTTCACACGAAGACAGGTAGCCATATGGTAGTCTATCACGTTACAACGTTGAAAAAGCTGAACAAGTATCTCAGGTCCGGTGGAATAGAGCCGCCTGTCCGAGCTTGGATAGACATCGAACAGGCGGAGAGATTTTCCAAGAGCACTGGCAGAATGATCATTCTCAGGCTCAAGTTTCCAGCCAACGCAGAAGTGTTGGAAGGACACTACGGGAAGGCAAGAGTGCTTAGGCAGCGGTATGTTCTGAGGTGCCTATGAAATGCACCACCCTCCCGGCAGACTTGAGCATCTCCACAGCAAGATCGTCAGGGTAAGAATCAGAGCAGTAGACCTCAGAAATTCCAGCGTTAAGAAGCATCTTTATGCACTGGGTGCAAGGCATGGTCGTACAGTACAGATCAGCGCCGACAATAGGCACACCGAAGCGTGCTGCCTGAATCAATGCGTTTTGTTCGGCGTGCACACCACGACAGATTTCGTGGCGCTCACCAGAAGGAATGTTCAGCTGCTGACGAAGACAACCAACATCCTCGCAGTGCGCCAGTCCTGACGGCGCTCCGTTGTACCCAGTGGCGAGGATACGCTTTTCCTTGACGAGGATACACCCAACCTGACGACGAACACAGGTTGAGCGTGTGGCAACGAGTTTGGCAATGGACATGAAATAAGTGTTCCAATCGGTTCGCATAAGAAAAGACTCCTTTGAGGTGTAGTGTTGTATGATAAGCTTTTGCAGATTAGTGGATAATCAGATTTCTGCGGGAATGGAAATCAACTATTTTTCTTTTGACGCATGTGTGCAGGATCGAGGGCAACCTAACCTTGTGTCTGAGTTGCTTAGGGATATCGTATACCAGGTCGCCAACAGATTTGTGTACTCAAATACCAGCTACCTGAAAGAATTCTACAAATGGGTATCAGCAGACAGGTACAACCAGGACAGGATAGAATCCTTCGTCGATATGATACCAGCAGGTTTCAAACTATTTATACAGTATCGGAATTACAACGAAAATCGTGATGAAACCGTTGAGGTGACAGAAGAGAACTTTGAGACAGTCACTAGAATGAATGGGTTGAATCACGTGCAGTACGCTATATTGCGCAGCACTAGCGGCGTAATACTTGAACTCAAGGTATCACACAACTACATGTACATTGAGCTTAATGACAGGACAAACAAGATTTGGGCTATAAGTGACCAATCTACAGAAGACCTTGTGAAGAACTTGTGTGACAATACGATTTACTATGCTCTTGATAGGGTAACATCAAGGGGTGAGCGAATTTTGGAGATATAGCATTGATACTGACAGTAGAAAAAATAAAAAACGCAGACAAGCGGTTTTTCAAAGTTACAGCAAATATTGGAGATAATCGCTGGACACAGTATAACTATTCTGTATCATCGACTCTCTATGATCTTGCGGAGGACATACACAAATTCATTCCAAAGGAAGATAAAGATAATCTAAAAAATTTGATGTCTTGCATACTGGAAAACACTGTTCCCCAAAATGAACCAATCTTCACAGGAAAATTGAAGCCTGGAATAATTGTGTATGAAGAAAATGAGTCAGGGTATGCTCCTACTCATTTTGGAATAACCAAGGATGCTGTTTGGGAAGTGCTCGAACTTCTTGGTGATGGTGACGATGAACATAAACGTATAGCGCTCCCGTATCTCTTTCTTGATGAGTTACGAGTATACGCCACCCCGTACAGGCTTGGGATAATAGCAAACGTGTATCCAGGCAAGAATGAAGTTGTGGCAAATATTGGAGAACCTGAGCTATCTAGTCAAATCTACAGCATATACACAGGTTTACTTGAGTATGCAGCGGACAGGTCATTCGCAAAAATAAGAAAGGTATCGATACTATGATAACGATCAATAGGAAAGCCTTCATGTTCACCGTATATGATAAATTCGGTGACGAGGAGATATGGGCAAGTCATACCTGGATTGCTACCACACTATGCGACTTTTGCGACCAGGTACTCACAAGATTCGCAAGTCCTGTCATAGAGGGTGGACTTGATTTTATTCACGCTCTTTACAACGATGCCGAGCGTGAAGCGCAGATATGTCTGAATAATATACAGTATCCGGTCCACGTTAAAGCTGACAAGACATACAATGATGTTGATAAGGAGATAATACCTAAAATTATTAACCGTGAAGATACATCACAGAGTATACAGGTGCAAATTGTAACTTGCACAGCACCTCTAGTAAGTCTGACTATAAAAACTAATTGCTGTTACATGTTTGAGTATGGAAACATAAAGACAGACTTTTGTAATGGTTATGGTTGGTTGCAAGACAATTTCAGACTTAAAATTGTATCTGCAGTTCTGGGGAAAATATATCCGTACGGGATACCAACTGTAAATATATAGGATATGTAACATGATTACAATAGTGAAAGCGCCAAACAGATTTTTCGTTATCCTTGGTAGTGACAAATTGTTTATCGGTAGTGGTACAGACATTAGACTTGCAATACCAGATCTGGCTGACACAATATACGATAATTATTGCTTCAGCTGTCTAGATGTTCTCAACAATATCTCCGGTAAAAAACTTTCTGATGAAGGGACAATTAAAATACTTCTAAATACTTATGATGTAGTGTCTGCGTTTACTGATGATAGGTATCTTAATTTCAACATAACAACTGGTACGGATTTGCTTGAGTATGAGGCTGTGGACACTCAGAATAATGACTGGTACGATCAAATGCTTAGTATTCAGAAAAGATGTCCAGAATCCTATGTCTCGGAAGTAACGATAGGGATGGATCTTGCTGATGTCAATTACTCTATTGAATGCGGTTACTGTGGTGGTGAGAACGAAACTCCTGTGGTAGCAATAAAAGATATCGATGACACTATCATTCAGTCTGTAGGTGATAGTCACAGAAAACTCAAGAGCAGGCTTTCTATTGAGATTGCCGAATACATGGCAAGCAAGCTGTTCACCATGACTGGCGAGAAAATTCTTACAGTTTAGACAACGTTGCACTGTTACGGACAATCAAACTACTGGAGGTTCGGTATGGAAAGTGTTAAGCTTCTCGGAGCTGAATACAATAGTGAGTCGTATTTTATGAACTCGGTTACCCTCTTCAGCAAGTATCCATATGAAGGCGAAGATGGGTACCGGGGAACTGTCATCGTGGGACGAGATGGGTCCGCGTTATTCTACGATGGCAATGCTGACGAGGCTTCAGCTTGGACCAGTGAATTTGATCCGATGGTGGACAACTGGGAAGCCATTCCTGTTGACTAAGAGGAGGAAAAGCGGTGGGTTACTATTCTGATGTCGCACTGGTGCTGGCACCTTCTGCTGTCAAGAAACTGAAGAAAGCTATCGCCAACGTTGATGAGAAAAGTGAGAAACTAAATTTCATAAAATACCCATACAAGCATTTCACAGACTATGATGGAAATGAGCTTTACTACTGGGAAAGTGTAAAGTGGTACGAGGATTTCCCGGAAACTCAGTTTATGGAGGAATTTATGAATAGTCTTGACCCCGAAGAGTACAGGTTTCTGAGAGTAGGGGAATCAGAAGGTGATACTGATGAAGGCGGAGGCATTTTCTATAACCATAACTTCGGAGTTTACAGCTTGCGTGGGATATACTTCAGGAAGCCTACTATAAATTAAATTTTTGAGGGTGTTTTTTGTTATAAGGATATGTCTGTTTACGTATAGCTTATGCGTTATAATTATCTTCTTGGCCTGGCGCGGTAGGGTTTGCCAGGGTTTGGCTCGGTAGGGTTAGGCTCGGTGAGGTCAGGTATGGTATGGACTTCGGTACGGTTGGGTGCGGTAGAGTCGGGTAAGGTACGATGCGGTATGGTACGGTATGGATCTTGGCTAGATAAAGTTAGGCTGGGTATGGTATGACTTGGTACGGTATGGACTTTGGCTCGGTTGGGTACGGCAGGGTTTGGTCAGGTTTGATATGGTATGGACCCATGTTCGGTGTAGATTCAGGTTGGGCACGGTCAGGTCAGGTGTGGCTTGGTGTGGTAAGGTTCGGTGCGGATCTTGGTGTGGTTCCGTATGGATCGGTCCGGTTCGGTTAGGCTCGGTATGGTTCGGTCCGGTCGAGTATGGTGAGGTATGGATCATGGCTCGGTTCGGTCAGGTATGGCCCGGTAGGGTCCTGTTAGGTAAGGTTAGGTTGAATATGGCACGGTTTGGTATGGTTTGGACTTCGGTACGGTTCGGTTCGGTCGGGTAGGGCCAGGTTAGGTGTGGTAAGGTCGGGTTTGGTCCGGTTCGGTGAGGTATGGACTTCGGTACGGTTCGGTGAGGCCGGGTATGGCCAGGTTAGGTATGGTAAGGTCGGGTCTGGTGCGGCAAGGTATGGACTTCGGTATGGCCCGGTATGGTATGGCCCGGTATGGTCTGGCTAGGTGCGGTCTGGCTGGGTTTGGTGTGGACTTTGGATCGGTATGGTACGGTGGGGCTTGGTAGGGTTGGGTGCGGTTGGGTCGGGTCTGGTGCGGTTCGGTGTGGACTTCGGTCGGGTAAGGTATGGTGAGGTACGGTACTGCCCGGTTGGGTAGGGTTTGGCGTGAAACGAAGCTATACAAAAAACAGACAGTTATGGGGTACTGCTATGGAAAACGTATCTGTATACCATGGAGGTATACCAACAAAACCTGATGTAAAAAAGCTGCTGGAGAAGTTTCCAGTATCAACTCTTACTGTTGGACGGGTAATTACCTATGAGGAAATATCACTAGTAATTGGTGAGCCCCCAAGAACGTCACGTTTCAGAACAGTTACCAATAAATGGCGAAAGGAGGTGGAGCAGACAACAGATATCATTATGGGAACTCACAAGGGTCAAGCTCTTGTAATATTGTCCGATAGCGGAAAACTCTGTCTTGCATCAGACAAACTGACATCGGCGACGAAGATGGCCGCAAAAGCTACTATGGTAGCGACCAAAATAGAAGTTAAAAATCTTTCCGATGCTGAACGCGAAGCGCTTACGAAAATCCAAAAAAGAGCTGCATTCTTCGCTATAAATGAAGCATTCAAGCGTCCTCAAGCAATTCCCGAAATATAACTATTCAATAAAAGGAGAATTTGGTATGGCTAATCCCAAGCAGTATTTCGTTAGGCTCACAGCTAAGGCACCTTTGCTTATGCATCGTGACAATCTGAAGTTTTCTGAAACTGTTAAGGCATGGCAACGTGATCCACAAAACAAAGAGTTCTCCATTGCTGGTGACGACAGGTCTCCTGCATGGACGTGGATTGGGTGCTTGTACGGCGACTCGCAGGTTGATCCTTATGTGGTCATGGATTCAGATTGCATTATGTCCACACTGAGAGAAGCTGGTGCCAAAATGATGACTGGCAGGGGTAAGGAGACCTTTAAGAAGCAGACACAGTATGGTCTTGTCGTCGATGGTGTCGCATTCAAGTTTATGATCAACGGACAGCAACTTAGCTGGGATGACCTGAGACCTCTTACAACTAATAACAACTTCCAAGATCATGTACAATTTGCTACAGACCACGGCTTCGAGCTGTTCGTAAAAAGAGCTGTGATCGGAAGGTCGAAACATGTGCGTGTCAGGCCCATGTTTCGTAATTGGGTCGCTGAGGGAACAATTACGGTTTTTGATGAAGATGTAAGCAAGCTTACACAAGATAATCTCCAGCGTATATTTGACCTTGCTGGAGCCATGACCGGTCTGTGCGACTGGCGTCCAGGTAGCCCGAAGCCTGGATCCTATGGGACATTCACAACTGAGATAACCCTCGTCTAACCAATTCCTCCGCACATAAACCAGTGCGTATGTGTGGTATGCCTCTCGTCAGGGTATGCCACACATACGCACGAAATAAACACGTCATATTTTTTACCACCATGATTACAGAACTGTTTCGCAACTTTACCGTCATAAACGGTGCTCGCGCTACCTACCAAAAGAAAGGCACTGACAAGTTCGTGATGTTCTACACCAAGTTTCTCCCTCTGTTTGAGGAAAAGGAGCCTACACAGAAAGACCTGAAGAGGGTGTCAAAATACAGCCTCAAAAAGATCAAGGGAAAGGTTATCACTCGTGAGTTTGCTGCTCTGGCTCACAGATTTGAGACAGAAGGATATGATTTGGTGGGGATGAGTGTAACAATGAATAAGAACTGTATTTCTATTGAGTGGGAGAATGGAAAGCCTTCACTGTTCTATGGAGGTAACGCAACAGACTACCCTGATTTGCAGTATCAGTCGCATCAGTTGGAGTACCTGCTGTGCTGCTACACATTTGAAAAAAATATCAATGAGATAATCGAGACGAGGAGATTGACACGTGATTGAGAGACTCATTGACGTACCGGAGATAACCCGTGTATATGCTATCTATAGTACAAAAGACAGAAAGAAGAAACTCATCCATACTCATTTTACAGAGAAGGACGAGGAAAAAATAAACGATCACTGGAGCGAGAAGGAGTGGAATATCGTCAAGGAGTGCGACCTTGACTGCCTTGGTCCAGCAGTACAACCGTGGCGCTTCGATTTTGTGACGGCAAGGCTGGAACAGGAAAAATACAGGCTGGATGAAGTTCAGTTTATGACGGACGATGGGGTTTCCATCAAGGTTGTCTTCTCGGCAAGTGGGCCGCGCATCACATTCAACAAGGACCGGATGAGCGAAAACCCCAAGGACGAGTACAGTATATCAAAGACAGTGCTCGAAGAAATAATAGAGATAATGGACGATGGTGTCTTTCAAGACATCGTGACTGGCATAATGGAGAAGAGGAGTCTGCCATATGATTGATAAGCTCGTGAACATTGACCTCGTTACAGGAATAGAGTGCTACTACTATCGGGATGACGCCGACTTTGACGATCTTCCGTACATTTCGGCATTTATCCCTAACGAGGCGAAATTCAACGATCTACCCGAACTGTCTGATAAGGTGAAATCTGAGTTGGACGCTATAAAAATAGAAACGTTCAAAGACGATGTGCATTATAATCAATTCGATTACCTGGCACGGATATTCGAGGACAACGCCTACATTGTGTCTCAGGTATCCTTCCATGCTGGCAGCTTCGAAGTAGGAATAGACTGGGGCAAACACGACCCGGAGATATTCGTAAACGGTTCTCTCAACGAGAAAATTGTCAGAAATCTCGAATACGGGAAAGTGCTCCAAGCATCTACCTTCCGTATGTGGGACCTCATCAAAGTAATGGATGATAAGTACTTCAACAAGATTTTCACCAACGTTATGAAAACCAGGTCTCTGTTCAGGAGCAGGTGATGCTTGATGACATTTTGCAGATAAACCACATAATGCGAGTAGAGTTGGAATTCCTGAGAGACGATGGGGAGCGCAGGGTAGTTGGTACATGGATCTGCGACGAGGATATGTTCATGCCTGTCCCGGAGATGGATGACCATGAAAAGGAGTTCTTCCTGAGCGCGACTCCGGACGAATCGTACGAGAGCACGACACTCGCTCTTTTCGAACCTCTTGCGGAGATGATAGAAAACGCTGGATTCAAGCTCAAGGCCGCTCACTTCGGGTGCAGCAACATAAGCGTAGGCATTGTGCTCTGCGATCCGCCATTCAAGGCGAAGATTGTGTTTGGTGGCGGGCTCGATGAGGGCGAAACGGATTCTATGCCGATGTACGATGTTGTCCATCGTTGCGTCATAGATACCGCCGAGCTTCAAAGTGTCCTTATGGATGGCAGACTTATTCCTATCCTCGACGCTATACGCAGGGATAGATCGATATTTAAGTACAAAGAAATGTACAAGTATATGCGTAGGGGGTATAATGCTAGCAGAGATTAGGGCATCTTGCGTGTTTCAAAGTATTGCAGTAATGTATGAAAATCCAGACGGTGACAATCCTCCAATAAGTATTGAATCAAATATAGATTTGGATTACACTATCCACAATAAACCTGATGATGCCTGGTTCTACGACATAAAGCTGGGAAGTAACAAGGTAGAGCCCAGATACTTTGATTCTGTTGCCAAAAAGGCTGAATGTCGTGGTTACCTGGTGAAGGAAGTCTTCTTCGGTCTTGGTTTGTGCGACATAGGGTTCGTCAGAGATGGCGACAAGCTCAAGGGGCTAATACTCGGTGGCACACAAGACATCACCGAGAATCCTGCTAGTGTTCTCAATCATATGCGTCTTGGAGCCAGGGACCTGGACATGTTTCTGAAATCCAGTGAAGTGCGCAAACTGGTAGAGCGTCTGCATAACAACTGGCAACTTTTGGAACACGATAACTGATAACATAGTAGCGATTAAGCAAGACTTTAACACTTAAGCGCTACTATGTTAGTAATTAACAAGGAGTCCACATTGAGTGACCTTGAACGTCTGCGAGACGCGCTGCTGGAACTCGTCGAAGAGTTTGACTGCAGCAGTGCCACACTGCACAACGTGTTGGACGATACATATGAACACGACGTACCCGCCGACAGATTCGAAAAGGCTTTCAAACTCATCGACGAGACTAAAACTAATCTGCGTGTACGGACGACCGATATCATAATGACCGTATTCCCGGAGGTTCGCGCCATGTATGACAGAGGAGATAAAGAATGGCACTTGTAGAAGACTGGTGGGTTAACCATGTTCCCGGGCTTGAGGAAGTAACTGTACGCTACTGCAAACCTGGTAAGGAAGCAGCGCACGCTGAATACGCGTTTCAGACATTCAGGATACCTGAGTTCCTAAACAAACCGTTCGAGCCGATGACAGGTATTGAGGCTGCCAGTGCCAACGTTGAGAACGAAAGCAGTGAGCCGTGGCCAACAGCCATAACACTCTTCTACTCAAACGTGAAAATGGTAGAGGAAGACGGATATATCATACGGGACATCCACTTTTCGTGTGAGGATATCACCATCTCGCTCGACTGGCAGTCCACCATCAACCCGGATCTCAACTGCAAATTGCTGTATGAGAGCAATCGCATTGACGAAATGAAGACAGACGACCTGCTGGCCTCGGTGGAGTGGGATATGGGGTCACTCGTAAGCGTTATGAGAAACAAGCGGTTTATCGACGGTTTTGACTATGTGAGGAAGAATCGTCGACTTATTGAAAATGCTACTTTCAATTAGCCGGAGGTAAGAGAATATGAATGAAGTTAGTGCGTGCATACCTATGGAGGCGGTAAAGCCTACTAATAGTTTCGGATACTTTGATGGCAGAGCCGTTCAATGGTTTATTGGTAACAGACAGCTTGTTGGGACTGGCCGCACAACTATCGAAGCTATTAATGATCTCGCCAACAAGTTGATCAAAGTATTCATGGATAAACTTGGTGGGTCATTTGATAAAGCCTTTGATAGTATGAAGTGCTTTACCACACATCCTGAAGATACTTTGAATTTATGTAGGAGAGTATGTGACTATGAATTTAATGTTAATCTCGTAATAGAATCAAATAATAGTCCTATACAAAGTGTTAACGTTTATTCTGATTCTATAAACGATCTTATGCTATCTGTGTTACATGGTGAAAAATGGCTACATGCTATTAGATTTAGTATTAATACCGATGATGACGAGGAAGTATCCCTAGAACTTATGTATACTGAGAATAAATTCGAAGGCACATATAATAAAGTATTTATGTTTAATTACAAACAAAACGGTAATGCAAACCCATGTGGCATCAGAAGTGAGTCTCTTTATAATCTTGTCGATGGTGTGTCAAAAATACTTATGGAAAAGATGCTCGTAACACTTGAGGGGAAACTTGAAGGTGGGAAGTAATCCACAAGAAAGGTACGACCTGACTCTCGGCAAGCGAACATTCACTGGTTACGGACATCTGCTTCCAGAAGCCATCAAGGACACCGTAAAGAATCTCCTAACTGATATTACCGACGGATGCTTTGGTGGTCTGAAAAACACACTGCCCATTATTTGCAACGCACACAGAGATCCACAATCACTTACAGAAGTTGTAAACAAAGCAGCAGAGCGTGAATACCTTGTGGAGGTGCACCAATCTGAAAAAATGCTCGATGTGGCGTAGTTCATTTGCGGTCTTCGATAAGAAAAGGATTGACGCTGTACTTTTCCAAATTGATAACGACAGATATCTTTTTGACGTACAATTCACCATCAAGAGCTTCGACAAGGAGTGTTGGCGAATGAGGTACTTTTCAACGTTTGTCAATAGAAAAACGTTGAATGGTCGATTATATATGACTGCCAGTGGAGATACATGGTACGAGTTCGAAGACAGTATGTACAGGATGTTCCTTGAGAATTATATAATAGAACATAACAGTTAATTACATAGTAGGATAACTTTATTGGGGGCTGCGCTTAGGTGTGGCCTCTTTATTTTTTAGATTTTTGGGGGTCGTTTTTGTTATAAGATTATGAAGGGAGAAATGTAAGTATTCCTTCTTGTTGTGTTGTTTAACCATTAACCATTGGAGGTGGCATTATGTTAACAATCACAACCCGCCCTGGGAGCGGCAATGCTCAGTATAGACTCGCCATGCAGGTTGGCGAGTCTGAATTTTGCGGGGAGGCATATCGCTTCCCAGCCGCCTGCGCTGAACTCGCGATCAAGCTTGGCCGCAAGTTCATCTCACCAGTGTCTCGCGGGTTGGAGACACTGGTCCGTATCGCAATGAGCAAGTCTCATTGTGATGCGGAAGAAGTCTGCTATGAGATGGCAGGCTTCTGCGACCCGATGCACTCGTCTCTGAATTTCGAACTCAGGGACGAGGGCGACAACGTTGCTAGGGAATACTGGTTATCCCCTAGCAACACTGAGAGATTTGTAGAGGACCTCAAGTCCACTACAAATCTCCTAGATGTTTCCTTAACCCTTGCGGATAAGGAAACATCCCTGACCCTTCACTGGTATCCCAATGAAGGGTTTTATCTGTGCTCTGTTAGCCACGGCGAGTTCCGTGGTATCATGGCACAGGGCAGGACACCTTCCGAGGTGATCCTGCAGTTGGATGAGCGTCTTCCGGCCCTTGTGGCCTGGGCGCTCGCAGACAAGTTCGTGACTGAGGTCGTTGACCTCTAGCACGAACTTGTCCGAGGGGAGTCGCACTATGTGTGGCTCCCCTATTTTTTAGCATACCAAAAAACGGCAACCAGATGGTTGGCACAAAAATTCAATTTTCGGGGGTCGTTTTTGTTATAAGATTATGAAGGGAGAAATGTAGGTTGTTCTCCCGAAACCTGTAACCAAGGAGGTTACGATGATTTTACACAACATCACACCACACGCAGTGAACGTGTTCTCCTACGAACACGTTACCTGCGACAAGAGAGGCGTCTTCACTCTCGTAAGTGATGATGCCTCTCCGCTTTTGACCCTTCCTTCCGAAGGTGTGGCTCGTGCCACACAACGGGAGGAAGTGGTTGGTGACCTCGCAGTCGATGGCTGTGAGGTAATCTTCGAAGTGCTCAGGATGAGCTACCACGAACCAGTGGATCTTCCTGAACCCCAGGCAGGACACGGCTACGTGGTCAGCTTCATCACGGCCAGCGCCGCCAAAGCGCATGGCCGTTCCACAGACGACCTATTCGTTGTCGCGCACGCTGTGCGCAACAGCGCAGGTCAAATTGTCGGCTGCACCTCGTTCTCGCAGGTGTAGCAGCTGACACCCAGGGGATACACAACATGGCGCCGGTGTGTCCCCTGGGTTTTTCTGATTGGCGCCAACTTCTGCATGGAGGATGTTATGAAAAATCTTAATAAGAATTACATGGGTTTCATAGCCGACAGATTCACTGCTGCTATCTTCAGCAGTGACAATGATAACAAATACCAGTGGCCCCGCTGCTGGTGGCTTCCTGAAAATATGAAGATCCGACGTATGCCCTACGATAGCCTCTGCACCCGGAAAGACGGAGTGGCTATCATCTACTCCTTCATCATCTGCTCTGGTAAACAGGAAATATACCAGATGGATATCTACGCCGACAATATGGCACAGATATATTACACCGAAAAGGACCAAATGGACCCGCGTGTCGTCGCATGCTGCGACGATATTCGTCCAAAGAATCCAGAATGGTTCTTCAAGTCCTTCATCCCGTTCAACCCTGTTGTGACGGAATAACAGATGAAAAACAAAGGCAACCACCAAGGCTGCGTCACTCAAGACGTGACCAAGGTGGTTGCCTTTGTTTTTAGCCCATGCTAATCTTCATGCCAAGCAAACCGTTTTACAAATTCAAACTTGGAGCTAACACTATGATTACACTTGAACGCAACGCAGACAATACAAAATATACTCTCAGATTCAAAACGTGTGGCTACGACCTGTATGCAGAAAGCGACAAAATATCAATGGCAGCAAATGGTCTTGCTATATCTATAGCCCACGATATCGTGGATATGTCTTTCAAAAATATGGACGCATTCAAATGCGTACGCTCTGAGGAGTACATGCTCAGCATGGTAGATTACCTTGTTGAGTTCTGCGAAAAATCTATAGACAACGGCTGGACGGTAGATCTCGTATTTGAAAAGCCTAGTGGCTGGGATGACTCATTCTTTTACCATAATGATACAGGGAGAGGGGTAATTCTCGGTCGCCTGGAAAAACATGATACTCTCGTAGCTGTAAGCCTGATACGGTGCCAGAACGATGACACTTTGAAGATAACCTTCAACACTGGTGATGAAACACATTACAATCCAAGCTACGAAATAGAGGTCTTTGACAAGAAAAGAACATACATAGGCGCCAAGAGTAACAAGTGCTGCGAACTTTGGGTTCCAATTGCCTATGATGTGAAGGATTACGTTTTAGATAATCTCGTTACGCTTCGTTGAATAATCATTACAAAAACATGGCCTCTTTTTGTTATAAGGATATGGTATTCGCAATGTAGCCAATACCTTGAAAACTATAACAAAAGGAGACCATCAATGATTATAGAAACGACAAGTACAAAGAATACCCAGGTGGTAGTATTCAACCTGTGCGGGGTGATTCACGCAGGCGCTGGAAAAACGGTGTCCGACGCGGTAGAAAATTTGTCCATCACCCTGGTAGACAAGGTAGTTGAACCACTGGCTAACGAATTCGAACAGGCTGATGGCCTTATCGGTGATGACGCTGTCAGGATAAGGTTTTTCGAATGGGCCAAAAGTATCGGGTACAAGATAGAAATCATATGCAGCGCACCCGATACAGGAAAATCATTTGTCATTGAGTACGAGACGAAAGAGGATCTGGACGAGTTGAACAAGTGTATAGACGGTGGCTGCGCGTTCAGATGGGTAGATTTCAGCTACACTGGGCTAGATGAACATGTGACTGTTCGGTATCGACTTGATTCTGGTGTGGTTGAGTTCGAAGCGAGTGGTGGGTTCAACGATACACTGTGCGCTTACGCAACCACAATGGATACTCTGAAAGAACGCCTGGCGATAGCCATCAAGGACTTCCTGCTGAATCACCGGTAATTTGCTTAAGCGCATTATTGCCATTTATTGCGCCTTTAACGCCAATAGTTCGCTATCGAAGGCATGCTTGTGGTAAATCCATCCATAAGCATGTCTATATTTTTACCATTAAAAAATAAGGGGCTGTTTTTGTTATAAGTATGTGTAAATATTAGCGAACAGGTTGCTGGTATTTGCGAAAATTTTAATCAAAAGGAGTAACGGGTATGGACACAAGAACCGATGAGGAAATAATCACTATGGACATTGCCACATGTGAAAACAGAGATATTATGGCAGTCCCCTCAAACAGCTTCTCCAGACCAGAACAGCTCTCTCCCAGGGACAGGCGAGACCTCATAGAAATCCAGAAGAATCGATATGGCTTCGACCTTATCCTGAATGTCTGCGGAGCGAAATTCCGAGAAGAATGGCATTCTTATGACCTGTCCCATGCCGCGACCGAACTGGGAAGAAAATTCGCCTACTGGGCATGGGAACCTTTGGTCCATACGAGTTTTATTGAAAGAGATGATCATGCCTTCCCCTTAATCACTGATCTTGAGAGCATGTGTACGGAGAATAGGACGTGCGGCTTTGGCACCCAGTTCAACTTCTATGAGGGTCCATGTATCAAATACGATGATTACGAAGACTTGAAAGCTATTGTTGAGGCATACGAACGTGGCAGACATCTATGTGATATCCGTATGACCAGCGAGTATGATGCACACAAGATAGAGGTCGAGTACTGGCCCAATGCGGACGATACCTGTGTATTCAGGCTGATAGCGCCAGACGACATAGGTTTCGTAGTAAGGACGAAGATATACAAGGAGTGGGAACGTCAATTTGTTGAGTGGACCAAGAACATGGTGCTCAACCACTTCGGCCAAAGGTATGCTGAATTCGTTACTCAGCACATAAGGAGGTGCCTCTAAATGCTGACTGTAACCAACACAGGAAAACTGGTCACCGTCACATTAAAATCCAAGAATCTCATATTCAGCAGCCAGGACAGGCTGGCTACTACCGCCATCCACAACGTGGTGTGCAGCCTGGTAGGCAAGACCTTCAACAAGTACATCGGCAGCCCTGTCTCCGCACAACTGGCTATGGTAGGCAAGGAGAAGGGCGTATGCTCGTATATCGATGACCATCTCAGGCTGGCGTTACGTGATGGGCTGAACGTCAACGTGATAGCCCTGGGAGACTTCAACAGGCGCTACAAGATACCGTACGAGAAAAGCCTGTGGGATATCGTCAGCGATTTACGCACGGTCAGCGGAATACTGGTATACGACGCAGACGACATTGGTACTATCAAGTTTGGCCTCGACTTCCTGAAGACAGACAAATGTACGAAGACGATAGAGCCGTTTCTGGCCTACTACAATAACGCCCAGAACAGCATAATAGATGTATGCAGATGTCCATCACTGAGAAGTCTCAGAAAGCAAGTGGATTACTGGATGCGCTCGTACATACTGAACACATATCTGCGACGGGAGACTGAATGATGATAAACATAGGAAAATACGACGGCACATTCCTCGTGAAAATGGACCTGTTCGGGGAAGAGATAACAGGAAGCGGGCAATCGCTGCTCAAGGCGATAAACGCGTTCTCGGACGCTCTGGTAGAGTATTCGAAAAATATGTTCTCGTATGTAGAGAGATTTTGCTACCTGTACAACAGCGATGAACTTGACGATCTGCATGAATCCGTAGTGTACAAAAAACTCAATCTTGCCAAAAATGGTTGGGGTATATTCTACTCTTTCTGGAGTCCGGAAGGAAACAGTTTGTTAGACATGTACACAGTGCCAACCATAATGATGCAATTCAAGAAACAGAACTATCTTAGGAAAGTCACATTATACAAGGAATATGAATGGCTGTATGCGAGGTTTTTCTTTGTGCCACACAAGAGACCGATATCCGAGTCATATGGTATCAGTCTGCAATATGCAAATGAGCCATTTATTGAGGTACAAGCGCCCAGCGTATACGACTTTGAGAAAAGCGTACGCCTGGCAGTTTACGAACAAATTTTCAAACATTTCGAGCATAGTATATGAAAATATGGTATGATATAGAAAGAGAACCACAGTTGAAACTGGCGAAGTTCTTTGATATTAAAAGGCCATCTGAAGACAGTTTTTTGGTCTCCTTTGACCTTGGATTCAAGTGTTTCGAAGGCAAGGGCAATACACTTAGAAACGCAATCGAAGAACTGACCAACGAAATTGACTATTTCTCCTGGAAGGACTTTGGGGAACTCACACGGCTGTCCAGGAAGATGGAGAGCACCAACGGGACGTTTCTGAACATCTGGTGCTCTGATGTCGAACACAAGGATGTTGAGATGCTGCTCACCTTCGAGAAAAAGGGCTGCAAACTCAAAATCCGACTCTCTGGTAGCGAAGGCATGGCAGATACCATGTACGCATACCAGAATGGGTACAAACTCGACTCAGTTGGCCGGTACTGGGAGCAAGGTGATGTTCGCATGGGAGTAGAGTACTACCCGAAAAGAAAATTCCTCATTCGACAGTACTCAATGCTGATAACCGCAGAAGATCATAACATAATCCTTGCTTGTTACGGAAAAGACCCAACAGGGTGCGTCCAGGAAATGCGTGAGGATTTGTTCGACCTTGTTACAGTAAAGGCAGGCGAGATGCTTCCAATAACACCAAATAATAAGGAGGAAATGCATGTTTGACATCAAGAAGGAACAATGTGGTGATGAATATCGCTATACAATAACTATTGATCTTGGTTTTGAAAAAATCACTGGCACCAGTGATAACCTTGGCGGAGCTGTGCGTTTCCTGTCAAGTAATATTGATGGTCTATTGTGGTGTTACTTCAATAACTTTTCTACTATCAAGAGAACATATCTTCCTGTAGATCTTCCACGTCTAAAAAACTACATTGAAGGTGTTGGCAGGAAAAAGTTTCACCCTAACAGTGATATACGATTTATATTCAGTAACCCGTTTGATGATGAAATAGTCTTGTCGCTCTACACGGACGGTATTGACAAGATAATGGACGAGTTCTCCGTAAACCACGAGTTGATAGGAATCCGGAAAGAGATTGTGTCGACCACCAAAGACAAGGTGTTTCTGGAAGCAGAATATCGCCTCGATGCGGAAGAAGAGGATGAGTCTCCATATAGCACTCATATTTCCTGGAACGTGGGCGACAGCAATATCTCGGTATTCGCTGACAACACATGTTGCCTGATGCCAAAGCTGAATGAGCGATTGTGCATGCTGGTTCTGGAAGAGATGGGCGAGAAGTTCCTCTAAAAGCATAAAGCGGGGTAGGCATGTCCTGCCCCGCCAAAAACAAAAGGAGACAGGATTGATGTGCGATGACTATTTTGACGACGACCCTTATCGCGAGGAAAGAGAGAAAAACCTTGAGCTTATCGAGGTGAAGAAGCTCGGTGAGCACAAGTTCAAGGTAACGCTGGACCTTGGCTTTATGAAATTCGAAGGAGAAGGTCCGTTTCTGAAACAGGCTATCTACGACATCGGCTGGGATCTGAATTGTTTCTGCTGGCAGCACATTGATGAGGATCTTCATCAGCTTACCCGCAAATACTCGGAGAACACGCGGGTATGGCTGGAAAACTGGTGCTATCGGTCCAGTCACCAAAACACCACGCTCACCTTCGTGTTCAAGGAAAAGTATAACGATCCCTATGACCTTATGCTGACCGGAAAGCAGGGGATGGAAGAGATACTTGCTGAATACAGGAAGGGCAGGAGCCTCGAATATATCTACAGAGAGTGGAAACACGAGGATATACGACTTGGGGCCACATTTTTTCCTAGAGGCAAGAAGCGCAAGGAGAGGTTCGGTGTTGTCGCCATACGTGATGACGGCATCAGCTTTATCAACGCAGAGGATAACGACAACGACTCACTCTGCTTGGGGCAAAAGATAATCTCGGACCTTCACGAACTGGTGATGGAAAAGGTTGGGAAGGAGATGCCATGCTGCGCGTAGATTTCAAGGATAATGGCGATTTTAACCTGACCACAACGATTTGCGGGGTGGAAGTCTCCGGCTCAGGGAAGACGCTTTCCGAGGCGATATCCTGCCTGTCTAACTCTGTGTCCATGGAACTCGTCTGGAAGCGGATAGGGCCATTCCTGCAGCTGGATCGCTATCGTAGAAATGTGGAGGATGACATTGATGTTCAGCAACTGATCTACAACAGGTGTGAAAGTCTTATTTCTGCAGGGTTCTTGGTAGATGTCGAGCTTGAAGACAGCATAATCAATTGTAAAAGCGACAGAAACATCGAAACGTTCTGGGCACAGTACTCGGATGGCGAAGCTCTGCACAACATCACTCTTTTCCATGAAGCAGACGGAGAATCTTTGGAGATAGTATACGCGCCTCTTGTCTGGACTACCGAAGACATCTGCTCGAAGCACGTCTCCGTGTTCTTCGACAAGGTATTTGGGGACAGGCAGCTGTGGGTGATGGAAGACAACCAGGACTCGGAACTATGCCACTTCAGTTGTGGTGGAAGAATCAACTACGCCATTGAGGATTTCATCACCAATTATGTTATTGACACAGTTGGCGACAGGATAAAGGTACTCGCAAATGCTGACAGCAAACTACAACAAGGAAACTAGAAAGCTTACCATAACGCTTACTTTGTTTGACGAGATAGGGGTTTACGCAACAAATACTCATGCAGGAAACACGTTGCAGCTCCTGACAGCGGCCTTTATGCGTAGGGTTACCGGCTACATCGGCAGCCCTGAGCTGGTAGCTGCCTGGATGCGCGAAAAGGACCTCTCCAAGCTGGTTGAATGTCTGAACAGGGCTATAGACGACAAGTTTACCGTCAAGGTGATCAACAAGGACAACTCCGAGGAGTCCTTCACGATAGAAAACAGGGGCAGTCTTCCGGCTGCCCTCGGGACTGGCGAAAACCTGGACATGATACTCGTACGCAGAAGAACACAGTATGATGATCTGCAGCTGTCCATAAACAACAACGGGGCTGACGATTTCTTTCACGAAATTTTCTACGTGGACAACCACGACAATGCAGTGATTTCCGCCGCGACATACTTCGATGGTTCGTTGGGAGATGCTGTGTATCTCAATCTGCTTGAGTGCTTTGCCAACAAGTTTTTCTCCGGAGACACGCTACATGCTGACAATAACAAAAGCTGACCATGGTTACGACGTAAGACTTACCCACCTGGACTTTATTGATGTAACCAGAAACGGCGCTCCAGTGGCCAATGCTATTTGGCTATTCTCATACAAATTAGTGGAGTTCCTGTTTGAGACATACATAGGGTGGCCCGACGAGGTAAAGAAAGCGAAGATCATGCACTCTCTCCGCGAGAAGCTTTGCCCAAAACTTGAGCAGGCTATGGGAGATGGCCTGGCAGTGACCATTATGACTATCGACAGGAAGTACCACGATTTCACTCACGACACCCGCGACAGGCTGCTTGAGTTTTTTGACACAAATCCAAACATAACCCTCATAGATGTACACAAGTTTGTTGAAGACGAAATGCTTCGACTCACGATAGTTCTGGACGACTGGGACAGGGACCCTGGTGGCGGTGTTCTGATTGGTAAAAATGGGGTCTACGCGCTGAGTGCTGGTGGGAAAAACTTCAAGGAGCTTGTGGACACCATGAACCACAGTGTCGCTATCAGCCTGCTCAAACAATTCTGCAAGTAAAAAGGAGAAACGCAAATGCTTACAATGGTTAAAAACGGATTGGAAAATAACTACACTGTTGTGTCCTCATTTCTTGATATAACTCTTGCTGGGGTAGGGTATACACCTTCAGACGCTGCAAGTAGTCTTGCGACCAATATTATTTCTGAAATTTACTGCGAGTTTATGATCCATACTGGAGAAATTTTTTTCTGCGAGAATATAATAAAAGATAGATTTGCACACATTAAAGCACGCTATGGCTACGATATCCATGCCCATATACTTAAAGATGATATAGAGGATCTTAATGATTTTGATGAATGGGAATATAAATCTGAAAAAGATGTTGATACCCTTTTCGATATAATAAATAGTGGAAGAACTATTAGTGAAATATATTTTAGTAAACACAATAAATTTGCAAAGAATGAAGAAGATAAATATGCTAATGCTATATATGCCGGATATGTCATAGATTTTCCTAGTGATGGTAGTGGTTGCTATAACAAGATGCTTGGGCACAGTTATGATATCGTAATAAGAGATTCTGCTGGGATAAATGTAGAGCGTACTGCGGATAGTTACGATGAACTGCATGCATATGTTGAAAACGGTATCATGGAATACCTTCTCGATAAATACACAGACAAAGGAATTTCCAGAGTAAAGTAGTTTTATTTGCGCCTACTCAGACACAGCGCTTGGGTAGGCGCTCGAAAGGAGTAACCACAAATGCTGTTCATAGCACCCCCTTCATCCCCTATTGTAACTGCGTTCACCGACAAGGATACTTCAAAGGAAGTGTCTTGGGTACGCCTTGAGTCCGGCCTGAAGAGAATCTTTGGGGAGAGTCCAGATCAACGTAATGCCGAAATCGAGAATCTGCTCGATGTCGTTGACAATCTCAACGTTGGTGAAACTGAACCTGTAACCAGGTACATATCCGAGCACCATGACGAAATGAGACCATCGTTCTACCTGGTATCGGACCCCGGACTTGGTTTTGGTGGCAAGCGCCTCGGTATCTGGTGCAACGACGATATCGCCATGATGTACAGATACACCCACGCTGCAAAGAATATACGCTACCATGTAGGTGGCGTGATGTGGGAAGACAAGGGCTTTGATGGGAGTTGTCGACTGGAGATACGCATCCACGATGATGCCAGTCTCAGGGATATTGCCCTGTTCGCCTTCGATCACGATGACAACCGCGTGCTGTTCTCCGAGGGCAAGACGCTGGAAGAGTTCTGGGTCAAGACCCTCGAAACTATCAGGTAACTGACAGTGTTTTAGGGCGTGCATTCCTCATGTGCGCCCTATTTTTATAGCGAGGCATCGCAAATGATAAAAATAGAGCGTAACAGATTGACAGACGCATACGATATGTCGTTAATCATAATGGGCGTAACCATGTCTTTGGCAAGTGGTGTACGATCACTATCAAAGTCTACATACTATCTTGCAGAAAATCTTCTCTGGACTGTATTTGACGCCAATATGTGCGCATACAACATTATGTACAAATGGCTTGACCATGGGACTCCCGAGATGCTTATACCGCGATTCAGATACGTTCTCGGAAACGGATACAAACTTGAGATAGAGGAAAAGAACCACACTGTGCACATATTCGAATCAACAGATATAAAGGAATTGGAAGAACTTCTCAAACGCAAGAAGGATCTGAAATATTTTCGCATGACCAAGAAAGATGATAACGAGTTTCTTTACGCTGCTGTTTGTATAAGAGACAAAGAAGTGTTTCCTATCAGACTCACGTACGAAAACAAGAGGGAAGATATTGATTGGGACGCATCCTCCAACATCGGTGTCGGATACATGGACCACGCTGTGCTGAGAGACTACATATGGGCGAACATCAACGGGTACCTTCTCGACAAATATATAGATCCTGACATGTTCACAAAGTAGAAAAACAAGGCCTCTTTTTGTTATAAGGATATGATTTGATTGCGGAAATGCGGTACTAGACCCGCGAGAGTTTTAGTCCCGCAAAACCAGAACAAGGGAGGCGATCAGAAAATGCTCACAGTAGAGAAAAACGCGCAAGGCTGGCAACTCACATACGAACTTGGCAAGAACACGGTAACGGCACGCGGCACTATTCCGACACTGGCATCGGAGAAGCTTGCGGCAGAGTTTATCCCCATGGTGTTCGACAAGTACTTGGGTAATCCCGAGCTTGTCCTTCGCCAGACAAAGCTCAACACGCACAAGCTGCGCGAACACCTGGACAGGGCGGTAGCAGACGGGTGCGTTGTGGATCTTCAATCTGGTGACAAAAATATTGAATACAAGGAGCTCAAGCCTGGTGATATAATAGGGTCACTGGCGATATCATTTGGCAACGTAACGGACCGAATGGGATACTATATATACAAGGACCAGGGAAGTGACACGATGAACGTACGATACTACATGAACATACTTCTTGATCCATGTTACTGCATCAGTGTCTTTGGCAGAGATCTTTCTGACGCGATCAACATCTTTAACTACAAAGTATGCAAGTACATGCTGGATATGATGGCTTGCGGGAGAGCGCCGCTTTAACGCAGAAAAACCAAAAACAAGAGGAGGTAAGCTACCGATGCTCAGTTTGCATGGTGAGCCCGGGTTCGGGGAGGGAAGTTACCGGATAGTCCTCAAGCTTGAGGATATCGAGGAGTCGGCTAAGGCAGGAAGTCCATCCGCAGCAGCGTATGAGGTTGCAAGTAAATTTCTTAGCAGGCTGCAGTACAGATATTTTGTGCCACATGACTATATCCTAAGAGTTGAGCAAAAGTAGAACCATATTTTCTGGAGTGCTCAAAAGGATTCCTTATCAGAAAACTACACTAAGCCTGTGTAGGAGCAATCATCATTCGACAGCTATCAAGACTGATATAGGGAGGCATAACGATCCCTGCCTTCTGCATGAATTGAGTTGTTTGTTTATTGGCCCTGCTGACGGTGAGTCTGTTCGCTGAGGACTTAAAGCAGGTGATGGAGCCAAGTTTGCCAAAATATTCAGAGAGTGCTTTGTCGAGCGGCGTAGTCTCCTTGCGCAGCATGAGAAGCACGATAGTGGCTATGATGTCTGAAAGAATCTTGCCCCTGACCGTGAGATCCGTCCATTTCCTGAGTGGAAGTAAGTCAAGGTATTCTTTGGATGTTTTGAAGACTGTTTCGATATTTGTGCGTCCGTAATACCGATCAAGCATCTTGTCAGGCTCCAAAGCAAGATTGGAGAGCAGGATGAAAAAGCCATATTCCACGCGCTTCCATTCCTTGTCACGCTCCTTGAGCTTCTCGTATTCTTCTTCATGATCCCGGCGCCAATTGTGATCACTGCAGAGTGCATTGTTGAGATCAACATACACATAGGCGTATTCCTTAACCCCAAACACCTCTATTTCCTTGCGGACACCAAAGTAGGTCTTGTAGCTTCTCAGGAAAGAATACTTGGGTTTGTAGATGAGATCTTTCACCTTCC
>NZ_NFJC01000016.1 GCF_002159665.1 Desulfovibrio sp. An276
AATGGTTCCTTATACAAATTAGACTTTGCTTTGACAAAGACCCAAAAAGCAATCGCACAGGCTTTTGGTCTGAGCCAAGATGACATTCTATGCAAAGTAAATGAGATTTTGAGTCACCTAGCCGAACTGAAAGAGTAAGTTATCGCTAGTTAGGAGTTAAAAAATGGGCAGAACTAAAACATTACGCTCGATTGACGCTAAAATTGAAATATTAAAAGAAAAAATTCAAAAGACTAAGGCTCGATATGATAATCTATGTAGTGAACTGGGCACCTTGCAACAAGAACGAGAGAATGTGATGGCCCATGAGATCTTAGTCGCACTTAAATCTAGCGGCAAGGGCTATCAGGAGCTGATGACTTTTCTAGGCCGGTGAACACCACTGGCTGGCCGTTGAGTGGTAATTTTTGGGAAGTTCAGGTCTGCGAAAAAACAAACTCCGCAAAAGACAGCTTTTATCGTGCTCGATACTTTAGACAAAAAAATATGATATGAACATGCCATCTTCTTATGAAAACAGCATTACAAACGCAACGTGGCCTTACCTTTGATTGGCTACCTGACTGATGATGAAAAACAGGTAGTTCTGCTACAATGGCCCTAGTTTCGATTTAATCTGGCAATAGCTCCTAAAAGGAAAGGGAACTCCGTTTTGGTGGAAATGCTCCCATCAATTGGGCGATATGCCTACGGAGTTCCCAATGAAAAATTTTAATAGCGTCTATCTCATATGGGCTTTTCCAAAGATATCTTTTGCCGATATCTGGTCTCCTATGATACGGAGGGGAGACAATTTTGAGATCAGTCACAGGAAGTCAAATCTAAAAAATCGTGTGGAAGAAGTTATAGAATAGGCTGTTGTCGAGCTCACCACCACATTTCCCGCATATGGGTAAATCGGCAAAACAAAAGCATGCATGAGAGTGTCAAGTATACTGTGTAAATTCTGTTTGGAGATAGGGGGGGAAAATTGTCATCTGCTGGCCTAGCAGCCGGTCGAATCCATATATCGAATACAAAGCTCTTCGTATTCTTCGATAGCCATCAATTCCTCACGTATTTTCGTCCAGTTAGGAATTGCTCTCCGGCGCCAGTTGGATGCGAGCCCCTTCTCGCATCGCAACAGCATGCTGGTGAGAATGGCCTTTTCACTGGAGTACGCACCTTTCTGCACTACCGTGCGTAGACTACTATTCAATGATTCCACAGCGTTGGTAGTATATATGACCTTCCGAATGGAGGAGGTCACACTGTAGAGGGGAGCTACGAACTCATCGAAATTCCTCACCCAGAACTTCACTGCGGCGGGATTGGAAGCTTTCCACTTGTTCTCCAGAGCACGCAGTGCTGCCTCCGCCGATGTCAGGTCTGGGGAGCTGTAGAGAGGTTTGATATCGGCACACCACTCCTTCCGCTCTTTGTATCCTATATGCCTGCAACTATTGCGAATCATATGTACTATACAACGAAATGTACGGGCATTGGGATAGATAACCTTCAGACCATCAGCCACACCGGTCACGCCATCCATGGAGACAAACAGTAACTCCTCGAGGCCCCTGGAGCGGAGCCCATCGAAGATGTTCACCCAGTCCTGTTTGGACTCACAGGCTCCCCTCATTTCAAGGTGAACGAGCTCTTTACGTCCATCTGCGTCGATGCCGAGCACGACGTAGACCGGCCGTTTGTTATCCTTGGAGGAGAGTTTGTCGTCGCGGAACGGTACGTAAAGACAGTCGATGAAGAGGAAGGGGTAGAAGGGCTTGAGCTGACGTTTCTGCCATGCCTGCAGTCGCTCGCTAAAGTTTTCAACCGTCATGTGGACATACTCGTGGGAGACCTTCACGCCCATGAGTTCCTCCACGATCCGGGCGGCGGAGCGCAGGTCGTTGCCCTGAGCGACAAGGGACAAGAGCTTCTCCTGGAGACCAGTCACGTCCTTGGGGAAGACAGCGGAAGCGAACGTTCCTTTGCGGTCCCTGGGACAATCAACTTCAATGGTTCCACCGGAGGTGTGCATTTTTCGCGGACACGAGCCGTTTCGATAGTTGCGCGCACCTTTCCTCCTCCCATTCCCCTCGGACACGTCAGAGGGGGCGTCAGAGGCGATTTCATCAGGGGTGTCATTCGACTGATTTGGAAGACGCTCGTACTTGTTGTAGCCTAGATGGGCGGCCAACTCGCTTTCCATGAGCATCTCGGCTGCCTTCTTGAACCAGACAGCCCCCATGGCGGCAAGAATAGAGCCCCCGTTTTCGGCCTGGTACTGAGCAACGGCTTTGGCCAGTTTGCTCTTGTCAGCACAGTCGTTGAGGCTCTCTAGGGCCTTGAGACCGGTGCCTTGCATGTCAAAGAGAGCCTGTATGCATTGGAGCATCATGGTGTCTTCTTCACGAGATGTGACAGTCTTGGCCCGAGTGGTCTTCCTGCTTGTAGTCATATGAAAAGCTCCTTGTGTGTACTATTCCTTGAGGTTGGTTGGCTTGAGGCGTGAACTATCACAGGCTGCGTCCAACTCAAACTTCCATCTGTGGGTCTGCGCCGCCCCCCAGGAGAGGGGGTACCCCCTCTCCTGGGGGGCGGTTCCCCTACCTCTTCAACCTCAATTTACACAAAGGATCTTACACTACCCAATGCCAGAATGAATACTTTATCCCTATTTCGATTCAATAGATACGATATTCTCCCGACTGATACTTCTGGTTTTCCATTTTCAGATATAATGGAAAACATCGGACAGAGCTTTTTCATTCAGTTTAGGGTTCTTTCTGTCAGTCAAGAGCCAACATTTTTACAGGAAAAACCTTATCAGCTGTCTTAGCCCATAGCCTGTTCCGTAAACTCAAAGCTTTTAAGCTGCAATTGTCCGTCCTGATAATGTACTATGACGTGGAATGTAGCCTCTTTCCATATGATTTCCCCGCCGTCTACTTCTTTGAAACGCTGGAGTCTGCCAAACATTTCCCAGTGTTTTTCATCTATGGGCTCCATCATCTCCACGTTGGCATAGCCTGGCAGTAAATCATCCGGGGACAGGTTGCATATATTGCCCGTTTTGTCGCTCAGAACGGAAAAATCAATAAAATAACCGTTACCATCAAAGTAGACTCCTTCGAAGTCTCCGTGCCTGCTCACTTCCTGACCAAAGATGGTTCGGGCAATCTCTTCCACCCCATCCTTCGGCACATACCCCCGCAAATTTTCAGATATGCCTTGGAAAAAACTAGGATGTTCATCACGATCCAGACCACAGACTGAGCCTTCAGACAGGATGAGGAAAAAGAGCGCATCCCGGCACAGCTCGTTCTGGGATTTATGAGCACTCTTTGTCAGGCCCATGCTCCACAGGATAAGCAAATTATCCTCCATGACGAGCTGCTCCGCCCGAGACGGGAATGCTCCTTGCGCGAAAGTGGGTAGGGGACAGAGCAGCAGGCAGGCCAATATCACCAAAAGCAAAACCTTGTTCATAATTCGCCTCGCTGAAGAAACTTACTGTGCGTTGAAGTCGAGGGAAAGGATGCGCCAATACTTACCCGTCTTTTTGGCGATCAGGCGGAATGTATCCCGCTTGGTTACTCGCAAGATATCGCCTTCTGCTTGATACAGGCCACGCACTTCGCCTTCCATGATCCATGCGTCATTTTCAGGGTACAGATTAAACGGCTGGGCGAAAGCGTCATGCTCATGGTACAGAGGCCAGGACTCGAACAGCCGGATATCATCGACGAACAGCCCTTCCTCCTTCCGAAAGAAGTAGTCGGCCTGAGGCAGGGCCGATCTGTCGAAAGACCAGCCCAGCCACTCCTGCGCCACGCTCTCCAATTTTGCAAACGTAACATAAAGCCTGTACTGCTCTGGCACTCCGTTAAAAAGCCGCAGAAGTTCTTGCTTATCCTCTTCATTGTCACACGCTTCAGGAAAATTCATGATGCCTTCATTTGAGGCCATCACCATGAGCTGAAGCACTGAGCGCGCAACGAAAGAAGGAGAAAGCTGTCCGTTTTCCACCAGACCGAAGGTCCTCGTTCTCGGTGGTGACATGTCTTTAGGCTGCCCCTCGCCGATACCGACACGCAGTTTCCAGAACGAGACTACATTGTCCAGCAAAAGCAGCCTCTCTGGACGACTCATCAATTTGGCCACATTGTTCAGCTCGTGTACTTTCTCAGAATTTACATTCAGGGGAGGTCGGGGTTGGATGGCACGAACCGGAGCTGCAATACTCAGACACAGGGAAAAACACGCTGCGAACAACAGACGTGTGTGTAGGCCTTTCATGGTTCCCTCCTCAGGCGTTAACTACACTACCAGTTGATAGCAGTTCTACCCTGAAAGGGGACAGCTATGCATCCTCCTTGTGATGAAAAAGGAATAAAAAGCCAGGGAAAGGGGAGTCATCATGAAGATGAAGCAGGCGTCTGATGCCCTTCTTCAGCTTCAAGGATTACCGCAGTGCTTCAAAACGTTCTATTTTGCCTCCTGTCCGCCATCATCTGGATATGGACCATCATCTCGTGACTGGCAGCAGGTCAGTGAAGGACTCAAGGAAGAAGAACGGGACGGCAGCGGACACTTCGTCAAACTCTCCAGATGAGGGACCTCACAGGAACTTGCCCCCTGCTGCTCCCCCCTGACGGAACATCAGGACGCCTCATGCCCTCATGATGGCACAGACATCCAAAATACAAATGAAGCTTAGCCCGAACGAAAGGCGCTCCTCATGAGAGCGCCTTCTTTATTAGTAGACAGGGCACATGACCGATACAGTCGTTTTCAGAAGATCCACAGGGACAGCCTGAGCCTCCCCCCCATCCCAGAATCATCAAAACCAAAACGATGCTTTTTCCAGAATGAATGCATACTTCCTTCCTAGTTTGAGCCAAGCGATAACAATGCTGCCCGGCTGATATTTCGAACTTCCCTCTTTCAGATATGGTGGAGGACCTGCGAACTGACTCTTCCATGCCACGTCAGGCCCTCTCAGATGGTCATAGTACTATTTATAGGAGAAATGCCCGTTCACTCTTTTCAATTCGTAGCTAATTCCGTGATATTAAATCTTTTCATATACAATTTTCCGTCATGATAATAAGCTTCTCCCTCGAACAATGCACTTTTTAATATAACCAGTCCTCCATCTACATCCTTCAGTATACGAAGAAGCTTGGCATACACTGTCCAGCTGGTATCGCTTATAGGCTCCGCTATCGGCTGATAGACATGACCAGGCCGCCGGTCGTCCGGCATCAGGTGACACAAATACCCGGTTTTATCGCTCAGAACGGAAAAATCGAGAAAATAGCCGTTACCGTTAAAAAACGTGCCCTCGGGAGCAACGTGCTGACTCACTTCCTGACCGAAAATGGTTCGGGCAGCCTCTTCCACCTTTCGTTTCGATATGAATCCCTGATAATTTTCAGGTATGCCCCGGAAGAGCTCAGGATATCTACTACGCTCTACGCCACAGACAAATGAGTCTTCAGACAAAATGACAAAGAAAAGAGCATCCCGGCACAGCGTGTCCTGATTCTTAGGCTCACTCTCCTTCAGGCCCATGCTCCACAGAACAAGCATGCTATCCTGCAGGAGAAGTTCCTCCACCCGGGACGGACCGCTGTCTTGTGCGGGTGCAGAGAGGGGACAGAACATCTGACACATCAGTATCATCAACAGCATGATCTTTTTCATGATCCACCTCACTGAGGAAAGACTCTACACGCTAAAGTCGAGGGAAAGGATACGCCAGTGCTTACCCGTCTTTTGGACTACCAGGCGGAACGTCTCGCACGTGATCACGTCCAGGATATCGTTTTGCGCCTGCTGGAAGCCCCATACTTCGCCTTTCATGATCCAGGTATCCTGTTCGAGGTAGATCTTGAAAGGTACGGCGAAGATGTCATACTCGCGGGGATGGAACATGGGACTTGGCCAGGATTTCAGCAACATCTGTACATCGGCGTACAGACAGTTTTCCTTCTGCAGAAGGTAGTCAACCTGAGGCAGGGCCGACTTATCAAAGGGCCAGCCCAGCCACTCCTGTGCTGTGCGCTCCAGTTGCTCAAAAGAAATATATATATCGTACCGTTGCGGCACATCGGCAGGGCGAGGCGGAGCCTGCCACTCCGGCCCGCTAAGCCTGGGAGCATCAGCATCCCTCAACATGATCTGAAGCGCAGCACGTGCGACAAAAGAGGGAGAGAGCTGTCCGTTTTTCACAAGACCGAAGGTCTCAGCTCGTATCATGTCGTCAGGCTGAACCTGGCCGATACTGACACGCAGTTTCCATAACGAGACAACATTGCTCAGCAAAAGCAACCTGTCCGCACGATTCATCGACATGGACGCATCTTCCGGCTCATATGGCAGCTCAGTATCTGCCTGTACTTGAGGGAACACCTGCGCGGCATCCTCGCCTGCACGGACCGGAGATGCAAAAGTCAGACACAGCGAAAAACACGTTACGGACAACAACAGACGTGTGCATAGGCCTTTCATGGTTCTCTCCTCAGACGTTAAATATACTACCAGTTGGTAGCATGTTTACCCTGAAAGGGGACAACTATGCATCATCCTTGTGATGAAAACAGGACAAAAATCTAAGGAAAGGGCAGTCATCATGAATATGAAGCAGGCTTCTGACTCCCTTCTTCTGTTTCAAGGATTCTGTCATAGCATTTTGTGACGTTCAGTGCTGAAAGACCGCACCTTGGCCCCTCCCCTGCAAAGAATCTGGCGAAGACGCACGGAGCAGGCCAAGGTGATGCGCTAAGAACATCGTGCCCTGATGATTCCCTCTTCTTGCCTCGCTCTCCTGAAGACCTGCCTCTGGACAAGTCCATGGCACGCGAAGTCTGCATCGGTCCCCTGCCGGTATCAGCGCCTTTTAAGGAACAATCCCTCTGCTGTTGCCCCGTCTCCCACACGGTGTCGGCAGACCTTGCCATCCACATAGCTGGAAACAAGGAAGTCGCTGTACAGTGCTATTTCTATGGCACAGTTTGCGTCTTCTTCGATAAGTATGCGGTTGCCATGCAACCGTGCCACGCCAGTCTCACCAGACAAGGCATCCTCAGGAAAACAGGCTGTCCTGTAAAAGGGCGCTCCGGTCAGCCCTATGATGCGATACCTGACGGTCCCGTCATTATTGATCCGCAGGTTGACCGTGCCGTCATCGCACTTGTCCCCGACGCTGTAGGCGTATGTCCCGGAAGCATTCGCCGCATCGAATATCCAATCATAGGGGGCATGTGTCCTCTTGACGGCGCTGATCTTGATGGGGAATTGCTTGCTGCTCTTGAAGCTGTACTTGCCTTCACTCTTCTCGATCATTCGCGGGCGGCCGGTCCATGTGCCCGACAGGACGCCGTCGGTGAGCGTGCCGGTGATGGTGCCGGAGATGTCCCCGTTGGGCAGCATCTCATAAAGACGGAAGGCGCCGTCGGCCTCTTCCCGGCCCAGGATGCGGATGGGCTTTCTGGCCTTGGTGGCCGTATAGACGATCTCCCCGGAGACGATGCCCTCCCGGCTGTCGAACCAGAGGGCCACGGGGATCTTGTTGTTGATGACGCCCTGGCCTTCATAAAAGCTGACCTGCGCGGCAGGGGCCGTGGCCGCATCCGCGCCCTTCTTCGGCGCCAGTTCGGCATCGATCAGGGCGGCGAAGCGCTGCTTCAGGCCCTGGGGAGCCTTCTGGCCATTGGCATCCACAGCGGCGATGAAGTCCCCGATCAGACGCCCGGTCAGAGTACCCTGATAGGTCTGGGCAAGGGGACCCAGTATCTCGTTCTTCTGCCAGTTCCACCGGTCAATGACCCCGTTGGGGCCACGCGACGGAACGCTCTTGAAGAACATCAGGTCCACGATGCTGTGATAGCGCTTGAGGGCATCGGGCGCATAGGGATTGCCCGCATGGGCGCGCAGGAACTTTTCCAGCTGCGCGGCCCATTCGGCCATGTGCAGATGCGGCCAGTACTTGTAGTATTCCTCACCGCCCAGATCCTCGTCGCTCATGGGCTGGGAGACCAGCACATCCACAAAGGCCCTGGCCGCCGGGCTGAAGTGGACATGCTTGTAGAAAGCGGCATAGTCCAGACGCAGGTAGGCCAGCCCTTCCTCCATGGTGGGAACGAGAGCCAGCGAGCCGAGGTAAGCCAAGAGCTTCTGATCCGCGGGCGTCAGCGAGCCCTTCTTCATCAGGGCCTGCTGCACCCAGCGTTGGAGCACGGGCTCCACGAGCTCCGAGATCTTTTCCTTGACCGAGTGTCTCCGGAGGTGGCTCAGGTAATCCACCTTCATGTCCAGCAGATAGCCCATGATCCGCCGTTCATCGTTCTTGTCGATGGCGGACAGCTCGTTGTTGCACAGCAGGACCCAGTGCTGCACGGCCTTCAGGGTGGCGGCCTCATCCACGGCCCCACCGCAGGCCACGTCGGCCGGGACGGGCGTCTTCAGCAGATCCACAGGGACGGCCTGAGCCACGGCCGCCCATCCCAGGAGTATCAAAACCAACGCAATGCATTTTGCCAATGAATGCATAGTTCCTCCTGATTTCAATTCAGTCGATTACGGTGTTGTCCAGGCTGTGCTTTCAGCCCCTTTTGCAGATATGATGAAAGATCCTCGAACAGGCCTATCATTCCGTTTTGGGGCCTTTCAGCCATCCACACTCCCATGCGTTTGGGAGAAGCTCCTCATCCAGCCATTATCCCATGGCCTGTTCCGTGAACTCAAAGCTCCTGAGCAACAGCTTGCCGTCCTGATGATGCACGATGACGTGGAATGTGGCCTCTTTCCATACGATTTCCCCGCCGTCCACTTCCTTGAAGCGCTGGAGCCTGCCGAACATTTCCCAGTGTTTTTCATCTATGGGCTCCATCATCTCCACGTTGGCATAGCCTGGCAGTAAATTATCCGGGGACAGGTTGCATATATTGCCAGTTTTGTCGCTCAGCGCGCCAAAATCGAGAAAATAGCCGTTGCCGTCGAAATAGGACCCCTTGAAGGCCACGTGCTGGCTCACTTCCTGACCGAAAATGGTCCGGGCGGACTCCTCCACCTTCTGCATCGGCACGAAGCCCATGTACCTTTCGGGGATACCCTGGAAGAGATCAGGGTCCATACGGCGATCCACACCACAGGCCGAGCCTTCGGACAGAATAAGGAAGAAGAGCGCATCCCGGCACAAGGCCTCCTGGGATTTGGGGGCACTTTTCGTCAGGCCCATGCTCCAGAGAATGAGCAGATTGTCCTTCATGACGAGCACTTCCGCCCGGGACGGGGCGTTCCCTTGCGCGGAAGCGGAGAGGGGACAGAGCAGCAGGCAGGCCGATACCACCAAAAGCAAGATCTTGTTCATGATCCACCTCGCTGGGGAAACTTACTGCATGTCAAAGCCGAGGACATGGAGGCGCCCGCGGTCGTCCGGCATGCCGTCATTGCCGAAGAGAAGGGGGTGCCGGCCGTCGCAAAAGCCGAGGAAAAGGATGCGCCAGCAACCGTCCGTCCTCTTGAGGTGCATGCCGAAGTTTTCCCGTCTGCTGATGCGGCAGATATCGCCTTCCGCCTGCTCGGGGACACGTACCGTGCCTTCCATGATCCAGTTATCTCCGCCATGCTGGTACAGATTGATGGACAGGGCGAAGGCCCGCTGCTGATGGCGCAGGGGCCAGGACTGGAACATGGCGTCATAGTCGAGGAACAGGCCCTTTTCGCCCAGCAGGATGTAGTCGGCCTTGGGCAGGGCCGCCTTGTCGAAGGGCCAGCCCAGGTACTCCCGCGCCGTGGCCTCCAGGACCGTGAAGGGAAGGTAGACAGTGTAGCGCTGCGGCACCTTGTCAAAGACGCGTATGCTCTTCCGGTCTTCGGGGGTGGCGACCATCTCCGGGAGGAGACGTTGCGTGCCGGCATCCGGGTCCACCAGCTGGAGGACGAGGCGTGCCACAAAAGCGGGAGAGAGCTGTTCGTCTTTCACAAGGCCGAAGGTCTCATGCGGTGCCTTGTCTCCGGGCTGCTTTTCGCCGATGCCGACATGCAGTGTCCAGAGCCGGGCCACAGTGTCCTGCAGGAGCAGGAGATCGGCGCGGCTCATCTCCGAGGTATCCTCATGGGCACGGGCCGGGGCCGCGATGGTCAGACACAGGGCAAGAAACGCCACGAGCAACAGGCGTGTGCGTATGCCTTTCATGGTTCCCTCCTCAGGCGTTGGATAGGCTGCCTGTTGGGAGCGTCATAGCCTGACACGGGATGACCATGCATCATCCTTGCGATGAAAAACGCGCAAAAAGTCGAAAAAACGTGTCATCATGAAGATGAAAAGAGCAGAGCCCCCTGTCCGGGGGCTCTGCTCTTTGGGGATCGGGGTACTCAGCCTTGCTGCCTGCCCGTCATCATCTGGATGTAGACCATCATTTCCTTGTAGGAAGTGACGTTGAGCTTGGCGTAGATATTCCGGTTATGCGTGCGGATGGTATTGATGGACAGATTGAGCTTGTTGGCGATCTCATGTGAGTTGAGGCCGGTGATATAAAGATCGAAGACGATGCGTTCTGTTTTCGTCAGGGTCTCTATCTGATTGACGAACATGCGATATGCGCTCAACTCCACCTGGTCAGCGTCGCGCATTTCATGGGCGTTTTCTCCCATCTGGCAAATGAGTTCCTGCTCTCTGGCCTTCATGAAGGCAATGAGTTCATCCAGCTCCCGGATCTGGGTCGTGCCGCCTGAGCCTCCTTCCTCCCTGGCATTGCGTATGCCCTTCAGGACAGGTGCCGCGTAACAGCGGGAAAAGAATATGGCCAGCAACAGGGCGATGGCCAAAAAGATCATCAGGAAAGACGCCACAAGGATATAACGATGCATCAGCATGCTTCGTTCCCGCTGCTGGGGCAGCAATACCGCGGCAACCCAGGTGGCATCTTCGCCAAAAAGCGGAAGCGGCGCCAGCCGCAACGGCTTTTCCCTGCCCACAAAGACGATCTCGCCATCGCTGTAGCGGTTGTAATCTTTCTCTGCAGTGACCTTGTAGACGGAAGAGTCCTCCGGGATGGCCAGGGCAGGCCCGTCCTGAAAACCAGCTCCGGTGTCCAGGCTCACTCCCCCCCCCCTCGGTATCTTGCTGCCGCAAGGCTAGGACCCCTGTCAGACCGGCCAGGGGAGGCGAAAGATGTGCATGGGCCAGCTTGAAAAGCAGACTGCTGATCTCAAGGCCACAAACCCCGTATATCTCGCCGTTCTCCCCGTACATGGGGATGCAGATCAAAAGCACTTTTTCCCATGTCCCGCGCAGATAATGCGCCTTGGCAAAAAAATAGCTGTTTCTCGGGGCCTGTTTTGCCTCCTGGAGCAGTTCATCCCATTTGGAGATATGGGAGATGTCAAACTCCATGTCCCAGTTATTGTGGATGGCAAAGCGATAGCGGCTGGCAATCTGCGGCATCCCGCGCAACCAGGCCACAGGCGCCTTTACCGTATTGAAATTAACAGGCGTGTTGATCTTCAGATAGACACCGCAGCGCGACGTGGCTGCCTTGGGAAGCGAGCTGTTGAGCGTCGCTTCCAGGATGATGAACGCCCCGGTGGAACGGGATTCCCTCAGGCTCTGGATCAGCAGGGGGATGCTTTCATACTCCAGCTTGCCTATGAGCTGCGCATTATCCGTCACGTCGCTGAACGCAGCGTTGTTCTGGGCCAGGGTCTTTTCGACAACACGCGTCAGCTCAGGAGCAAGCCGCTGGCTGGCAGCGACGATATTGCCCATATGCAGGGAAATATTTCTTTCATATACAGTAAGATAATCATCCATATCCTCGCCTATCTTCTTTTGGGAAGCCGGCAGGAAATCAAAGATGAAAAGCAGTGTCAGCAAAATAATAAGCAAAATAAGGACAAAAGACAAAAAATACACACCAAGACGCACCCGCAAGGGAAGCTTTCCTGTTCTAAAAGAAAAGAGAGTAGGTTGTAAAAATCGCATGACAGCTATTTATCAATAAAAAGGTACGTCTAAGTGTTTCTTCATCTGCATCAGCGTTGACCGGACAACTCTGTCAGAGTTGTTGTCAACACTGAACCATGTTCCACGATATGTGGAAAGGACATCACGCAGGGCCATCCCAAACCGCTTTTCCAGTTCGCCATAATGTTCAAAATCAGGAGCGGGAACAAACGTGGACGTTTCATAAAGTGACCGCAGTACCTTGTAAGCTTGCCAATAGCGATCATTAAGAAAATCGGCCCGGTTTGCCTGCATCAGCTTCTGGAAGGCTTCCTTGTGAACAGGCATGTACCCTCCCTGTATGGTGAGGGAAAGATTGACTTCCGGACTGGTGATCCACTTGCAGAATACTGCGGCAGCGTATTCCTTTTTCGGGGTGGAGGCACATGCGTACAGAGCGGAGCCCCGCTGGATGTCCAGCCGTTTTGCCCCTCCGAAACGCGGGTCGGGAAGTACCGTCAACCTGAGCGGGAGGGTCGTATTGTCCCTCAATGTAAGGGTATCATTGAAGTAAAGGATGGCGGCGGAAGAACCTACACCGCACACGACCTCCCCCATCATCATGACGGTGCTGTTATAGCCGGGATTGAGCCACAGCTGTCCGTTGGCTGCGGCCTTGGCCAAAGGACGCCAAATCTTCAGCAGGACAGGATTGTCCCAGCGGATGCATCCTTTCTCGAAAAAGGGTTCTCCCAGCGCCTCCGAGTTGAGCATGGCATAGTGTATCCAGTCGTCATACATGAAGAAAGACTTGCCGCCGGACCATTCATGGTAACGGTCGGCCGCACGGAATATGCCGTCCATTGTCGCGAGATCGGCATGCGTTATGCCTGTTTCCCGGCTGAAGGGCTCAAAAAGGGTGTCATTGACATAGAGAAGATTGGTGGATTTGGCAAAAGGGAACCCGTAAAGCGCATCGCCTATCATGCCTTCTTCAAGAAAGGCCGGAACATAGTTCTTCAGCTCCTCTTCACTGAAATACTTTTTCCAGTCCAGAAGCCTTGCGCTGTCGATCATGGCCACTGTTTTTGGGTAGCATGTGAAAAGGTCAGGCAGTTCTTCACTTCCCGGATCCTTACGGGCTGACGCCACGAGCTCGTCATGGATGGTCCAGGAACTGCTGACGGAAGTGACATTGATGATGATGCCCTGCTCCTTCCCCACCGTCTGGTTGAAACGGTCGATCAGCATATTCATGGGGGAACGGGCCTGTGCGCCATACACATGCCACATGGTCAGGGTGACGGGCTTGTCAGGATCAAGCGGAGAATCGGTACAAGCACAAAGCAGAAGGACATGCACAGCGAGCATGACTCGCAGGAATGTCCGGCAAAGCACTCTTGCACATGCCGCCGGCTTTGCATCCGGCATCGTGCCGTGCTCCATATTGTCCTGCCATACGCGCATAACCAGTTCCCCGAAAAAGGCCAGAAAAGTTTATCTTGTTTATTTCATATCCTTTTTTGCAAATAAGCTCAATCTGTCCATGCATCCGGCTTGCGTACTTTTCTCAAAATAACATCTGTTTTCTCAAAGAGATACGTCTTTTTTTTCATCACCAGGATGAAATCTTTTTTACCAGGCGAATGAAGCATTTTTCATTGTTGTGATGAGATATTTTTTCTTACCGAACGGCTTGGTAAATAAAAAAAATGCTCCCTGCTCATTACAGGGATGATGCCCTGAACGAATCCTTTGCCTATCTTCCGCATAAGAAGCGGGGAAGTTTGTGATCCCCCGGAACTGCGCAACCGCTTAGCAAGGAAAAAGCCATGAGCAACGAAAACGATTCTTACACGGAAGTCACAAGCACCAGTTGGTTTTCCCGCCTCGGAGATTCCTTCAAGGGGATCGGAACAGGTTTCCTCCTGATCATCGCAGCCACGGCCCTGCTGTGGTGGAACGAAGGCCGCACCGTGCGCACGGGCGATGCCATCGTCGAGGCCCAGCTGGCGACGGAGCCCATGCCCGCCATCACCAAGGTCGACAGCGCCTTCGAGGGCAAGATGGTGTATGCCACGGGTCGTGCCGTCACGAAGGACGAGCTGACCGACCCGGTGTTCGGCGTCAGGGTGAACGCCATCAAGCTGCGCCGCAAGGTGGAATACTACCAGTGGGTGGAGCACCGCAGATCGGAAAAGCGCCAGAAGCTGGGCGGCGGGGAAGAGACCGTCACCACCTACACCTACTCGAGGGAATGGGTGAACCACCCTGTGGATTCCCAGTCCTTCAAGCAGATGGTGGGCCACGAGAACAAGACCCGCATCCAGACTGAAGCCGCGGACTGGCTCGCCCCCAACGTGACCTTCGGCGCCTACCGCTTCCCTGCCTTCCTGGCCCGCTCCATCGGCGGTGAGAAGCCTCTGGACATTTCCCTCACCGATACCCAGCGCGCCGAACTGCAGAAGGCTTTCTTTGCTCCCAATGCCAGCCTGGATGCATCCCAGGTGGTGGGCCAGCAGGGTGCCAGCATGATCCACACCCAGACCAACACCATCTATGTGGGCCGTGAGCCCGGTGCCCCGTCCATCGGTGACGTGCGCGTGACCTTCTTCGAGACCCCGGCTGCCGAGGTCTCCATCCTCGCCAAGGTGAACGGCGATACCTTCGTTCCCTTCCGTGCATCCAACGGCAACACCTTCTCCCGCCTCAGCATGGGCATACAGGACATGAACAGCATGTTCGACGCCGCCAAGAGCGGCAATGCCACCATGGCCTGGATCCTGCGCGGCCTGGGCCTTGTACTGTGCGTCACCGGTTTCGGCATGGTCTTCGCCCCCCTCAAGGTCCTCGCCGACGTCATCCCCCTGCTGGGCAGCATCGTGGGCGCCGGTACGGGCCTGGTGGCGGGTCTGCTGGGCACCGCCTGGTCGATGGTCATCATCGCCATCGCCTGGATCCGTTTCCGTCCCGTGCTGGGTGCCTGCCTGCTGGGCGCGGCGCTCGTCCTGGTGATCCTGCTGTTCGTCAAGGGACGCATGAAGAAGTCCGCCCCCACCGCCCCGGCCCAAGATCCCTCGGAACCGGCTCCGCGCTCCTGACGGAGTCGCCCCCTCAACCCCAAGGAGCAAGACATGAAGAAGCTCATCCTGGCACTCTTTGTCCTGCACGCCTTCTGTGCGACGGCATGGGCAATGGAGCTCAAGTGGGACAGGTACTACGTGTATTGCACCGCCAGCGGCAGGCCTGAGGTCGGCAACGGCAACCAGGTCTCGAACTACCTGAGGAGCTTCGGGAACAATCCTTCCGTCGACCTGATCACCTATCCCGGTTTCAAGGACAAGGCCAAGGCCGACGCTTATGCCCGCTCCCTGCGCGGCAGATGCCCGAAGAAGTGATGCCGTCCCCGGTGGCGGCCCGCCCTCACCCCCCAAAGACATTTGGACAACGCATTCCATAAAAAAGCAGGAGGAAGCCCTATGTCCGTAAAGAACATCCTTTGCACCATGTTGGCCCTGGGCCTGAGCGTCTCGGCGGCCTACGCGGCGCCTTCCGTCAACCGTTCCGGCTCTTCCGTCATCGTGAAAGAATCCCTTACCGATGAAGGCCTCAGCCAGGCCAGGGAGATAGCCGGCAGCATCAAGACGCCGGAGTTCAAGCTCGAGGGCGTCAAGGATGCGGACCTGGCCAAGTTCTGCCAGGCATTCCCCAATGCCAGCCGCCTCAGCGTCAAGGGTGGCCTCACGAGCATCGCTCCTGTGGCAGGGCTCAAGAACCTGACCTATTTTGAGCTGGAAGCCAACAATGTGACGGATATGTCGCCCCTGGCCAAGCTCACGCAACTGACCAGGATCAGCCTGAAGAGCGAGAAGATGGGCCCCGACCTCAAGTGGATGACGGGTCTGACCGCCCTCAGGGAGATCGAGATCAACGCCGGCAGCGCCCTGACCTCCTTTGAAGGCTTCCCCGCTCTGAAGGGTGATCCCCGCGTGGCCCTCAACGGTGCCTCTCCGGCCGACCTTTCGCCGCTCAAGTCCCTGGGCAGCTCCAAGCTCGAACTGAGATACTGCACCATCCAGGACCTGTCGCCCCTGGCCAGTATGCCCAACCTGCGCGAACTGAGCCTCTATGGCGCCACGGTGAAGGACTTCAGCCCCCTGGCCAAGTGCGCGAAGCTGAAGCAGCTCTCCTACTATGCCGTCAAGGATGCCGACTTCTCCACCCTGGCCGCGCTGAAGCAGGTCACCGAGCTCGATGGCGGTCTCACCAAGCTGGACAACATTGCCTTTGTGGCCGAACTTCCTGCCCTGCGTGAGTTCGACATGTTCGCCGAATACGTGACCGACTACTCCCCCCTGGGTGCCTCCAAGGTGGAGAAGCTCCAGATCTGGAACATGCGTGCTCCCGACTGCGACCTGAGCGGTGTGGCCAAGGCCAAGACCCTGAAGGACCTCCGGCTCTGGGGGGTGAACGGCGCCACCAATTCCGCCGCCCTGGCCAACCTGACGGAACTGCAGAAGTTCACCATCGCTTCGTCCTACAATGAAAAGAAGGGCGATCCCTTCGACATGGCTGCCGCCAAGGGCTGGGGCAAGCTGAAGGAAATGAGCATCAGCGGTACCAAGGTCGTGAACTCGGGCGAGATGGCCGGCTGCACCTCCCTGACCAAGCTGACCCTGATCCGGGTCAACAAGGAAGGCGAACCCTTCAGCCTGGCCGGCGTGGCCAAGATGCCCGGCCTGAAGAGCATTACGATCAATGACAGCCAGATCGCCAACTTCGAGGCCCTGGCCGGCTGCACCGAGCTCACCACCTTTGAGATGAAGAAGGCTGCGGGCGTCACCAGCCTGGCTCCCCTCAAGTCCCTGCCCAACCTGAAGCGGGTGGTCGTCTCCAAGGGCGCCTTCCCTGAGGCCGAACTGGGCGGCTTTGCCCAGACCGTGAAGGTCGAACAGCGCTAAACCACAGCAAGGGGCCGCAAGCGACAGGCCTGCGGCCCCTTGCCGGTCCAGTAACCAACAAGGTCTCCAGCCTTCCCCGGGGAGGACACCATGCCGTATCTGTCCCATCACGTGGCAACAGTCTGCACAGCGCTCCTGTTCCTTGCCCTGTCTCTGGTGCAGGGGGGCTGTTCACCCGCGCGGCATGCCTCCCCGGCGGAAGGCGCTCTTTCCCTGACCATCCTGCATACCAACGATACCCATTCCCACATCGCGGGCATCAACAAGTACGGCAATGCCTGCTTCGATGACACGGATTGCCGCGGCGGGCTGGCCCGCATCGCCACCGCCATCCGCACGGCCAAGTCGCAGAACGACAATGTCATCGCCCTGGATGCCGGCGACCAGTTCCAGGGGACCCTTTTCTACAGCGTGAACAAGTGGCCCATGCTGGCCGAGCTGGACCAGCACATGCCTTACGACGCCATGACACTGGGCAACCACGAATTCGACGAAGGCTGTCTGGAGCTGACGCGCTTTCTGGCAGCCCTCCCCTTTCCCGTGCTGGCAGCCAATCTGAAGCCTGCAAAGGGCTGCCCCATGCTCAAGGGCAACTATACTCCCTACACCCTGCTCACGGTACGCGGGCAAAAGGTGGCCGTGGTGGGCATAGCCAACAACGAGGTGGTGAGCCTGGCCGCCGCCTGCCCCCGCACATTTTTCGAGGATACGGCCGCCTGCCTGCAAAGGACGGTCAGGGATCTGGAAGCGCAGGGCGTGAAGCACATCATCGCCCTCACCCATATCGGCCTGCCCGAAGACAGAAAGCTGGCCCGCAGCGTGGACGGCGTGGACATCATCGTGGGCGGCCACAGCCACAGCTATCTGGGCCCTGATTCCGAAGAAGGCCCTTACCCCATTATCGAACGTTCCCCCTCGGGGCAGCCTGTACTGGTGGTCACTGCCAAGCGTGCCGCGCAGTATCTGGGCGAACTCAATGTCATTTTTGACGCACAGGGCGTTCCTCTCCGCTGGAACGGTGGCGCACGGGAGCTTGCTGCCCCGGAAACGCGCGATGCGGAAACAAGCGCTCTGGTGCAGAAGTATGCCGCCAGCCTGGACGAATTCCGCAACCACAAGGTGGGCAGCCACCATCTTTCCCTGCCTGACGGCATAGACGCCTGCCGGGAGGACGACTGTCTGGGGGGCAGCCTCATCGCTGACGCCATGCTGGAATACGCCCGCCCCTTTGGCGGCCAGGTGGCCCTGTGCAATGGTGGCAGCGTGCGTGCCGCCCTGCCCTCGGGCGATATTTCCCGGGGCGACCTGCTCAGCGTCATCCCCTTCGGCAATACGCTGGTGATGCGCGAGATCACGGGAGAACGACTGCTGGCAGCTCTTGAACACGGCGTTTCCGAAGAAGGCGGCCAGGGCCCGCGCCTGCTGCACACCGCGGGCCTGCGCTATGTGGTCGACGCCGCGCGTCCGGCGGGTTCCCGCATCGTCAGGGCAGAGATCCTGAACGAAAAGGACACGGGCACGCCCCTCGATCGCAAGGCCCGCTATGTGATCGTCACCATCGAGTATCTGGCGCGCGGCGGGGATGCGTATGAGATGCTCAAGGACAGCAAGGTGATCCCTTCGCCCGAACCCATCGATATCACGGTGGTGGAAGACTACCTGAAGAAGCATTCGCCCCTGCCCCAGCCTGAGGGCGAGCGCATCATTCGCCAGTAGACGGCCCCGGAAACAGCGGGCACCGGATCTGTCCGCACCGGTAATGCAAGTATCTCGACGGGTTCTCCCAAGGAGGATCTCCATGAACAGCGCACAAAGCATGCCCCCTGACCTGCCCATGCTGGGTTTCCCGGAGTCCGTTGTCCGCTGCCTCAGGAAGTACGCCACCTTCCGCGGACGTGCCACGCGGGCGGAATACTGGTGGTTCTCCCTGTTCAATACGCTCCTCGGCATGGTGGTCTACGCCGCGGTCCAGCACCTTATGGGCACGGAAGCAGCGGATGGGGCCGCAAGCATCGTCCAGCTCGCGCTCTTCCTGCCCATGCTTGCCGTGGGTGTGCGGCGTCTGCACGACATCGACTTCCGCGGCTGGTGGATGCTGCTGGGCCTGACCGGCGTGGGCATCATCCCCCTGATCATCTTTTTCTGCCTGCCCGGCAAGGCCGCGCCCAACCGCTTCGGCGCCCGTGAATACGGGGCACAGGCGGGAATGACGCCGGAGCAGCAGGCAGCACAGCAGCCTGGACCCGTCGCGCAGACAGCGCCGGTACCCCAGACGGGACCGGCAATGCAGACCGCACCGGTGACGGAGGCCGCACCTGAACAGCAAGTGACAGCGGCAGCGCGGACCGCGCCGGTGACACAGCCTGAAGAGGCTTTTCCGCCAGCGACGGAAAAGCCGGCGGAAAAGGGCCATACGCGCCTTGTGGGCATGCTCCTGTGCCTGTTCTGTCTGGCGGGCCTGAGCCTTGCCACACCGTCGGCCGGGATCGCAGCCGACGCGGGCCAGTCTGCTTCCGTGGCCTCGAACCCGGCCGCGCCCGGCGCCTCTTCCGCATCCTCCTCCCCCTCCTCCGGGCAGGGCATGGAACAGGGCATCCAGGAAGCCTTCGGCGGTCTCATCTCCGTCATGGGGGAGGCCATCGGCGGCATGACCAGGGGCATGCAGGAAGGCGCTCGCGACCTGCAGGCCCAGCTCGACGGTTCGGACGGCACACGTGTCATCAGCAGCGGTAAGGATCTGGCGGCCCTGACCGAAACGCGCGTGCTCAAGGCCGAACAACTGGAAGACCGCTCCTGGCGCATCACACTGGCCGTCCGGAACCCGCAGGAATTCCCGGTGCGTCTGGCCGGGCTTACGGAGAAACAGCAGGTTCTTCTGCTGGATCAGGAAAATTTTGTCTACGAGCAAACCCCCGTCGGAGAACGCCTTATGACAGTACCGGAACGGGCCGCACAAAAGCTGACATTCTTTTTCCCTGAACTGGATGGTTCCACGCCCAAAAACATACGGCTGTACGGCATGGATTTTGCCGTGCCTCACCCCATCGAGGTCCGTACTATATCCCAATAAACAACCGGCAGACCACATGGGAGGCTCCCTTATGTCAGTCCGTCTGTTCCCTTACTGTTTTGTTCTGCTTCTGGCAGCATTCGCTCTGGGCGTGCCCGGCACCGCAGCGGCAACCACTGAATTCCTAGTCCTCAATGACTATGCGCAGGCCTGGGCAGACAAACAGGAATGGGTATATGAAGGTATGCAGGAAAGCGATGAGCCTGTTCCTCACAGGGAAGGCGATGCATGGAATCAAGAGGACAGCTCAGGTCTCACGGTTCTTGATTATGCCCTGTTAGGTGCTTCCGCACAGGAACTTGGTGCTGTTCAGTCTATGGTCCAGCTTGGTGCGCGCCCAGGCACCGGAAAAGCGGAAGCGTATCTCGGCCCGCCTCTGAATCTGGCCAGACTGGCTGTTCGCAAGGCTCCTTTGGAGGAATGGCGCAGCACCATAAACTTTGGCGGAACGAACGAAATACTACCGAACGGTTTCACCCCCCTGCTGTGGGCGGCCGTGTTCCAGCCGGACGCATCGGTACTGCACGCGCTGATAAAAGGCGGAGCAGATCCGAAGAAGGGACTGCCCGAAGAGGCCGGAGGACAGAACATTCTGCACATTGTTGCTGAACAGGGATGGGATCCTCAGGCTGTCCATATCCTCATCGATGCAGGTCTGGATGTCGATGCCGTGACCAATCCCCAGATGATGGGGGAAACTCCCTTCATGGTGGCCGTCCGCAGAAACCAGAACCCGCAAGTTATCAAGGCCCTGCTGGAAAGAGGCGCAGATACGGAAGTCCGGGACAGCCAGGGACAGCGTGCATGGGAAGGGTTATGGCCCGAGCGTGAAGCCTGGCTGAAGGATGCCGGTCTGGGCTGGCTGTGGGACAATGCTGCGCGGCAAAAGCGGGCGAAGAGAGAACGTTCTGGTGGACAAGCTGCATCAGGTATTGCCCCCCCCAACCCCGCTTCCACCAGCGTTGAAGGGCAGACGCAGAATGCGCTCATGGACACGAATGCTCCGGGCATTCAAGCCCCGCTTGTCAGCAACGCCATGCCGTACGAGAGCATGTCTGTACAGGCTCTGATTACGGACAGCGACAGGATGGGAACCAACGTGCGCGATGCTCCCTCCGGCAAAATCATCGCTACCATCCCCTTCCCGGTCAATAACGAGCTGCCCGATGATGAGAAGCTGACGCGGCGTGTAGTCACACTTCTGGAAGAGCGGAAAGGTTGGTTCAAGGTTCTCTACTATGGCGACAAGCAAGGCTGGATGCACAAAAGCGTGCTGGGTGCCTATGCCTGCGCAACCGAGGATGGGGATGCCCGCCTGAAAGCCAACCCCGATTACAATGCCCCTAAGGTGGCCATCCTGCCCACGGATACGCCCCTGCGTCTTCTGAGTGTGCGCGGCGCTTGGCTCAAGGTCTCCTGCACCACCAAGACGGGGCGAAACGTCAGCGGCTGGCTGCCGCCGGAATGTGTATGGGCAAATCCCTATCGGCATGAATGGCGCTGAAAGCCCGATAACACTCTAAGCAAGAGGCAAGAATGCATCTCTCCCTGTTCTCACTGGTGCCGGCCTTTTTTCTTCTTTTCCTGCCTTCGCCCTGTTCAGCCAAAAATTTGGATAGTGTGCGTTCCTTCTCCTACGTTGTTTCCGGCATGATGGCACCTCAATCTTTCCATGTATGGACGACCAGAGACGGCAAAGTCATGATGCAGGTGAACTACAAAGAAAAAAAATATCGCCGGGAAGCCAATGGCTGGGTGCTGGAACACTTATCTATTCTTGCCGCACACCACAACATTATTGCCTGGACCAATCATCGGGACAAACCACTTCCCGATGGCATATATGCATTGGATGAAGGATCCTATTCACTAAATGTCCTGTGGGATTCGGGACAGAAGCTATCCATCTCAGGCCGGACTCTGTCGCAAGGCTCCCAGGCTTTTATCTCGGATCTTATGGATTTGTGGGAAAAAACTGTACAGCGCTATCCCTATGAACCTCCAAAGGAAATACATTCTGACAAGATCCGCTTTTTCTCATTTCATGAACACTTGGAACAAAACGAAAACACATGGCTGATGCTATGCGCCCAGGATTTATCTTCTCAGGTAAACGTCCGGATCTGCCGTGGGAACATAGCTGGCAACAAGGAATATTACAAGACTGCCCCCCTCTTTCTGCAAAAGCTGAATGGACTAATCAAGCGGCACAAGCCAAACCTCTGGAACGATAAGGCCAAGGCCGCACAAATAGATAATGATGCAACGGCCGTCCCTTACGTGACTTTTTATGTGGAGTATTATCCAGAGCAAGATGATGCACCGGATAATGAATACTATATTCACAATTATGGAGATGCAACACCTCTGGAGATTATTGATGTTGTGTTTAATCCTACTGAATATCAAGGATATATACATTTTAAGAAGGAACTCCTCGCGCTATTTGAAAACGTAATGCAGAGCAAGAAATACCGTTATGGAGAATAGGAGGGAAATATGATGAAAACGAGCCTGATTCCTGCCCTTGTGGCACTCATGATCACTTTGGGCATGATGAACACAGCCTATGCGACATCACAGACCGGCCTGCCCGCGCCCCTGTCTGTAAGGGAAGCCCCGGATCTCCTGAACAAGCTGACCGTTGGGGCGTATGAGCTGACCGTCACCTCCAATCAGGACTACACTGTCAAGCTGCTTGTCGCAGCCCAAAAAACTCTGAGGAACTTCAGCATCATAGCCATTGAGTATGTGCCCAACAAGGATCCCAATGATACGACCATCAGATTCAAAAAGACAAAGATGCTTTATACCCTGCCACTGTTCAGTCCGGACAAGCCCCTCTATGCTCTTGTCGAAATGATAGGCAGCATACCCAATATCGGGTTTTCCTATGCAGCGGAGGATGGTACAACCCCTGTTTTTTCCCTGAATTACAACGGAAATGACGGCTCTCTGCACCTGTATCCCGTGAACATCGTGAATGAAGAAATGGAGTAGACATTATGATTACTGTCATCATCATAGTAGGTATTGCCCTAACGATCGCCATAAGCCTCATTCTGCTCTATAACGGCATGGTGAATGGAAAAAATATGGTGGATGAGGCATGGAGCGGCATCAGTGTCCAGCTCAAGCGCCGTCATGACCTGGTCCCCGTGCTGGTCAATTCCGTCAAGGGATACATGACCCACGAACAGGAGACGCTCACCAGGATCGCCGAGCTGCGCGCCAGCGCTGTTTCCGCCTCTTCTTCCGGATCGGTGCAGGCCATCGCCCATGCGGAAAACCAGCTGATGGGAGCCTTGCGTTCCCTGTTCGCCGTATCGGAGAACTATCCCGACCTGCGCGCCAATGAAAATTTCATGCAGCTCCAGGAGCAGCTTTCCCTGCTAGAGGACGAGATCCAGCTGTCCCGCCGTTACTACAACGGCACGGCCCGCGACCAGAACAACCGTGTGCTGCAATTTCCCGGCAATCTGGTGGCCCGCTCCTTTGGCTTCGCCAGAGTGGAATACTTTGAACTGGCCGACCCTGCGGAAGCGGAAGCGCCAGAAGTGAAGTTTTGAGCCATGAGCCGCGTCATACTGCTCCTTCTGCTATGGGCGGGGCTGTTCTGCCCGGCAGCAGTGGCTCTCGGGGCGGAAGTCCCCCCCCCTTCCGCCCCGTCCCCGGCCGTACCTTCCTGCTTTGTCCTCATCCAGGTGGCCCCTGATGGAGAACTGACCATCACCGAACGGCTGCGGGGCTTCGGTCCTTCCGTGGATCGTCCTCTGAGCTCCAAGGCAAAGATCTACGGCAGCCTGGCCCCCTTCGTGCAGGAATCGGACATGGAAGTGGTGTCGGCCAAGGTCGACGGCAAGCCCGTCACACCCCGCGTGGATGTGGGAGAGGAAGGAGAGAAGCTCCGTGTACACCTCAGGGCCCAGGACATGAGCCTGCCCGTACACGAGTATATCCTGACCTACAAGGCCAGGGACAGGATCCTGTTCCTCTCCGACGTGGACAGGCTGGACTGGGAGATCTGGGGCAAGCGGCAGGACACAGGCCCCCTCAAGCTCTCCTGCGCCATAGCCCTGCCCAAGGGAGCCACCGTCAGCAAGCAATGGTCCCGCCTAGGGCATGAGACCGTGGGGCACAAGCCCGTCACCCAGTGGATCAACAAGAACGGAATGGCCTTCTTCCGTGCTGAAGAGCCTATAGTGGATACGGAGCACTTCGTCGTTTCCGTGGAATGGAACAAGGGCGTCGTGGCCTCCGACGGTTCGGAAGAGATCCTTTCCACCATCAAGATCTCCATGTGGGGCCTGTTCGCCCTGCTCCTGCTCCTGTGCGGCGCGCTCTGGTCCAAGTTCGGCAAGGACCCGCGCCCTAGGGTCGCCATCCCGCTCTTCTATCCGCCGCTCGGCCCGGACGGCATGACGCTCTCTCCGGCGGCCGTGGCCTATATCCGTGAGGCGGCCCGGCTGACCTCCCGGGGCTTCTCCGCGCTCCTGCTGAACCTGGCCACCCAGAAGCTGGTGGACATGACAGGTACGGGCAGCCGCAAGGCCCCCTATGTCCTGCAGACCAGCGACGAGATCCTGAAGCGGGTCCCCGCTGACGACGCCGGCAGCGAAAGCAAGGCTACAGGGGAAGAAAGCAGCCAGCAGAAGCGCCGCATCTGGGAAGACCTTTTGAAGGCGGGCCGTGGTTTCGACCTGGCGGAACGGCTCTGCCTGCGCCGGCTCTTTCCCGCCCGTCCGCCCCAGCCTCTGGAAGTGGGCAGGAAGAGTGCCTGGCAGGTGGCCGAGGCCCGCTCCGTGGCCTATGTGGCCCTGGCCTCCCGGTACCGCGGTCTGTGGCAGCTGAACGGGCCCCTGGTCAGCCTGATGTTCACCCTTTGTTACGGGGGGGCCATCCTGGTGCAGTTTTTCCTCTGGCTCAACTTCGGCGCCGCGGACATGGCCGCCGTCCTGGCCGTCACCTGCCTGACGCTCGGCTTCACCTATGTGGTCCATCGCTGGTCACAGTATGGCATCAGCATCTGGGTCCGCTGGCAGGAGATGGGCGTCATCAACATGATCCTTCTGGGGATCTACGTCCTGCTTTGGCCTGTCATGCTGGTGTATGACGCCATCCTCGACGCAAGCATGGCGGACTTCTTCCTGTACCAGTTCATGCACAGCTGGCAGGCGGCGCGCTCCCTGCTCTGGCTGGGACTGACGGCCTATCTCTTCTGGCTGACCAGAGACATCAAGGCAGTGTTTCTCATCCCCCTGAAGATCCTGGGGTTCCTCCTGATCTTCTTTGTCGTGGGCGGTATGGTCTTCGTCGCCAACAGGTTCATGGGCAGCGGCAATCTGGCCTTTATGGGCATGCTGCTTTTACCCATGTTCTTCATGCCCCTCATGAAGCGCCCCGCTCCCAGGGCCGCCAAGATACTGGAAGAGATCGAAGGCCTGGCCATGTATCTGGGCGCCGCGGAAGCGGAGCGCCTCAATACCTTCAACCCGCCGGACCGGACGCCGGAAGAGTTCCACCGTTTCATGCCCTACGCCGTGGCGCTGGGACTGGAAAAGGCCTGGGGCGCCCAGTTCGCCACCTCGCTGGCGGACCTGCAGTTCCGTGGCGGTTCCCTGCATGTGTTGGCCGAATACGAACACCGCATGCAGGGCCGGTAGCCCTGTACGGCAGATGAGCGCGCCGGGCGGGCAGCGGATGATGCCGGTCCGGAGCAGGACAAGGGAGCATGGGGCCGTATCGCCAGTGACGCCCCCATGCTCCTCCGGAAAGACATGACACCCGCCATCCCCGGAACGGATCGCCTGACCTCGCCGGACGGATGGGCCAACAACAGATCCCGCGTGTATGCCGGGGAGTGGATGACCATGAAAAGATGCATGACGTTGCCGGCCGTGGCCCTGCTGTTCTGTTTCCTTCTGGGCGGTACAGGCGTCAGCCTGGCGGCCGACTCCGGTGAGGAACGTACCATCCCTGTCATAGAGTGGATGTGCTGGTCGTGCGGCAAACGGTATTTCACGTTCGCTCCCGACACGCTCGACGGGAAGATCGTCCAGCACAAGGACCCCAATTTCCAGCAGTCCCGATGGCTCATGCTGAAGACCAGAAGTCCCATCAAAAAGTGTGAAAAGATGTTTGATGGCTCGCACATGTTCGACAAGAAAAAAGAATTCATGACCTCCGCCTATGTCATCATGGAACAGATCGACAATTATGTGGTCATCAAGGGAGGTTCGGCCATCAAGGCAAAGATCAACCATGTCTGGTGTGTGGGATGCCAGAAAAATGCCTATGCTTTTGCCGGGGATGATCTGGATCTCTGGGACAAGGTGTCCACACGGGAGGTAACGGCGATCTTTGCCCTGAGATCCGGCACCAAGATCGGAGCCTGTGAAAAGCTGCGGCTCCCCGCCGGAGAGGCCCTCAAGCCCCATATCTTTGCCCAGAAGGGGGCCGTTTCCATGTCGTCGGATGCCATCGCCCAGTATCTCGGCTCCTTCCTGTGCTCGAACTAACAGCCATCCTTAAGGAAGAATCATGAGGACAGCTTCTCTTTTCCGCACCATCGCCCTGCTCCTGCTCAGTGCGGGCATCTGCCTGGCGTCCTGCGCCCTTTCCGTCGCGCCCGGCCACGCGGCCCCGTCGCAGGGCCTTCCCTCGAACTATGCGGACTTCAAGGAACGCTGCCGTAGGGCCGCCGTTACCCCTGAAGGTGCCGTCAAAATGTATTTCGACGCGGTCTTCTGCTACCTGGACCCGGCCCGCCGGGCGGAAGCCTCCAAGATGCTGCGCTACATCATGCACACGGATGCCAACTGGGAAGGGAACCAGCGGCATGTCACCTTCCTGCGCCGCCTGAAGGATCCCTCCCTGCACTATATCTTCAGGAGCTTCGCGGCGGGGACCAGCCCCGAGAACGGTTACCGCATGTCTCCCGATGCTTACCGGCTGGTCTTTACCAGAAAGGACCGGCAGCAGGATTATACCCGCGTGTTCCTGCGTTCGTCCGGGGCCGACTCGGACCGCCGGGTCTGGGTCAAGCAGTATCCTGACGGATTCTGGTACGTCATCAACAATGCGGACACGTACGCCAAGGTCCGTGACCCTGCGGTCTCTGGCATGGGCAACAGCCATGATGCCGATTTCGACGTCACCGCGCCGGCGCCCCAAGCCCCGCCTGCGGAAGTCTCCGCTCCTGTGGCAACACGACCGGAACCTGCGGAAAGCGTTGCTCCACCGGAGGCACAGCCGCAGTCTTCGGAACGTTCCGCTGCGCCGGCACGACCGGCACCTGCAGAGACTGCCGGCCCTTCGGCAGCACAGCCGCAGCCTGCGGAAAATGCCTCTTCTGCGACGGTACAGCCACAGTCCGTGGAAGCTACCTTGCCTCCGGTGGCCCCGCCTGCGGAAGGCGGCGAGGCGGAGATGTCCACCTGGTAGCATGGGCAAAAGGAGATAACGATGAAGAAGACCTGGCTCGTCCCGTGCTGCGCGCTGGGCATGCTCCTGTACGCGGGCACGGCCCACGCCGCTTTCTGGCAGATCCTGCGGGATACCCCCGTACGCGCCGATGCGACCGTTGGTGCCAAAGTTCTGGGTACGGCCAAAAAGGGCTGGATCGTGAGTGACATGACCGGGGATGGTTCCAGCCCGCAGTGGATCAGGATGGTGGAGTTCCAGACGAAGTCTGGCGAAGGCATGGCCTATGCCCACTTTCTGTACAAGGTCCCGGATGCCTACATCAGCGCCGCGGACGTGGTGCAGGTGGCTGACGGGGACGGGACTCCCCTGCAGCAGGCCGGGGCCGCATCCACCGCAACTGCTGTGGCGGCACAGGGCGTGCGCGTGGAGCGCATGGTCGCGCCCCAGGTCACGGCTATGGCCTGCAACGGCGCCGTGGACGAAGCCGCCCTGAAAACGGCCCTGGATGCCTGGATAGAGGCATGCAATGTCGTCCTCGGCAGACTGGAAAGCATGGCGCCCGACGAGGCGGCCAGGGGGATGCTGGCCTGGACAGATGAGGCCCCCTTTGATCCCGCGAGCATCGGGGACATGGACAAAAGCATGGAGGCTCTCCTTGGCCGTTGGATGAGTGCCCGGTACGGCCATCCCCAGACCCCGCTGGGCGCCGATGACCAGAAGGTGCTGGCCCTGTTAGCCGCGTATGGACTGGTCCCGCAGATGGCCGAAGGCATCACCTTCTTCGCGGCCGACGTGAGCGCCCTGCGCAAGAGGGTCAGCTTCGAGCCTCCGGTGGCCGCCTATAGCGACTATATGTCCCTGCGGGACAGCCAGCCGTCCGTCCTGTTCACTGATGGCGGTTGCCGCTATCCCGTGAAGGAGATGGGCACCTGGGCCGTGCAGTGGGAACGCTACCTGAACACGGTGCCTGCCGACAGCGTGTATTTCAAAGAAGGCAAAAAGCGGTACCTGGAATTCATGACCCACATCCTGTTCAGCGACCTGCCCAACACGCCGGCCTTCCCTCGCTACAACAGGAACAGGATGGAAAAGACGTGGATGGCGGCGTTGCAGAGCGTGGCTCTGGAGAACCCCGGTACACAAACGTCCACCCTGATCACGGAATTCCTTGGCAAGATCAAGGCCAACGACAACAGGCTTTCCGCCGCATATGGAGAAGCCCTTTGGAACAAGATGCGCTCACCGTCCTTTCCCCGGACGAAATAGGCAAGGAGGACAAAGATGAGGATCCTTACCCATATGATGTTGGGCATGGCCATGCTGTGCATGCTCTGCGTAACCAGTGTCCAGGCGGCCCAGCAGAAAGAAAAGGTCCTGCTGGATACGGATATGGTCGAAATGTTCGATGACGGGGTCGCCCTCATCATGCTGGCCAATGCGCCGGGCATCGACCTGCTGGGCGTGACCTGCGTCACCGGCAACAGCTGGGTACAGGAGGGCGTGGCCTACAGCCTGCGCCATCTGGAGATCGAAGGACGCAACATCCCTGTGGTGGAGGGCATGCGCTACCCCCTGCGCCCGCAGCGGCACGAGCTTTTCGAGATGGAGCGTACCCAGTTCGGCATGGGGCATGACGCCTGGCTGGGCTCGCTGGGCCGTCCGGAACCCGCCAGCTGGCAGGACTTCTATAAGCAGCAGTACGGCAGGGAAGCGCAGTTCGAGCCGCTGAACACGCATGCCGTCAATTTCATCATCGACACCATCCGGGCCAATCCCCATGAAGTGACCATCGCCGCCATCGGTCCCTGCACGAACCTGGCCGCCGCCATCCGCATGGCTCCGGACATCGTGCCCCTGGTCAAGCGCGTGGTCTACATGGGCGGCAGCTTCTTCCAGCCCGGCAACGTGACCCCGGCGGCGGAATTCAACTGGTGGATAGACCCCGAAGCCGCCCAGATCACCGTGCGCTCCCCCTTCAAGGAGCAGATCGTGTTCGGTCTGGACGTGTGCGAAAAGGTGGTCTTCCGCAAGGCCCATTATGACCGTTTTCTTGCCAGCCTTGGCAAGAGCCCCCAGGCCGATATCCTGAAGAAGACCTTTGTGGGGCAGACCTTCGCCAAGGACGCCAACTTCACCCACTTCGTCTGGGACGTGCTGGTGGCTGCCGCCATCATCGATCCCGGCATCATCACTGCGGAAAAGACATGCGCCATCGACGTCAACACCCAGTACGGCCTGTCCTACGGGCAGTCCCTGGCTTTCCCAAAGTTCGCCGCCTCCGGCTGCGCCAAGGCCCGTATCGTGACTGATATCGATCAGGAACGTTTCTGGAACATGGTCAACGACAAGACGTACTGGAAGTCCGCCCGCTGATGCTCCTCCCCATGGTCAGGCAGGCGAAGCCCTCTGTGACAGTTCCATAACATCCCTCACGCCCACCAACGCGATAGTCCTGGAGGAATGAAGACATGAAAAAGCCCCTCTTCGCCTGTCTGGCCTTACTTTGCGGTATGCTCCTGTGCGCATGCGTCCCCACGCTTCCCCATTCGTCCAGGTATGCCGCGCTTCTCGATCCCCTCATGAACAGCGGCAGGACGACATCCATTGACGCCCCGGCGGGACTGCCCGCGAACTTCAGCGAGTTCAAGTCGCGTTGCCAGTCCGTTGCCCGGAGCCCTGAGGGCGCTGTCAAAATGTATTTTGACGCCGTCTTCTGCTACCTCGAGCCCGGTCGCCGGACGGAAGCCTCCAAGATGCTGCGCTACATCATGCACGCTGATGCCGGCTGGGAAAGCAGCCAGAGGTACGTGACCTTCGCACGCCGTCTGAAGGACCCCGCCAGCCACTACATCTTCAGGAGTTTCGCCGCGGGAACGAGTCCCGAAAACGGCTACCGCATGTCGCCCGAAAATTACTCGCTGGTCTTTTCCGGCACATCCCAGGAAGCCGACTATGTCCGGGTCTTCCTGATCTCGTCCGGCTCCGACAGCCGCCGCATCGTCTGGGTCAAGCAGTACCAGGACGGGCTCTGGTACGTCATCAACAACGCGGACACCTATCTGAAGGTACGCGACCCTGCCAGCTCCCGTCCTGACAACAGTCATGATGCGGATTATGACAACAGGCGATGAAACAGGAGGCGATATCACGGCATGTCCTTCCTGACGGATCATGTCCCATGATATCGCCTCTGCGTTTCCTCTGTGCTGATGGATGGTTACCCTGCCCTCCGGCATCGATGGCAGCGGGAGAACAAGGCCCAAGATGTTTTCCCCGGAAAGCCGCATGGCTTCCAGCTCAGTCCTGCAGGATCTCCGCCAGACCGTTCCGCTTCAGCCAGGATATGCGCCCTGCGGGCAGACCGTCCCCGGCCCGGTTGCCGTCCATGTCGCACAGGCCCGGGTCCGCGCCCTGCTGCAGCAGCAGGCGAATGACCTTCGCATCAGGGCTGACGTTGCGCACGGCGAACATCAGGGGACTGTACGCACCGAAGTCCTTCCCGGTCTGCCCATTGACGGGCAATCCCACGGACAGCAGGAAGCGGATGGACTCGGGACTGCCCTGCCCCGAACAGGCCACATGCAGGGCATTGGACAGGCTGTCATCGACCGCCCGTACGTCAGCCCCCCGCTCCGCCAGCAGGCGCAGCAGGCCCAGGCCATCCGCCCGGCGCGCCGCGAACAGGAAGGCCGAGCAGCCGACCCCGTTGCGCATGTCCACATCGGCACCATGACGGACAAGGGTTTCCGCCACAGAAGGATTGGCGTTGGCCCGGCAGGCCAGCATCAGGGCGCTGTCACCCAGCATGGACGAACGGCTGTTCACATCAAGCCCCTGGCGCAGCAGAAAGCTGATCATCTCCGGGTTCCTGTTATGCTCGGCCGCCAGCAAAAGCGCATTGTCCCCCAGTCGGGCGTCGCCCCCCGGCAGAACTTGTCGGGGGTTGGCCCCGGCCTTCACCAGGGCTTCCAGAACGGCCGGATTAGGGCAGAGTGCCGCAGCCCACAAAAAGGCGGTAAAGCCATTGGGCATGGTGGAATCCGCCTTGCCTCCGGCCTGTAATGCGGCCTCCAGTTGACTGAGGGGTGCCTGGGTGGCAAGCAGGCGCGCCAGTGTCAGGGCCGGATCGGCCAGGCCGGGACCGGGGCGGGCTCCGTGCCGCAGCAAGAGCTCCACCATGCCCGGTGCGCTGAACGCATTTCCATGCGCCAGCGCCATATCCAGGGGGGTATGGCCATGGCTGTCCGTCACATCGAGCCTGACGCCCGACTGCAATGCCTCTTGCAACGCGGAGGGATCGTTCTCAAGGATGGCGGCCATGATGGCGGATCCTTCGCCACTCCAGGCCGGGCAACTCCAGAAAGACAGGCTGAAAAGCAGCACCATTCCAAACGTCATAAATCTTTTTTGCATGGGAACCTCCATTGGTCGGGAGCGACATGGCAAGAGTATGGCCCACCACCCCGAAGAACGCATCCTTGCCAAAATGACGTCGCAAAAAAGTTTTCATGCGGCTTGCAACGCCTTTCTCATTGTCGTGATGAGATCATCTTTTTTCAATGATGAGACATTAAAAAAACGGGACAACTCATCATCAGGATGATGCAAAAAAAAGACGCCTTGCTAAAGTTGAGGCAGGTAAAAAAATTTTGCTCCAGTCTACCGAACAAGAGCATGTCGAAGGCTATCTCGTTTGACGTACTGTCATTACCGCTTCGCTGGAAACAGAGAACAAGCATAATGGAGGACAATATGAAACTCGGGAAATGGGCACTGTGTCTTTGTTTGTTGGGAAGTCTGTTCTTGCAGTCGCACGCCCTAGCACAAGCAAGCCCGGCAAGCAAAGGCAAGGCATCTGTTTTTTCTTTTGAGAATACTCGCCTCGGAGGCTTTTATCAGGATGATAAGAATGGTCCCCTATGGCTTGCCGCTGATATGCTGGACGGTTCCCCAGCTTTTGCTCAGCTTTTGCAGCAAAATCAAAAAGACACTTCCCGTGGATTGCAGCTCGCCTCTTCTTGGAGAGCCATGCCTCGTCCCGTCCAGTCCTATCTCGGTGATCCCACACCTGTGCATCAGCATCTGACCCAAAAGGGGGTAGAGAATCCCCAGCCCCAGCTGGAGCAGGCCTATAGAGTGGATCTGGACGGGGATGGACAGGAAGAGCTGCTTATTGTGTCCCAGAATATGGTACCGGCACGGAGTCAGGGGGTGAGCTGGCAACTCGATGTTCCGCTTTTTGCGAAAAATCCTGCCCTCCCGCAAAATCCCCAAAAAGGTCAGCATTCCGTGGTCATGCTGCATGATGCCAACGGCTGGCATCTGCTGACCCAATATGTGGCTCTGAAGGACGTTGAGGCAACATGGGCCGCTCCCCGTGTCCACAAGATTCTGAACTTCGCGGATCTGGACGGGGATGGCAGCATGGAAATCCTTATGGCGGAGTATACGGCTGAATCCGTCGGCTATGCTGTATACCACTATACCTTTATTCAGGATACCAATCGGGACTTCATCACGAGGAGTACACTGAGACAGTTTTTTGCCGTGACACCCAATGAAGTGGCCCAGTTCCACATCAGTGGACGGCTGATCAGGCCTGTCAGCTATGAAGACGCCTACGGTTATCAGCTGCAGCTGGAGAACGGCATTATTCTTGATGTGGCCATGGGGCAGAACGTCCTGCCTGAATTTGCGGAAGCCACCCCCAATTGTCTCGTGGAGATGGACTGTACGCTAGCGCACTGGTCGGACGGCAAAACTTCCTCGTATGACTATTTCTATGTGCCGAATTCTGGTAAAATTGTGGCTCCGGCTGACATTTTGGTGGGGCAGGAGGGACCTGTGGCACAAACGTCCTCCACGCTCATCAACACAGTGGAAGAATTGGCCCCCGGCTTCAAGACCTGCGTCTCGCACAGCTCTTCTACTCTGGAAATGCGTGAGTGCAACGCCAATGCCATCAAGTATTGGCAAAACAGACTGGACAAAGAACTGAGTCACGCCAGAATGATGTGCGGGCAAGCCGATCGGCCTGATTCCTGCCTGGAACGCCTGAACAAATCGCAGGAAGCCTGGCAGAACTATGTGGATATGATGGCGGCTTACTACGAAGAAGTAAACGGCGGCAGCGTGGGGGTGCTTGAGCAGGGGTATTTTCGGGCTGAAGCCATCAAGGCTCAGGTCCGTATTCTTGAATAATCAGGAATTCTATTTATAAAAATGGTTTACATCCTTACTAGTCTTTTGTGTCTGTTTAATCTCTATGCAAGATCAAAGAACAGCCCACAATCAATATAGAAAACTTTACGATAAGATCAATGAACATCCTTGCAAGTGATGAATCATATATATAACGACTAGAGAACTTGGCATTGAATAATGCATCTACATTCATGACTGTCTATGTAGCAGGAGGTTTCTATGCGGTTCTTCATCCTCTTTATACTATGCCTTTTTACGTATAGTCAGGCTGCAGCCGTTGAAGTGGCAAGCTCAAAAAGCGAGCTACAGGAAATGGGGATCGAAATTCAGCTTCTGAGCAGCATTGAAGGTCTGCCGTCCTGCAAAATCGGGGGAGCCTTTAATGCGGATATCGGCAAGTGGCTGCGCCTTGTGCGTGATGGAGAAGCTTTTGCACAAACCTGTGTGTATGAAGATTGGAATATTTCTCTCACGCAGACCAGCGGCCTTTCCTTCTATCAGGTGGAGTCTTCTCAAGATGGCAAAAAGCTGCTCTCCCTGCTCTCTGACCAGGGCACAACGCTGCATATTTTCCATACCAGCGGCCCCGGCCTGAAGGAGCACCGCCCGCTGGACGGAAAACTACTTTTTCTCTGGGAAGACGAAAACGGCTATTCCTACGAAACTCTTGTGGGAAAAAACGAAATTCATACCAGTAGCGAGGCGATCGGGGAACATCACTGGACGGATCTCAGGCTGGAAGAGGTGGAATACCTAGGTCTAAATGGAAAGGGAATGGCGCTTATCGGATACGGACATCTGTTTCGGACAAGGGATGGGCAGGTGCTGGACTTAATGGGCAATTGCTTTGGGGGGTCAAACGAACAGTGCTGGCATTGGCTGAAAAGCTTCCAAAACAAGCCGCTCCGTATCCTGTGGGGAGAGTTTGCCTTTGGTGCGGGAGGAGGCTCCACCCTTTACGAGGCCATGCCCGGCTTGGCCGAGGTCGCCGGAGCCGCCCCACACTACAGCAACAACCGCTTCGGTTTTTCTCTCTCCTGGCTGCCGGGGAATTACAACGTACTGGAAGCCGATAACGGAGACGGCGTAACGGTGCGTGACAATAAAGGCTTCACCATGCTTGCCTATGGAACTTATGGCTATATGGTCATGGGACAGAAAATGGAGGATGTGCTGATCGAACTCTCTCACGGGCTGGATGTTACCTACAGACGAATCAACGACGAAAAGGGCTGGTTTGTAGTCTCAGGCTTTGCGGGTGAGGATATTGTCTATATCAAGTGCTTTTTAAGAAATGATGCAGCCTGTATTGTCCGCATGAGCTACCCGAAGCATAAGGCAGAATTCTACGCCCCCCAAGTGGAAAAAGTGATGCAGAGCTTCAGATTCAACTAGAGTACAGTCTAAAAATGTCTGAGGCTGTTTTTGCCATGAGGACATTACTGATGTCATATTGCTTTCGATTTTTATCTATGCTGCACCCCCTCACTGCAAGCGAAAAAAGTGAAGAAAAGTTGCACTCGTTCTCATTCCAGTCCGGCGGGTATGGAACGCCCCAGAACCATCCATATCTGGCGGGATGATAATAGACAGATACTGCTGGACGTGGAGGGAGATAAAAACTACCGCACCAGAGTAGATAGAAAAGTTTTGGAAGCCTTTACCAACCTTGTACGTCAGCATCCTTTAGCCGCTTGGAACAATTTCAAGGATCAACCCTGCCACGCCTGGCTTGAAAAGAGAGAGCGGGAAAGTTTTAGCCTTGTCATCATTTGGGAATCTGGAAAAAATTGACATCCACGGAACCAAGCTCAGACCTGAGGGGTTTAGGGTCTTCAAAAACGATGTTCTGTCACCATGGGATAAGGCCGTGTATCGCTTTCCTTGACAGCCCCCACTGCAAATCAATTCAGAACATCTTGAGCTTTTTGAGTTCATAGAAAGGACATCCCCCGATGAACACAGCTGGCTCATGTTTTCCACCCAGCAACTAGGGCAATATGTCTCCGGCATGATCTGCCGGGGGAACACATCCGCTAGCAATCGCAGCTATTATAAGGCAGAGCCCTCTTTCTTGAAGAACTCAATTCTCTTGTAAAAGAAAATAAACTCCTTTTATAGTATGACATTAATATTAAAAAATGCTCACATAGATCAACTTATACCATATGTAAATATTCATATACGACACGAATATTTTCATAAACAAAATATAAATTATACTATATACGATGACATAGATATATTTTCCTCTCCTAAATATCAACGATATTATATCTATATTCGTAGAAAATTATTAATATGCTTTAAGGCATAAACATAGCGTGAAATATCGCTATAAAACTATAGGAGGTTGACAATGTCAAAATTTTTCTACACCGTTATAATCATCTCATTTATGTCATTAATAATTTTTCCACAGTATTTATTTGCAAATAATAACACATCAGATAATATATATTGTGAAATTATATCTTGTGGACAGAAATACTCTATCAATAACACTTAAATAGTTATAGAAAAAAATGATAACATTACAATTTACACCTTGAAAAGAGGAAATAAGACCTCCCTTTTTGATGAAGTAATGCTACTTACCGTTGCCGAGGTATTGCCCGGTGTAGCCCAAGTCTATGGAATTACAAAAAATGGATGTAATTCTCGTTGGGGTGAAGCTAAGTTCAACGGCAAATGTTGGGTCGGCTCTGATTTTCAAATTTGTTTCACCAAGGAGTAATCAGGCTGTTTGCTTCTTCCTTGTTAGAAAATGGATAGTAGAATAGGGAGCACCAGCACAACACAGGTTTGAGGCCTTATCTGACTGGGGCAAAGGAGGTACAATATCACTTTCCCCATTATTTTCTTTTCAATATCCAATCCAACACGGCAACTTTCACCCAAGCCCCGCCTCCTTGTTTCCGGACACCGAGCTGGTAGCTGGCGGTACTTCGATACCGTTAAGCGTAAGGCTCCTTTGAGAGGCGGGGCTATCCCAAGTAGGGCTATAAGAGCTTCATGACTCGATCAATTTTTCGGTGTGTACTGCAATTTCAACGAAAAAAACAGGGGGCTTTCCTAGCTAAGCCTAGTGGTTAGCTTGTTTTACCCAATAAGTTAGCTGAGTTAGAAGCTCTTTGTGATTGCCTCCATTGAAGCGCCATTCGCATTCCTTGAGGAAACAGTAAAGGTGTTCAGGCTTGATACCGTTAAAGCGACGTAAGTGTCTTTTGGCCTGATTCCAGAAGTTTTCTATTCCATTGATATGATTATGTTGTTCCGCAAACTTCTGGGAATGATTGATGCGGTGATGATGAAATCCGTTGATATCCAGAGCGTTGTAAGCTGAAAATGTATCCGTATAGACTATACTGTCAGGTTCCATCTGTCCCTTGATGATGGGGAGAAGTGTTTCAGTGCGGGCATCAGGAATGATTACCGTGTAGACTCTGCCATTTCTCTTCAGCAGACCAAAAACGGCTATTTTTCCGGCAGCTCCCCGACCTCTTTTACCTTTTCTTACACCTCCAAAATAACTCTCATCGGCTTCTATTTCACCGGACAGCCGATAACTGGGGAGATGTGAAGCAATAAGACGGCGCAAACGCATGAAATAGGATGTGGCTGTGTTACGGTTTACTCCTGCCATCTCTCCGGCAGCCCTTGCCGTGGTACCAGCCACAAAAAATTTTATGAGTTCGGACTGTTGCCGATTATTTAGTCTGCTGCGTCTTTCATACATGGCGTTATCCGAGCTCTTTTTTCTTAGCTAGGACAGCCCCATTTTTTAAGTAAATTTTGCCCCTTCCTCCATAATAGGTGTGCGGAACGCATGTCATTCATGCTTCCGTATTTTTTTAGGCTCTCCTACCCATTTATATAATTTGGCCACTGCCCACTCAATTTTTTTGATGGTATCCAGAAGTTATACCCATCTTTTGTTTTCTATAAAGGGCAGGAGGAACCATGCTTCATCAACTAACACCTATGCAACAAAAAATCATTCAGCTTATGTTCAAAGGTATGAAACCAAAAAAAAATAGCAGATGAGTTGTCTCTAGCTCGCGAAATAGTGTATTTACACTTAGCAAATGCAAGAAAACGCCTGAATGCACATAGTAGCATAGAATTATTATATATTGTTAGTGGTGGAATAAGCATTGATTGTACCATAATCAAGCTTTCTCCAAGAGGAGAAGAAATTTTTAAATTTATTATGCAAGGATGGAGCGGAAAACAGATAAGTAACCATTTGGGTATAAGTAAAAGTGCTGTAAGAAGACATAAAGAAAAAATGCTTTTAGATAATGATTGCAAAACAATAATCGAACTCATTTCAAAATGTTATGCAAACAATAGTCTAAATACAAACCAGGATGACTAACCTTAGTCAGAGAGTGACTTGTTATCTGAAGATTATAATAAAAATACTGAATTAGTTCAATGGAGCCTGATAATGGTGCACGATGAGAACAAAATTCTAACCTTGAAAGAAGTGGCCCAGGAGTTACGCCTTGACCCCAGAACGGTAAAAGAAGTAGCCTTTGCCTTAGGCGGCAGGCGCATTGGATACCGCTGGAGGTTTCGATGGGGCACGGTGTTGGAGTATTTCAGCAATGCCGACGTTGAGACCGGACAAAGGAAATTGTTGGATGGCGAGAGTCATCGTGAACGGCAGGCAGATAGCCTGCAAAATGTTCCCGGCAGGGAAAAAGCATGGCCCGGAATGGCGGGCCGCAAAAGAATGGGAGGAAGAGCAAAAAAGGCTCGCACGGGAAGGGATGACGATCCCCACGGCATTAGAACTGCTTATGGCGTGGGGAGATAGTTACCTTACCCATGTTCAGCGAACCATGAGCCGACAGACCTATGTAGAAAAGAAGCTGGTAACGAAGGACTTTTTCGCCTACTGCGGCAAAAAGGGCATCCATGACCTCGCGGAAATCACTTCGGCAAGAGCCTATGAGTTTCTTTCCAGAATCAAGGATGAGCGCGGGGCGAACGTTGCCAACAAGTACCGCAAGAATCTGCTGGCTGCATGGAACTGGGGTTCCGACTTCTTTGAGGGATTTCCACAGGTGGCACCACCTTTTCTGAAGGTGAAGCCATTTCCCGTAAAGCACGGCGAGCGCTACGTTCCACCGGAAAGTGATGTCATCAAGGTGTTCCAGCAGGCGGAAGGGCAGGACCTGGTCATGCTGCTGACCCTGTACTTCACGGGAGGACGCAGAAGCGAAATCTTCCGGCTGACGTGGAACGACGTGGACCTTCAAAAGGAAAAAATCAGGCTGACCGACAACAAGTCGGGCAATGGCATGGAACGGGTGCGCTGGCTCCGAATGCACCCGGAACTGGTCAAGGCGCTCAAATGGTGGCGGGATGCCCGCCCCTGCAAGGTGGACAATGTGTTTATGCAGCTTCAGAACGACACGTTTCTGGGGCAGCCGTTCACCCAGCGCATTCACTTCATGGAGCGACTCTGCCGGAAGGCCCATGTGAAGCCCTTCGGTTTTCACGCCATCCGGCACAAGAGTGCGGCCATCACGTTCGTAAGTTCAGGTCTGAACGCCGCCCAAGTCCTTATGGGACATTATCGAGCGACTACGACGGATCGCTATACGAAGAGCGCGGGGCTGTACACGGACCAGAGCGAAATTCTTTCGGCTCTGGGAGGCAGCGGCATCGGGCAGGTAGTGGAAGACCTGCTTAAAACAAAAATTCCTCAAGAGAAAGTCTCCTGAGGAAAAATTGTAACCCAATTTTTGTAACCCAAAAACTGAGCTGCTGTAGCCTATTGAAATTTTTGGCGTCCCCAGGCGGATTTGAACCGCCGTTGACGGCGTGAAAGGACGTCAACCTGCCTAATTGAGGTATGCCTGGCGGTAATCCGGCTTCGCGTGAAGATGATCTAACCATTTGACATCATGTATATTACGGATTTTGATTTTAGTCTTCATGCTGATGTCGCATGTCTGATTTCTTTTGTGATTAATATGATGTTAGCTCGAAATTAGACAACCCTAAATACTTCAGAACATGTGCTCGTAGCGCTTGGGACAGGTCAGGCACGTTGGCGGTGTGGCCCCGTGGGCCAAATCTGCCCTGAAATCCCGATAGTCAAGCATGTCCCAGATCCGAACAGGATCCGTGTCCAGGATATTGCCGTACACAAGCCTCTTTTGTTCGAGGAGTGTTTTTTGCTTGAACATCTCCTTCCTGAAGGGGACGTTCAGGTAGATGCAGGGCGAAAGATACCCTTCAGCGTCCACGTAGCAGCTCTTGTCCACATCTTCACGGCAGATGCCGGTTTTCTTGCCAGGCAGGCAAAAGCGCAGGCTGCGCCCCTTTTCGGCAACGTCTGCACTCACCCTTTCGAGCACGTCCCTGGCCCTTGCAATCTTGTCGTTTTCGTCGGGCTTGTAGGCCCATTCCCAGTGTTCGGGAAGGACAGGCATGTCCAGGGTGCTGACAACGCATTCCGCTATGTCCCAACTCTCCATGAGTCCTGGCAGGGCCAGTGTTGCCTCAAGGCGATCCGCAAGAAGAAGGTAGGAAAAATGGATGTGGGGCAACGCACTTCCCATGTCTTTTTTTGCCTTTTGCAAGAGGCGCACAGCCCTTTCAACGCCTGCAAGGGGGACATTTTTGCGTGCGCCATTGCTTTTTTCGTCCGTGCCAACCAGGGAGAAGGCCACAATGTCCATGCCGGATTCCACCACCCTGCGGGCAAGGGCCTTGTTCATGACAAGGCCACAGGTGGTCGTGGAAACGGCGCAGCCTGCCTTGCGGGCAAGGTGTACGTAGTCCGTAAAGCGCGGGTGGGCAAAGGGCTCGCCCCAGCCCTGCAGATGGACGCGCCTTGAGCGCAGCATGAGCGGTGTGAGTGCCGCGAAAACCTTGTCCTGCATGTGTCTCGCCTGCCATGCGCTGTGCAGGATACCCCTTGGGCAGTAGGCGCAGGCTCCGGGGCAAAAGGACGTGACCTCGACCTGTATGTGCTGCAGGGGACGCGGTTTGGAGTCAAGGCGCGCAAAAAAGCGTTTCAGGGGCCCTGGCAAAAGGTTCTGTGCTTCAAGAAGGGGATCGTGAAGGGGGTCGTGAGTGTTCTTGCTTGGCATGACTATCTGCCCTATGACCTTCCGAAAAGTCTGGCAAAAAAGCCTTTTTGAGGCTTTTTGAAGGAGCATTCAAAAAGCGGGAACCAGGGAAGAGCCCCCCATTTCCCCTTGAAGAAGCGTATACCCTCGTTGATGGAAAGTCCGAGATTGCAGCGAACCTGTCCGAGAGCAAGACTGTTTTGCAAAAAGGCATTGAGTAGCGCATCCGCTGTCCCTGGCGGAGCGTCCGGGGTTTTCAGTGCGAAAAGATAGAAGGATGTGGTGTAGGAGGCGTGATCGCCCACAACAAGGCCTGCCAGGGCCTGATTGTCCCTTCTTCGTGCGGAGTAGAGCACGATATTGCCCGGATTTTGGCGCACGAGGTTCGGCATGCGCGAAAAAAGAAGGGCAGAGTCGGAGCTGAGCTGCCTTTCTCCGGGACGCTTGCGCATGAGGGTTACGGCATTGGCAAGCAGGACATCGTGTTCCCTGGACCAGGCGGAACCGGTCTCGATCACAATGTCACGCTCGGCCCTGCGCAGCATGTTTGCAAGCTTGCCCGAGAGGTGGAGATTTTCGAGGGCAAGCCCCTGATACATGTCCTCGTGAACCTGTGCGTTTTGCGGAAGGTTTGTGGGCCTTGCAGGCGCAAGGACGGTCACGGTGTCCACGTTTGCAAGCTCAAGGGCCTTGGCAATCGCCCTGTCGAGCCCGGAGGAGGCTCTGGCTACCCTTGCCCTGATATCACTAGTCTCGCTGAAAAAATCTCTCTCTTCCCTCGGGTAGCCTATGAGAATCAGGGAAGAGCCGGCTTTCCAGGCAAGGAAATCGTCAATACGCAAAGGTGTGCAAAAGCTCAAGGAGAGCACGTAGTGCGCAAGATGCTCCGGAACCAGGGCGCGTGCGGTATAGTCGCTGAAGCTGTCCATATGTCCCTCGTAGCCTATGCCTTGATTTTGCTGAAGAAACCACGGTTGCAGGCTGTGACCGCAAAGCCGTCCTCTTCCAGCATGGAGCGCAGGTTGAGCAGATGTGCGGAACCGACCAGGGCCAGGGCATTGCCAGCCTCGAGGTAGGGCAGCATGCGCTCGCGAAAGCGCTGATCGCGCTTGCCTATGATGTGCCCGGTTCTGGTGGGGAATTCCGTGGTTGTCCCGGAAAGCCCCAGCAGATCGCCGGCAAGGTAGGCCTTTTCGTTGGCCTTGCGGTATTTGGGCCAGTTGTTGCAATCCTTGAGGAAATTGACTGCCCTTTGGACCGGCACTGCGCGCAGGGCATCGATCTGTTCCTCGATGTCCTCCATGGCGAGGATGCGCTTGCCCTCTGCCTGGGCTATGCGCCAGGCCTCGAGGTCTACGGAGTACTTCCAGCCCGAGCGCTCAAGATAGGCGCACCACAGGGCAAAGAAGGCGTACCAGTGGCGTGTTCTGCGCAAATACCAGCCAACGTCCGCCTTGTTGGGAGCCTCGATGTTCAAAAGTCTGGCCCAAAAGCCCTCTGGCCCGCGGACAATGCGCTCGAGATTGTGCCTCTCCTCTTCGGTAAGCAGATTGTACAGACATTCGGAGGGCTCTGGCGGTGTCTTGCCCGCAAGGCTGACCTTCTCAAGGCTTGCGTCATCGAGATGCCCCTCGAAAAGGACAGTGTCTATGTGTCGGTAGAGTTTCTTGAAGGACTGTTCAAAGGATTTGCTGAAAAAGTGGGAAGTGCCCCCAATCCAGGACGTGCGGCCGTTCTTTTCCAGCTTCCAGAGCATGCGGAAGGGGCGCTGGGCGTAGTCGTGCTCCCTGCGTTCGCGCTCGTCCATGTCCAGATCCATGCTCGCTTCGAGGCTGTGCAGGATCACGTTGACGGAAACACTCTTTTTCGCTTCCTGCCACTGCCCCTCGACATAGGGAAAGGCCGCAAAGCCGCCCCACTTGCACTTGAATCTGGCAATGCCCTGGTTTACGCCAAGCCCAAGATGCAGATAGCTCTTTCCGGCATTTCTTGCCTCTTCAATCATGCGGGCAAAAAGGACGTCCGATGCGTGGGGCGCGTAGAATTCCTTCGAGTGGGCACCAAGAAGATAGGTGTCGAAGCCGGGCATGAAGGTGTCTACCACAAGGCAGGCCGCAAGCCTGTTCTCTTCAGTCCAGGCGTTGAGGGCAAAGACCTCGCAATCGGGTGCGTTGAAAAGCTCTTCTACCTTGGTGTACAGGGCCTGAACGTTGGCTGGCAGGGTATTTCTGGTCAAAAACTCGCCCCACAGGCGCCTGTGGGCAGGAGTGAAGACCCTAGCTTTTTCCACCCGCAAGCTGGGACCATAGGTTGTGGCAATGCTTGCAAGACGTTTTGGAACGGGTTTTGCCAGATCAAGAAGGTAGTACTCATCCCTCTTGGTCGTGTGCCCGGCAAGGCCCTTGGGCAGAGATGGCGCAGCAACCCGTATGTCCCTTGCCCCGCTGCGGGAAATGGCGCTTTTGAGGGCAGCGTCAAATTCTTCTTCACTGCCCGGAGCACCCTCAAGAGGAAAGCCTATGCCCAAAAGCCAGTCCCTGTCGGCAAGGAAGAGATAGTTGCCCTCGCGAAAGGCCCGTCCGTTGCTTGCCCTTGCCATGAGGGAAACGGAATGTTCTGGCACACCCCCTACCCTTGCATACAGTTCTGCGTCAAAGGCCTGGTCTTTGAGGTGGCCTTTGGGTTGGAATGTGGTCAAATGTGCAGTTTTTGCGGCAGTATCCATAAACTCTCCAGGATGCGCCAGTTGTGTGGCATTTTTTTCTGACGGATGATCGCAAAGAAGGGAGAGGCTGGCAAGCCCGGAAAAGGACACTTTCAGAGGGCACTTTGTCTGTACAGATGAGGACGGAAGATTGGATTGCGAAAAAAAATTGCGACAAACTCTTGACAGCCAGGGGGTTCTTGGCTACTTTTACAAATGCGCCGCGGGGTGGAGCAGTTCGGTAGCTCGTCGGGCTCATAACCCGAAGGTCGTAGGTTCAAATCCTGCCCCCGCAACCAGCTTCGAATACAACAAGGATCCATGAAGACATCATGGGTCCTTTTTTTGTGCCCATTGCAGTTCCAATACCGCAAGGGGCCTTCTGTATCCTATGCCTCAGGTTCCGTGTAGAACCAGGTGAGTTCGTGCTTGTTGCAGGAGAGATGCCGTATCTTCGCCCCTTCTATCGAGGCAAAGGCGGCAATGAGATTGTGGTCTTCGTCGGACTGAAACTTGATTGTGCAAAGTGCGTGGCGCATGGCCCGGGCATCAATGTACTGTCGCACAAGGGACAGGAGTCTCTCGGGATAGCAGATCATGTCCGAAAAGAGCCAGTCCACACGACCTGTGAGATCGGGTGTCAGGGCAAAGCCGCTGCCAAGGCAGTGATTGACATTGGGCATGCTCTCGATGTGGGGTGCAAGGGGAGCCTTGTCTATGGAAAAGACGCGGGTGCCCAGATTGCCCAAAACCCATGTCCAGCTTCCGGGTGCTGCCCCAAGCTCAAGGCAGAGAGCGCCTGGCGCAGGGCGTACGCCAAAGATGGTAAAAGACTCCCAGAGTTTGAGATAGGCTCTTCCTGGCGGATCCTCCCTGTTTTCCACAAAGTGCACTTCTCCGTCCGCAAAGGGGGACGTTGTCTCGGCAGAAGCGAGGACAAGCTCCTTGTTCCAGAGAAGGTATGCGCCCATGGGATGCGGGGTAAACTCCTCGCCAAAAACCAGGGGTGTGCGTTTTACACGCGGCAGGGCTTCCTCGATGAGGGTGGCCCTGCGGTTGAGGCCGCTTTCCCTGTCCAGATGGGCGCTCCAGCGGCGCTGAATGGCAGAGAGCTTTCGCGCCGCATCCGAAATGGAGGCTACGGGAATCCAGGCGGGATGAAGCCAGCTTGTCTGGGCCCAGCAGGGACGGGATTCGCCCCTGGCAAGCACGGCCCTGCCGCGAATGGCAAGGACACTGTCGCCCAGCTCCTCCACAAGCTGCCCCATGAGTCCCCTGGGGGCTATGTGCACGCAAAAGCTGCCCTCTTCGGGAAGAGTCTCAAGCCTTTCCGGGGCATAGCGCGCCACAATGCGTGCAAGTTCCGGATCCTCGCCAAGGCCGTGCAGTCTTCTGCCATGCCCCTTGCCACTCCTGCTCCCCTTTTCGGAGGACATGCCGCCCTTTCTCTGGGACGTTTTGGGACGTGTGCCTTCCCGAAAAGTTCTGTCGGGCGCCTTGTCGGCGGCCCTTGCGCCGTTCGGGCGTCTAGCCTTGCCGTACACGGAAAGAGCCATGGTACCTCTCTTTGATTTCGGATTTGTAGAAAGAACTGCGACCCTTGGGGACAAGCTCAAGAAAGTTGTTTTCAACAAGATTGCGTAGACTCTTCCCCAGTTGAAAAAACGGCTTGAGCCTAGCGCATGTCTACGACACGCTTGGATTTGCTGAAGGTACGCGGCAGCGTCGAGGGATCGGCTATTTCGACAGCCACGCGCACAAAGAGCGAGGTATGCATGTCCTGGGAAATTTTTTCTGCAATGGCCGCATCTGCGTCGCTTGTCCTACCTTCCGCCCTTTCCACGGTAATCTTCATGGAATCCCTTGCCTGATCGTCACGGGTAAGCAGAATCTGGTATTCGCTGCCAACCTCTTCGTATCTGGAAAGGACGTCCGCAATCTGTCCGGGGTAGATGTTGACACCACGGAAGATGATCATGTCGTCCGAGCGTCCGAGTATGGTGCTGTGTCTCGGCATATTGAGGCCGCAGGCGCATGTTCCGGGCACAATGCTTGCCAAATCGTGGGTACGGTAGCGTATGAGCGGCACGGCTTCCTTGCACAGCGAGGTCACGACCATCTCGCCCACCTGTCCGTCCGGCACGGGCTTCTGGGTCACGGGATCGAGAATTTCTATGATGAAGAGATCTGCCCAGTAGTGGAGGCCTGTGTGGCAGCTGCATTCAATGGAGGATCCGGGACCGTACATTTCCGTCATGCCGCCGATGTCGTAGCTGCCCTCAAGGCCGAGCTTGGATTCCATGGCAAGGCGCATCTTTTCGCTGCGCATTTCCGAACCGCAGATAATGGTGCGCAGTTTGAGCTTGTCGCGTATGCCTGCCCTTTCCACTTCTTCGGCCAGAAGCAGGGCCATGGACGCGGTCGCGCCAAAACAGGTGGTGCCCATGTCTTCCATAAGCTGCAGATGGATCTGCAGATTCCCGGGACCTACGGGAATGGTCAAGAGGCCGAACATCTCGCTGCCCATCTGAAAACCCGCACCAGCAGTCCACAAACCGTACCCCACGGCAATCTGCATGCGATCCTTCGGCGTCAAGCCAGCCATCTCGTAGCAGCGGGCCATTTGTGTATTGAAGGTGTGGATATCCTTCTCGGTGTAGGCCAGAATCTTGCGCTTGCCCGTTGTGCCGCTCGACGCGTGCACGCGCACAACCTTTTCCGGGGGCACGCACAAAAGCGGCAGGGGGTAGCCGGCCCTCAGATCGTCCGCATCGGTTGTGGGCAGGGCTGTTATGTCCTCAAGGCTTCTGATGTCGTTGGCATTGACGCCAGCCTTGCGGAAAAGCTCCCTGTACTGAGGCGAGTTCTGGGCATGGTGCACGGTCCAGACAAGCCCTTTTGTGCGGATATCAAGCAGTTCTTCGTCTGTATGATTGGGAATAAAGCGAAATTTCTTGTCCATGATGCTGGCCCCGGAACAGAGTGCAAGGCAAAAAGGAAAATGGAAGGAGCGTGCGTTTTTTTCGGCAATCAGACTCTTCCACACAAGTTCCCCTAAGGCAAAACGGCCTTGTGCGCAAGATTGCAAAGGTGATCTGCCCCCGTCATTTGGTGCAATACGCAAGGGGCAGGCGCTGTGCAAGATGGACACCTTTGGGGGTGACCCTTGCCACATAGGGATGGATTTCAACGCCCATGGCTTCTGCCTGCCAGAAAAGCCGTGCGTAGTCCTCGTCGATGCACTCCGCAGGCCCGAAGCAGCAAGCGTCCGTGCGCTGGACAAGATAGAACATGGCTGCCCGCTCGCCACAGGCGACAACATCCATAAGTTCCTCAAGGTGTTTTTTGCCGCGCTCGCTTTTTGCGTCCGGAAACATGGCCACATCGTCTTCAACCATGGTGACGTTCTTGCATTCGACCCACAGACGCGGGAGCCCCTCTCCTTCGAGCAGGGCATCAAAGCGGCTTTTCTTGCGCGTGGTTTCGGTGCGCAGCGTCTCGTAGCCTTCGGCAAAGTCTAGCGCACCTGCCAAAAAGGCCTGTACCAGCATGCGGTTCGGGAGAGAGGTGTTGACGCCCACAAAGCAGCCAGCAGCCTCGCAGAAGATAGCCTCCTGTGTCCAGCAAAGCTTGCGCTTGGGGTTGTCCGAATAGGAGGCCAGGATCGTGCTTGATGGGCGGGTAAGGCCCAGCATGGAGCCTGTGTTGTTGGAATGTATCCACGTCTCTTTCCCGTCCATGAGTGTCAGGACAAGAAAGCGCTTTTCCCTGCGGACAAAAAGGGCCTGCCTGCAGGGGCCGGAAAAGGGGACCATGGCCTTGGCCTCTTCCTTTCGAGTGTCTTTGCAAAAAAGCATGGCGTATCCTAAGCGTAAGGCATCATCCAGGGGATCCCTTGTGGGTGTTCCCGGACAAGGCCAGGGGAAAATGGGGCCAGAAAGTATTTTTTTAGAGCTGCGTTCTGTCAAGAAGTCTTGCTCCCTGCAGCTGCCAAAGGCTTTTGCTCTGTTGTCTATGCCTTGCAAAAAGGATATCTGACAAGGACGTTTTGCACGAAATTGTCTGCCTGCGAGCGGGCCTTGTGGCACGGCAGGGGAGACAGGCAAGGAGAGAGGACATGCAGATTTCAGACAGACTGTCGCAGATCAAACCGTCGCTGACCCTGGCCATGAATGCCAAGGCCCTGGAGCTCAAGGACAAGGGAATCATGGTCACAAGCCTGGCCATTGGCCAACCGGATTTCCCCACCCCGAAACACATTTGCGAAGCTGCCAAGGCAGCCATTGACGCAAATTTTTGCGGCTACACGGCAGTGCCCGGCATTCTCGAACTGCGCAAGGCCGTATGCGGCTATTTCCGCAACCAGTACGATCTGGAAACAGAGGTCGAGAACATTCTTGTCTCTGCCGGAGGCAAGCACGCCCTCTACAACTACTTTGCCACAGTCCTGAACCCCGGTGATGAGGTCATCATTCCCGTACCCTACTGGGTCAGCTACCCGGATATGGTGAAACTCGTGGACGCTGTGCCGGTCTTTATCTCGGCCACAGCCGAGGATCATTTCAAGATCAAGCCCGAGCAGCTGGCAAAGGCCATCACACCCAAGACAAAGCTCTTCATCCTCAATTCTCCCAACAACCCCACCGGTGCCGTGTACACGGAAGAGGAGCTGAAGGCCCTCATGGATGTGGCCATCAACGCAGGCATCATGGTCATAGCCGACGAGATGTACGATCAGCTCGTGTTCGAGCCTGCCCAGATGAGCAGCGTCAGCCCCTATGTGGCAAAATATCCGGAACAGGTGAGCATTTTGGGCGGTCTTTCCAAGAGCTTTGCCATGACAGGCTGGCGCGTGGGCTACCTTGTGTCCCATCCCGATATCATCAAGAAGGCCACGGTGATGCAGGGGCAGACCACATCCAACATCTGCTCCATCACCCAGAAGGCTGCTCTCGCAGCCCTCACAGGTCCCATGGACTGCATAGCTAGGATGCGCGACGCCTTCATGAGAAGAAGGGATCTTGCCCTGAAGATCATTTCCGGCTGGCCCTTTGCAGTCTGTCCCAAGCCCGATGGCGCCTTCTATCTCTTTGTGGATGTGCACAAGTGCTACACCCCGAAGATCTCCGGCTCGCTTGCCTTGAGCCAGTATCTTCTGGAAAAGGTCCATGTGGCCATCACCCCAGGCATTGCCTTTGGCGACGACAACTGCATCCGCCTCTCCTACGCAGTTTCTGACGAGGTTTTGCAGGAAGCTGTCTTCAAGCTGGGCGAAGTCCTGGCAGAGCTGGCAGACGAAGCATCCATGTAGCGCAAGCGCTTTGCGCATGTCCGTCACACCCTAGTCCCTGTCCCAGAACGACGGGAACAGGGGGAAAGTTCAGGGCCCGAAGGCACAGCCTTCGGGCCCTTTCTGCCGAAAAAAGAGGCTTCGTGAAAATTTTTCGAAAAATTTGAAATTTTTTGTTGACAGACACCCCGGGTTCGGCTATCTAGTTCTGGTGCTTGGGGTTGTAGCTCAGTTGGGAGAGCGCTTGAATGGCATTCAAGAGGTCGTCAGTTCAATTCTGTCCAGCTCCACCAGAAATTTCCAAGGGTTCGTGATTAGGTCACGGACCCTTTTTTCATATCCAAAGTGAAATACGGCCTTGCGGAAAGCACAAGGGACAGCCAGAAATAACGCGGGCATATGGCCGCACAGGGCGTGAAAAAAGGGGAGCGGATTCTACTCCACTCCCCAGTGATTTCTTGTTGGTGCGGCTAGTTGTAGCGAGCGCTCAGCTCTGCACCGGCCTTTTCAATGTCGGCCTTCATCTTTTCCCTGGCAGCGCGGATTCTGTCTGCCAGATCCTTGTCCGTGAGGGCCAGGATCTGTGCGGCAAGCCAGGCAGCGTTGCGAGCGCCGGCCTTGTCGGTTGCCACAGTGGCAACGGGGAATCCTGGGGGCATCTGCACTGTGGAGAGCAGGCTGTCCATGCCGCCGAAGGCAGAACCGGAAATGGGAATGCCTATGACAGGGCGGATGGTGCGGGCAGCCACGGCTCCCGCAAGGTGCGCTGCCATGCCGGCTGCGCAGATAAAGACCTGGGCCCCCTTTGCCTCTTCCTCGGCAATGATCTGTTCGGTCCTTTCCGGGGTACGGTGGGCAGAGGAAATGGTGATGAGGCTTGTGATGCCGAGCTCCTTCAGAACGGACACACAGGGAGCCACCTTTTCCTCGTCGGAAGCGGATCCCATGAGAATGACAACTTGTGCCATGGAACCTCCGTATTGTTTGTACTCTATTTGCCTGTCTTGAGCTGTTCGAGGCGCACTATGCCCTTCATGCCGATGTCCTTGCGGAAACGGCTGCCGGGAAGGTTGATGCGCGAAACACCCTCGTAGGCCTTGTCCCTTGCGCTTGCAAGGTCGTCCCCAAGGGCTGTCACGCAGAGAATGCGGCCACCGCTTGCGACAAGCCTGCCGTCGGCAATCTTTGTACCGCTGTGGAAAACAACGACTTCGGGCAGCTTTTCTGCGTCCTCGATGCCGTCAATGGGCATGCCCTTTTCGTAGGAGCCGGGGTAGCCTTCTGCAGTAATGACAACGCCCACCGCGGACTTGGGCGTAAAGCGCACAAGCTCGGGGGAAAGCTCGCCCTTGACCGCAGCAAGCATGATGGACAGAAGATCGCTGTCGAGGCGGGAGAGCAGGGGCTGGCACTCCGGATCGCCAAAGCGCACGTTGTACTCAAGAACCCTCGGGCCGTCTGCGGTCATCATGAGGCCAGCGTAGAGCACGCCCACAAAGGGATGGCCCTTGGCAGCCAGATGTTTGAGCACGGGACGGATGACCAGATCGGTCATTTTTTCCAGCTCCTCGTCGGGAAGAATAGGGGCCGGGCTGTAGGCGCCCATGCCACCAGTGTTGGGGCCCTCGTCGTTGTCGTAGGCTGCCTTGTGATCCTGGGCCGAGGGCAGCGGCACGGCGTGTTCGCCGTCGCACAGGCACAGGAGGGAGACTTCCTCGCCCTGCAAAAGCTCTTCCACAACGACAGTGCTGCCGGAATTGCCAAAGGTCTTCTGGGTCATGATGACGTCAATGGCGTCAATGGCTTCCTCGGGGGTGTGGCAGACAATGACGCCCTTGCCTGCGGCAAGGCCGTCAGCCTTGACCACAAGCCCACCCTTGTGCTTTCTGATGAAGTTTTTGGCCTCGTCGGCGTTGTCGAAGACAGCGCAGGCTGCGGTGGGCACACCGCTCTTGTTCATCACTTCCTTGGCAAAGGCCTTGCTGCCTTCGAGCTGTGCGCAGTAGCGGTCGGGGCCAAAGCAGGCAATGCCTGCTGTCTCAAGGGCATCGGCAATGCCCAGGGTGAGGGCTGCCTCCGGACCCGGGACAACAAGATCCACCTTCTTTTCCCTGGCCAGTTTCACAAGGCCAATGATGTCGTCTGCCTGAACAGGGACGCAGGAAACCTTGTCCATGTTCATGCCACCGTTTCCAGGGGCCACAAATATCTCGGTGACCAGAGGGCTTTGGGACAGCTTCCAGACCAGGGCATGCTCCCTGCCACCGGAACCGATTACAAGAACGCGCATGTGAGCTCCTTTTTTGTTTTCAGAGTCTTCCTTATTGGGTTTGCGAGACAGTCTTTTGAGCCTGAGGTTTGCCATTGGCACAAAATCCGGCAAATGAAATCCGGCATATGATTGGCGGCATATGATTTGCAAGAAGGCAGAAAGGAGAGTTCATCCCCTTTCTGCCTTCACAAATAAGAGCCTCAAGCCCTGAAAATTGGGCCTAGAAGTTGGGATTGACTTCGAAGTCGCTCATGTCGGCAGGCGTGTTGGGATTCATGGCGCTCACATCCAGAGGATAGGCCGTGATCATGCACTGTCTGCTGCCAACGCCGAGATCGGGCGAGGTGTTGAGGCCAACCACAAGGTCGAGCACGCCGTTGTTGTCAACGTCAGCCAAAGACACGGCAGCGACGGAACCGCGGATGCGGCGGGTCTTCCACTTGAGGGCAAGACCCACACCGTCCCAGTACAGGGCGTGGATTTCGCCCTGGGGGAAGTAGCGGTAGCGGTCAAAGAACTGGGAAGCCGTGGATATGGGCTTGTTCACAAGCAGCACGGGCTCGCCAGTGTTGCCGATGTCGGCAGTAATGAGTTCCATGGGCGCGTAGTATTTGGTGGGCATCTGGTAGTTTCTGTCCACGCCGAGGCCGGGCATGCCCTTGTAGTGGTCAATGCCCACTGCGGAGCCGGAGAAGCGCTCCATGGTGGTGTGAATAAGGCTGTGGTTGTTGCCCTGATAGAGCTTGATGCGCTCGTCATCGGTAAGAACAATGAGCTGTTCGGGATTGTTCTTGCTCGGGGGCATGTAGGAGAAGTTGTAGCAGGTGGTTCCCTTGGGAAGGTTCAGCTTGGAGCCCAGGGCATAGCTGTCGCCATTCTTCACAACCTGACGCACGCCGGGGGAGAAGAGGCGCACGCTGTCCCAGCCCTGACCCACGAGAGTGGGAGTGTAGTAGGGCGGAATCTTGGCAACGGAAATAAAGTAGGGAACCCTGCGGGTCAGTTCGCGGAACTTGCCACCCTTGAAGGTGTAGAAATAGGTGTAGGGCCTGCCGTCTTCCTCGGAGAAGGTGGTGATGACAAGATCCGGCACCCTGTCACGGTTCAGATCCATGTATCTGAAGCTGAAACAGTCGTTGGTGGCGGAAACCTTCTGGCGGCCAAGCTCCTGCATGCGGGAGTTCTTGCCCCTCCAGGTCCAGATGGACACATCGTGATTGCCGAGGATGGCGATCTCGTTCTTGCCGTCACCGTTGAAGTCGGCGATGAGCATGCCGGCCATGTTCTGTTTCAGGCGCTGGGTGCGCAGACGTGAACCATCGGATTCGCCGGCTCCCTGGTAGCGGAACTGGGGATTGAGATAGGTGCCGGAAGAAGCATTGCCGCTGCTATTCCCGGTTTCGTTCATGATGATGCCGTTGTCTCTGGCTGCAAAGGCGGGCACATTGAAGCACAGGCCGAGCGCAAGCATGCAGCACAGGGAGAGGGCAAGACGGAATACAGGCATAGGATATACTCCTCAAGAAATTCGCTGTTTTGCCTGCCCTTGCGGCAACAAGGTGTGCGGCAGGCACGAACAGGAAAAAGGGTCCTTTGTCGGAATTTGAATGCGGCATGATAGCCGGACTTTTCCGGCTGCGCAATGCTCTGGCAAGACTCTTCGGCGCCAGAAAATGTGCGGAGGAAAATCTCCTTTCGGGACAAATGGCCCCAAAGGGCTTTCCCCGGGCTTGTGCTAAGCCTGGGGGGCAGGTACAAGGAGGCCATGACAAACAAGACCCTGCGATCCTTTCGCGTCACAACAGAAGACCAGACCCCGGTTCTGGAGCTTTTGACCATGGAGGGCTTTCGCTTCGAGCCCGAGCCCTTTTCCGCAAGCTGCTTTCGCCTTGTCGAGGAGCCCTTTCCCCTGGGAAGCTCGCTTGCGGCCCATTTCGGCTATGTCTACATCCAGGACAGATCCTCCATGCTGCCCCCTCTGGCACTCTCCCCTCAAAGGGGGGCTGCCGTGCTCGACATGTGCGCAAGCCCTGGCAGCAAGACGGGATTTCTGGCCCAGATGGTGGGAAAGGACGGCTTTGTTCTCGGCAATGAGCTCTCGCACTCGCGCCTTTATACCCTGCGCATGAACCTGCAGACTACCAATGCGGTCTGTGCCGGGACATGCTCCTTTTCGGGCGATGCCATCCCCTTGGTGGAAAGCTCCTGGAAGAACATTTTGCTGGATCCGCCCTGCTCCGGCTGGGGAACGGTGGAAAAGAATCCGAAGGTGCTCGAGGTGTGGCGCGAGGACAAGGTCCGCCCCCTCATTGTTTTGCAGCGCAGGCTTCTTGCCAGGGCAGCCGCCCTGCTTGCGCCTGGCGGAACAGTGGTCTACTCCACCTGCACCACCAACAGCGAGGAAAACGAGCAGCAGGTGGCCTGGGCAGAGGCAGAGCTTGGCCTTGTGCGCGATCCCATTGAGCCCTTTGCGGGCTTTGCCTGGGACGATCGGGCAGGAAGCGAAGGGACACTGCGCGTGGACGGCAAAAAATCCCAGGCCCAGGGCTTCTATATCGCAAGGCTCAAAAAACCCGGAACCAGTCCCGACACAGACAGGATGTCCGGAAAGTCTCTTCCCATGCCAGGGGAAATGAGCAAAAGTGCCCTTCACTGTGCGACCATTGACCCGGAACTTTTGCCCAACGGGCGCATTGCCGTCTTCTCGGGCACAGTGCGCCTTTTGCCTGCCCAAAGCCTTGAGCTTTTGCCAGAGGGCTTTGTCTGGCAGGGCTTCCCTCTGGGGCGTCTTGGAAGCGGCGGCTTTCAGGCAGAGCCAAGGCTGAGGGCCTTCATGAGGGACAAGGAACAGGCTCTGGTCCTTGAAAGTGTGGCCGAGGTGCGCAGCCTTTTGAGCGGCGCAAGCATGAAGACCGGTCTTTCCGGTAAGGAAGCAGGGTTGTGGCTGAAAGACTTGCCCCTTGGCAGGGTGAGCTTGCGCAACGGCAGGGTTATTGCCGGCTTTGGCAAATGATGGTCTCCCCCTGAGACACCATATTGTTTTCGAGCAGGGCAAGGCCAAAGGCTGCCTGACCCAGGCTTATGCCCCCGTCCCCGGGAGGAGCCATGTGGGGGACAAGGACCTGAAAGCCTTCCTCTTCAAGAAGGGCTGCAAGCGCTGTGCGCAAAAGGGTGTTGTTGAGAACACCTCCGGCAAGGGCCAGAGTGTTGCCCAAAATAACGGTTTTCCTGCTCGCGGCAAGACGGCTCAAGGCTAGGGCTAGGCTGTAATGAAAATCCAGGGCGACAAGGCCTGCGTCTATCCCGTTCTCGCGCAGCGCAAGGGCCCTTGCAAAGAGGGCCTGTGAGCTGACTGTGCCCATCCCCTTGGCAGTTCTTGCAAGGAAAGCGTCCGGCTTTGGAAGAGTCCCCAGTTTTTGGCGAAGGGTTTGCCGTATGGCCTTGCAGGAAACGTCCATTTCCGGAAGCGTGCGCAGGGCATGGGTTTCCAGGCGGATAGCGGCCTGCCCCTCGTAGCTTGTGCTGGTTGTGATATCGAGCAGGGCAGAGACTGCGTCAAAAAGGCGCCCGCAGCTTGAGGTTTGGGGCGTGTTCAGCCTGCGCTCAAGCATTTGCAGGACAATTTCCCCTTCTGTGCCGTACTTTTCAAGCATGGCCTGCACAGTTGCCTGCGCGCCAACGTCCCTTGCAAGAGTCAGGGCAATACGCCAGGGGGCCCTGGTAGCCCTGTCCCCGCCAGGAAGGGCAAAGGTGGAAAGATGCCCTTCCCTGCGCCAAAGAGCTTTTGGAAGATCCATGGACAAGAGCTCGCCGCCCCACACGGTCCCGTCCTCTCCAAGGCCAAAGCCGTCAAGGACAATGGCCAGGGCAGGCGCTGTTACCTTGTGTTCGGCAAGAACGGCAGCTGCGTGGGCCGCGTGATGCTGCAGGCGCGCCAGGCAAAGCCCATTTTTTTGCGCCATTTCTGTTCCGCAGATTGTGGAGGTGAAGTCCGGGTGCAGGTCCGTGACAACAAGGGCTGGTTCCACCTCCAAAAGCTTTGCGAGATGGTTAAGGACCTCTTTGTAGAAGCCGGCTGTTGCGACATTTTCCAGATCCCCGGTATGCTGTCCCACAAAGGCGTGGTTTTTGCGCGTAAGGCAGATGGTCGCCTTGAGGTCAGCACCCATGCCGAGAACGGAAGGTCCTGAGCGGCCGAGATCAATGGGTGAAGGAACAAAGCCCCTGGCCCTGCGGAAAAAGAGCGGGGCATGATTCTTCTGGCATTTGTCGAGCACAAGGACACTGTCGTCCACGCGGCAGAGGATGTCGCGATCGTGCAGCAAAAAGCAGTCGGCTGTGTCCCCCAGGCGCCGTATGGCCTCCCTGTTGCCAAGGCATATGGGGTCACCGCTGGCATTGCCCGAGGTCATGACAAGGGCAGGCACCGGACGCTTGAGCTCATCGCAAAGCTTCTGCAGATGGTGGAAGAGGACAACATGCAGGGGTGTGGTGGGCAGCATGACTGCCAGGGTTTCGAGATCCGGGGCAACACCTTCGGCCAGCCTGTGCTCAGAAGCCACACAAGGGCGCTTTTTCAGGATGACAGCGGGCCTTGCCGGCGAGGAGAGCAGCTTTTTTTCCTCAGCGTCTGCAAGGCAGATGTTCTCCACAGCGTCCATGTCCCGCACCATGAGGGCAAAGCTTTTGTGAGGACGGTTTTTTCGTGCGCGTAAAGTTGCGACAGCGTTTTGATTGTGCGCATCGCAGGCAAGCTGAAAGCCTCCAAGGCCGCGCACAGCGACAATTTTTCCCTGCAGGAGGGCCAAGCTTGCGGCAAGGAGGGCTTCCTGTCCATGGATTTTGCTCTCCCCTGGCGCTGTGGCATCCGTTTTTTGCTCCACAAACCAGAGAGCGGGGCCGCATTTCGGACAGGCTATGGGCTGGGCGTGAAAGCGGCGATCCAGCGGGTCCTGGTACTCCTTGGCGCACTCTTCACACATGGGAAAGCAGGCCATGGAGGTGACGGCCCTGTCGTAGGGAATGGAGCGCGTTATGGTGTAGCGCGGGCCGCAATTGGTGCAATTGGTGAAGGGATAGAGGTAGCGGTGATTGTCCTTCGCGAACATGTCTGCCAGACAATCGTCGCATATGCCTACATCCGGGCTTATGAGTACATTGTGTCCGTGCTGGCCGTGGCTTTGCACAATGCGAAAGGCTTCTTCCCCCTGGACTACTTCCGTCTCCTCTGTCTCAAGGCCTGTCAGGGAGGCCAGGGGAGGGAGCCTGTCGGCAAGAAGTTTGGGGAAGGAGCGGACGTTTTCGGCCCTTCCCTGCACCTCGATATTCACGCCAAGGCTTGTGTTGCCCACATGTCCCGTGAGCTCAAGCTCTTTTGCCAGCCTGAAAACAAAGGGGCGAAAGCCTACGCCCTGCACCTGTCCCTTTGCTGTGACGCGCAGGCGCATAAGAGTCTTTTGGGAAGATGTGCACTGTGTGGTCATATGCGTCCTTGCCTGTTTGCGGTTTTCCCTGTCGGCCGTCTTGTCAGTCGGCCCTCAGGGTCTTGGCAAGGGGCCCGGCAGGCACTACCTTGTCGCAAAGGAGGGACATCCCTCCCGGTATCCCGAATCACGGACAAATACGGAAGGATTGGATATGCAGGAAGAAAACCGCACGCCCGACAGCGGGCCTGAAACAGGCAGTGTCACTATGCCAGCAAAGGAAGAGAGTGACAAGGAAGGCAGGGCAGTTTTGCAAAACGTAACACTTGCCACAGTGCCGGACTATGTGTGGAAGCGCATCGCAAAACCCTCCTTTTTCGCAAGGCATCCCATTCTTGCGGTCCTGTTGCTGCTTTTTGTCCTTGGTCTTGCCTTTGGTCTTGGCAAGGGTGCTGGTTCCGGCGCAGGCCCGGACATGGTTGCGGACGAGCCCTCGCTTGCCCTTGTCGCCATCAAGGGCCCCATTCTGGATGTGACCAAAGAGCTCGAATGGGTGGACAAGATAGCCCTGGAAGACAACATACGCGGCGTTGTCCTACGTGTGGATTCCCCCGGAGGAGGTGCCGCAGCCTCGCAGGAACTCTACTCGGCACTGAAAAGGCTCGCAAAATCGAAGCCCATCGTGGTTTCCATGGGCAGCACTGCCGCCTCCGGCGGACTCATGGTGAGCATGGCAGGCGAGCGCATCTTTGCCAATGCCTCCACAGTAACTGGCTCCATTGGCGTTCGCATGGACATCCCCCAGGTGCAAAAGCTCATGGAAACCATTGGCATAGGCAAGGAGACCCTGACCACAGCACCCTACAAGGACGCGGGCTCTCCCCTGCGCCCCCTGACCGAAAAGGAACGGGCATATCTCGACGCTGTGCTCAAGGACATGCACAACCAGTTTGTGGGCATTGTGGCCGAAGGGCGCAAGATGACCCAGGAGCAGGCAGCTGCCCTTGCGGACGGGCGCATCTTCACCGGACGTGAAGCCATGGAAAGGGGCCTTGTGGACGAAATCGGCGGCATGCGCGAGGCCATAGACTGGCTTTCCGAAAAGACCGGCGTGGACAGGACACGGGAGCTTGTGGAAAAGCCGGAGGAAGGGACATGGCTCTCGCGCCAGCTCTCGACCATGGCGCACTCCTTTGCCAGGGGCATGCAGTCCCTGAAGGAAGAGGCGCAAAGCCCGCAGTTTCTGTTCATGTGGTGATGCGAAACAAAGCCTGAGCAACCAGGGCTGCAAAACCGGCTGCAGGGCCTTGTTTGGCCCTTGCACAAAAAAAGAGGGGACAGATCCAAAAGGATCTGTCCCCTCCCGTCTTTGGAGTGCTGTTTTTGAGGCCTAGTTCTTGTCGTCCTCGGCGGGCTCGGCTTCCATGGTGGCGCGCTTCAGAAGCTCGCCCAGATTCATGGTGCCAGCCTCGGCAGGACCGGCGTGGTATTCCTTGCCCTTCTCTTCGGCTCGGTTGTGCACCTGCTTGAGAGAGAGGCCCAGGCGGCGCTCTTCGGCGCTCACGTGGATGACCTTGGCTTCGATTTCCTGACCGTCCTTGAAGAGCTCGGAAGGAGTCTTGCCCTTCTTGCCAAGACCCAGTTCGGAGACGTGCACAAGGCCTTCGACGCCTTCCTCAACCTCGACAAAGATGCCGAAGTCGGTGATGTTGGTCACAATGCCCTTGATGGTGCAGCCAACGGGATAGGTGTCCGGCACATGGGCCCAGGGGTCTTCGACCAGCTGCTTGATGCCCAGGGTGAACTTTTCGTTGTTCTGGTCGACAGTGAGGACCTTGGCCTGCACTGTGTCGCCGACCTTGTAGAATTCGCTGGGATGGCGGATCTTCTTGGTCCAGGAAATGTCGGAAACGTGGATGAGACCGTCGATGCCGTCCTCGATGCCGATGAACATGCCGAATTCGGTGATGTTCTTGATGGTGCCCTCAAGGATGGTGCCTTCGGGGTACTTCTCGGCCACCAGCTCCCAGGGATTGGGATGGACCTGCTTCATGCCGAGGCTGATGCGCTTCTTTTCTGCATCAACGCCCAGGATGACAACTTCCACCTCTTCGCCCGTGTGCACAAGCTGGGAAGGATGGCGCAGCTTGCGGGTCCAGGAAATTTCGGAAATGTGCACAAGACCCTCGACGCCGGGCTCAAGCTCCACAAAGGCGCCGTAGTCCACAAGGTTGGACACCTTGCCATGGACCTTTGTGCCCACGGGGAAGCGGGCGGCAATGTTTTCCCACGGATCGGGCACAAGCTGCTTGAGGCCCAGGGACACCTTGCAGTGCTCGCGGTCGAAGGAAAGGACCTTCAGGGTGAGATCCATGCCCAGGGTGACCATTTCCTTGGGGTGACGGATGCGCTTCCAGCTCATATCGGTGATATGCAGAAGGCCGTCCAGACCACCGAGGTCCACGAAGACGCCGTATTCGGTGATGTTCTTGGCCTTGCCGGTGACAATCTGGCCCTCTTCGAGGGTCTCCAGCAGAGCCTTGCGTTTGCTGTCCCTCTCCTCTTCGAGCAGGACACGGCGCGACACTATGACATTGCTGCGGCGGCGGTTGATCTTGAGAACGCGGAACTCAAAGTCCTGGTTAACCAGTGCGTCCATATCCGGAACAGGACGAAGGTCCACATGGGAACCGGGCAGGAAGGCTTCCACACCGCCGATGTCCACGGTGTAGCCGCCCTTGATGCGGCGGGTGATGCGACCGCTGATGGTCTTGTTGTTTTCCTGCACGTCTTCGAGCTGATCGAACACCTGCATGCGCTTGGCCTTTTCAAAGGAGAGGATGACTGTCCCCTCGCTTTCGTCCTTGCGGTCCACATACACGTCGATCTTGTCGCCTACCTTGACGGTCACATTGCCTGCACTGTCAAGGAATTCGCTTGTGGGTATCTGTCCTTCGGATTTGAAGCTGACATCAACCAGAACATTGTCGTCACCAACCCGGACGACTTCTCCTTTGACGATGGAACCTACTTCGATCTCGCCAAAGTCGGGGGTTAAGTAGTTCTCGAGGGCAGAACCGAAATCAAAGGTATCGGTGTCACGCCCTGCTTCCTGCATTGCCATACTGCGCCGGCCTCCAAACAGAATTTATGGTCCGTTATTGGGACCAATTTCGGGCGTCTACAAAAAAAGAAGAAACTTGTCAAGGAAAAGACTGGAAATCCTTTTGTCCATGACTGTGATTGCCTTGGAAAATCATGCTGTTTCGCACACAAGGCAAGTACTGTATTTTCAATACGCGAGAAAATCACTATGGTATTTGGGAGAAATATCTCTGATGCATCCATCAACTGCCTGTGATTTGCGCTCGCTTGTTCCGCACAAGAAAGAATGTGCATGTGTCTGTCAGGCAAAACATTATCTACTGCAAGATGTGCTATTGTGTTGCCGCTTTGCCCTGGGCCTCCGATTTGCCGCAAAATCTCACCCTCATTTTCAAGGCTGTAGCGGAAAGGGAAGAAGGAAGCCTCAGGAGAAACAATGCAAAAGTCTTCCCTCTATTGTCGTTGCAGGGGCAAATCACTATACTTGCGCAACCCTTGCCTTCTTCACCCTTCTTCACCCAAGGCGGCAGCCTTCGCCGCAAGGCCCGGCAAAAAAACGCCTTGCCGGGCAGTCAGCCTGATTGTCGCGGGACAAAGTTATGGAACTCGAACTGCTGGTTTCGGTATGTGCCTGGTTTTTTGGCTCCTTCATCTGCGGCCTGTGCGGCCTTGGAGCTGCCATCATAGCCATGCCCTTTATGATGCTGGTCATGCCTGTTCAGAAGGTCATTCTTGTCTCCTGTTTCACGGCAATAGGGCTCACCGCGGCCATGGCCTATGTGTATCGCAGGCATTGCCCCTGGAAAACGGTCCTGCAGATGATTGTCGGCGCCCTTCCCGGCAACGTGGTAGGCCTCTTCATCCTGAAATACGTGCCGGCAACGGTGCTGGAAATTGTTGTGGGCATGATGCTCATATTCTGCATTGTCGGCATGCAGCTTCTGCAGAATAGGGGCAGAATGGAGAGCAACCTCAAAAATGCCCTGATAGCAGGTTTCTTGAGCGGCATGATTGGGACAAGTATTACCATCGACGGTGCGATCGTGGGCCTTTATGCCCTTTTGATCGGTCTTGATCCCATGAGCTTTCTGGGCTTCACAAGCGTGTTCTTCTTCCTGCGCAATCTTGTGACCGACATCATGCAGGCAATGGCAGGCCTGTACACGGAAGAAATCGTCACCTATGCCCTGTACTGCCTTCCCGCATCCGTCCTGGGGTTTGCCCTGTCCGTTCCTGTTGTACGCAAAATCAACGTCAATGCCTTCCGCATAGTAGTCAAGGTCGTCATCCTGCTTGCAGGGATCATGTGTCTTTTGAGGGGGCTTTGGGCCTAGGCCATGTGCCAAAAAAAGGGGCAGACCTGCCTTCATGCAAGTCCGCCCCTGAAAAGTTCGGGAACAAGATCGGTAACGATGGGGCCCTAGGCGTAGCCCAGGGTCACGGGATAGTACTGCGCAGGTGTTTCGGTCACGCGCAGGATCTGAACGCTGAACATGCCGTGTCCGCTGCAGGACGGGCAGCCGTTGGTGACAAGAATGCAGGTTGGGTCAAGCTCCAGCGGATCAATGCCGGCTGTACGAAAGAGCTCGCTGGTTTTGCCCTGTTCCCAGATGACAGGCGCGCCGCAAACACCGCATTGCACGTAGACCATTTCGGGATCAAAGCCCTTGTGCAGTGGGTCGGGGTACCTGCTTTCACTTACTGTGATACAGATCGGATATGTCTTCTTGTTGCTGATACTGGGCATATGTGAATTTCCTGTTGCAAGCCGAGGAAAAGGAAAAGTCCTGGAAAAGGCAGTTTGCGCACAATGGACAGAAAGTTCTGGCTGTCCTTCCTGCAAACTGCTGACTTGATCCTGGCAAATGCCCTCCATATGTACGGGGACATTCTGACAACTATCTTTTTATTAACGAAAACTGTTTTCGTCAAGAGCCCCAAGGCCACAGCTTTCCTGCAGGATCCGGACTATGGCAGACCTTGCTCCTGTCCGGTCTTTTCCCTAGAATTTTTGTTTGCGAATGAAGCTGTACTATGGGGTTAAGCCCCAAATCGTGTACGATCCCAACCGACGCTTTTGAAGAAGGAAGAACCCATGCCCCTGCCCAGAATTGTGCTCTTGCCCCCGGAACTGTGCAATCAGATAGCCGCCGGTGAAGTGGTGGAACGTCCTGCAAGTGTTGTCAAGGAACTGGTGGAAAACAGCCTGGACGCCCTGAGCACCTTTATAGAGGTGCGTCTTGAAAATGGCGGTCAGGGGCTTATCCGCGTGCAGGACAATGGCACAGGCATGGCAAGGGAAGACCTTGAGCTTGCACTCACAAGGCATGCCACAAGTAAGATACGCACAGTGGAAGATCTGGAAAACATCAATTCCTACGGCTTTCGTGGCGAGGCCCTGCCGAGTGTTGCCTCGGTTTCGCGCTGCACCCTGACCTCTGTGCCCCAGGGAAGCGACGAGGCATGGACCTGCAGGGTGACCTTTGGCAGGCTTGAGGGGATGGAGCCCTCTTCCCTGCACAGGGGAACCATTGTCGAAGTGCGCGATCTCTTTGCCAACGTGCCAGCCAGGCTCAAGTTTTTGCGCGGCATCCCCACAGAGGTGAAACACTGCCAGGACTGGCTTTCAAGGCTTGCCCTGACAAGGGCAGACGTGACCTTCCGCCTTGAGAGCGAAGGCAGGGAACTTGTGCACTTCAAGGCCGGACAGGACGTCTTCGATCGCCTGCAATCCATGTGGCCGAAGCTTGTGACCGAAAATCTCGTGTCCCTCGACAGGGTTGCCTACGGCATGCGCGTGCACGGCTTTGTCTCGCGCCCGGGTGTCAGTCAGCCAAAGAGCAACAGGATACTCATCTTTGTCAATGGCCGCAGTGTCAGCGACAAGAAGATATTCGCTGCCATACGCGAGGCCTACAAGGGCAAGATCACAAGCAGGGATCACCCTCAGGCAGTGCTTTTTCTGGAGCTCGATCCGCACGAGGTGGATGTGAATGTGCACCCTGCCAAGAGCGAAGTGCGCTTTCGCGACGAGAAAAGCGTCTTTCGGGCCATCCTTGCAGCAGTGGGCCAGACACTGGAGCGTGCAGGCTCTGCCAATACCCCGGTCACGGAGACGATTTTTCAAGACTCCGAAGACGCTGGGCCTGGACAGGAAGTGCAGAAGGCCCCCTTCTCTGCCGATTCCGGCATCCACGAAGCCTCTAGCCGGCAAGAAGATCGCAACGACAATTGCCCTGATGCCCCTCTTGCCCGCCCCTTTGTCTCTAGGCCCGTGGGCTTTTGGGGAAAGGCAGACGAAGAGCTCAACCCTGGCATGACCATTGGCAGATCCAGGGAGCAGGAGACGGACATTGAATGGTTCGTGCCCGAGGAAGATTGCGCGGCACAGGCAAATGCGTCGCAGGGGAATGTAGCCCGGGATGCAGACTCTTTTAGGGTGGCAAAGGCCTTTCCCGAGGAGCCGGCCAAAGAGGACGCCGCACGCTATGAGCCACTCTCCTTCACCTCCAGACCCCTGCCGGCAGAGGAGGAGAAAATTGGGCCTTGCGAGGACGAGGATTTTGCTTCCGGCACAATCAGGGGGGTGACCTATCTTGGACAGGTGGCCGAAACCTACCTTGTTTTGCGCGATGCTGCCGGAGCCCTGCTCCTGCTCGATCAGCACGCGGCCCATGAGCGCGTCCTCTATGCGCGGATACGGGCGCGCGGGTACTGCGGCGAGGGGCAGGGACTGGCTGTTCCCCTGGAACTTTCCCTGCACGCAAGCGAGTCCCAGCGCTTTTTCGAGGTGGCACAAAGGCTTGCCGAGCTTGGCTTTGCTGCCAGGATGTCCGGCATGACCCTGATTGTGCGGGCCATACCGGCCCTTTTGCAAAGATCCGAGGCTATGCAGTTCTTGCGCGAGGTTTTGGCAGGAACAAGGGAAGAAATGGACGCGCGCTTTGCCTCCATGGCCTGCAAGTCCGCCATCAAGGCTGGGGATACGCTTGCCCGCGACGAGGCCCTCTCCCTCTTGCGCCAGTGGCTGGCTACACCCGACAGGGAATACTGCCCTCATGGAAGGCCCATTGTGCTGCGCTGGGATAAAGCCGAGCTTGAAAGGCTTTTCAAGCGCCGCCAGTCCTGAGCCCGTGCGTCCAAAGGGGCGCTGAAGACTGAGGATTACCAAAATGCGCTGTAAAGCCCAGTCCTTCAGGGCGGGGATATAAGGCGCCCGCCAGCCTTTGTCTGCTTAATGTCCTGCGTGTCAGAGCTATAGAAAAAAACAATACACCGCATACTTAAAAGCTAAATCGCTAAATAAATACTAAAAAACAGACAAAACTCTTGACAGCCACTCAATAATCAAGGAATATTTCCTTCGAAGCGTCTAGAAAGACCTTGCCAACCGCTCTCCAGTGTTTGTGGCAAGCAAAGAGCAAATCGGCATAGAGGAGGATTCATGATGCTGTACCATTTCAATCCTTTGATATATTTCGCACAAAAGTGATATTTGCATGAAGATTATCCACAAGGGCTTCACTTTTCGTCTCCTGCCAGACAAAAAGACGGAAAATCTCTTTCGGCAATTCGCCGGATGTTGCCGTTTGGTCTGGAATCTTGCCCTTGAAAAAGAGAAGACAGCCCTTGACAAGGGAACCAAATTTCTGGGGTATCACGCCCTGTGCGACCAATTGATGGTCTGGAAGGGAAAGAAAGAATCGAAGGAAGAAGCAAAAGTTTTCCCCTTTCTTGCTGATGTACACTCCCAGATTCTGCAGCAGAGGATGAAGGATCTGGGCCAGGCCGTCAAAAGATTTCGAGAGAGCGAAACAGTTGGTTTTCCAAAATTCAAAAGAAGGGGGCGTGATGACTCTTTTCGCTATCCACAGGGATTCAAGCTGGATGAGGGGAACAGCTATATCTATCTTCCCAAAATCGGCTGGGTTCGCTACAAAAAAAGCCGGGACATTCAAGGCACACCCAAGAACGTAACGGTTTCGCTTGAAGCGGACCACTGGTACGTATCCATCCTTGCGGAAATCGAGATTCCCGATCCTGTACACCCGTCCCAGGAGGCCGTTGGTCTGGACGCAGGCGTTGTACGCTTGCTGACACTTTCGGATGGCAGCTTCATAGCGCCTATAGACGCTCTGCGCAAATACGAGGAGAAGGTAGCCAGTCTGCAACAGGAGTTGAGCCGAAAGGAAAAGGGGTCTTCGAACTACAAAAAGGTTCAGGCTCGCATAGCGAAAATATATGATAAGGTTGTCAATACTCGCAAGGACTATCTGCACAAGGTGACGACAGAGATCAGCAGGAAATTTGGAATTGTCGTAATTGAAAATTTGCTGGTCAGGAATATGACCCGTTCGGCAAAGGGCACTGTAGAAGAGCCCGGGCACAATGTGAAGGCCAAATCAGGGTTGAACAAGGCCATCCTGGACCAGGGATGGTACGAACTTCGACGCCAGTTGGCCTACAAGCTGGATTGGCTTGGTGGAAAACTCA
>NZ_NFJC01000017.1 GCF_002159665.1 Desulfovibrio sp. An276
CTATTCCGCCTTGTGTTCTGGAGCGGGAGACGGGATTTGAACCCGCGACTTCAACCTTGGCAAGGTTGCACTCTACCACTGAGTTACTCCCGCTCAGTCGGTGCGAAAAATGTCTCTACGCCAACGTGTGGCGCTTGTCAAGCGTAATTTCGCGCTTTCGCCTCGGCTAACCCCTGCAAGAAGAACACGAATCCGTGTGACCGGCCCGAACCTTCTTCGTCTCAAGTAACTCCTTTACATTTTTTACACAGCTATTGATATCTTCTTTTATATCGCTCTCCCAAAACCGTAATACATCCCAACCAAGATCGCTAAGTTCCTTATTCACCTTAGCGTCCCTTTGAATATTTCTATTTATTTTATTCCGCCAAAACTCAGAATAATGCGATAGTTCCTCATCAAGGGAAGACATTTTCCTGATTACCCAGTTATGCCCGTGCCAAAAATCGCCGTCACAAAAGATGGCGATTTTATATTTTGTAAACACTATATCAGGCTTACCTGGAAGCTTTGAGTAATTAACACGATATCGTAGACCCTCTCGCCAAAGAGCTTTACGCAATAGTAACTCAGGGACAGTGTTCTTTGATTTTATAGACGACATTATCCTGTGCGTTACCTCAAATGATCGTTTGCTATCTCCCACGATACTCTGTCCTGAAATACTGCGCAAAAATTTTGTTTAGCACATACTCAGATTCACCTCTCGTAATTCCATTTGATGTCTTCCCAGAGGCGATTATAGATACTTTCGTAACCCACTCCTTTATTATATCCCTTATATTACCTTGTATTTGTCTATTTAATATAGCTCTCTTTATTCTATCGCATATAGAGAAATAATTATCTGAAACTCTTCCATACACTGCAGGAAATCTTTTTATTTCACCAGATTCGAGTTCCATAGGAAATTTACCACCAGCGCTAAAAGAGTCTCTTGTATGTATATCCACAATACCTTTAGTAGTTACTAACCAAAAAGCAAAATTATTATAATTGCCGGCAAATATCTCAGGATACTTAAGAAGCGCTGTCACTATATAATATTTTTTCTCATTAAGACTCAGTGTGTCCCACATTCTTATTTTCATTGGTACCACATCATTCCCTGTTGTGGAGTCACCAGCCCACCACAGACTCTCACCTTCTTTTAACTGAGATCTGTAATATTTTGCTACTGGCTCAATGGGGTTATCCATGTTTCTTAGCTGATCGTATGGTATCTTAAGCTTGTCAAATATAGTGGCGTTATCAGACAAATCCATATCAATTAGGTATCTGGGCATATGCGTTACCGCTATGTCGTAGAGACATTTCTCGTATGGCTTTGACCTGAATTGGATAGGATTACCACCCAATTTGCCAAACGTCATGTATATGCGCTCAACGCCGTCTATTCGCGTGGTTTCCAGTATACTGCTCCCAGTAGACCGCCACTTGTCTTCTTTTGTGCTCTTTACCTCAACGCCATACATCCCAGACGCCACTATATCAGGAAACTTATGACCAGACACAAGTCTAATAGTGTTCTCAAAAGGTGTTCCCCTCGCGCTTATGTCTAGAGCGTGAGCCACATCTTTCTCCAGGTCAAGCCCTGAGCGACCTATATAATAGGCCCGTTTGCTCACCGCGTCATTATTTAAGTATGTGTCAGTCCTGCGCATTAATAACGAGAACTCACTCTCGCTAGGGGCTGATGTCACGCACACTATCATACGCTACTCCTTAAAGTACTTTTCCCACTTACGTTCAATATTTTTCGCTATATTGTACGCAAGCACACATGGTACGGCGTTACCAATAATTTTATAAGCGTCACTAGAAGATACAGACACATTCTTGCCTGTTTTCGCGAGTATGAATTGATACTCGTCCGGGAACGTTTGTATTCTGGCGCACTCCCTCACAGTGAGCCTTCTCTCTGGAAGGCCAGCGGCGAGCTCGGCGTCGTGCTTGCCACCATGCTCCTTGGATAGCCTGCGGTACTCGATATTCCCGTGGTGCTCAGACCTGATTGTAGGCCCAACGGAATCAAGCTTTACTTCCGTTTGCCCCTGGCAATGAGCCCCCATGTATTTTGCCTTTGAGTATTTTTCCTGTGACTTATCAGTGGCTACCTCTGGCTCGACGAGACCCGTGAAGGCGTCAGAGCAAGTAACATAATCCAGTAAGCCGGGCCCGTGAGTCGGTAATGGGTAAGGATCATATTCCTCTGGAATATCCTTGCTCAACAGCGCCTCCATCGCTCCGGCGGTCAGGGCGTTCTTTCTGAAGCCAAAGAATATGACCCTCTCTCTTGATTGGGGAACGCCGTAATCAGCGGCACGCAGAACTTTCGCTGGAACAACCAAATACCCACCATCGCCAGCCTCAGCGAAATCACGCTCAATAATTTCTTTCACATCCTCCAGGTTGGTAAGCCCCTTTACATTTTCAGCTATAAACAATTTAGGGCAAGTTATCGTAATAACTTCCCTCATCCAAATATACAATTTCCCCCTACTCTCAGTGGATGGCTCACCGGCGTCAAGCGTTCCCCCAAGATGGCTTTTTTTAGATTTGAATCCTAATCTTTTACCAGCCACTGAGAAATCCTGACATGGAAAACCACCCGTTACGACATCAATACCTTCTGGAAACACAAAATCCCCAGTATTATGTTTTCTTACCAAGTCTACTATACTACCTAGATGATACACATCATCAGCGTTATTTATTCGACAGCTAAAAAAAGAAACCCATGCCGCTTTCGCGTCAGGTCTTATATCGTTAGCAAAGACAGTCCTAAATTTTGTTGGTGATAATGTTACCCAATCACCATTATTATTAGCCACCCAGTCTGCGTGCTCCTCAAGATTAATAGATTTTTTCAAGCACGAAAAACCGCCTTCAAAACCTATATCCATGCCACCACATCCAGAAAATAATGACAGTACTTTCAACCTGTCCTCCCCTCATACCAAATATTAGCTTAAGCAAGTCTAGCGTCCACAAGTCCTACCTACAAAAACGCCAAATTCTACACCATTTCTACCCCACCTTCGGCTAAAAAACAAATGTTTGCGTAAGCGGCAGCAGGGCTACCAACCCTGCTGCCGCTTACGCTTTCTACCCTACCGAGTTACCAATCATAATAATAACCGCATCGTCTTGGGCCTCCTTAATGCCCAACTCAGCTGCGACGTACCACTCCTACCCTAGTAACCCATGTCTTCTTGGCATCTTCCAACCTCCTCGCGAATAGTATAGTTTCCAGATTAACTTACTAGGTTAATAACGGTTGGCCGTACGGCATCCACTAACCTCCTTCGTTTGATTGTTTCTCACTCTTGTCCCCAAACCACGTCTATCCTAATAACTGCGCTTGGCGCATGTTATCCTTCCTCCGTCATTTGATTGTTTCCTCATCCTGCACCCTAGCCACCTTATCTTAATAACTGCGACTGGTGCCGCATAATATCTTCCCTCCTTTGGTTAAATTGTTTTCCTCTATCCCCTAGCCTAATAACCGCGACCTAAGCCGCATTGACATCACCTCCTATTTATTAAAGTATGCCTTCCAATTTCCTACAGCCTAATAATAGCCATATAGGCATCAGCATCACCTCCTTGCCATAATGCTATATTTCCCTTCTTACTACCTTATAACACATTTGGTGGCATTTTGACGAAAATTTATAGATACACCTACCGTTTATTTTTCATATCCTTATAACATAAATGACCCCCAAAAATTTAATAATAGATAAGTCTATTCTTTCATATCCTTATAACACAAAATCGCCAAATTAACGAAAAAATAAAAGCCCCACAACGTTTATTAAACTTTGTGGGGCTTTTATTTTAATTTTTAGAAACTTATGCTATCAACATATTTATCTATACCATCTCCTTTGTATTCATGATGTACAGTAAAATATAGCTTACATTCTGGTCTATTAGCAACACAAAAGTTCCACTTTGTTCCATCCTTCTCAATATATGTAATATCTATATACTCCATACTATTATCTGGTGACCAGTAAGTATATACAGAATTGTGAAATGACCTCGGAGCACCCAATTTATCGAGTATCTCCTGTTTTGTAGTCTTCCCCTGAATAATAGTCATCTCTGCCACTTTAACAGGTTTAATTTCTACAACCTTAGCTTGTCTCTGAGGTAAGCAAGACACCTGAAGCATAAGGGTTGCAATAAGTGCCACAAATAATCTCATAGTATTCCCTCCTTTATTCTTTCTCCATCCCAACCAGCATGGGATGGAGCCACTTCAGCACAAACGTCCTATCCCCCTTCCTCGGACCAGTCCAGAATCCATGCCAATGTCCGCGCCTAACGTGTGCCCGTGGGCTTGCGTGCGTACCACCCGCGTACTCCGGCTTTTGGGCGACAGCATCGCGCAGGGCTTGGCCCAGGCTGCGTCCTACCTCCCAAACCGTCACCTTCTGCGCTGGAAACAAGGCCATACCGCCCTTTACCTTTTTGGGCTTGGGGCGAACAGGAGATTTGCCGGGCTGGCGAAGGTTGTCTATTTCCGGTTTGTCGGAGCAGAGATACAATACCAGAGCCACAAGGCTTTGCACATCCTTTTTGTAATGCTCATCGGGCGGAATCTCCGGCATACCCTTTTGTCTCATATACTCGACCGCAGGGGCATTCAGCTTTGCCAGCGTCTCGCTGACGCTCAAGCCTTCTTCCAAAGGTATGACGATCTGCACAGGCTCATACTCTTCCAAGAACAGCACGAAGCGCAGCTCCAACAACTGTGTGCCGTAATCAAAATCGTAGAAGACAAGCGTCCCCACAACGCCAGGCAGTGATTCGAAAAACCAGTCTGGCAACTGAATGTAGATAGCGTACTCCGGCAGCCTGACTACCACATCGATGGGTATGGGCTTATCGGTGTCTGTGTCCTTCAACGCCACCAGCAGGTTGTCGTCAAAGTGGTAAACGCCCTGGCTGTACCGCCAGGCTATCAGACCAGTAGTGACGCCAGCGAAGCGTACATCCTCATCTGTCGGAGGATCACCAATCTCTCCCATTTTTATGAGGCTCTTCGCCCATACGGAGATAGGTATAAACACGATCTCCGGAGCGCTCCAATATGCCGGGCGCAAGGAGAGCACATGGTTCACATACTTGTTCAGTACCGGGACGCGCTTGCCCAGTTCGGCAAGCTTTCGCGACGGGGGAAAATCCATGGCTAACCTCCTGCGTCTGATAACTTACGTAAAAATTTAGAGAAGTGCCAGTACTGCCTAAACTGTGAAAATTTCTTGACTATCTCCCAACACATATTGTATGGCGAAATCGTGCGGGGTGTTCCTGGCTGGTAACGTCCAGGCTCCATTGAAGCGAGCCAATGCAAGTACTGCTGTATTTCCTAGTTATTACATCCCGGGTACCGTCCCGGGCTCCATTGGCTTCCATAGGCTAAAAATAGCCGCACCCTGCACAGCATTTACCTATTGACACTCACCTTCCCCTCAATCTATAAAATCCTGTGCAGGGTGTTTCCTGGCGGGTAACCGCCAGGCTCCATTGAAGCTAGTACATTTTTTTGTAACTTGAACGGCTATACAGCTTTTCCCGGCAGCCATGCTGTCGGGCTCCATTGAAGCAATATTGTGATTGCTACAGGCTAAAAATAGCCGCGCCCTGCACGACCTTTGACTCCTACACCTCGTAGTCAGCGTCACACTAAAGGGTATAGCTTGCTTGCGAGCTATACCCTTTACTTACCAATATCAAATGCTGTATAGACATAGCTGTGCAGGGTGTTCCCGATGGGTGACCATCGGGCCCCATTGAAGCAATATTGTTATTAATATAGGCTAAAAATAGCCGCACCCTGCACGACCTTTACTTATCACCGCCAGATAATGTATAGTCGTAGTTGTGCAAGGTGCTCGCAATGAAGGTTGGTCGAGTCCTTCGTTGTTACATGGGCAACACCCTGCACACCTCTACTTCTCCTTAAGTAGTATCACGTCAAAGGGGCGCAGCCTGCTTGCAAGCCGCGCCCCTTGTCTGTATATTATCTGTACACTTGCTTTACACTTAACCCCGGCAAGTAGCGTTGAGCTCCCTGCACCATGCGCCCTTGGATGCGGGGAGCTTATTTGCACGAAATACGCCAGTGTATCGGCGGCTTCGAGCACAGGCCCCCTTTCCTGCTAATGTGGCGGCGGGAGAGGGGGTCTGTTTTTGTTTGCTGTTGAAGGTAAAAATACGTGTAAGCTTTTGTGTAGCACACTTGGAGAATCAGCATCAGGATATCTAGAAGCTTTCTCATATTTATCGGCAGCCTGGAGCAATCCATACAACTCGGAAAGTTTTCCCTCCAATCCGTAACATAAGTCGTTATTTCTTTCTTCTGCTGCAAGATTATCCCAGGCTGCCGAACACTGTTCCATGGCATCACCGTACCCCCTTTGCCCAGATAACCTAAAAACAAGCGGTGCGCCAGTAGCGTGGGTACTGTTTCCCCACACCACTGGCGCACCTTTTTCTAACTAAGCCATCCGGCATCATAACCGTCTACGCCTTCTCTTGCGCATAACGCACCTCCGAGAATTTAATAATTACAAGATTACAAGATCATTGCCTCAGCCAATATCGTTGGGCGGAGCCCTTGTCGTAACCGTCTGCGCCTTCTCTTGCGCATGGCACACCTCCTTGTAGTTTCACCGACGTACACTTCCTCCTGACAAAAACCTACGTATACGTCAGTTATTTCATATCCTTATAACAAAAACAGGCCCTGAAATTTTAATAGTCACAGGGCCATAATTTAAGAAGGGGGTATGTGCTTTTCACACATACCCCCTGAAGGTCTACAGCAACTTCATCAGCTGCTTATCATATGTATCCATGAATCCATCTGGCCAATCATCGATGTGACCATCACTGTCGATATTCAGACGCTTTCCCTCAAAGATAAGAATCACGTCATCCTGGGCGATCTTCCCATCGTGAACATTGACTCGTACCTGACCAAGGCTGGCGGGACTGTGGGTGGTAACCACAATGTTTAGCCCGGCGACGGCCTTCTCGCACAGGAAGTCAAACAGATTTGCCTGTGCGTCTCCGCTGAGGAATGCGTCCGGCTGCTCAAGGTACAGGGTGTATCCTGCGGGAAGCATATCAGCAGCCATAACCACAGGCAGAACCTGTGTGATTTCGGCGGGCATATACAGGGGTATATTCAGCACTCCATCCATCCCGTACTTCATACTCGTCACGATGTCATCGTGACCTTCCGCAACTATACGCACAGGATTAAGAGGTTGAAGGATTTCTGTCACAAGGTGTTCATATCTTTCGGCACCATACTCAAGCAGATACCACGGGAATGACAGCTCCGTGATGGTCACAAACGGATTGTCGTCGTCGAAGTCAGCGGGTTTGAAATACTCATGCCCGCCGAAATCCCGAGCCTCCATAATGATGGCCGATGTCCGTGGATGCTCCCACCACCTGGGATGTAGCCTCGGAAGCCATCTGCCGGTGATAATTTCAAGAGACATATATTGCTTACCCCATGAGGATAGCCAGCTGCTTCTCCTGGGTATCGAAGAAGTCTTCAGGCCATTCCTCTCCAAGATCTACAGGAACAAGGGCGTTGTCCGTGCGCATGCATACCGTAAAGTTAATCAATCCGTTCTTTTGCGCGATGCGGAAACTGTTCATCAGGCACATGCTGTAGGTTTCCACAACTACCATAACGCCGGTTGACGCCACGTTCGCCAGGAAATTCCCAAGCTCTGCCTGCCCGACCTCACTGAGAAAAGCGTCCGGGTGCTCAAGCTTGAGCACAGATCCGGGCTTGGCCATCAGTCCGGCTACCAGAACGGGTATCACCTGCCAGAGACCAGGATTTCCGTAAGCGCCTGCCGGAGCGTCATTCACCAGCAGAGACACCATGGAACCGTCTCCGGCAAGGCTTGTGTCGACCACAACATTCTTGCCAATGATCTTCTCCACCCACTCGTTGACGATATCGCGCATGGCTCTCAGGCCGATTTCCATAAACCAGGGAGCGTACTCGCCCATCTTGCCGACACTGACAATTTCCGGGGACACTGGGAAGCAGTCCACACCGTACATGCGGACAGGTCCAATGACCACTGCGGGCTCAACAGTACGGATGCCGTTGCTGGGTTCTGCGGAAAGGAATACGGAGTTGCTCATTTTGGATCTCCTTTTGTTTCCAAAACTATCTTTGGTTATCTGTAGCTGTCAGGAGGTTGATTATCCTTTACAGAAACTCCGCAAGAAAGGCAAGTACTTTTTTTAATTTTTTACGCATATAGTCATTTGAAAATATTTGTAAGCATAAAAAACCTTCAAATGCATATATAGGTATACATATATGGCACAGTGGACAACATCAGAAACAACAAGAGGCGGTGAAGCACTATGGCTCACACGCCTCGGTATACTCACATCAAATAGTGTTCGTAAGTATGGATTACCGTCAGGTAATCAAACGCTGCAGGTACCTATACCTACACTTATGACGTTAGCTGATAACCTGTACGATGTTACGCATAACGATGTCACTGCGATAAAACCATCTGATCAGCCTCAATTTGTTGATGCTGTTGATGACGTTTGATGAAATCGAGATATTTCTGCGCAAATATCTGATTCTCATCACCCACAACTATATACATGATGTTCCTGCTGGTAATCGCAACGGTAAACGTATGCGTATAATCAGGACTCATGCCTATAGGCATAAACTCAGTGGTAGGTTCTCCACGCATACTGTTATAGTTAACGGCGACAGGATTTTTCAGCACGACGCCATCATTGTTAACGTCACTGACGACCTCGCCAATAAAGTCAGGTCTATCGTTGGAAACCACAAACGCATAGTACACCTATAACACCTCCCGATAATTTTTGGCTAATGCCATCCTCTTTCTTAACATACTGCGATTAACGCATTTTTTGCACCCGTCCGCGAACGCGGCGAACATCGCCAAAAAATACGCGTCGCATATATCGCTGGAGCATGTGTCACCCAGTCCTTCATCGTGTGCGTATTTACGCACCAGGTCCTTGCTTGCCTGGCCATTACCTGTGGCAAAAGCCTTGTTTGTGGTTGGTGGGACTATATATATGATAGAGGCTATGTCGCTGAGAGCGTTTTTCAGTATGCCACCGTACTCAGCGAGGTCGTACGCCCTGTGCGCGGAGCCATACGAGTATCCCTCGTAGCCGCATACGCACCTGGCATTACCAATTTTGTTGAGCACAAAATCGACAAGTCCTGATACTTGCACCCTGTACCGCGCAAAGCCCTTTTCCTTCCCCACAAACGTCCTGCCGTCCACTGCCCCTACAAGCTTGGCATTATTGTCTAAAATAGCAATGCCAGTATTGGTAATGGACGGGTCCACGCCAAGGTAATAGCTAGTACTGGACAAACGCTCCTTCCTTGAAGTACCCGCGAGCTCCGCAAGTGAAGCAGTACCAGCCGCCTTCCGTGTCATCCTGATACCAGGCAGATGTTCCACACTTTCTGCACCTTTCTTCCGGTACTGCGCTTCTTGCCTTCTTCTCGATGTATCTTCTTCTAATATTATCGATGTGTCTCTTTCGTTCTCCTTTACTTTGATTCATCAACTAAGTCAAGCCTCCTAAAACAATAAGCGAACTTAAACACAATTATTTCTAATAATGTTTAAGTTCGCAAAATTGTTTAGGACGACAAACAGTCAAGAAATCTTCTTCTAAACTCTTCTATCCCAACAGAGTCATCTTTATAAAGTTTTGCACATTCTATATGCTTGTTGTCCAAACCGTATTTGAATATCATACCATCTTCATTGAAATATCCGTCTTTTATCCTTACTGCTATCAAAAGCTTTGCAATTCTGTTGGCGAACTTGTCCTGAATCATTCTTGCATATGCCACGTATCCCTGCATAGCCATCATAAACTTTGTTGTGTAGACTTCCTCCTCATCTGCTATTCCACGAGGAAGTTCTCCGGTATCAGCAAAATACTTTTTTGCTTCCTCTGCCGTATTACCAACTACGGCATTCCAGAGTATGGCTCTTATGCGATCTCGCTTGACGCGACTTATATTCGCTACCTCGTTCAGCACGATACCCAGGAACTCCTGGTGTCTGGTCGGATGGTTGTTGCGAATACTGCTCCAGGAGTGCGTTCGAAACTCTCCCCTGGCAGCCGTTGTTTTCACGAACTCCTTGTACTCGTTGATAAAGTCGTTGCCTGGTTCCTCCTTGCAGAACAACACCAGATTGTCCGAATACCTGTAATACGTGTGTTCCACAGGGCAGTGATCCCTCAGCCACCTCACGATAGGCCGGTCAAAGTATCTGTTGCCCACGATGTTTGCCAGCGCCGGTGAGCACGCGCTGCCCTGCTGCAAGGACGAGAATCTTCCGTTCCAGATAGTACAATAGCTGGCTATCAACCTGGCGCCCCTGGCTATCATGCCGCAATCCATCAGCGCCTTCTCGATATGGGCATACGAAATGTTGTCGTAATAATGACGTATGTCCGTCTTGATCATAATAGCGCTGCCCTGACACACGGCAAGCTTTTCGGCCACGTTCACTCCGGGACGATAGGCGATGGCTACCTCGTTATACGGAAGGTCGTCCATCATAATATTAAACACCATGCCAAGTCGCCGCTGGATAACCGACAACGGAGACTTGCTCGCGTACACGGTACGCTTGCCCACTTTGATCTTCCTGCGCAGGTCGTCCCGGAATTTCCTGGCGTAGGCCATGTGGTTGTTTTTAATATGCAGCAGACTGCCCAACTCAGAGAAGTTATCAATGAGCTTCATCATCTGCGATGCTTCAGTACTCCTGAGCTTCATCCTGTCTCACCTCCCTACATATAGCACAGATTTGCAAGCGTGGCCTCATCTACGAGGTCTTCCCTGTGGCTACCATTGTATATGGTCTCAATGTGCTTATCGAAAATGTAGTCATCAAACCTGCTGTAGTTTTGACCAATCAGTATCCGTATCTCCGGCCTTGATGAAATATTACCGTACGACTGAAAAAGCGTGGTGACAAAGCGAACATTCTTGTCTACCGGAATGGGAACATCACAGCCCTCCCTTTCGTATACAGGTACAACAATAAGCTGTCTGTCCTCATCATTACTGTGAACGATTTCCTCGCAGAAATGAATGTTCTGATAATTTATCGCAGACATAATATTACTCGCTATTCCTCTTGGTACGACAACAAAGCTTCCGAACACGTCTATGAGTCTTCTTTTCAAAAACGGATATGCCTTGATTGAGCATGTGTGAATTGTGGCTCTGCCATGTTTATTAAAATACCTGTTGTCCGATTTGTCGAAAACAAATGTGTGCAGTACAGCCTGCTGTACTGGAATGGAAATGGAAACTGTTCTGTACATGCAAACCTCCATTGTTATATTAACGCATACAGCGGTTTAACCTATTGTTAAGTTAAACAGCCATACGTAACATTACCTTATAACACATAAACACCCCAAAAATTTAATGACAACTTTTTGTATACCCCTCTATAGCGGAGACACTTATGATTAAAGATACACCAAAGATACAGGACCAGTACACGGACCGTTCCGGGGCCGTGCTCACAAAAATAGCCTCCAACCTTGCCAGCGAGGAGGAATTTCAACACGTTGTCGATACGCTGTACGCATTGCCAGAGCGCATGGACAAACTTGCTACTATCGCTACATTTCCCTGTGATACTCTTGAGGATACCCTTCTGAGCCGTGTCTACTTTGAAGGCCAGAAGCATTTGCTGAAGGAAGCCGAGGCTGCTGAAATCGACAAGCGCATCAGCGTTCGCGAAACCCTCTACGGTATCAATGCACCGCAGTTTGCCGAAGAGGAGCCTGCCGAGAAGACGGCTTCAGTAGAATTGCTTCCCGGCTTATCGGTAAGCACGCCAGAGGAGCTCGAAAAGCTTGGCGCCGACTTTGAGCAGAACTACCGTCAGTTGAGCTATGATGATCGCAAGAGCTTTGCTACTGCCTACGCCAAGGTAGCTGAAGAGTTACCTACAAGTATCTCTCTGTATGCCGGTACCAACATTCAGCTGCGCCCTGACGTTGCCGAACAGCTACACTACCGCAAGGTTGCCTGCGACATGGCCGGCAAAGATGGCAGCGCCTACTTGAAGCTTGCCGAAATGCTGAAGCAGGCTGATCCCGAAAGCTTTACAGACGAGAATCTCTCCAAACTTGCCGAGACTGTTTTCTCCCTGGACGAGCAAAACGGTCTGTCCGACATCTCCTATGACAAGCGCCTGCCAGACGCCTGGCACGCTGTTCTTAAGACAGCCGAGGATGGAGAAAGCGAGCTCTCTGATGAGCCCAAGCCTGTGTTGGACAGATCCGACATTATCTCCCGCTTTGGCGAGGCCGCACTCGATGAAGTCGAGAATCCCGACGGCAGCATCAATCAGCAGCGTCTGCAACAGATTATGAATCTTTTCGGTGAGCGTGAGGGTGAGGACGCCAGGAAATTCGACAAGAACGAAGCGGCAGTGCATGGGAAGACGCCCAATGGAGAATAATACCCCCTCAGTGACTAACGACGTACTACTGGGTTCTCACCCCATCGAGATCTACCTCGCCTGCGACAAGCTGTTCGAGGGCGAGCCCTGGCTGCAATGGGAACCGGAAACCCTCATCATGCAGTTGCGAAATGACGTGGACGACCTGGCCGAGGACAAGCTGCTTGCTGTACAGTCTGTAGCCTCCAACGCTACCGTTGTGCTCAACATGGCGTTATCGTTCGAGAAGGCTGTACTGGCCTTTAACAACTGCGTATGCGTCATGGACACCTGGCAGCCTCCGTACGTTGAAGAGCTGTGCTACGCTGTACCCCAAATACTCAAGATACTGAGGGCCGTGCATGGCCCCAACCACACCTTTGAGTTTGCAGGGGAAGTGCCCAACTATGTGGCGTCTGTCGCCAAATACCGTGGCTGGATAGCTCTGCCCAGGCGTCTCGACTTCGCTTCCGAGCTGCTCAACAGTATGAACGGCCTTACCGAAAAGTCCAAGCGGTACATCGAAAGCAAGGAACTGGTGGACGAAGTTCGCGAGGTGTATCGCGGCCTCGATAATCCTACTGCGGACGCCATCCTGAACAGCGAACAGTATAAGCAGCTGTCCAGGCCGGAACAAATCCAGTTCGCAAAGATAGCTGGCGCACTCCTTTTCGACCCAACCATTCTCTATCGAGCCAACTAACCTGTATCGCAACAAACAAGCGTAATGGAAGAACTGCAACTCGACATAACACGCTCCGAGGTAGCGGAACGCCTTTTGAGCCTGAACGGACAGCAGTATTCGCTCAGGGACTATCCCATGTTCGTGAACATATTGAATAGCCCCTGGCCGAGGCGACTCATGCGCTCTGGCCGTCAGGTATCCAAAACAACGACAATGGGCGCTGACCTCACCATATCCGTTGTCGAAGAGCCCTACACTGCCTGTCTGTATTGCAACTCGTCCCAAGCGCAAACCAGAAGCTTTTCCAATAGCAAACTTGCGCCATTCTTACGGCAGTCGCCACTCATTTACCACACCTTCTTCAAAGGAAAGAGTGTGATAGACAATGTGTTTGAAAAGCGCCTGTCGAATTGCAGTTCCATTGAAATGAGCTACTTCTGTGATGTGGCTGACCGCGTACGTGGCAAGAGCGCGAGATCCATGTATCTGGACGAAGTGCAGGACATGCTCTGGGAAGCCATGATTGACGCTGAGGAGTGTCTCTCGGCGGCTGCTCACCCCAAGATCATGTACGCCGGTACCTCCAAGAGTACCATCACACCTCTTGAGGATCTGTGGCTCAACTCCACCAAGAAGGAATGGCTCATACCATGCTCTGGTTGTGGCAGCTACAACAGGCCGGGACGCAAGAACATAGGCAAGCACGGGTTGATTTGCTCAAAGTGTGGCAAGGAGCTCAATACATACGATGGCTTCTGGTACAGCTTTGCTGACACAGACAAGGAGCCAATGGTTGATGGCTACTGGATACCCCAGATTATCATGCCCATCCATTGCTGCTCCGCCGACAAATGGAAGCGCCTGCTGGAGAAGCTGGAGACCTACCCTGACATCAAGTTTGACAACGAGGTAATGGGCTTGCCCAACGGTGAGGGAGACAGTCCCATTACCGAAGAAATGCTCAGGAATATGTGCATCGATAGCCTGAAGATGTCCGATGAGCCAATACGCAGCATACAGGAATCCTACGATGGCTTTGTCGCGGGCATAGACTGGGGTGGCGGTGGCGTTATGGGTACCAGCCGCACTACCCTGCACATCTATGCATATGGAACATCTCCTGCACGGTACACCTGCGTGTTTGGCCGAATATATGATGAGGGTGAACCTACACGACACGTTGAGGATATCGCCAGGATACTGCTGCGATACAACTGTGATGCTGTGTACGGTGACCATGGCGGGGGCAATTTCGCTATGTCCCAGCTACGCCAACTGGTAAGTGGGGCCATGCAGGTTGTTCCTGTCATGTATAGCGAAGCCTCTTCCCCTCTGAAGTGGAACGAGGCAGGCAAGTTCTTTACCGCGAACAGAACCACGGTTATCGACGAGTTCTTCGCCGACATGCAACGCAATCTGATACACGCCTACAACTGGGAAGAGTTTCGCCCCAGTGCCAAGGATATCCTCAACATTCGCCAGGTGTACATAGGTGAAGAGATAGGTAAACCAAGGCGCGTATGGAGACACAGTCAGCAGGCACCTGACGACAGCCTGCACTCCATGGTATTCGGCTGGATTGGATGCAGGGTTATTACTGGCAGACTTGATTTTACAAGTAGTTTCACATAGTTAAAAAATATGGCGAGCAGTATGAAAACGCAAATGCGCTTTGCATACTGCTCGCCACTTTGTAAACCAGGTTTGATGCTATGCCGCGACGGAGGCGGAGCGAGGCTGTGCGAGCGTAGCGGAGGAGTGGGACTGCATTTCCACATAATGGTGGGGTTACCCCACCGTTGCTGTGAAGCAACATGAAACCTGATCTGAAAATTAAACCTCAACGAATTGTGGTCCGATGCATGGTGCGTCGAGTCGCCTGTACGGCGTAGCCGGTAAGGCGTTCGACGAGACATGTATTACCATTGTGTGGTGGGGTTACCCCACCGTTGCTAAAGCACAACATGAGACCACAGAAAACCGTCGGTTACAGGGTTTGATGCGAAGGCTGCGATTCTATCTTCGTAGGGCTTGTCCCGGAGAAGTTAGAATGGCAGCGTGCAGCATTGCCAGATAATGGCGCGGTTACCGCGCCGTTGTTTTACAACCTGAAACCCTGTGTGCAAAGTCAGATACAATGAGTCGGGTGAACACTAACAGATTCGCAGGATCTGTTAGTGTTCGGCTCGACCGCATGGTATTAGCCATGAGTGGCGTGGTTGCCACGCCGCTGCTCGAAAGCAACATGAGACTTTGCGATTTTTGTCAAAAGGTCAGATACGTTGGTTACGCGGATGAGGGCCAGGAGGCGTAGCATCCTGGGCCTCTACGCGTCCGACGGTATTACCAATAAGTGACGTGGTTACCACGTCGTTACTGATGCGTAACATATGGCCTTTTGATTTTTTATCGATATTGAAGGTCAGATACGTTTTATGCACGCGGACATGTGGCTCAAAAGCGTAGCGCATTGAGCCGCGTGTCCGCGTGGAGGGAAGTATTACCAATAGATGACGTGGTTGCCACGCCGTTACTGATGTGTAACATAGGACCTTCAAGTTTAAGTGTTAAACGCGTACCTTACCAATACTGATGATATGGTAAGCATTTACCGTGCATCGCTTATCAGCGTCTCGCACAATCTCCAGCCATGTGCCGTGACAGTGCACGACACCAACGAGGCACTGTGAATTGGTAGTGAATACCTTGCACCATTCCCCGTTGTATTTCTGCAGGAAGTCAGCATTGAACTCATCCGGCATGGCCTACTCCTTTCCTGCCAGGAACAACCACCAGATCAGAGTTAACGTTTGGTGTACGTCCTATATGCGCCAGCATGTAAGACGTACACCATTTGTTTGACGTTAAATGCTAACCCCGTACAGAATCATATCCTTATAACAAAAAAGGGGGTCAAAAATTTAATCGACTTTACCGTGTGTATCACCGTAATTCGGCCCCCAGCCTACATCATATTTCCAGACCACAGGAAGCCATGGGCACTGCTTGCGAGTCTCCTCGACTATCAGATTATCGAGGGTAGACTTGAGATCTGTGTATGCTCCATGGGGCGCCTGGAAGAGAATAGAGTCGTGAACGGTAAGAAGAACGCAACTGCCATCGTTACGAGACTGCAAATACTTGTTTACGCGAATCAGGCAGGACATGACGATATCCGAACTGGTACTCTGTATCCTTGCGTTTACTGCCTGTCTGTGCATGCGCTCCCTGTCACCTCTTGAATAGTATGCGTATGGGAAACGCCTACGTCTTCCGAAGTATGTATAGACGAAATTGTGCTTATCCGCGAAGTTTTTCGTATCATTTATGTAACGAAAAACACCTGGATATGTAACGAAAAACTGATCAAGATAATGCTGCGCTTCTTCTACTGTCACATCGATGCGCATACCGTTCCAGAGTTGCTCCTTGAGGGTTTGTGCACCTACCATATAAATGGTACCGAAGTTTACTTTCTTTGCCACCTGCCTCTGCTTATACTCCTTGGTCGTCTTGTCCTCCTTGTTGACGCATATCTGTTCGTAGGTAAACCTACCGCTACTGATACCCGCGCCAGTCAATGAGTGAATATCCTTCCCGGTATTGAAAGCATCGATCAGGTGCTCATCCATGCTGTATGCGCACAGAGTACGCATTTCAGCGTTCGATATATCAAGGTCGTATATGTCGTAGCCTTCGTCTGGAAGGAAGAGAGCTTTCAGGTTGAGCATCTCGTCCCCGCCCATCTTCAGACTAAACGGCACGTTTTGTAGGTTAGGGTTGCTGGAACTGAGTCGATACGTAGCCGTACCAGTCTGCAAAAAGTCTGTGTGCAGACGGCCATCGTACGCTGACTTGTCCAGCCAATTCTTCAGGTAGGTGCCTGAAGTCTTGGACAATCTTCTATACAGAAGCAGATCATTCAGAAAGTTCAGATCCGGGTGAGCGTCAGCCAGATTGTTGAGACTTTCCTTGTCCACAGCGGGAGCGCCACTGTCTGTATAGTTAAGTATGGGGAGCTTGAGGTCCTCATACAGGATCTTCACGAGATCCGCGCTGGAGTTCGGGTTGAAGCTCACCCCTATCTCCGTGCGCATACGATCAAGAACTTCTTCCGTCTTCCTCTCCAGTATGCCCTGATACTCGCGTATCCTGTCACGGTCCATGCGGATACCATGCAACTGCATCCTGGCGAGCTGTTCGGACAACGGCATGGTAATGTTCATGTATGCCTCGCCAACCGGACGCAACATGCTCATTTCCTTGCCGTATTTACGCCTGTTCAACTGGTCCTGTATGTCACTCTTGCGCATCTCTTCCAGCTGAATATCGTATATCATCCTGGTGGTGATAACGTCCATCGCGGCGTAACGAAGAATGGTATCAAGATCGATATCCTCGTAGGACTTGAACTTGAGCTCCTCTGGAATATCAGGCTCAACGACAATTTCCTGGGGAATCTCCGTATCCGGCAAGCGCTTTGCCATTCGACTAAGCGAGTCCAGATACTTCTTGGGTATCACAAGCTCGCCCTTGCGCTTCACGCGCTTTACCTCAGCCAGAAATGCCGTGTCCTTGACGGTTATGTACTTTGCGGCAGCCCATTTGGCGAGCAGCTCGATACGTGTGGCCGTATCCAGACCTACCCACCACTCAAGCAGGTTCTGCCTTGTCTTCTCCTTCGCCTCATCCTCAAGCTTGCGAACTTCAACATCCTTGTCCTTCCACGCTACCTCCCTTATTTTCTTGAGTTCCTCTTCATAGTTGGCGTATCCGGGAAGCCTGTCGCGAGTAATATCCTTCAGGCTGTACTCGCCCTGCTTGGCCTCATCCAGGGTATGCTCGGCAAGAATCACATCCCAGTACTGAGGAGGACACGTTATCCCCCTGCCCCAGAGATAACGCATATCAAAGGAGCCGTTGGCCATAAGCAGCTTCACCTTGGGGTGATTGAGTATCCTCTCGGCTGCCTCCTGAATTGCCTTGCGCTCATCAGCTGTGAACGGCGCCTTGCGATGGTCAAAGGGAAATGCCAAACCCTTGTTCTTCGCCCACGAAAAGGACATCACAATAATGCGATCTTCCAGCACATGTGGCAACAACGAGGTTGTTTCCGTATCGAACGCCACCGGTACGGCTTCCTGTTGTGACCTGTTTATCCCCTCCTCAAGATTCTTCAGCTTTGCCAATATCTCCGGCACTGTCACCGGACAATGCACTATCGGTTCCGTATGGTTGCGTGTACCGTAGTAGACATCCAATGCCTTCTGACAGTCACTCACAAACACGTTCACCAGACCGTGATTCTTCACGATTGTTGACAAGTCATAGGCGCATACCACAGGAACCGTTCTGCCATTCTTGTCAGTAAACGGCTCAAGTGTGCCACGCTTGGCTGATACCACGCCCTTGATGTTCAGCGCCCTGTAGGCATCCACGCCCATCGCGAGTATGACATCTGGTTGCTGTAAATCGATGAAATCCCTGGCGTAGTTCGCGCACCTGGATATGATATCCGCAGAAATGTCATACCGTTTTGTCTCCCTGTTGTAGGAAGGATTGCAGCAACATGCGTAGCCGTAATAGCATGTAGGCTTGTCTCCTGCCGGAAGCCGCATGTACAGCTTGTTCATAATGCTGCGGATAAGGTTCGATCTTTGTCCCATGAACGGGACACTGCCTTTGCCATTCTCCGTGGCGGACCGTGCATCCGGGAAGCCTCCCAGTATGTACAGTCCGCCTTTCTGCTCACCAGCCCTGTTTGGGGTTACGCACGGACGCCCCTCAAGAGGGCAACCGCTACACAGGGAAGAGTTCATAAAGAATCTCCTTTTGTCAGATATCAAAGTCCATGTCTGTATCCTCACTTCCTTTACACGTTGCGGAGCCGCCAAACTCTGGGTCGTTATCATAGCAGGACATCGGCGGTTCCGGTGGGCAGCAACTTTCGGATACATGCCTCTGACCTGGCTGCATCTGGTTGCTGTCAAAATCATCTCGCAGATACGCCATCTGCACCACCGAATAGGATGCGGGAGTCTTGGCGTCCACGATATTGAGTTCGTTCACAATTTGCTTGTGTGTCTGTTTATCTATATTTCCAACAAGATACTTGTTCTTGGAGATGCTCTCGCGCATACCGCCTTCAGTAAGGTTTTTGTACTGACTATACCCCATACCGAAAATCGCTGTGCGAATCTGTCGCCAGTAGAATACCAGCCAATTCTTTGACGGTATGCAGTACACTCCGCAATGAGAGTTGTTGAGAACATTGATGTCATCCATCGTACCCTCGATTATGAGGTCACGAGGAGACACCTTCTCGGATATATTCCCATTGGAAGCCTGTATGCATTTGGTAAACAGAATGCTGTCAAGTATCCTGCTTTTGGAATCTGCTGTATACACTGTTTCAAGCCTCGTCTTGTTTGCCGATACAACATCTTTATACAATTCTATGGGGTCGTGCGGATCATCCTTTGTCCCACACATTTCATACACGGTGAGAACTGTGGATACCGCAGACACAAAGCGCGATGACACAGGAGGAGTTGTCTGTACCTTCGACAATATGGTGTCCAGGTCTCTGCGCCGGTTTATGATTTCGGGTATGTACCCGATTAATCCTGTAGTGATGGACTTGCGCAGCTCGTGCACTTGCTGTTCGCTGAACTTCTCGTTGATGATGTCGGCGATATTCCTGCGCGTGTAGTCCTTCTTGGTGTAGAGAACGACAATACGGGTCAGGAAGGTATCATCGTCAGGAAGGTGGATAGCAGCACACAGGATAGGAGATTGCAGCGTGTACTCAATGACATCCGCCTTTGCCGCCGAACCTCGGCCAATCTTCGAACCACCAGTGGGCACACCATACGCAAGTTTCAGAATGGACTTCATGCGCATATTGTGCTCGGTGGTGTCGTCTGTCTCGGCCTCGTCAATATTCAGCAACTCCGAGGATCCATCCATTGCCTGATAGATGTACGCTTCCGTCGCATTCGTCGTAACTTTCGCGGGCTCCAAAATGGACGGGATTTCATGTCCGGTGCTGAATATACCCCCCAAGAGTCCTTGTGCGAACGAGGTCTTGCCCGAAGTTGACTCGCCAGTAATGAACGTGACGTTCACACGCTTGGTAGCCAACTGGATGGGCAATGACATGATCCATGCAGCGATGTACTTGCGCATGATTTCGTGATTCTCGAACAGCCATCCATCAACGATATTGAGAATATCGTTGTAGGTCTTGTTCAGGTCAACCTGCATGCCGTAGTACAAATCCTGAATATCATTGACAGTCTCAGACCACTTGTCCTTGTTGTTGATGGCAAAGTAGAAGCGACCGTCACGGATATCGCGTATTCTCTCCCACTCTATCTTCGAACCGGACTCAGGGTTGTACGTGCCCCGAAACACACGTGAACCGTTAACGACATACACATGGTTGTTGCCCGCGATATCCTTGTAGTGGATACCCTGCCCGATTCTCGTGAGTATGCCTTTGTCCACGCAAGCTGCCGCCAACATGGACATAACCTTGCGCATGACAACCGTACCCCGACGAATCTCCTCTGTGCGAAGAGAGGTAGGATTCGAGGCGTACTTCTCGGCCTCGGCCTGTGGCGGCGTGATAGTAACTGCATTGCGCAGGATACGCTTGAGCCAGTCCACCATGTCCATACCAACGTATTGCGTGACCATTGTCTGCAGAGCCATCTCCGAGCTGAGTGACAGCATGCAGTAGGTCTCGTTCAGGCGGGAGTACACACAGTACACATTTACGCCCTGACGGCTTTCGTAGAACGGTATGCTCACCTGATCCACAAAAGCGTCATAGGCCACACGGGTAGCGCCATCCATGGTATTCACATCGTGCACATCGTTGTACACAACGTCATCCAGGGAAAGGTCCACACCGGTCTTGTTGGAATAGACCGATATGAACATCGCCTTGTCGGCCTTGTCATAGACTGCCTTCAGCCAGTAGGCGAGCACTTCCCGCAACTTGCCGGCACGTTCGCTGGCAAGGTTGGACGCAACGGTTTCCTGTCCGGACGCCCTGGCAAGCTCCTGCTCTGAGTCAAGCCGAGCGTTCAGCTTGGCGAGAGCCTGATCGCACTGCTCCTCTACCCAGGGCAGTTGATTCAGGTAAGTATTCTCGCGCTGAACCCATATCTGCTCACGTACAAAGTCGTAGCCGTGTGTTTGTACGGCCTCATCCAGGTCGCCAACATTGTTGGCCATCTCCGGAGGCCAGGTAAAGATGCGGTACTGAATGGGAGGATTGCTTGGGTCACCACGATGGTTATCGGGACGGCACAGCCAGCTGTACGCGATCTCTGTGCCCTTCTTTTCGCCCGGAACGTCGGTGACTATGCACAATGTGCGTATCCAGCACTCTCTCAGGAACGAGAAATCGGTGGCAGCCCCACCACCGCCGGCAAAGATGGGAAAATCCGTGGTGTACCCGTTTTTGAGTTGCTCTACCATAATCGAAAGAGCGTCAAACTCCCCTTCGGTTATGACAGCAGCTGTACTGGTATCAGAGATAAGGCGGGAATAGTGATGGAGCCCAAACACGCCCATACGGCGCTTTTCCACAGGATCCTTCACTATGTAGAAGTTTTTAGAAAAGAGAGTACGCGCAACATTGGGGTCAAGGTCCTCAACCTTGTCCACCGAGGCCATAATGGCCTGGGTTTCCTTCGCACGCATACGCAGCTTGAAGTTTGATATGGTACCAGGACTGTCGTTGTACCAGAATATGACATCGCCCCACATACGAAAGCTGTTCGCTTCCTTGAAGTATTTGTCATAAGCGGAATGGTACTCCTCACTTATATACTTTTTGACATGTTCGGGCTTTCCGAAAATTGCCACAGGAAGGTTTGGTATCATCGAGACAGGCACATTGCGTGCCTTCTCAAGATACACCGCTGCGGGGCGCATATAATCGAGATAGGAAGGATGATCCCGGATGAATTCTTCGGCGAGCTTTCCGAAAGCCACTGCGGCTTCCTTCTTCATCTCCTCGATTTCATGGAATTCCGAGAACTTGTCCGCGTCATCCCCAAGGATGTTCTCCAGCTTCAGTTCGGCATTGAGGTATATCAGAGCCGCAAGGTAGCTGGATCCCTGCAACTTTGCCACAAGTTGAACAATGTCGGTTATGGTTTTGCCACAGCCGAAACATTTGCCCAACCTCATGCCAAACTGCAACTTGAGGCTGGGCGTTTTTTCATCGTGGTACGGGCAAAGGCCGGTTATTGTCTGACCATTCCTCGTCCACTTCTGATTCGGAGCGATACGCTGCAACAGCGCCAGCCAATCGGCAGCCGGGGCAGCTGACCATATTTCACGCAACCGCTCCCAGGTTACCGACTTTCTCTCTCCTTTCTTGCGCTGTCTCGCCATTGGTCATCTCCTTGTGCAGGGGACACATGCCTGCCACACGAAAATCACAATACTCGCAGTAACGGTTTTCGCGGGGTTCGGGTTCGAGATTTTCCAGGGCAACCAGGTAATCGTTCATCAGTGTCAGTACATTATGCTCAAGGGAAGCAAAGTCCCTCTCCCTGTTGTAATGAGCAACCTTGTCGATTGTGGCGTCCTTCAGGTAAATACAATAGGTGTTTACGTTGTTTAGTGTGGGGTCCGACAGAAACTCGACATAAGAGTAGATACCTGTCTGGCGTATTACTTCTTCTCTTCGTTCTCTGGTAGGATGCTCTGTCTTGTAATCTACAAGATTCATCCATCCATCACGACGCATTTCAAGGTCTATATACCCAAGAAAACCGAGCGGTGGATACTTTCCTTTCGGGTAATAGGCTCGTGTCGGCTTGACCGGCAAACCGCCAGGGCTGAGAGTTATCTTCTTTTCAGTCGATATCTCCGTCCCAGCGGTAGACATCAGCTGTAGCAGGCGATCCAAAACAGCCATCATCGGTTTCTGAATATCAGAAAATATAGACGCCTGCTCAACTGTACTCCTCTGATACACATAGTCGAAGAAGAAGTCAAACTCGGCGCCAGCCAGCGAAAAGTCCTTGCAGCTGTAGGCAGTCTTCATGGAATTTTCCATAATCCAGTGGGCCTGCTTGCCTACAACCATATCGTCATTGGCGGGGAGTTTCGGCAGCTGAATCTTCTTCTGGTATCGCAGAAAGAAAGACAAAGGGCATCCGAGCAGCGTATGCATCCGCGAATACGATGTAGGCAAGCCACCCTTGTGCTTTCCAATTTCCCGCAATACCTCGGAAAGACCCAGCATACCGGAACTCCCCTGTAACTGGCTAGGCCGTTGCCACGGGCTTCTTGTAAACGATGAAGCTGGCTTCCTTGGTAAGGTCGGTCTGTCCGGTCTGGAGGTTATGGAAACGACGAGGCTTCCGGTCCACCTTCTTGAAATAGTGGTTACGGCCAACAAAGCAGCGACCCTTCTCGGTCACCTCGTTGACGATGGTGTCCAGAATGAACTCGGCGATTTCCTTGGCCTTGGCCTGAGAGATTTCGAACTTTTCAGCGATTGCTTTGAACATGTGTTAAAAACTCCTTAAATATCAAACGTTTCAGCGTCGGCCTTCTCTTCAATGACCGTCGCCTCTTCAACATCAATTGGCTCTTCTTCCTGCGGTGCGCGATTGAAGAGCTTTGCTCTGTAGTAGGCCGCAAGTGTCCTGTAGGTGCTCATATCTCCAAACTCTTCTGGAGCCTTCACATAGGACGCGAGCAGCCTTGCGTATGTGCCCTCATGCTTCCCCTTGAGGAGCACCACATAATCGTCCAGGCTTCTGTGACGAATTCTGGCTACATTGCGGGCACGTGCCATATTCTTGTCCAGGTCGATAAACGCCTGCATACCGGTGCCACGCATACGCATGAACAGCGGAATTCCTTCCTGGATATCGAGGAAGGCGACATTAACCGTCAATGTGCACTGAGCCTTCTCTCCGGACGGAGACTTTTTGGCGGAAGGACAAAGCGGAACAAGACGATTATTTACAAGTTTGGCGCACTGTGGAGCGTCTGGTGTAAGCTCTCCGGTCTCCGGATACATGCCATCACGAGAACGGCACAGCGGTGTAGAGGTCTTGTTACCGTCAAACTTGGCAAATTTGGACCTGCTGTAGTTGAGAACGCAGATTGGAATCAGATACAGCTGGTCAACGATATCCTCATCACTTGGTTCCTCGGAAAGCTTCTTCCAGAACTTCCCGACATATTCTGGCTTGAGCTTGTCATTGAACCTCAAAGCGCCTGGTTGCACCAGGGAAAGCTCAAAATACGCGTCCATGATAGGATACGCATTCCCGTTTATCATTACGGATTCGGATCCATCTTCTCCATACACAGCAACGCTTGTAATGTCGTCGTTCGCCTTTGCGGGAAGAAAACGGTTGCGGTTTGCCTCGGCATACTGTTCAAGCACTTCGTTTGACATAATTGTCACTCCTTTGGTTTTTACGTACAAAATTACGCACAAAAAGATATACATGGACACAATTATCCATGTATATCCTTATAACAAAAACAAGCGTCATATATTTAATTTAAGCTCTTTTATAATCACGAGCTTTAACCGCTTTGTCGCATGGTGTAACATGCTAACCGAAAATTTCGGCTACCCTTGAAAACTACCCAATATCGGGCGGTTTGTCAATACTTTTATCCAAAGAGAAAACACTATGCCAAAAAATAATTCCGGCGTCATGTCGAAAATTAACAATTATATCAAGTCCAGAAGGGAGCAGCTTGCGGAAAACCCGCTATTCGACAAGTATGACAAGATGCGCGTAGAGGATCTGATAGCCTGCTACAAGGATAATACATGTGGAGAAAGTGAGAAGAAGTTCATACTTGAGACCATATATCTGAAGGTCTTTTTTTATTTTCCCAGTTTTTTGAGCAAGAAGCGCTATCGCATGAATGTCATGCTGTACGATGAGGCATTGCAGAATATTTCCCTGCACATACTCGATGCTATCAACAGATTTGATCCATCAAGAGGCTTCCCTTTTGTAGCATACGCCTACGGTGACATTACGGCAGCCATGACACAGACGTTCCAGGAGTACAATACCATACGACTGCCGCAGGGGTCGAAGGCGTCAAAGGCAAAGGCGTTCTTCAAGGAAGAGGACTCACCTGCAAAGGAAGAAGAGCATAATGATGACTGCGAAATACCTGTGGACAACTTTGTACTCAATCCCGATATAGGCATGACCGCAGCCGTAGATAATCCCGACAAGGCCATCAACAGCGATATATCCACCGATGTTGTGCTGTCCTCGCAGACAATCATGTTTACTGACGCAGATAGCATGGTTGTCGTCAACTATGACAATGACCTACACAACAAGCAGGTAAAAGAATGGCTTGAGGAGGCATTGTCCGAGGAGTCCGGTGTACTCACCGATGATGAACGTCAGGTAGTGATATTGCACAACGGCCTGTTTGATCACGAGCCCATGGTTTATGACGACATAGCTGCCATGCGCAGAGAAGCCGGCAAGGGCAGTTCTCGCTCGCGTATATCACAAATACACACCAGAGCTGTGGAAAAGCTGAGAAATTGGTTTGAGGAGATGGAAGTGGATGGTTAGCTGCAATAGCTAAAAAATGGTATACGCATAACATGTTAATGTTATGCGTATACCAGCTATTGTCCTAATTACTTGTCGGTATCTGCCCTCTGTTTCCTGTTCTCAAGAATCTCCTTCACCTTCTCAAGCTTGTCGGACGCAAGCTGATTTTTCTCATTGAGCTTTTTCAGCTCACTGATAAGCTGCTCTGTCACCTGCTCGATCTCCTTGCGGGCAGCCTCAATGTTACGAACACCACTCATACACGCTTACCTCTGCACAGATGCCAGAAATCACACCATATCGATGAGCACCACCAGTTACCAGGCTGTGTAGGAATGAAGATACCCGTGGTGATCAGCTCCGCGCAACGCTGAACAAGATCCTCAAGGTATTCTTTCTGGTTGTTATCAAAGGTATGGCCAAGAATGTGAAGACTGCTGCCTGCAGTGAACTCGTATGTCCCTGTGCTGCCCTTGTCCTTATCCGCATACTGACTGTTCATAATGACTTTCTTTCCGGAAGCTGGCTTCACGATATTCTGAATCTGAACATCACTTATTCCGGTAAGATAGGTGTACAGCATGAACTGGAGAGAGTTCTGCAGCCTGGACATCTGCCACGCTCTGCCCGAGATCTTGTAGTCTACCAGGCCCTTGCCGTCATCAACAACACGCACAAGGTCAAGGTATGCCTTCATGGGCACCTGGCACTCCATGGTAAAGTCGATTTCCTGCTCAACACCCAGCGGCGTTATTGTGGAGCCAACACAGTCCACATAGTTCTCGACGATATTCGGAACAACCTCCTCGATCTCGTCCCTCTCTTCCGGCTTGATGTCCGTCTCCTTCTCCTCAAACCATGTGGGCATTACATCGTCCATGGTCAACTCAACCATCTGCTTGCCGGTAAGACGCTCTTCGTTCTTGTGTTCCAGGACATCATTGTAATACGTCTCGAATGCCGCATGTGTGATGGAGCCCATAGCCAACATCTTGTTCTGCGGTTTGGTACGGTTCTCTATATACTTGAACTCGTACATCTTCGGGCACTTCAGCAAGGTATCAATGGCGCTGGCAGACAGATACCCCTTTGGAAGTTCGTATATGCCTACCTCCATTAAAAACCTCCCTCCTCCTCTATGCCATATTCATCTTTGTAAACCCTGTTGCGCAGCATTGCGTTCAGAGGAGTGTTGCCGATATCCATAAAGTCCAGACCCTTGTCCGTAATTTCATAGGTAGCCCAGAACTTTCCGTACCCGTTGTTCTTATACTTGCCGCGCAGGTACTGGTTACGCATGAGCCAACCGACAAGCGCAAGCAGCGTATTGACCCATTCTGTCCACACTTCCTGCGAACCTGCTTTCCTGTCAAAAATGTACTTGATATCCGCCTCGTTGACAGAGCAAGGTGTGGGGAAAGCGTCCCGTGCCTTGTTTAACAGGTAGTTGATTGCGTTGTCGAGGTCCCTAATCTCCATTTCCATTGTCTATCTCCTTGTAGATATCCCGTATTTTCTTGTCCCAGCTCTCATGTGTGTTATCAGACGCTACTGCCACCTCACCACCACTAAACGAGACATAAACCTGCTTCTCCATCCACTCCCAGAACGCTATCTGTGTTTTTCGTGATGGTCGCTCTCTTGTGTATATGTACTTCTCCGCAAATACTCCGTCCCTTGCTACCTCATATACATCGCTAAGATCCGCGTATGGGTAATTTGCTATCCATACCGCAAACACCTTGTCTCCCACCTGCACAAACGCATGGGCTGGGCATCCATACAAGCTATCACCTATGGCAACAAGTTTTCCTTCATTTATAATATACTTTATGAACTTGTCCGCTCTGTCTGAATATGAGTACAGTTTAAGATTAAACCATATGTACGCCTTGGTTGAAAATTTCATATTCCCTTCTCCTCCTTAGCGTCTCTTGTGTTTCCATAAGTAACAGCTCTCCAACCTGCCTGCGTGCACGCATCAATAACTGTGTCTTCAAGATGCTCAGCATTTTCGTATAAGTAATCTCCCGTATCCGAGTAAACGCTGTCATCTATTATTGTTGTGATTGTAACGATAACTCTTATCTTTTTCATCTGATACCTAATCCTCCAGAAGTTTTAGCCCAAGAGTTTTCTTTTCCTGTGCTGCCTGCAACTCATTGCAATATATACAGCCCTTTGCATATTGCCTGATGCCCTTCTCCCTGCATTCAGCATAGTTTGCGGCACACATGATGCACCTGGTGTCCTTTTGCATAAACGCGTGCACATCATCCTTGTGCTGCAGCAGCGTAACTATCGCTTCCTCAACACTGCCACGGCATACGTAGTCCCTCACCACCAGCTTCCTGGTCTGCCCTATGCGCATGTTTCTATCCATGCTCTGCAGCCTTGGCTCAAGAGCCGTACCATGCGAGTAGTAAATCATGGTGGTAGCGGAGTTGAGTGTGATTCCGATACCCTGCATGGTCTGACCAAGAAACACTCGTATATTGTCATCAGCCTCGAATCGCTGAGCGCATTTCGATTCGTCAGCCGTTATGTATCTGATTTTCAGCTTCTTCAGCAGTTTCTCTATCTCCGCGAGGTCATACTGATACCACGCCCAGACTATTACCTTCTCGAAAGGAGTGATGTCCTTCAGGTCATTTTCCAGCATGGCCAGCTTTGGGTTCTCGGACAGAGGAAGATCTATGTCGATCTCGCTCTCCCTGAACTCGTTGTGTCTGGGACATTTGGGGCTCGAAGGTATGACGCCCTTGTCCATACACTTCTCGATCTGCTCATCTCCGCACTCGCCACAATGCTCTGTGCCAGGCGTGATATGAACAAATCCGGATAGCACCTGCAGGCATTTTTGAATCTTCTGAATGTCCATACCGCAGAACAATCTACGGTTGCCAATCTTGACGTAATCCTCTGCGGTGATGATACCGTTGTACAAATCGCGAACCTTATCACCTATCGGATAGTAGCATGTGACTATAGTTCTATCCGGCATGTCAAAACACTCATCACGTTTGTAGCTGATTATGAACGGCTCTATACGTGCCTTGATATCGTCAACGTTCTTGTAGCCAGTGATGATATTCGCATTGTAGCTGCTGGTGATACAATACCTGTTTCTGAATTGCCACCAGTTCATGCTGAATATAGATGTATCCAGTATACGCATGGGCATATACATATCTGTCGGTCTTCCCACGCATAGTGTTCCCGACAGCAGGTACACACGATGACTCTTCAAGCCCTCCATCGCTTTCGCCGTGTGTGAAGCATGATTTATCAGTCTGCTGGCCTCATCGAATATCGTCACCGACAAGTCTAGGCTGTTGAAAAACTCCTCCGCCCTGTCAGCCTTTATTATCTGTGATATCAATGAATTATAGAGTTTTATCTCCTTGGCTATCTCCGGGAAGGCAGCCACCATCGCCCGCTCTACCTCCTTTTTAGGATCGATGTCCCTGAACAGCTTGCCGCAGGCATTGAGCCAGGTATTGCGCCTGGTTTTCGCAAGCTTCGAGCTGTCTGTCAGAAGTGTTTCCCTGGCTTTGGCATCGTCGGCGAACAGCGCATTTACCAGCTTCTCGCGAACATCCGCAGGGACCATTTCCCAGGCAAGCCCCTTGTAGATAAGCTTGCTCTTGTTGTCCGGGTCCCTAAGCATGTCATATGTGGTTAGTATTATGTCCCAATTTTCGCCGCAATTATCGCCGCAATTATCGCGGTATTTATTGGAACTTTCACCGCATTTTATGCGGCGCTGCACCTCAAGCCTTGCCTGTAGGTCGCCCTTGTAGGGAATAATCTTAAGCTCCGGCGTAAACTTCTCGGCCTCGGCAAGCCATGTGTCGAACACAATGGCGGGGCACATAACCAGCGCCCTGAGATATCCATCCCTTTTCTTGAACATTCTCAGGGACATAAGAGATATGTACGTTTTTCCCAGTCCCTGCTCCAACAACAGTGCCAGCCGGTCGCTCTTCTGCATGGCCTCCACGGCCTTCATCTGATGCTCGAACGGCTTGCCGGCAAACAGATCCATGTACTCCTGAACGTAATTTTTCTCCTGCTCCTCCTTTATTGCGGCGATACGCTTTTTGGCTTCAGGAGTGGCTTTCGCATCTCCCCTGAATAACTCTTTGAACAACTTGATATTGCGATAGTTTTTTGGAGACACATCCCCAAACACATATCGTCGGCCACCTCTTAAATCGACTGTGGCGCCTGCCATTCCGATCAGGTCTTTATCGTACCTGAACCAGAATGATTTGGCAATAGAATCATACTCCAATACAGGCATATATAAAACCTCCTTCAGGTTTTACTTGTATATACTTATAACAAAAAACACCCCTTAATATTTACTGCCTATTTATTTTACAACATAATTTATGTAGTATACTCAGAGCATTCGAAGGAATAAAAGCGTTATGGCAAATGAGACTCCAATCATATCACCCGTTCTTGGTCGGACAGTCTATCCTAATAACAAATACTCACGTTTATACGGCAATCCTCACTTTGACTACCTGTCGGAGATGCTGCCGAAGAATATCAAGGATCTCTTCCGGTGGTGTGAAGTGGTCTACAACTCCATGCCTACGGTAGCAAACGCCATACGCAAGCTTGTCCACTACCCCATCACAGATTTCTCGTTTGAGGACCAGCCAGAGAAGATGCGGGACAAGACCAAAAAGCTTCTCGATGATATCCACATGAAGTCCATCCTCATGGACTTCAATACTGACTTCTATATTTACGGCAATGTCTTCCGCACAGTATACATGCCGTTCAAACGCTTTATACAATGTTCACACTGCAATGAGCGTACTGCTATCGACAACTCGACTTTCCGGGTTCGCCGTCAGAAAATAGAGGTAAAGTGTAAAAACTGTGGCTGGCAACTTGCCAAACTGCACGATGAGGAGCTCAATGACCCCAGCAAGATCGTTATCGTGAGGTGGGATCCCAAGAGCATCAATCTTGTGCAGAACCCCATCACCGGCACTACAGAGTACTACTACCAGATGCCGGAAGAACTGACAAAACGCATACAGCAAGGCGACAAGACGATCTTCCGGGACACACCTCAGATTTTCATCGAAGGCGCCCTCAAGGACAAGAACATCAAGTTCGGTCCCAACTTCTATCACGCCAAAATGCCCAGCTTGTCTGGTTATCAGTCAGGATGGGGAATTTCCCAGCTGATGTCCACCCTGCGCATCTATATGTACATAGCTGTGCTTCGAAGGGCTTCAGAGGCCATTGGTATGGAACACATCACTCCGCAGCGCATTTTGTTCCCGCAATCGTCCGGCACAAGTGACCCTGCTGTGGGCACGTCACTCAAGAGGTGGCGAGAAGAGGTCAACAAGGCGCTGGAAAGATGGCGTTTTGATCCGAACTACGTGATGACAGCACCCTATCCTACCGGGCTCGTCAATATTGGCTCACAGGGACGCCAGCTCTCTCCCATCGAGGAAATCAAGGACGCCCGCGTTGAAATGACAATGGCGCTGGACATCCCGCCAGCACTGCTCACCTGTGACGCCAGCATTCAGGCAAGCGCTATTGGACTGAGAATTCTTGAGAACCAGCTTACCCCACACGTTCGGGAAATGGAACGCTTCATGCGCTGGGTCATTGACGCCATCAACGCGCATACCGGTATGGAGTATACCTATCCTTCCCTCGTACCGTTCAAGCTTGCCGATGACATAATGAACAAGCAGATGCTCATGCAGCTCGCCGCCAACGGTACAGTTTCCCGCACAACCATCCTTGAGAGCCTCAACATCGATCCCGCCAGGGAAAAGGAGCTGCTCAAGTCCGACACCGTTTCCGACCAGATTATGCAACAGGAAGTACAGGAAGAGGTCAACAAGCAGCTCAACAGCCTGTCCAACCAGGTCAAATCGCAGGTTGAGGAATCGCAGACGGGTATGCCGAGTCAGTACAATCAGCAGAAGATGATTGCTCAGGCCCAGCAGATAGCCAACCAGATGCTGTCTGTTCCGTATGAACAAAGGAAATCTCAGCTGTCACAGCTGCAGAACGAGGACTACGTTATGTGGGCACTGGTATCCAAACAACTTGAGCAGATGCGAACAATGCAGGCAGCCCAGATGGCGCAGACTGCCCAGACACAATCGGTACAGGGGTAATGTATGCCAGATGCCCTTAAGGACTACCAACAACGAGTTATTGATAAACTGTACGGGAAGAAGAGTCCACGTGGTGTTATCGCCTATCACTCTACGGGTTCTGGCAAGACCTACACAGCACTGTCAGCTCTAAGCAAGGCTCTGCAAAATAAGGATGACCGAGCCCTATGGATTGCTCCGGCCTCACTCACCACGAACTTCGAAAAGGAGCGCGTGAAGCATGGCCTGCAATATCCGGGCAAGGTCGATGTCTACAGCTACGAGAAGGCCCGTAACCTCGCAGACAAGCTCAAAGACACTAGGTACAAGCTGATAGTTCTTGATGAGGCACACAAACTGAGAAACAGCGGCACATCACTCACTTCTCGTCTAAAACCTGTTCTTGACAACTCAGATAAGGTTCTCATGCTTACCGGGACTGCCGGATACAACCACCCATCGGACATGATGAGCCTCATATCACTGATGGACAGTGATGCAAAAGTTCCCCGTGACCGTAAAGAGTTTATCAGCAACTATGTTGACGATGACAAGTGGAAAATCAAAAATCGTCCCAGATTGAAGAATATTCTCGACAGATACATTGATGTGTACGAGACTCCCAAGGACAGCGCTGACTTTCCTCGTATATACCGCAAGGTTATAGACACAGAAATGTCTCCTCACCAGGTAGAGTTGTACAGGTATCTTGAAAACAAAATACCTTCGCCGCTACGCAAAAAGGTTCGCAACAATCTGCCCATGAGCCTACGGGAAGCCACCAATCTCAATGCCTTCTCGACTGGCATCCGCCAGGCTTCCAACTCCATATCTCACCATCAGGTCAATGCTGACCCGTTCGACAGCGAAAAACTTAGAGTTGCTGCTGACCGCATGGCCAGAGCCGCCAATAAGACAGACAACTTCAGAGGTGTTGCATACTCAAACTTCCTTGATGCTGGCATTCTTCCCTACGAGAAGATACTGCAGAAACACGGACTGAAACCTATTGTATTTACTGGTGGGCTAGATGCAGAGCAGAAAAAGAAACTCGTTGCTGATTACAACACCCCTGGTGGGAAGAAAATTCTGTTGTTGTCCTCATCTGGTAGTGAAGGACTTGACCTCAAAGGGACAAGGCTTCTGCAGATACTGGAGCCACATTTTAATAGATCCAAGATACAGCAGGTTGAGGGGCGCGGAGCCCGATACCATTCACATATAGACCTGCCTGAAGATCAACGAAATATCACCATCGAAGAATATCACTCCAAGCTTCCGCCCAGGATGTGGCAAAAGCTTCTCAATACAAGAGATACTTCGATAGACGAATACCTTGCCGCAATCTCTAATATGAAACAGCAACTTACAGATGATATGAGGGGCTTGGCTAAAAAATGAGCGATGTAGCTACAGTAACAGACGACAAGCTTGAGGGATTTGGTAATCCCTTCTCTTCCAGATATACGGAAGCACCATTCCCGAAGGATACAGTTATCAAGATGTACACTGGAAATCTGTCCGACCCAGGCGATTGCGCTATAGCCGAGTACATACTCACGAAATCCCTGCGCTGTGGTGGATACCTGAACAAACCAGGAGACATAGCTGTATTCGAGCGCACAGGCACATTCGACAAGATGGGCGACTACCACATCTACCTGTACTACGCCATGCTGCCTGAGCAAGAGAAAAAGGCTGAAAGTAATGCCCAATAATGTCTCTATTCGCAAGATAGTTGCCTACCCATACGAGATCCGCAATGCCATCCACGAAAAGGTAGCAGCGGCCATCAAGAGCAAGTTTCCTGTAGAGGGTGAGCGGTATACAGCTGATGTTTCCAATGTAGAGGCTGTCTTCGGTGAAATCTCCCACGACCAGCAGAAGAAGGTTGTGCTGACCAAGGGCAACAAGAACTCTCGCATATATGGCGACCTCACCATAACCGACAAGAAGACCGGCAAGGTTGTCGCAACATTTAAGAAATACCTGCTGGCTACGCTGCCCTACTACACATATCGCTACACGATGATGGTAGACGGCAACGAGTATTCGGTAGTCTCACAGATGCGCACAAAGTCTGGTGTCTATACCCGCAAGAGAGGCAACGATGAACTCGAAAGCGCCTTCAACCTGGAGAAGGGAGCGAACTTCAAACTGCTCATGGACCCCAAGACAGGTATCTTCAAGATGGACATCCTCGGGTCCACATTTCCTGTGTTCGCTTTTCTGGACATACTCGGCGCCAAGCGAGCCGATGAGGAAAACGCCATCGGGACCGAGCTTTGGCAGAGGAATCGTGAGGCAGCCACAGAATCCCAGATAGCGAAGGCTCGCAACCTTCTCTTCAACAAGCTGGTACGCTACAAGGATACCGGGCCAGACGAGCACATCAATTCCGCCGAAAAGGACGAAGCCATCCGTGGATATTTTGCCAACACGAAGATGGACCCGGAGACCACAAAGGTAACTCTTGGTATTCCGCAAACATCTGTCGGTGTCGTAACCATCCTGCGCGCCATGCGCAAAATCATGGATGTCTACAAAGGCGAGGCTGATGTTGACGAACGAGATCATCTGGAGTTCCAGAAAGTCTACGGTGTGGAGGATCTGCTCGCCGAAGTAATCGAGAAGTCGAAAGAGATAGGCCCGAAGATAAAGAAGGCGCTGGACACTTTCGAGCTGAAGCATCCGGAAAAGTTCAAGACGAATTTCAACTCCAGCGTCTTTTCTCAGCCCATACGCAGCTTTTTGACCTCATCGTCCCTTTCGCGTTTACCCTCGCAAATCAACCCGATGGAGTTCATGGACTCTGCCTCGATCATCACGAGGCTTGGCGAGGGGGCTATCTCCAGTGAAAGAGCTGTGCCCTTCTCTACCCGTGGTGTTACCTACTCAAGCGCCGGCCTTATCGACCCTATCGCAGCGCCTGAATCCTTCAAGGTTGGTATTGACGTGCACGCTACCATCAATGCCGCCAAGGGATCTGACCACGAGTTCTACAAGAAACTGCGTGACTGCAAGACAAATCAGATAGGTTACCACAGAGCTATCGATCTGTACGACAAAAGGGTTGGCTTCCCTGACCCCAAATACCTCAAGAACAAGAAGCGTGATGATATCGTCTATGCCACCTACCGTGGTGATCTGGTAAAGTGCAGACGCTCCGAGCTGGATTACCAGATAGACGATCCAGCAGATCTTACCAGCTTCACCACCAACAGCATACCCTTTATGCCCAGCAACCAGGGCAACCGTTTGTTGATGGGTGACAAGCATGTGCAGCAGGCTCTGCCCCTGGAGGATCCAGACGTTCGTCTCGTACGTACAAAATCGGATTCATTCCGGGATGGTAGCGTGCTCAGAGAGCTTGGCTACGGCACTGTTCCCGTGGCGCCTGCCGATGGGACAGTTACCAGGGTGGACGAGGACTTTATCTATATAAAGGACACCACAGGGAAAACATGGCCGGTAGATTATGTAAAGGACATGCCGCTGGCCTCAAAGACGTTCCTCACCAATACCGTCACGGTAAAAGTTGGAGACAAGGTAACGAAGGGGCAACCTCTTGCCAATTCAAACTTCTCCAAGGATGGCTGGCTGACAACAGGCAAGAACCTGCTGGTTGCGTACATGCCCTACAAGGGCCTGAATCACGAAGACGCCATTGTGGTGAGCGAAGCTGCCGCGCAAAAGATGACCTCCATCCATGCCAGCAAGATATTCGTTCAGATTACCCGCAACATGATCCTCGGCAAGGACCACTACACTGCTGCCTTTCCTACCAACTTCACTACAGAGCAACTCGCGAATCTGGATGCGGATGGTATCGTAAAGAAGGGCACGAAGGTACATGAGGGCGATCCGCTGGTGCTGGCCATCGAGTCCAATACGGACAGCCGTATCAACCAGATCCTGGGCAAGCTCAACAAATCCCTTATGCACCCGTACAGGGATCTGGCGGAGAAGTACGAGGATCATTACGAGGCTGAAGTCACCGATACCTTCAAAACGGACAAGCTCATCACTGTTGTCCTCAGAATGCGCAAACCCCTGCAGATAGGCGACAAGCTTGCCGGATCCTATGGCAACAAGGGCGTGTGCTCTGTCATTGTGCCCACCGACAAGATGCCCAGGGATGAGGAAGGCAGGCCGCTAGATCTGGTGCTCACCTCTGCTGGCGTTATCTCGCGCATCAACCCTGCCCAGACTTTGGAATCTGCCCTTGGAAAAATAGCCCTCAAAACCGGAAAGGCATACGACATAGAGAACTACTCGATGCCTGATGCCGTCGAGTTCGTAAAGAACGAGATGAAGAAGAACGGCGTCAAGGACAAGGAAACGCTGTTCGACCCTGAGACGGGCAAGAAGATTCCCGGTGTCTTCGTCGGCGTGCAGCACATGCAAAAGCTCTTCAAGACGACCGATACCAACTTTGCGGCTCGCGGTATTGAAGGTGGCTATGATCAGGATGAAGTTCCCACAGGCAGTGGAGCAACCGGACCGAAAGGTATGGGCGGTATGGAAATCAATGCCCTGTTGGCCTCAAATGTACGAGCTCTGCTCCGCGAAGGAACCATGCTCCGCAGCTCGAAAAACTCCGACTTCTGGCGAGCGTTCCAGTCCGGAGCCACGCCGAACTTCCCCACCGAGAAGAAGACTTTCACCAGATTTCTGTCCATTCTGAAGCAGGCTGGCATCAACGTTGAGCGCAGGGGTGACGAACTGGTTGCCGCTCCGCTTACCGACAAGGATATCGAGAAGCTAAGCAGTGGCGAGCTCAAGACAGCAAAAAGACTTGATGCCGTTGACCTTCAGCACCCCTCAAAGGACGGCCTGTTTGACGAGGCCATCTTTGGTGGTCTTAAGGGAACCAAATGGGGACACATCACCCTCCCCGAACCTGTAGTCAATCCCGTCTTCGAGGGAGCGGCACGCAGGTTACTTGGGCTCTCCTCCAAGGACTTTGAGGAGCTTTGCCTGGACAAGGGCGGCAAGTACATAAAGGACAGGCTGAACGCCCTTGATATCAAGGAAGAACTGAAGAAAGCCGAGGACGCTCTCCATAACAATCAGGTAAAGAAGACTGAACTTGATGATATGGTCAAGCGTGTAAAGACACTCAGAGCCCTTGACCAGAACAACATGAAAGCCGGAGACGCCTACGTTCTGACAAAGTTCCCTGTAACGCCTCCCATACACAGACCCGTTGTCATCAGCCGAACTGGTGACATTATGAGCGGTGATACCAACGACTTCTACAAGGACCTGGTTCTCCAGAGCAACAGCTTCAAGGATGTCCTGAAAGCCGGTCTTGACCATGATGACATACGCAAGGAGCGAGAGGCACTGTACAAGCGTATCGGCGAGATTACCGGTATGCTTGCCCCCGATAGCGCCATGCAGAGAAACCGTAATGTGAAGGGCGCTATCAAGTTTATCGCCGGAGATGTTCCAAAGTCTGGATACTTTTATAAAAAATGTATCTATGGCCGCATGAATATGTCTGGTCGAGCCACAATTTCGCCTGATGTCTCATTAGGACTGGACGAGATTGGACTTCCCGAAGACATCGCCTGGGGTATGTACAAGCCATTTGTTATTCGAGAGATGTCTCGTATGGGGTACTCCATGGCCGATGCAGAAGAGGCCATCGAACAGCGAAACGATGTGGCAACCAAGATATTGCAGGCCGAGCTGGAAAAGCGTCCTGTAATTATGAATCGTGCTCCTTCACTGTGGCGACATTCTATGGTTGCTGCAAAGCCGTTGCTCCGCAAAGGCAAAAACGTCTGCGTCAACTCAATATGGGAAAAGGGCCTCAACGCAGACTACGATGGTGATGCCGTCAACATTCATGTTCCTGTTACAGACGAGGCCGTGGAAGACGCAAAGAAGCTGTTCCCATCTCACCAGGTATTCAACGACAAGGTACCGAACGCTATTGTGCAATCTCCCACCAGAGAACCAATCATAGGTCTGTACAAAGCAACGGCAAATATCGGAAAACCAAAGCCTGCTGGAGCAAAGATACACAAGTTCGCTAATGTTGAAGCTGCGTGGAAAGCGTACTACGCTGGTGAACTCAAGCTTACAGATTATGTGGATATAGGATAACAGTATATGGGATTGAAAGACGATAAAACCAACGTTGAAATAGCGCAGACCGCAACGATTGGTGTAGGGGCATATTATGGCGCTCGCGCTGCTGGGCGAAAGACTGGTAGATACGTAACACGTAATATGGTCAACCCAGGCAAGGACCTTGAACTGTCCACGAGGGACATCAAGAAAGTCTACGCTACACTCAAGGCAGACAAGAAGGATATCCGGGTAAAAAGCGTTCTTGATCCGACATCGCGTGTACCTGCTCCACACTACAATCCTGAAACAAACACTGCCCACATTAGGAATACGGCTGACGCAGCGCACGAGCTCGGCCACGCCACCAGTATTCTTAATCCCAAAAACAAGAGTTTGCGTCTGTTTTCAGCCAAGATAACCGCTGGAATCGGACATCATAATGCCGGTCACATTCGTGGAGCCACTGGGTTTCTGCGTGGACTTGAAGGTAAGGATAACGATTCCGGTGATTACAGCCTTGCTGACAACTTCGCCAGGGTAGCGACCGGTCTCGGAATGTTTGAGGAAGGTCAGGCATCCGTACGAGGCTACAACGCTCTTCGCAAGGTGAAAGGCTCTGAGTTCGCCAATCGTTCGGCTAAAAAAATCCTCATCCCTGCCTACGCCACCTATGTAGCCAATGCGGCCATAAACCATTTCGCTATGCCACGCATCGGGAATGCGTTTGGCCAGGCGGTAAGAAAAATAAAAGAGGAGTTGATTCCAAAAACTTCCAAAAAATGAAAGTTTAAGGAATCAATTCCTCAAAAATAAAAGGGGCAGCATTTTTATGTGCTGCCCCTTTTTAATTTATCTAAATGCCCCTACCCGGCCTTGAAACTGTACACTGGCTTGATGACCTTTACCACATCAGCAGTTGGACCAATGTTGGCAAGTATATTGTCCATGCCCTTGTAGGCCATCGGACTTTCGTCCAGAGTTGTCTGCTTTACTGAGGTTGAGTACACACCGGCCATTTCTCGCTGAAACTCTGCCATGCTCAACTTCTTCTTGGCCTGACTCCTGCTCATAATCCTGCCTGCGCCGTGGGGAGCCGAGTAATTCCAGTCTGCATTACCCTTGCCCCTGCAGATAAGGCTGCCATCTCGCATGTTGATTGGTACAAGGAACAGCTCATCCTTCTGTGCAGACACTGCGCCCTTGCGAAGAATCATGTTCTTCATGTCGATGTAGTTGTGAATTGTGGTGAAGTTGTTTGTGGGCAACGCTTCCATGCCGAACATATTGAACAGTATACTCCTGACAATTGTCTCTCTGTTCAGCACTGCGTATTCCTGAGCGACACGCATATCATTGAGATATGTGGTAAATGCGGAGTCCGTCAGATACGCCAACTCCTGTGGTACCTTGGCGCTGCACTGTTCGATAGCCAACTGCTGGTAGTAGTTGGCTATCTGCAAACCAAGATGCCTGCTGCCGGAATGCACAACCAGATACAGAGATCCCTCTTCATCCTTGTCGATCTCGATGAAATGGTTCCCACCACCGAGAGTACCGACACTCTTGGCAGCCCTGTCCATATCCACATGGTCTTTGCATACAAGTCCATCAAGCATGTCCTGCACTTCAGGGCATGGAACATGATCATGTATGGAAAAGCCCGCTGGTACATACTTGCGGATAACCTGGTCCAGCTTCTCAAAATCAAGGTCCACTGCGCCAAGATTCACGACAAACATTCCGCAGCCGATATCCACTCCGACAAGATTGGGGACTACCTTATCGGTAATCGTCATGGTAGTACCGATAGTGCAGCCCTTGCCTGCATGGATATCCGGCATCAGCCTGATACGGCTACCTTCAGTGAACTCCTGGTTACACAAGAGCTGCACCTGCTTGATGGACTCACCGTCCACCTCATCTGTAAATATCTTTGCTGTTGAGTACTTTCCTGTTATCTCTATCATTTCGTACCCTCCTCTACAAAACTATTGATGCGGTATCAAAGTAACAGGCTTACCGTCATTGTCAAAGACAGCAATATACTTGTCCTTGTCAATCTCCACTACCTTGTAGTTCATCACTTCGTGCGCCGGGAACACCGGACTCTCATCATCCTTCGGCGTAGCCCCACGAACGTGTACGTTTATGCGTACCTTGCAGAAGCACAGAATGATAAACACAATTATTAATAATACTGTTCCAACCATTTTAATTCCTCCTAAGATCCAATATGTCTCCGTCACTATTATATGTTATGCGATATGTCTTTTTAGATAATGTTACAAATATATGTGGCATTCTAGAAATTAGCTTTCTGCGAACTTCTATTTTCTTCTCGATTTCTTCATCCTGACTTGATGTGAATAAAATGTAAGCAGCCGTAATACCGATGCCAATCAATACAGCAAATATAAAGTCAATAACCACTGTCATATATCAACCTATTGATTTTATTGCAAAATGTATGGCAAGGTATAGTGCGCATATGCATGCAACTACATCAAGTATATCATACACTTTATTTACGAAAATTTTCCATGAACTCTGTATCAAAAGGACAACAGCTGCTATTGTAGCAATTACATACATAGAAGTACCTCTATTATCCTGCCAACCTACCAGCCATTTTAGCTGTAAACAGCAATGTGAACATCAACACGCAAAATATAGGTGCCAGCACAAGCCAGACGTTAAGGAGTTTTTCAGCATCACGTTCCGAGTGAATAATATTGACGTACCCTATTGTCATCCCTAGCACCGTGATTACCAAAAACAGTATGCCTGCTACGATAAGTCCTATATCCCACCACATATCTTCTCGTATTCCTCGCGGTTTACCTCACGCATAAACAGCGGGCCTATTGGTCCATCGGTTTTGTCTTCAACAGGAACAATAGCCAGTATTCTTCCGTCCCAGTATCCAGCAGACGCATTATATACGCATTCGTTTTCTACATCGACGTAGTGGAAGTAGTTCCAGTTGAGTTCCTTAAGTATGTACTTCGATATATCAAAACTAAGGTCCTGGTCTATCTCAAGACGGGCAATAAGCTTCAATCCCTCAAGCGTTTTCTTTGAAGGTCTGTACAGATACTGTCCTGTTTCCTCACACATTCCATCAAATTTCAGCGCCTCATGTTCGACAGGTCTACTGTAGGCAAAGATAGCCACCTTGTTGTCATCAAATCTGAAGCGCTCAGGAGAGCAATAGTCCGCTATAAGGCGCTCGCACGCTTCCTTGTGCTTTAGATTCAGGTACGTAGCCTTGTAGTACAAAAGATCGTTGTACTTCCCTTCACCAACATAGTACTGGTATTCCATCAGATACCCTCCTTGTTTTGTGTCTTGAGCTGCTTAACGCCATCTAGTACCTTGCGCACTTTTCGATACGTCTCCGGCCCGTTTCCTACAGCCATCCCCAGGCGCACACCATCGAGGTACTCCCTGGCTATCTCTTCGATAGCCTCAATGGCTGACTTTCCGCTCCGCATACGCTCAAGTACAAGCGCCAAGCCCTCGGCACGGTAGCCTATGATCTCAAGCGTATAATACCAGTCTCCGGTATCGCACAGCATTGCTAGCCCTCTTCAGCATACAGCCTGTCGCATTCGGACTGAGTGATTTCCCTCATCCAGTCAGGCACAACAGGGAACTCCTCATCCTTTGGACCTGGTATTTTCACCATCACTCGTTTCGTAGTGTATCCAGCGACAGTGCAATACCAACGCCCTCTTTCATAGGAATCTCTTCTTACTCCCAGTTTTTCCATAATATACTTGCTCGGATCGAAGTGCAGCATCTTCTCCTGCTCAATCCTGTTGGCGAGTTTCTTTCCTTCCTTGTCTCCCTTTCTGGGGAGATATCCATATCCACCGCCAAGCTCTATCTCCCCCCTCAGATAAGGCAGGTTTTTTCGTTCATTAAAGGCCAGGCCCATAATCTCATTGCCCTCAATGTACAGACCATCAGCACCATAGTCTTCCTTGAGAGACTTGCGTGCCTGCCTGCACTGCTCAACCCTGTCCCTGAGATCTTCCATGAAGGCATCGTTTTCGGGGCCTTCTCCCGCGTATATATACCTTTCCATACCTATCTCCTCCTCTCTGTGCATACAGCTGGCCTTGGGCCATTTGGCGTGTTTTCCCAGAGCTGAACAACAGGCCACTCGGGAAATCTGACGTTACTCTCCACAAACTTGTATCCATCTATACAAACTATACGAAATCGCTCACGCTTTTTCGTATCTCTGCTTTCCTCGACTTTATGCTTGTTGTTAAACTCAAAAGCTTCTGTATATGCAGGTACTGTTATTATGCTGCATACATGCAATATAATAACGATCAACGCTCTCATGTTATTACCCTCAATTTACAACACTTAGTAAAAGTGCCATTGCTGCCGATATAACTGCTACAAAAGTCAGAAACTTGAAAAACGTTGTGTCCGTTGGCTCACACCACCAGAAGATGGTCCACCACGCCACACTGGTAATTGTAAGCACCAGCAGTATCCCTATGAAATTGATAGCAAAGTCAAACATTTTTCAATTTCACTCCAGAAAAACCATGTAAAGACAGCGCACGACACAATAAATGCTACTATGTCCTCTACTGGTGATGAATCGGTAACCAATGAGGCAAGACCTACTGCAAAGAAGCTGAGCAACAGTATGAGCAAAATGATCATACGGCCTACCTTATTACCAGCAGATTCTTCTTCGCTCTGGTTACACCTGTGTACAGCCAGTGAGTGTACTCCTCTTCGGATACCTTACCTGGCTTGTAGTCAGCATACAGGACCACATTGTCCCATTCACTGCCCTGCGCCTTGTGCACTGACAACGCGTATCCATACTGGACAGGCACGGTATCTGGAGTGACTTTCGGAAAAGACGTGCTCTCCAGACCATCCCCATTTATCGGTACCCACTCATGGCAGCCCTCCAGCCACACTACCATCGTATTGGCGTTAACGAACACATCTCTATCCAGATCCTTAATCTCACCTATCTTGAGAACCTTATGCACCTCTCCGTTGTACAGTGATCCTCCAAGCGTGTTTCTCAATACAACTATCTTCTCGCCTACCTGAACGTTACCAGTGTAACCAAGCTTGTCCCGCATCTGTATATTCAAACGCTGGCGCCTGCTATTTGTGTAGCACAGAAGCGTGGTGTTGGACTTGCCTATGTTTTTGAAGAATGCCTGAGCGTACTTTGCGCCTGCGTACGCGGGAAACACGCCACACGCTCCTGACGATGTTTTATGCAAACCAACGTCCGGAAGCCTTCCCTCTTCACGAACCATGGTAGCGGCCTTGATGATGGGGTTATCGAGTGCTTGTCGGAAGACTTTCGTAAGTCTTGCGTCAGGGTTGTCGAGAACATCTATGCGTGTGCCAGATACCGGTGGCAACTGGAAGCTGTCACCTATAAGGACAACAGGCACATTCAGCTTGAGCACATCCCAGAGTATCTCCTGGTTTAGCATCGATGCTTCATCAATGATGAGCATGTCTGCCGGTATATGTTTTCTGCTTGTAAAAAGCAGGTTATTATTTTTTGTTTCTTCCGGTGGGTAATATATGGTCCTGTGCAGAGTAGCTATACTTTTGACCTTGCAGTACGGACCCATCTTTGACCTCAGCACCGAGGTAGCCTTTCCGGTGGGGGCGCAAAGGGCAACTGCTACCTTGTCGGACAGCTTTTCGAGCAGGTAACTGAGAACCGTAGTCTTTCCGGTACCAGCGTAGCCGGTAAGCGTAAACACCGTACCACCTCTGCGATACCACTCAAGTATGGCATCTATGGCATTGTTTTGCTCATCGCTAAGAGTTATGTCTGTCATTTGGGATCACCAGCGGTATTATATAATTCCTGTTATCAAAAGTGAGCTCGTCAAGACTTACCGGCCTCTGAGGCTCTTCACGCTTGTCTCTGGAACCAAAGTGTCTCACTATTATATCCTTGCGCTTACCGGTAAGTCTTCTCCTCGCTATTTCCACGGCTTCCATAGCCTGCTCATCTGTGAGTTCCATTTTATCTCCTTTTTTGAATGGCGCATTATCGTATGGGGTACGGTAATGCGCCTATATTTTTATCTACGCTGCCATGCCACAAACTGGTGTGGTATTACGATATTTCTTCAGATCATTCTTGCATGTATAGAAGAATCTCTCCCACACATCGATATGGCAGGCACCAGTAGTACCGTATAGATATGAATGTAAGGTGGTGAAACCATTTAACACCCCTATCCGCACATACCAATCAAATTGGCGAAGTCCCTCACATACGCATTGTGAACATCAATCTCTTCTTCCATGCGTACACGACGGATATCATCTTCGGTTGCGGTCATCTGATCGCTACACCGCTTAACGTAGTTGCGCACCGTATAGAACGGGTAGCGAACCCATTCACCATTCGTACGCTTGCCGGAGAACTTTTTGAGCGCACTTTTCTCCAGGGAAGCGTAGTCAAGTACCACAGGGGTAACATACACCATTGCCTTGTCCGGGCTGATGCCAGCCGCTGACAGGACGGACCTCGTTCTCCGCCGAGGATCCTTGGTCCGCCCTATCTTCACCATATTTCTTTCCCTGTCGGCAATGACGTACACATACCCAAGGTTTCCGCACAAATCCCTCCCGATTTGTGCTGTATTCAATGTTGGTTAATCTCCGTTGGAAGTGTCAGCGCCAGTGTAATGGGTGACCTGATGAGCTACCCACTTCGAGAAGCCAAGCGCTTTGGGTTTGTTGCTACGGAACAGGAAGTAGAACATTCCGGCCTCGGACACCAGCAGTGCTGTCTGCCTGCCGCTGTTGGTGGGAATGATACGATACCTCTTCCATTCTTCAGGAACACTGGAAAACGATTTTCCAATATTGTTGATAGCCTTTTGCGAGAAATCCAGAGACGACAATATGTCTCTGGCAACAAACAGCAAAAGGTTATCTTCCCGGAACACCCGAACTTTTCGCTGCTTGTCATCTGTGAACACTGTTTCGGCCAACATGGCGCTGCCTACCTGTTTACATTGTTGAAGATAAAGCGATTCAATTCTTCCTTCAGAACGTACAGCCGCCTGGGGGAAAACTGCACACACTTCAGTGGATTCTCCTCGCGGTGTATGTAATTCCTCACCTGCCCCGGCGTACATCTGAGAATCTTCGCTACTTCCTTAATGGTAAGCAACGGCGACTTCCCTAATTCCACAGCCTCACAAACATCCGCCATTGCGATATCATCAGACATTTTTATTCCCCGGTGCTATTGCTCGTTGATTCATCTATGTACAGAACTGCAGCCGCCAAATAATTTATAGCGCCCAGCAGCTCGTTCCGCGCCGCTTCCGGCCCCTTTGACTCCAGCAGTCCTATGGCCTCAACCGCCTTCTTGCAGCACTGTCCTACAGGAAATCCCAAGCCAACATCACGTGTAATGGTCATAATTGGCTGCTTACGAAATTCCTTGCAATCACGATTGTGTCTCTCCCTGCCCTTGCCATACGCCGCCTGGCAGCATGCCTCGTTAAACACACTTGCAAGCGTGCAGTAATCCTTATACTCCTGACTATCGCTGTCAGGTTTAGGTAATATCAAGTTCTCCATTGCGAATCCTGTAGAGATTACAAGTTGATATTTCGCAGTCCGGTTCAACCACGTGCCGCCCATCGACTATCTTTACGGAGCCACCACCCATACACTCGCTGCAATGCTTGCGTATGAGTTTCAGCAGCTCCTTTGTAAGCTTGTCGCCGACCAACGGCTTTACGGGTTTTTCCTTATTAGCAGTCGCCTTACCAGTTGCGGCCTTAGCTTGTTGCGCCTTTTCGGCAGACTCTATCTTCTTCAACAGCGTCGCCTCCAACCGCTGCTTTGCCTTCTCGTCGCCCAGTGCCGCCTGTTGAGTCCAATACACCAACAATTCCGGCACTGTACGTCTTACCCTCTTTGCCTTTGCCATAGTGGATATCCCCCTCCTCTGCCTTTTCAAGCCACTTGAGAAGTTCTGACGGTTCGGTCTCGTCGGGCTTCCACAGGACAACCCTGTCAGCCCCGAGACTTTTATGGCAGTCTATCAATCGCTGATTCGAAGAACCACGGTACGGGAGTTCAAGTGTTCGCAACTCCTGCACAAATGGCCCGTCTACCAACACATCGATAAACGGTATGGCGTGACTTAGACAGACATTCTCCCAAAGGTAGCCTGTGTACACCCAAATATTGCAGTCCTGGCGGGCATACTTGAGATTCAAGCACAACCTTGTGAGTGCGTCCTCTTGGAAAAAGGGGTCTCCGCCTGAGATAGTGATACGGGGTATCTCATCCCTTGTAAAGCCCTCCAGCAGCTTTTCAACAATATTTTTTGAATTTTCGACATGTCCGGCATCAGGGTCATGTGTCTGTGGATTGTGACAACCCTTGCAGTGATGCGAACATCCCTGAAAAAACACGACGTTACGAATGCCTGGACCGTCCACGACAGAGTTGAACTCGTAACTTGCGATTTTAGCCATAAAATCCTCCTTAAAGCTGGGAAATTCCAGACAATACCTTATAACAAAAATGGGTGCCAAAAACGCATAGCGCAATTGGCACCCACAAGCAAAAATATGATCAAAAACGCGTTAAAATGTGCTTAACGATGTTAGCAGTAACAATGATGGCATGTTTAGATATACATGTATAAAAATACCCCTGACAGCTATATTTTATGCTTAACGCGATCACGCTCTTCTGCAAGCTTACCATCGTTAAACCGCTTGTTCCTGTCTCCCACCAAGTATCCTGTTATTCTCCGAAGGCGTTGAATTTTTCCTTCATCGCTATTGCCACACTTTGGACACATATCGTTAATGATACCGGTATGGCCACACACAGTGCAAGTATCAATAGCCCTGTTAATAGCGCCGTAACCAATATTAAAGTCATGCATCCAGCGAACAATACGCTCAACAGCCTCCAGATTTTGTGTGGGATCTCCATCAAACTCGACATAAGCGATATGCCCTCCGTTCTCAAGAGCGTGGTAAGGTGCTTCTATGGCTAGTTTATCTTTTGCGCTAATATTATACCAAACAGGGCAATGGGAGGAGTTAGTGTAATACTCTCTATCGGTAACACCAGGGATAACACCAAAGCGTTCTCGATCCTTGCGCAGTAGCGAAGAAGCAGTACTCTCTGCGGGAGAGCCGATAAGAGAGAAGTTCAAATGATGCTTTTCGGTAGCCTGGTCCATGCGCTCACGCATATGGCCGATGATCCTCAAGCCAAGCTCCTGCGCTTCGGCTGACTCTCCGTGGTGCTTCCCGATAAGGGCCACAAGGCATTCAGCGAGTCCAACAAAGCCAGTAGTGAGAGTACCATGCTTGTAAGCGTCGAACAGAGTAGAATCATCCTTCAAGTCCTCGGAACCCATGTACATCTTGTTTCCGAAGAGCATGGGGTAATTGTACACGTGACGAGATGCCTGGATGCGGAATCGGAAGAGAAGCTCCTCAATGCAGAGATCAATGGTATCGTCCAGCTTCTTGAAGAATGTATCGATGTTACCTTCAGATTCGAGAGCGAGGTGCGGCAGGTTTACCGTGATAAAGGACAGGTTGCCACGCATGGAGGTAGTCTCAGGGCCATTGACGTTGCCCATCACGCGGGTGCGGCACCCCATCGTACAGACGTAGGTATCCGGCTCACCTTCTTTATAATACTGCAAATTGAATGGCGAATCCAGAAACTCGTAGTTGGGGAACATACGATGTGCTGTAACTGCAATTGCTTTCCTGAACAAATCGTAGTTAGGATCACCAGGCTTGTAGTTCACACCATCTTTAACGAGAAACACATGAATGGGAAATATCTGCGTCTCGCCATTACCAAGGCCATTATCAAGTGCCTGCAGCATGCACGCGATTACCATACGCTGCTCAATAGACGTTCCCATACCGTAGTTCACAGAAGAGAACGGAACTTGGGCGCCAGCTCTGCTCGCCATGGTACAAAGGTTGTGGATGCATGCCTCGGCACCTTGCATACACTCGTCTGTCACCTGGATGATAGCAGAGTTCACCTGCTGCTTTGTTGGCTTAACGCCATAGAACTCCTCGCAGAGAGAACAGAGCTCTTTGATGGCCTCATTGGACATCAGGGTCTTGCCGCACTTGGGATAGATACGCTCCATGGCCGCATCGCGGAAACGCCTTGCGTGATGCATACCGTACTTGTCGCGAGCTCCCATACTCTCGATGATGGTATCGGCCAATATACGGGCGAAAGATTTCGACACGCCAGGGGCAAGATAATACTCAAGCGCCGGGATGGACTGGCCCCCAAACATATCGTTCTGATTAGCCTGGATAACTATACACAGAAGAGACCAGTAATTGCGGATAGACTGCGGCGTGCGAATAGACCCGTGCCCGGTGCTAAAGCCATTCTCGAACAACTTCTCAAGGTTAATCTGGAGGCAGTTTGCTGCCGTTCCATAAAAATCCAGATCATGTTCGTGCGTGACTCCATCTCTGTGAGCTTTTGAAGCTTCTGGGCTCAGCACCTCGGACAGGTAATAGTGCTTCATCACATCAGAGCCAATCTTCAGCATCAGCCCCATAGTGCTATCGGCGTTGATATTCCCATTCTCACGCATACCTGTATCCTGGCTTGCGTCAATGTTGGTAAGCGTACGCAATCGGTTGAATATATATCCCTGTTTCTCTCGCTCAGCATCACGGCTAAGGCGCTCTTCAGCGTATTTATCAGCAGCAACCTTGTCCAGATGTGCCATTACAATATTGCTGATTTCTGACGTTGTAATATCTTTGCCGACATTCATATCGTTAATAATGTCAGCGGTAATAGTGTTGATATTGTCAGGATTGACAAGTGAGGATATGGAGTTTGCTATTTTGTTGGAATCAAACTCATCCACACTGCCGTCACGTTTATAAACCTGCATACTGTCAACCTTCGTTCGGGTAAAAAATTAGGGGGATTTTCCAGCCAAATAAGGCGGTGCGCTTTACGAAATGAACCGTATCACGCACCGCCGATCTTGGCAAGGGGCTCTAATTAAATATTGAGCCCAATCCCCCTTCTGTTACACCCTGTCAATTCCAGGATTGTCGCTAACCATAAGGAATTTCTTGTTTTCTCCCCCGAACAAAATATAGTAGGGGTTCACGGAATAGAGCATCATCAGGTTCCACAGCCAGTAGGAAGGTATGTGCCCAGCTTGCTTGGCCTTTACGAAGGTTGCGGAATTTATGTCAGCAAGGCGCTGCAAATCCTGCGCTGTAGAGGCACTGGTGATCTCCCGCATGCGCTCAACCACAGCGTCAAAGTCATCCACCTTGTAATTCTTGTCCACCTTGCGAGGCTTGCTCATCCGGGTAAGAACCTTCCGAACATCCTCCAGGTTCAGGTTGGCAAAGCTGGGGTCGTCCTTGAGAATTTCGAGTGCCTTGTTGAGTTTTTCGTTGTCTATCATTGTTTTCTCCTTTTTGGTGCTTGCCGGCTTAGCCAGCTAGTCAATCAATTCGGCATTAAGGTTTGGTTTTCTTGCAAAAACAAACCTTAATGCGCAATAATCGTCTGCTTCATAAGCGTCCCCGGTATCCATACGAGATGCACCGGTACAGTAATTTCATCTATGATGTCCAATATGCGTGCGTGAATCCTTTTCAAATGTTCCGCGTTCGTTCTGTACACCCCCTTCAGCTGGTACTCTACCGTCCTGCTGTCCATACACACCTCGACGCTCGTCACGTCATCGTGGTGATCCCTCACATAGTTTCGCGCCCATATCAGCGCTGATTCCAATGTCTTTGCTTCTGCCAGGTTGTTCGTGGGACGCTCATGCGCACCAGCCACAACGGTCATCTTTTCCATATGCACCAGCGGCCTGCCCTCCTCTTTCAGGCGCAAGTGCTTCTCTTCACTCTCCTGTCCATGCCAGCCCCATATGGTCCCGCACGGGACCAGATACGCGGCAAAGCTTCCGCTAGCCGCCGCCTGCTTCCTGCCGTTAAACGTGCAGGCTCCGTCCGAATACATCAGCAATTTGTGGGGCATACCAAGAAGTCTCCAGGAAACACCGTCTGCGAATCGCCGTGCTTGGCCCATACCGTATTGCGTACCGAATCCTTCGAGACAACCTCGAAAGTGTTGTCTGCGAATACAAATCGGGCGCCTTGCGTCAGGGTAGACAGTGCGACTGTCTCTGTTGCGATCACGGGCTCAGGCGCCGGCTCTGATTCTACAGGCTCAAGTGGTACCAGCTGCGATATGTCCTCCATGTTGGTCAGGCTTACCAACTCCTCTGTATTACTGACAAATGTCTTGAACTCTGGAGAAGAATGTCCCTGTCTCAGTGACAGGCGTTTGAGAGAAACATGGTCGAAGGTTGCATCCAAATCATGCATATCGTAGCGCCATCCAGTCGTGACAACCGGACCGCTGCCAATATCCGGGATACTGCACATCTTGTCCCACAGCTCAGACATACCCTGCTTGAATACCATAGGACGGAACTCGGATATCCTGTGGAACTTATGTCCTGTGGCATCCTTGAACGCATCAAAGCTCTTTATGCTTGCCTTGTACTCATGGTGAGCTTTGGAATCGTTACTTTTATCATCACTGAAGTACCCCGCCACATACTTCAGTGATATGACATATCCATCGTAACTGCACAGATCACCGTTGTCCTTCTTTACGTAAAGAACCTGAACAAGATTTCCGTTACTGGCGGAATTTCGTGTATGAATACTATCAATTATACCTTGGTATCTTGGATTAATATCTATCTTACCAACAAGAAGATACGCAGTGATACAGTGATCATATACTATACTGTATATTGATTCATCGGAAACCCCGAGACCTGGCAAAAATGGTTCTCCAAGAAGCAGCATTGTAGCGAACTCCGGAACATTCCTGGCAAAGGTAAACAGTGGCAAGTGGCTGAAATACTTTTTAGTGTCAAACTCTGCCGTTGTTGTGTAATGAAGATCCTCCCTGCTGGATACAAGATCTGCGTCCTCCGTATCCAGATTTATCACCAACTGATGTGTTATCGGATTTCCCCCGAGAACAGATGCAACAGATCTGACTACAAGACATTCTTCACCGCGAATATTGAGAGCTATGTACGCATTATCACTCCTGTTACTGGAGCTTACATATCCAGGTATCCTGTTCAGTATGGGAGAGTTACCCCAATTCCATCTATTCTCCAACCAATTGTCGAAAACCATGCGGTAGCGATCCAGCTCTATCCCATTCACTATGGCCTTCGCTTGGGTTTCCGTTTTTGTTTCCGGCAGAAATTCCCTGCTGGAATTTACATACATCCAGTTAAAGTTCCTGTCCTTGCGGTCATCGCGGTAGAACTCCGTGATGTACCACGCAGGCTCGTGACTGCCTCCGCCGGTAAGCCACCAGTGGATAAACGCTCCCACATAGGAGGCCACGTTGGCGCCGGTGTAGGTAATAGCCCTGGCCGTGCATGGCTCCTGCACACCGTTCTCATCATCAAAGTAGGCTGCCCTGCGGTACATACCCTCAACAGCCGCCACAAGAGACCTCGCGCCCTCCACATTGCTTGTCTGTAGCTGACGCATCTTCTTCGGAGTATACACAAAGCAGTTCCAGTCACCCAACGCCATACGCAGGTCAATGTACAGCTGCACCTGTCGTGCGTCATCGCCAAGATCAACAATCTCGTCAATCATGCGCTTGCGGAACTCCATGTTGTCCACAGCGCTTATCACTATGTCAGGCACGTACCCGAGCAGGCTGCAAATGTGCCCAAGGTCGTTTACACGCTGTGGAAACACCTGAAGGTCAACACCACGAAACGCCAGCGCCTGTCGGCGTATGGCCTCAACCTTTGGCATACCAACATCTATCAAATTATGGGCCTGTGGGCCTATGTTCACAGTATCGACAACATCGTCATCAAATATGGCAATGTCCCTGAATCCCATACCAACAAGCACACGCCATACCCAGTTGCCAAGCCCTCCGGCGCCAACAAGCGCTATGGTAGTGTTCTGCACCATATTGGCAGGCAATACTGTGGAAAACCTCTGACTCCCCTCCTCCTGTATCTGCGCAAGCCTGGCCTCGCCCATACCCAGTATGTGCTCGCGCATGTCGTCCACAAAGCGCTCGTACTTTTCCTCAAACATATGTACCTCGCCCTGCTGCGCGGCTTCAGGCGCACTACCGCTACTGGTAAGCTCGTTGGCGAACTGTTCGAGATCGAAATCATCTCCGTCCATATTTTCCTTTTCTCCTTTTATATTTTCTTTTTCGCTAACGGCAAGTTAGCAATCAATTTTATGTCAAAAAATCATGCTTTTCTTGCCGTTAGCACCCCCTGTTTTTGCCGCAATGTCAAAAACGTGGCAAAAATAGTTAATTCGATTACCAAAAACGTTACACAATAATATTTTTAATAATTGGCTTCGCCTGCAGCAAGTCGCTCGCATAACGGCACGCCCACATACCGGCGTCCATAACAGCATCCTTATCGTCGAGTCTAAGCAGGTCGGTCACAAAATCCGAATTGTCGTACATGAACTGGTAATGCTTTCCGATGAAGTTCACCACATCGCAGAACGCATTGACATCAGCTCCATACGTATCGATAAAGCCGCTCAGAACAGCCTCTCTTGCCTGATCATCAAAATCAAGAGTCAGAATGTCTCGCATCTGCTCCAATGACTCACCCTTTATGCTCCCCTGCAGCTCCTGCCAGAACTCATTGACTTCTACCTGATCGTACACAACACCAAGGTCCATCAAATTGGCACACATGGCGTACAGTGTTTCGTACAGGCTATTGTCGGGGCTGTCGTTTGGTATTCCGTAGTTGTAGTCGTAGTCGTAATCGTAGTCGTACCTTTTGAATGGAGCTGCCTGCTGCTCTTTGTATGTATACGGCCACGCAGTATTACCACCATATGAGTAGCTGTAGTTGTTGTACTGCTGCCACACAGGCTTCGTGTAGGGCACATACTGCTCTGTTTCAGCTCCGGTAAAGGTACGGATACCAGAGAAGACATCCGCCTTGGTAGGAGCAACCCTGTCCGCAATCCAGCCATCGAGTTCGGACTTGCGCTCTTCGGTAAGCTCGCAATGCTCGCCAACGATAATCACAGGTATGTTATCGATACGCTTGAGCAACGGCTGGTACATAACGTAGGAACAGCGCACGTTACCGGACGTATTCACAACCAGGTAGTAGCGAAACGTGTCGTAGTAGCCCAGGTCATCGTGGGACAACTGCTGGTTATCGTCCGTGCCGCTCCACATGGCGCTCATGGAATGATGCGAGTGGATATGCGCTATACGGCAATGCATGTGGTTACCAAAGTCAGGATGCTCGTGCAGCTTCTCGTAGAACTTCTCCACCTCCTCGGTCCTGAATACCGAGGCAACCGAGCTGGCCTCCTGCGAGGGGAACACCAGGTCAATCGCCATGTACTTCGGCTTGAAAGCCGTAAACTGCTTGAGCACCAGGAAACCGCCCCACTCTCTGTGAGGCGATGCCTTGGCAAGATACATCACCTCTTCCCACACCTGCCTGCGGAAGAGGAACACTGGGGTACTGTCGTTGGCAAGCAGCTGGGCTACCGTAGCGTCGCCTCCATTCAGTATTTCGCAAATCTCCTCGGCAGGCGCCGGCTCCGGGATGTTTCTCTCAAGGTTGTCGAAGTTAAAGTCTATCGCCTCGTCCACATCACCAATATCGTTTATTTCTACCATCTCGGCAACTTCTGCCACCGCTGTCTCCATATCTCCTTACCTCCTACTTGCACAAATATTCGTAACTGTTGAAGTATCTTGCCACTTCAGCCGGAGAAATCAGCTCGTACCTGGTATTGTCGTCATGTTCGTCAGGGAAGGCGTAAGGAGCGAGCCTCGCCGTGAACTGCAATTCCTCCGCGCACCAGGCGTAGGGCAACAGGATAAAGTCCGACAACGTTGCTATTTTCAGCATGTAGGGCATGTCCCCATCATCCCTCTTCCAAAGCATGGCTGCGGACAACAGTGTGTGCACGCACAATACACTGCATATGTTGTAGGTATTTGTACTCCTCAGATACGCACACATATTGCCAAACTGATTGGCAAGCTCAGGGTAATCACTCTTGCTGCCCTGCAAAAACGGATACAGATTTGTCTCCATCACACTCTGGTATCTGGTTATGTCTCCCGCAACAAGACTGTTCTTGCGTGCCTTCTCGACAAACTCTTTATACCATGCGCCTGTGTATATATCCTCCATACTGTCTGCCAGGCGATTGTAAAACCTGATTATGGAATGATATTCATCTTCATCCCACCTTATTGGCGTAACAGCTGAATTGTACGAGTCACCAATATTAATATGAGTAAGCCAGTCGTACACGCTGTGCAGGAAGACGCCAATATCCTCAAGCCTGCGTATCCTTTTGAACAGCTCCACAAACCTGTTGTTGCCAGTGCATATGGTGGTGAGCCTCATTGAGTCCGAATCAGATCCATTTACGTGTGGATGCCCATAATTCTCGGAGTATGATTCAAGGCCAAGACAGTTCTCTATCTTCAAGTTCTCGGTGTTAATGTGATTTTCCACGCGTACCCTTGGGTTGACCGTATAGTTCAGCTTGGTGAAGGAACTCAGTCCCCCAGAGGAAAACGTCAGCCAGAAGGAATGTATGGGAGCATCCGCGTACACGTACTCTCCCGTATCGTTCATACTGTAGAAGAATGATCCCTTGTCGAGACCGACACTGGCTTCTCTCGGCACTCCCTCCCCACCGTAGCCACTTTCGGACACGTTGAACGTCATACGCGGGTAACTTCTGGAGGTACTTTCCGAGAGAGACTTGACTGTCATCTTTGACTTTCCAGACTTCGCGGAGGCCAGCTTTCTGTACACCTCCTGAACCTGATCCAGAAGGGACTCCAGCTTCTTCTGAAGCTCTTCGGCCTCCGTATCCTTTTTTTCGCTGAGCATCAGGAAATTCTCCACGAAAGACCTGAGCAATGGTTCATACATATAGACCACCCTTACTTGCTGAAAATTGGTATCACAGGGACAAGCATCTCGTTTACCTGCAGGTTAGGAGCCGGGGATGGCTCCTGCCCCATGTACTCGGTAAGAGAGTGCCTGCCCAGAAACACAAGACTGTCTACAATGCGAGCCGCGCCCATATACTGCTCGTCAAGCCATTCCCTGGAGGTCCTGAAGGCGATCTCGTTCTTCGCGAACACGGCAAATCTGTCTGGGACAAACAGGGTAGACCACATGGCTTGGGACTTCCTGGGAAGTACCATCAGGGGATCAGGCAGCTTCACCCTGTAAAGTTTCGCCAAAAACAGGGCGCACTCCATGGTAGCCGGCAGCAGTATCACAGGCAGATGCCTATCGCTCACAGCCTGCAGGTATGGTATGGCAGCCCTCCCCAGCTGTATTACCCCGCATTTTCCCGGCAGGGCTGGCGTCAGGGTTTGTGGTTCGGGTAGCTCTGAACCGAACACTGGCGCAAACTGTCTGGTGAAGCGTATCTCGTCCACCGCGACGCGTGGCTCAATGTATGGCGCGTTCATACCCTCGAAGAGAGGCATCTCGACAAGGTTTGTGACATACGCCATGAGAAACCTTCCGGTATACGTACCAGCGACTTCGCTCAGCCATTTGCCGACAGGAGTTTGAGGATCCCTCTCCTTCCTTTCTCGTATGGAGGCAGCGATCTGCATGCGATTGAAGTTGTCGCTCAGCGTGTCTACCTCAAGGCATTTCTGCATGATAGCCACGAGGATCTCGTCAACCTTGCGATATGTGCTGGCCATATACTCATCTGTGTCACTTGCGTTCTCGTCTGCTTCAGCCAGCACAAAGCCGAAATAGAACGCTGCCACGTAGGGGAAATCCATATGGAGCAGATACAGGGTATTGCTTATGCCGCACAGATACAGGGAAGCTTCCTTGCCAGTATACTTGTCCATAAAACCTGTTATGGCGCTCCTGTTCCGCCTCCTGTCCATGTTCTGCTTGCGTCTGCTCAGGGCGTACAGATCACCAGCAGGGTTTTCCCCGTAGGTAAGCCTCGTGACCTGATTACGTATGGCGGGAGTATGCAGCCCAGCCGAAATGGCCTCGATAAGCTCTGGGGTAAGGTTGTCCTGAAACCGTTTCGCCAGCTCTGACCAGATTATCTCCTCTCCTGATCCTCTGGCCATTTCCGCGTAAAGATCCGATATAGCGTGGCGCAGTGCCAGCGTGTTCTCGTAGGTAAGCACAGAGGATACCAGAAACTCGGTAGGAAGTTTTTCTACAAATGGAATGGGCGTGTATCTCCTGAGACTCAACCAGCCGTTTACGAATGAGGAATCCATAGGACTTGCCATGTTGTATACGGCAGTCTCCGGTATACGCGCCCCATCCGCTAGTGAGATATCAAGTATCGACATATCATGGGGTCTCGCTTGGTAAAAAAATGGGGCAAGCGGCAGCTTACCCCAGATGGTTTTCCTGGTGGTTGTTATGTGGAAAAACAGGCCCGCCCTCCTGGCAGGTATCAAGAGCGGGCCTGTTAACCTGACTAGCAGCCGGAATTTCCTGACTTATAAGACTTCGGCTGGCAGGTGATGTCGCAGTCCTCGGTCAGCTCGGTGCTGAGATCATCGACAACATCACCGTCGAGAAGAATGGTGGCCTTGCCGGGGGTAACACCCACGGCTTCGAGCACGTCGGCAATGGTGACACCCTTGCGCTGAAGAGCCTGGATGGGTTCGGCGGTGGCGGAGGGGGTAACGTTGACGGTGATGTAGTCGGCGGCGTTCATGTAAGACATAGTGGTACTCCTTTAAGAGAAATAATTTAGGGGGTAATTATCGAGGACATAAATCCCCAATAATTTCATATCCTTATAACAAAAAAGGGGGTCAAAAATTTAATTTTTTCGGCAGATATTTTGCAGTGTGTGAAATCTGCCGAAGGTTGTGGTGAAAATCTGCCGAAAATGTTGTAATCGGTAAAAAGTTTTTGCCAATTACATATTTTATTGAATTGGTCACGAATTTTAATGTTGAAAACGTGACCAACTGTAAGGTTAGTGTGGAGATAATCACGTGTGGTGGGCGACTTGCTTTTTAGGTAAGGGGTTTTTAAGGGTGGTTAGGGGATGCCAAGCGCCCGATAACCGCCACGGCAGCCGCTGATTGAAGTGTTGTGCTATCAGAACGGTTGGCGGCATGGCTGGCCGCCACGATAACCGCCACGGCAGGCGCACAGTGAAGTGTGGGGCTATCCCTACGGATGTCGTAACGGTTATCGTGGCGCTTATCGCTGTGCCTAGCGGGCGCTTTGCGCTCCTAAGCACCTCTGTTCATACCCAACCAAACCCTCGGCCAGCCGCAGCTCTTCCGGATATGCCTCAACTATGTCCATGTGCTGGCAAAAGGTTTAGCGGTCAGGTGAAATTTTTTTGAAATTTCCTTGATTTTTGCTCGATTTTGCAGTAATAACAAGATGTTGATTGTGATTTTGGGGCGGAATGGCAATTGTATAGTGATTTACTACTATTCAGATGATGTAATTTGAAAACGATTTTCAATTATACCAAATACAGCAATTGCAAGTACTTATGAAAATCGGGTTCGAAAACGCTACCGACAGCAAAAAATCAATTATGTAGTTGGTTGTCTGTCAGTAGCAAAATCGGGGTCTGCATAATCCTGTCAGTAGCATTTTTTCGTAAAGTATTACAGCATGTTGCAGAGCATGCTACTGACAGCGCATTTTGGCCCCAAAAATGCTACTGACAGGATATTCAGTAAAATCATAAAGTTATCCCATTTCTACTGAAAGATATGTCCCAACACCTCCTGGGGAACATATACATATTCGTATGGGTATAAAAAATAAAAATCGAAATTGAGAAAGCCCGGGTGGCGGTATTATATTATTATTATTATTATTATTAGATCGGATCTCTTTTATTTTTATTATTATTATTATATATGTGTAAGTATTTGATATTATTTACTTTTTTTCTAACTATCCAGAATCATTACTTTTTCTATTTCTCAATTTTTTACTCTCTAGAATATGTATATGTTCCAGACCACATGTCGGGACATATCTTTCAGTAGATCGGGCTTAACTTCTCTACATCATTGACAAACCTGTCAGTAGCTATTTTTGGGCAAAATTGAGCTGTCAGTAGCTGCTCTCGTAAGCCATTAAAATATTTTACGAAAAATACCTACTGACAGAATTATGCAGACCCCCAAAATGCTACTGATAGAAAGCAACATACATAATTGGTACCCTCTCTGTCAGTAGCTCTCTGAGAGCCAATTTTTCTAAGTGTTTGAAATCATTGATTTCACTATAATTGAAAACGATTTTCAAAAATACCCAAAAGAGTAGTTCTGTACCAATTGGAGATACAAATGCAAGTCATTGATATTATTGACAGCAGAAACAGCACATCCAGTAATTCCAACAACTTGCGTCAGAGGATATGCAATTGTGTAGCAGATTACTAATAATAGTATTTCACTACACAATTGAACGTGTAACCAATTGCATACCAAATTACTACACAATTTCAGCCCCCTTATTTTCTACCGACAGCATCACAACATAATACTGACAGAGTAGGTCAGGACAGGTTTGATTGAATGTGCAATCAGTTTTCCAACCCCTACACTATAGGAGCAAACCCCTATGAAAGAGTCCTATACCGGAAGTGGCAACGTCGTACTCATCGCCGGCGGAGGCAAGGTCTACACGGACATCGCGGCTCGTTTCGTGGCCTCTGAGCGCCCGATAACCGAGATAATAGCCTCACCGTACTCCCCCGCGATTGTCCGCAACATTCTCCAGAGCGGCCATCTTGCCGCCACAGAGTTCGATTTCTTCATCTTCGGCGTGGAGGGCTATTCCCGTGTCACCGAGACGCAACTCGTCCGCAAGCGCCTGGCCTCCTATCTTGTCAAGTCCGGCAGGGCAGAGCTTCACGGCAAGCGTGCGTTCAGCGTGGTGTATCCCCTGAGCGTGGCCCAGTTCGCAGCGCCTGTCACCCTCCCCGATGGCCAGGAGACTGTCCTTACCGGCCATGACCTCGCGGAGATCACCGAGCAGTGGTACAACAACGGCCTTGAATACGGCCTGCCCGAGGAAGACCTGCGCTACCTGAAGCCCCAGGCCACGGAGTTCAAGGCTATCATTGGCATGAACGCCCATGCCCTGCGCGACTGGTTTGCCATACGCTGCTGCCAGAACGCTCAGCGAGAGATTCGGGACATGGCCAACAAGATGCTGCATCTGTGCCAGGACGCTGCCCTGGATCTCTTCGCTGGCGCTGGACCATCCTGCGCCGTCCTTGGCTACTGTCCCGAGAACGAACGTCAGAACGCCAGGTGCAGGGGCGTCATTCCTACCAAGGATGTCGCTATGGGATTGCTGAGAGACTGGCGCCGGCAGCACGGTTCGGAGAGGGCTGAGGAGCTGCAGGGCATGCGCTAAGCGTACGATAGCCGCCACGGTTGGCGCTGTGCCTGACGTAACGCTTACCGTGGCGGTTTGCGCTGGGGTTATCGTGGCGCTCAGCCACACCACCCATCCTAACCTACCACCTTCACTACGCCACCTGAGCGCCTCGCTGAGCTCGTCAAATCAATTTTACGATACATCATACACGCAGACACAAACCCATGCCTTAGAATCGAAATATGAGAGTCGTAGAAATTGATTTTCCTTTTCAATTATGTTTTGCCAACGAGGCGTTCAGCACTACCTGACAAATTTCATAACACCTTCGAGAAGGCACCTGAGCGCCTCGCTGACGCGATTCCAGAAATTTTATGATAAATCATACATGCCGACCACAAACCCATCTTGAGTTTTTCATACCAAAGTCAAGTATTTCAAATACTTATGCTAAAAATAAGCGGAAATTTTGTGCACGACTGCGTTTTTGTTGGGCTATGCAGGGCGCTTAATGCCAGATAAAAAATTTTAAGTATACAAATAGAGGTGCATTGTTACATGTATAACAACACACCTCTATTTGTATATTAGCTAATTTTGCAGGGTAGTAGTCACGAAAAATATTGCTGCTTGCTTAATAGGTAATAAAATAATTGCTTATATGCTACTCGTCAATGAAGGGATATGCACCAATGATGGACTGCATAAGGTCATCGAAAGTGGCGTTCTCGTCACCCTCTCCTACCGTGTCAACCTCTTCGCTACCATTGGTGCAACAATGCATTGTCCACCAGCCAGAACCTTCCTTTTCGTATGTGTCGTCACCACGCATTTCCCAGTCAATACGCAGGAAGCTCGCGTCGTGCACCCTCTGTGGCCCATCGCCAACCGTGATGGCTGTCGTGCCCCAGCAGGTCCAGGAACGGAGATGAAATCCACCGAATGCCGCCCTTGATACGAAGAGCATGTATCCATTGTACTTCAGGCACGCAAAGTTCTTGTCAAACTGCACAACGTCTATCGGCAGGATGGTGATGAGGTCCGTTACCTTTTGGTTGTCATTATTGACGCAGACAAACTTGTCGTCAACCTTCTCGATAATATATTCTTCCATGGTTGTTGTCCTTAAATTAAGCTGTTTCGATACCACAACAACAAAGCGCCCGGCAAGCACAAACGCTGCGCCGGGCGCTGTTTTCGAGTTATTAAGTATTACTCAATAACTGCTATTCCTCCTCCATCCTCAGATTGTGCTCGACCAAGTGTTCCATAATCTTTCCCCACGCCTTTTTCTTCACCTCCAGGGCGCAGCAGCCGTTAACCCTGAAGTCGAGGTCGTCTGTCACAACGGCCAGCAGCATGCTTCTCTCCAGACTGCTTTCTTCGTTGCCGAAGGTCATACGCAGACAGTAGAGGTCTCGATCCTTGTTGATGTACTTGCGAACGTCTACATAGAATGAGTCACAGTCATTGTGTGTAATGAGCAGGTCGCTCACTTCATCCATGTTTTTTCCTGTGAACGCAACACCGTCATCACGGCGCCGGTAATCTTTGTATATTACGCCAAAGTCTACCAAGTACCCATCAGCTATCGCCTTCCGGAGCCCCTCGCCAAGTGTGTCGTTCATGGTGGCGATTGATGCTCCTGTCATGTAATCCTTTACAAAGCTCATACGTCCAGTATACTTGTCCTGGATGTAGTTCACCAGCTTGCACGCAAGCCTTGTGCACGCCTCTTTTGGGCTCTTGCCGGTGGACAGGAATTTTATCCCTACTACCTCGGTAGACATTGTGATTATGCCACAGCTCGTTGTTACCTTCATGGTCCTAAACCCTCCCCACTTTCAGATAGTTGTCCACAAGGTATGTCAGTAGCCTTTCCTGCACATGGTTCTTGAGCTCATAGCGGTCGTGACCGATCATGCTGATGAACAGGCCATCACGCGTCTGAACTTCCAGTCTCATTGTGTCATACATGCGGTCATCGCTATCGATTGCCACACGCATGGAGTAGAGGCCATCACCTTCCTCGCGCTTTCCAACCGATATGAAACGTATGAATTTCCGTGGTGTCTCGGTGGCGCTCCTGATCAGGTCTCCCATGTTGTACCCATCATAGTGCATACTCAGTTCTTGATGCTTGTTCTTATCGTAGACGGAGAACCACACTTGGTACCCGTCATCCACCGCTCTGCCAAACTTGTCGATAAGCTTGTCCCTCAGAAGATCAATCCGCCCCCTGCGGATAGTATCGAGCTCCTCACTGCTTATGCACATGTAGTTGTCCGGCAGGTAGTCCACCAAGTTACTCGCCATTCCTGTGACTGCCTCGCTTGGTGTTTTCCCTGGTACCTCGCAGTTCAGGCCGAGGAAGTTGTCCAGGACGGCCATGTATATGTTGTCGTTTTGTGTGATGTACATTTTTACCCCTGCACTACCAAACCACCACTGTTGCGTATGTCATCGAGAATTCTAGTAAACTCAATGCTATCTACCAGCCATTGAGCGTTCTCTAATTCATCGCCAAGTTTATTGAGTTCAGCATGCATTTCATAATAGAAGCACCTGCTTTCAGACTCTTCTAAATCATCTACACACATTCGACCACCGCAAAGACCAACAGCTACCCCATCAGACAAAAATTTCGCGAACACAGCAATCCCACCACGAGTGTTTGATAAAGTGATTATTATCTGGTGAGCGCGAAACTTCCTGTCCTTCTGTAGTATGCGAATCGTGTCTTCGAAATACTTCGCATCAGTCTCTATTTTATTCAGATTATAAAAATCTTTGTTTTGTACACGCTCGTGTGTTGGATTGGCATCATAGCTCTTGTCTATATCACATTCTATATATACTTCTTCAGAAGAGTCAGCCACTGCTCCAAAAACAGCAATACTTGTCATCGTCGTTACTGTGCATAGCTTTTCAAGAAACATTATATCGTCCTTTATACCAGTTTCGGTTGCCTGTTTAGCAGAGAGGCGCATATCTGCCAGGCAAGCTTATCGGTAGCCTTACGATAATCGCAGTTCATCAAGCTTATGTGATCTTCTGCTATGCCCATTGTAATTTTGGTAATATACTTTTCGTTATTACGAAAAGTGAATTTATGCAAAAGATATATCATATCACCGTTTGAAGATTTTTTCTCTATTCCAATAGAATCTATGTAGATTCTTCTGCACCGTACCGATTCCATAAATCTTTCATCATATGGAACGATACTTGCCCCTTCACAATATCTCTGTGGAATCATTCCCCAAACTATATTACGGTCTACGTTACATCCATACTCGACAAAACCATTCGGTATGTTGTCGGAATCAAATATGTACATCTTGGTTGGAACAACATTGTCACATATCTTGACGGTAAACCCATCGGCAGCCGCAGCGTTGAGCATGTTAATGATCGCCTCCGCCCTGCCAGCGTCTGTGTACATGTATATAATTGCCGGCCCAAGATACTTGTCGCTAAGGTTCTCCAGAAATTTGTGCGCTACCCGGTACGCGGCGGTTGACGGTGTGCTTGCCGTGGCGGTTGCCGTTTGGCCGAACGCTTCGAATGTGACTAGTACGCCGTTATCTGTGTAGTCTACGGTAATCAAAATTTGTCTCCTACTTCGCACTTCACGGCTGCAATTTTGTTTAGCATGTATTTGCACATATCGTTTGAAAAAGAGTCTATTGTATCATCCATACTCTCTTCCCAGCCAGTGAAGAGCGTATCACGGAAGTCTGGTATACGTACTCTTATATAGTAGTCGGTGCATGCTATATCTGGAAAGTTCTCATCACGATAGAACCAGTAGCCAATCTTGTTATTATCTTCCTTGAAGTTTACGAATATCCCTTCGAGCTCTACTCCCGGCCTAATGTAGCTATCGAATATTTTGTCAATTACTTCGTGGCTGTATTCTGCTTCAGGGTCAGAGAGTATAACCACTCGATGACCATCGGCCACCGCCAGGTCCAGCTTTTCGATGAGCTTTTTCTTGCCGTCATCGTCAGGCTCAAGGATGAGGTCTGGCGGTACCAGGTACTTGTCAAAAAGGTATTTGATTATGCCTGTCGACAAGTCATGCGCAGCAGTTGTCGGGTTCATATCACACGAGGAGAAAGCAGATCCTCCCAGGTGCATGCTCAGCTTGAATCCGTCATATGTCCTTTCTATATGTAGCATATATGCCTCCTTTTCCAGTTTTCGTACCAATCTTTCCTGGACGTTATGTTCAGGTCTACCCTACCGCTGCACTCAAGCAGCAGAGCACACAGCTTCCACTTCAGCCTTTCAACTGCAGCAGTACCAGTAAGAGTTTCTTCGATAATGATTCCTTCGTCAGCGAGGTGCAGATATATTCCGTAACCAGTCCCTTTGGCGATACCATTATCTTCCGTGAACGTACGCCATATGCGAACATTGCTGCCGTTCTTGAAATTCTTTTCAACACTGAACAAGGACGGTACTATGTTAAGATTACATAGACTCTCGATAACTTCAGGGCTGTATTCGAAGCGTTTGTTGATCGCCTCTATGGTTATCGTACAGTTGTCTTTCGAAAGCTTGTCCATTTCTTTGATAAATGAGCTCTTCCAGGCGGACATGTACCAGATATAGCCTAAGAGTTGGGTAAAAGTAGAACCATACGGTTATTGTGTCAACGAAATTATAATTTTTTCAAGCAATTACTTTACTCCCATTGCCGTAAATGCTATAGAAAATATGG
>NZ_NFJC01000018.1 GCF_002159665.1 Desulfovibrio sp. An276
AATGCCATGAGTCCCCCAAGCCTTAAGAAGCCACCTATTGGGTACCATCTTATCAGGGGTTGCTCAAAGGGGCTAGATCAAATTTACAGGGCTACGACTGAATGGATACCTGCTTTTTATCCTTTCTCTCGCTCTCCAGGAAAGAGCTCGCAACGGTCATTACAAAAATAAAGATTTCAATATCTTAAGACACCAACCGATACATTACACTCTCCAAAAGAAAAAAGTGTTATCATATCGTTGGGTAATATTTTCTATATTGGCATTGGCATATTTTTTGGTTTATTTTCACCGAACAACAGGTGGGGCTGTTTCCGATGAAATCAAGACACTCTTTGGAGTGGATTCTGCTGCGGTTTCTCTGTTAGCTGCTGCCTACCTCTATTCCTATACACTCATGCAGCTTCCCAGTGGTCTTTTGACAGACACTCTTGGACCAAGAAAAGCGGCAACTATATTTATCTGGGTCATCGTTTTGGGATCGCTCCTGAGCGCCTATGCTGCTTATGTATCTGATATCAATCTACTTACAGCCGGAAAATTTGTCATAGGCATCGGCGCAGCCGTAGTCTATATCCCCATAATGAAAATCATTGCAGTCTGGTACCGCAAATACGAATTTGTCTCATTGAGCGGAATATTGCTTTTAGTGGGTAATGTCGGAGGTATCGCAGCAGCCTACCCAATGGTTGCCATGTGCAAAGCATAGGACTGCAGAATACCTATATTGTCCTTGCCATCCTGACTTTTGCTGTTGCCGTGGCAGCAGGATTGCTGGTCCGCAATCATCCCAGTGAAATGCAGCTGCCAAGCATAGAGAGTATTGTGGCCGAGGAGACAAATAAGCCTGTGGCCGAATCTACTTCTGGCAGTGTCCCCATGGTTGAAGCCCTGAAGCGAACCTTCACAACTGGCCGGAAATTTTGGCCGCTGGCCGTGTGGTACTTCTTCACCTATGGCACCATTATGTTATGGCAGGCCTTGCAGGCTGGCATGTATTATCGGAATGTCTACGGTTGGGACAGCACACAGTTCGGTCTGCTATTGACCCTGGTTGGTGTTGGCATGGTTCTTGGATGTCCTTTGGCAGGATATCTTTCTGATAAGGTTTTGCGCTCCAGAAAAAAGGTCATCTGTTTTGGTGCAGTTTGCTATACAGCAGTATGGACCGTTATTTGGCTTACGGCAGGCGATCTTGCTTCTTGGGGTGTGCAGGCTGCTATCAATTTTTGCTTCGGCTTTTTTGGCGGCTTTTTTGTGGTCTGTTATGCGCAGATCAAGGAACTCTTTCCTATCTCCATGGCAGGTACATCTACAGCAGCACTCAATCTTTTCCCCTTTGCTGGTGGTACTCTCTTTACAACTGTGGGTGGCCTCACAGTGAAGACCGAGGTGGCATCGGAATATCTTGGTGAATACCGCACCTTGTGGCTGCTTGCCGTTGTCTGTATGCTCATTGCAACTTTCTGTGCCTTCATCTCGGTGGAGAACAAGGCTGATATCAAACAGTGATCGTTCTACATTGCACGCACAACATGCAGACAAATGATTCAACAACACCAGCGGTGCTTAACTTCCAACCATCATAGACAATGGAGGATTGTATGAATCTCAAGGAACGCGTACTGAACCGGCTTCAGGGAAAATCAGTCGACATCACCCCCGTGGGCTCTACCACTACGTATGGTTGTGTCTGCTTCATGAAAGGGTGCAATGTGACAAGGCCAGCTGTAGATACAGATCCCAAGGCATTGGCTCTCATGGCTCTTGCAGGTCACTACATGGGGGGCTTCGACTGGATCAAGGCCATGGGATCGGATATCACGGCAGTCAGCCATGTACTAGGCTGTGAGGTGAAGTCAATGGCGCAAGACTCGCCTTACGTCATTACTTCCCATCCCTATGCAGAAAAAAGTGTAGACGAACTCGACGTACCAGACAATCTGCTTAGTCTGGGGCGTTTGCCCGCCTACAAGGAACAATTCAGAATTCTCAAAGACTACAGTGACGTGCTGGCCATCTATGGTGCTTCGGAAGGTCCCTTTACTGCTGCAGCCAACTTGATGGATGTGGTGAATCTCATGCGCTGCACCATCAAAAAGCCGGATGTTGTGGAAAGGATTCTGCAGGTGACTACCGAGACTCTGGTTCGTTTTGTGAAGTTTGCAGCGGAAAATGGGGCAGATTACTACACCATGGCAGAGCCTACTACCAGTCCTGATCTCTTTAGCCCCAAGTTCTGGCAGCGCTTTGTAGCACCCTGCATCAAGCGTATTGTGGATGAGTCCCCCATTCCCATTGTGCTGCATATCTGCGGCAAGACGGATCCTATCATTGGCATGATGTGTGATACCGGGGTGACCGGTATCAGTATTGAGGAAAAGGCAGACATGAAAAAGGCCGTGGAAATAGCCCATGCAAAGGGTGTTACCGTCTTTGGCAATGTGGCAACAGCCTCCACCCTTTTCACTGGTACTCCCGAAGAGGTGTATGCCGAATCTACTGCTGCCTTGGAAAATGGCGTTGATTTCCTTTGCCCTGGTTGCGGAATTGGCCCCAACTCGACACTCGATAATATTATCCAGCTGCGCCGGGCACGTGACGCCCGTTTTGATCAACCCATCTTCCATCCACAAGCAACAGTCTCACTGTAGCTCGCACCAAGGACTCTTTCACACGAATGCTCAAACATCACTTGATGCGAGATTCAAGAGGATGTATGGCCGCCATCAAAATGCTTTGAGACGAATGACATCTTTGCTCAAGGGCTCCGGTCTCTCCAAAGGAGAAGCAGGGGCCCTTTTGAGCAATGATGCCTTTGTCATTCTGAAAGGGGAATTTTCTGATCTAGCCCTGTGCTGGTTGGGGATGCCGGGACGCATGCTGGAAGAGAGGCTGCCTGGTTGAGACTGACGCTACGATAGCCCGTGTCCTCAGGGAAATTCTGGGAGCAAAAGAAGATTGTGAGACTCGCCAGAACAGAGTGCGCAGGGCAGGAGGAGTTTTCCCTTGAGGCGCGGCCCCTCAATGGATAGGGCTTTTGCGTGCGTCGCGGCATGCAGAAAATCAGAAAAAATTGTTTTCTCCCTCTGTACAAGATAGAATTGTGTTGTATCTATGCTCTTGAAAGAAGGAAAACATGGAGAAGTTGATACCCCATGTAACAATCCCTTCAAAAACTGCTTTGTTGTCAGACAAATCTTTTTGGAGGATACAATTATGACACTGTTTGAAAGAACAAATACGTTCCCTACGCTGGCTGGCATGCGTGGTATTTCCAGACTGCACGATGATATAGACCGCCTCTTTGGTGGATTCCTTGCAAGGGAACCTTGGCCGGATTTTTCTGCCAGGGATGATATGGCCCTCTTGCCCCAGATCGACTTCAAGAGCGATAACAAGACCTACACCATGTCCGTGGAGCTTCCCGGCGTCGCTCCCGAGGATGTGAAAATCGAGGTCAATGCCAACGAGCTCACCATTTCCGGCGAAAAGAAGGAAGAGGTGAAGGAAGACGACAAGACCCATGTGCAGGAAAGGCGCTACGGCTCCTTCATGCGCCGTGTGACCCTGCCCGAGGATGCGGATTGCGATTCCATCAAGGCTGTTTCCAAAAACGGCGTGCTGACCCTGGAAATCGCACGCAAGGCACCCGAACAGGGCAAGGTCAGAAGCATCGAGGTGCAGAAAGACTAGCCGCCGTCCAATAGATCGCCGATTCGGACATATTGTACGAGAGGGCTCCCGCCTCCCCAATGGGGGAAGCAGGGGCCCTTTTTGCTTTGCACTGGCCCCGCGAGCATCCCATATTCACAATGGTACAAATATCTTGACCATGGAAGCCCCAGCCCGGGACAGATGTTCCATTGTTCATTGCACCGCCATTTCTTCGTATTTTTATTCCATCCTCCAGCCAATGGAAGCCAAAGGAAATGACAAGAGCGTATTTTATCCATGATAACGCCCAAGTATTGACAGTGAACGACTTGAGAGCATGTGCCACGGGTACTATCGGCAATCCTTGTGCTTGTACGAACACTGTCCGGCCTCCAAAAATCGACACGAGGGCGAGACATCGGCACTTTGCCTGCCTTGTGCGCGCTCTCTTTTTGCGACAATTTGGTACAAATATCTTGACAGAATCGGGCAGGTCGTTAGAATTTGATTTGAGGCTTCGGGAAAAGGGCCTTTTTCGCGGAAACAGTTCCTCTCCCGGGTCCGATTCCCTGTTGTGCCCTGTTTCGCACACACTTTTCACAGAAGGCTTTTGGTCATGAGCGCAACTTCCTATATCCTCCTTTTGACCCTCTTTCTCACCGAGGGCGGTACCCTTGAGGCCGAACAGGAGATCGATGCAAGCAGCCTGCAGGAATGTCGTGTCGAGGCCAAGAGACAGCAGGACGCACTCCTGAGAGAATTTGCCCTTTCCGTGGAAGAACGCGGCATGTGCCCCTTCCGGGATGTAAAAATCCGTTGTGAAAGGCGCAAGGGATCCCAGTAGAAGTCCTTTTGGCTGTCACACATCCGCAGTCAGGCGACAAGAACACAAAAAAACGGGCCCATGGCCCGAGACAACTTCTTCCCATGCTCGGGCGTGGGAGGCCAATATCAGCAAAGGGGCGGCGTGATCGAAACCTCGATTACACCGCCCCTTTGCCTTTGTTGTGGATATCACAGACATTGAGCCCTGTAGATGGTGCCTCTGGCCCTTGCAAAATGAAACGGACTATGCCTGACCTATGTTCAGTTCCCTGACCATTTCCATGCGCTCGACAACATGGACGCCAAAGGGGCAGCGTGTCTCGCAGCTGCCACAGGAAATGCAGTCCTCCGCCCTTGCGGACAGAGAATTGTAGTGGGCAGTGACAGATGGGGGAACAGTGTCCTGCATGGTGGCAAGGTCGTAGAGCTTGTTCACCATGGCGATATCGATACCCTGGGGACAGGGTGCGCAGTGGCCGCAGTAGGTGCACTGACCGAAATAGGCGTGGCGGGGAGCGTTCGCCAGAATGTCTGCGTAGTTCTTCTCCTCGTCCGTGGCCTCCTCGTAGGCAACTGCTGCCATGACGTGCTCTGGCGTATCGTAGCCCACAAGGACGCTTGCGACAGCAGGGCGGGTCAGGGCGTAGTGCAGGCACTGCACAGGTGTGAGTGCAACGCCAAGGGGAGAAGTGGCAGGGGAGAAGAGGCGCCCGCCAGCGTAGCCCTTCATGACCGTGATACCGATGTCCTGCTGTTCGCAGAGCCTGTAGAGCTCTGCTCGCTCCGGGTGCATGCCCTTCAGATCCCCTGTGTAGTCGTCCTTGAACTGTACATCCAGGATGTCCTCGCTTGGCGGCAGAAGATCAAAGGCCGGGTTGATGCTGAAGAGGATTATTTCCACTTCGCCGCTTGCGATCGCCATCTTGGCAATAGTGGGATTGTGGGTGCTGATGCCGATATGGCGGACAGACCCCTGGCGCTTTTGCTCCTTGGCATAGGCAAGGAACTCTCCGTCCATGAGGTTCTGGTAGTCCTCCACAGCGTCCACGTTGTGGAGCATGCCGAGATCGATATAGTCCGTACCGAGACGGGTGAGCAAATCTTCGAAAGCAGGCTTCACCTTGTCCATGCCGCGGGTGCGCACGTACTGGCCGTTTTGCCAGGTGGAGCCGAAGTGCCCCTGGATGATCCACTTCTTTCTCTTGCCTGCAATGGCCTTGCCTATGTTGCTGCGCACATTGGGCTCTGGCATCCAGCAATCCAGGATGTTGATGCCCTGTTCCTCGCAACAGTCGATGACGGCCCGAACTTCCTCCGTGTTGTGGCGCTCAAGCCATTCGCCTCCAAGGCCGATTTCGCTGACCATGAGGCCTGTCTTGCCCAGTCTTCTGTATCGCATGCTCTCTCCAGCTTGTGAGCTCGCTCAAAAAAAGTGTCGCGTACCTGTGCCTAATCCTCGACCCTGAGGAAGACCTGCATCTCTTCCCTCTCCCAGAGTTTCTGGGCAATGAGGGCATTACCCTCTGGGCCCGGATGCACAGCGTCCGTGAGAAGGTCAACAAAGCTCGCCTGCACAAGATCCGGGAAGAGATTGATGCAGGGAACATTGACGCTTTTGCAGGCTTCACAGGCAAGCGCCCCAAAGGCTTCCAGGGTCCTGTTTGCCTCTTCGTCGGCAACCGGGAAGGGGCAGATGAAGAGTGTGGGGGCGATGGTTTTGGCCCTTGTGACAAGGCGCAGAACGTCATTGCTCAAGGGAGCAGCACCTGCTCCGCCCTTGATGTCCACTGTGCCTGTACAGAAGGCCAGGCGGGGGCGAATGCCAGGCATGAGGCGGGCAGTGTATTCCTGCTCGAAGCGGGCCTCTATCTGGGAGAGCTTCTGCCTGCGGGCGCCAAGGTTGTAGAATGTGGCCGGGGGAAGGGCGTAGGCGCCTTCACGGGCGCCAAGAAGTGCCAGTCTGGAGACAAAGCCTCCGGGCTGCTCGCTATCGTTCACCCCGAGGGTGATGGAATCGCCAAAGAAGAACCAGGTATCTGTGTGTTCGCGTCCCAAGATTTTCCTCCTTGCCAGGGCAAACTCGGAGGCTTCAAGCCTTCGCAGGCCCTTGCAGTGTTGGCGCCCTTTCTCTAGTTCTGTCCCCTCTCCTTGTCAATTTGGGATTTTCATTGAAGAAATCGGGAAGGTGGCTGTGGCCTCCTTCTGGTGGGGTAGCCCACACGCAATCTGTTCTGTCCTTGGGCATTGCCTACTTGCCGAAAGTGCTTATATTCCTTTGGATCCGCGTCAGGGCCCTGTCCCGAGCCGGACGATCCTCCCCCCAAAAGGGGGTGCCGCAAACATTCCGCATATGGGAAAATCACATGAGCACCATGAAACCAAGTGAAATCGTTGCCGAACTTGACAAGTATATCATAGGCCAGACGAATGCCAAGCGCATGGTGGCCGTAGCCATACGCAACCGCTGGCGCCGCCAGCAGCTGCCGGACGATCTGCGCGACGAGGTGGCGCCCAAGAACATCATCATGATGGGCCCAACTGGCGTTGGCAAGACTGAAATCGCAAGGCGCCTTGCCAAACTGAGCTCTGCGCCCTTTGTGAAGGTCGAGGCTACCAAGTTTACGGAAGTGGGCTATGTGGGCCGCGACGTGGAATCCATGATCCGCGACCTTGTGGAAATAGCCATAGTCCTTGTGCGCGAGGAGGAGACGGAGCGCGTACAGGCAGCTGCCGAGGCAGCTGCCGAGAGCAGGCTCCTTGACTGCCTTCTGCCCAACAGCGCAGGCTCTGACCAGCATCAGTCCACCAGGGAAAAGCTGCGCCAGCAGTACCGCCTGGGCGTTTTGAACGATCGCGAGATCGAGATTGAGGTGACCGAACGTCCGGCAGGATCCGTGGACATCATGGCCATACCCGGCATGGAACAGGTCGGCAACCAGATGAAGAGCCTCTTTTCCAGGGCCTTTCCCCCGAAGCAGAGCCGCCGCAAGGTCAAGGTGCGCGACGCCTTCAAGATCCTGCAGCAGGAGGAGACGCAGCGCCTTCTCGACGAGGACAAGATCGTCGAGGAAGCCAAGAAGCGCGCAGAACAGCTGGGCATTGTCTTCATTGACGAGATAGACAAGATCGCTTCCTCCGCCAATCAGTCGCGAGGCGCAGATGTCTCCAGGGAGGGCGTGCAGCGTGACCTTCTGCCCATAGTGGAAGGCAGTGCAGTCAATACCAAGTACGGCATCGTGCACACGGATCACATTCTCTTCATTGCTGCTGGCGCCTTCCATTTCAGCAAGCCAAGCGATCTCATTCCCGAACTACAGGGCCGCTTTCCCCTGCGCGTGGAACTCGACCCCCTGGGCAAGAACGAGTTTTTGCGTATCCTGCAGGAGCCTACCAATGCCCTCACAAAGCAGTATTCGGCCCTGCTTGGCACAGAAGGCGTACGCCTGAGCTTCAGCGAGGATGGCCTGGAGGAAATCGCCTCCTTTGCAGAGGAAATCAATACTGCCACTGAGGACATCGGCGCCCGCAGGCTCTACACCATCATGGAAAAGGTCCTTGCCGACATCAGCTTTGACGCTCCGGAAATGCCCGGAGCCCAGATCATGGTGAACAAAGACTACGTGCGCGAGCATCTGACCGATGTGCGCGAGGATCAGGATCTGAGCCAGTATATCCTTTAGCCTGGCACAAAATATTCCTGTGCGAAAAGACGGGGTGTGGATTTTGTTCCACATCCCGTTTTTCAGTTTGAGCTTTGTTTTGAGGGGGCGGCTGCCCGGTTACTGCTGGAAGGTCTCCCTTGCGGCCTTGTCGAAGCTTGCTCCGGTGAAGACGTCGCGCAGGACAGTGGGCCGCGTGGCGTTTTGGCCTGCGGGGAAGAGGGCAGTGAGCGGAATGCTGCGGCTGCCAAGCATTTCCAGAAGCTTTGTGCCGTGGGCATTGGCGTCCGTGAGATCCACGCGGATAAAGTCCACGTTGTAGGTCCTTTTCATGCGCTTTAGGCGATCCTCGCTGAAGACCGTAGCCTCCACAAACTTGCAGTTGGGACACCAGTCAGCTGTGAATTCCACTACCATGGGTCTTTTGCCGAGGTTTTGCGCAAACTCCTGCGGTTGGAACTCTGCCCAGACGGTGGGTGTTCTTTCCATGTTCAGGGCAAAGGCAGAGGCCATGACTATGACCAGCAAAAAGAGGACACTTCCGATGCGCCTGCGTATTTTGGGCGCCTCAAGGCCACAGACCTGATCCCACAAAAAGGCGGCAAGCGCAGTCACAAGCAGGGCAAAGAGCACTGGAATGTGCTTTTCGTCGGGCAGGATGGAGAGCAGGTAGAGGGCTGTTCCCAAAAGCAGAAAGCCCAGGACGTGTTCGAACATGAGCATCCAGGAGCCCGGACGCGGCAGGATTTTTGCGAGATTGGGCCAGATGCTGAAGACTATGTAGGGCAGGGCCATGCCAATGCCAACTGCCCAGAAGACAACGACAAGGACGCCCAGGGATTGGGTGAAGGCCCAGCCCAAGACGCCGCCAAGGAGGGGGCCTGAGCAGGGCGTGGCAAGAAAGGTGGAGACAAGGCCGGTGAGATAGGCCTGCAGGCGCGGGCTCCTGGTTTTGGAAAGTGTCTTGAAGTCTATGACTGGCAGGGTGAAAACGCCCAGCATGGAAAGCCCCATGAGGAAGACCAGGACCAGCATGACGAGGAGAAATTCCTGACTCTGGTAGAGCTGGCCCCACATCATGTCCAGCACGCCGAACAATATGCCAAGCAAGGTGAAGAGGGTGAGGATGCCAGCTGCAAAGAAGATGTTGTGTTCGCGAAAGCGCCTGACACTCTCGGAGCCGTGGGCGTTGGCCATGAGCAGGCCTGTCACCTTGAAGGTGAGCACAGGCAGCACACAGGGCATGGCGTTGAGCAGAAGGCCTGCCAGGATGCCGAGCAAAAGAGCCTTGCCAAGGCCGTAAATCTCGACGCTTGTGTCCGCAAAGACAGGCTCTATCTCGAAGTCGAAGCCTGCCGGGGCTGGCAGGGGTGCTTCCCGCATTTCTTCGGTTTGTCCGGAAAGATTTGCTGCTTGCGCGTCCGCCTGGGGGAGAGTGGACGGATCAACAAGGGTCACGCCACTTCCGGACGCCATGGTTCCCATGGTTTCCATGCTCCCCATGTCCATGGAAAACTGGCCCATGCCGGGATCGGAGGCCACTGGGGCTCCCTCGCGGGCAAGCTTCTGCCATCTGGCAAACCAGGGCTCTTTGCCGGCAGAACTGGGTTTTTTGGGAACCCTGCCCTTGAGCGTCAGATCCAGGGGTGTGCAGCTGGTGGAAGAACACAGAAGAAGGCTCAAGGAAGCGGAAAAGCGCTTGCCTGCGCTTTCTTTTGGCAAGGGGACAAAGAAGTAGACCTCGCCCTCGTAGACGTTGATGCTGGCGTTCTTGTCGAAGAAGTCGCGCTGTATGGCACCCTTGGGGTAGTAGACCGGCAGGGGGCCATCGCTTGCGCCCGCCTCGTCGAGGATGAGGGTGAGCTGTGCCGGGCGTCCCACATCTCCCGGATCGTTGGCGTAGGCGTGGGTCCCCTGGGGGATTTTCATGCCAAGGGCAGCCACAATGCCGTCCTTGTCCGTTCCGAAGGAGAAGCGGGCATGGACGTTGGGCTGGGCAGAAAGGGCAGGGCAGGAGGAAAGAAGGAATGAAAGGAAGGTGAAGAAAAAGGCAAGGAGAAGCGGGAGCTGCCTCCCGGATATGCGGTATATGTGGACTGTACTAAAACTCATGTGGCAATCCCTTCCCCGGGCGAACCCGGGCGGCAGTCGGTTTTTGTGTGAGAAGCCTGCGTTGGGATTTGCGAAAACAGAAATATCCAGACTGTTTTTACGTGCCCTCAAGCATACCCGACTTGCCTTTCCCTGTCACCTTGCGGGCAAAGAAAAAGCCCCCGCGAAAAACGCAGGGGCATTGCTTTCGAATGGTGGGCCATCGGAGACTCGAACTCCAAACCAATTGATTAAGAGTCAACTGCTCTACCAATTGAGCTAATGGCCCGTGAACAAAGAGAACATATAGTTTCAGGGCGTGTCCGTCAAGCTTTTTTTTACAAAATCTGGACAATCAGGCAAAGAAAATACGCAAGTTATTGTTGTTAATGTTCTTTTTTTTTATAAAAATTTGTGAGAGGCTCGTCCTCAAGAGGCTGTATCTGGCGCGAGAGGAGGCTGCGTGACATGCAGGACAGTATCTGAGTCTGTCATGCCCTTCTCACTGGTAACGGAAGAGCGACATATGCACAAGGAACCAGGGGATGCACAGTTGCGGACAATTTTGCAGGCTTTGCCATACTCCATGTGCATCCATCCGGAAAAAGGAGCTTTTCTTACAGAAAATATAAAATGATACTCAGTAGTTGTCACTTGACACGGCCTGCACAGGATCTAGTATGGGGCAAGAGCCATCCTGTTCGGCGCATGAGTACAAAGACCTGCTGCAGAATGTTCGCGCTTGAGCCTGCTCCACTCCTTTTTTTTCGCAGGAAAATGCTTGTTTTCCTGTTTTTCCCCGCCGAAGGATCTGAGGTATCAGGGAGGAAAAACATGCACAAATCAAGAGATCTGCTTGTCAGGGCACTGGAAGAAGCTGACATCCGTGTCAACGGCACACGCCCCTGGGATCTGGTTGTCAACAACGAGGATTTGTTCGACAGGGTGATCCGCGACGGCACTCTGGGCGCAGGCGAGGCCTACATGGAAGGCTGGTGGGACTGCGAGGCTCTGGACGTCATGTTCTGCAAGGCCATCCGTGCGCATATCGAGCGCAGGCTCTCGCATTCCCTGCCTGTGCTCTTCATTGCCCTGCGCCAGCACGTCTTCAACATGCAGTCGAAGACAAGGTCCGTGGAGGTGGCAAGAAAGCACTACAATATGGACAACGCGCTCTTTGCCAGCATGCTTGGCCCTACCATGAACTACAGCTGTGGCTACTGGAAAAACGCGCGCACCCTCGACGAGGCCCAGGAAGCCAAGATGGACCTCATTTGTCGCAAGCTGCATCTTGAAAGGGGCATGCGCGTGCTGGACATTGGCTGTGGCTGGGGCGGCCTTGCCCGTTACATAAGCTCGCACTTTGAGGTGGAGGTGACGGGCATAAGCATTGCCAGCGAGCAGATACGCTACGCAAAGGAAAAGGATACGCAGGGCAGGGTACGGTGGATTTGCGACGACTACCGGAACCTGACAGGCAGGTTCGACCGCATAGTCTCAGTGGGCATGTTCGAGCACGTGGGCGCAAGAAACTACGCAACCTACATGCAAAAAGCCCATGACCTTCTGGAGGACACGGGCCTTTTCCTTTTGCACACCATAGGGGCCAATCACCAGAAGGCTGGTGTGGATCCCTGGTTTGACAAATATATTTTTCCAAACGGCATGCTGCCCTCGCCGGTGTCTGTCACAAGAGCCATAGAGGGAACCTTTGTGCTGGAGGATTGGGAAAACTTTGGTGCGGACTACGACAAGACCCTCATGGCCTGGTACGAGCGCTTCGAGAAGGGCCTTGCCGAAGGGAGCTTTGCCTGCGAGGAAGAGGTACGGCGCATGTATCGCTACTACCTCTTGAGCTGTGCAGCAGCCTTCAGGACAAGGGACATACAGCTCTGGCAGCTGGTCCTGAGCCCCAGGGGTGTTCCCGGAGGCTACCGTTCCGTGCGCTGAAGTTCCCTGGGCTTGTCTGCCAGGGCATCGCGCTCCATGGCAGCCACAGGACGGGGCTTGTGCTGACTCCCCTGAAGCTGGCGGCGCACAAGTTCCAGGATGATCAGATCCTCGGTCGCGGAGTGGAGCTTTGCCGCAGGCAGAAAGGTCTTCTGCAGGGTCATGGACAGGGCCTGGGAGCTTGCCCACACGTTGAGGATCTCTTCCGTGGGCATGGTCTGCAGGCTCTGGGAAAATTCGTCCGCATCCCTGTTGTCCGAAGGGGCTGGGCTGGTGAGGAAGGTCATAATATCCATTGGAAAATAGTCCTTTGCCGTGGCGGCTTTTGTCAGCATCCGGGTGCCGGACGCGTGCTCCTGGCCCTAGAGGTACTGGGCCTTTTTCACAATGCGCAGAAGATGGGTCAGGGGTTTTGTGTCCACAAGGGGACCAAGAACTGCCTGGCAGATGTGGAAGGGGGAGAGGTACTCGTCCTTCCATGAGCAGCGCAGGCTCGTTTCCCCTGCCAGGGTCTCGACACTTGTGACAAGTCTGCGCACATCCGTGACCCTTTCGCCCTTCTTTGTCTCGCGGGCAAAGGGGAAACTCTCCCTTGCCATGAAGTCGGAAAAGGCCTTTGCCACCTTTTCGGGATCCAGTTCCAGGACACGGACGGAAAATTCCTCTTCCAGGGCGATCTTTGCCTTGTCCCTGAAGGCCACTTCCTCCACCTTCCAGACATTCATGCCTCTGGGAAGACAGGCGTTCATGCGTGCGCAAAAGTCCTTCTCGTCCATGCGCTCCCGCAAGGTGACGGAAAACCATTCGCACATGCTTTCCATGCCGACGGGCAGGGCCCTGCCAAAGCTTATGAGGGGCAGCGGATGAAAGCCCTGGGAAAAGGCCATGGGAATGTCCGCCCTGCGTAAAGCCCGGTCAAGGACAGCCTGCAGTTCGAGCTGGGAGAGGAAGGCGGAGTTCTGGAGCTTTGTGTGCCACACGCGCAGGCTCACGGCCCGCACCACAAGGGACGGGTCCAGCTTCGGGGGCTCCGGCTTGATATCGCGCAGTATGAGGCGTCCATTCTCGTCGCGCGCAGGATTGTTGGGCACCTGGTCGCGCTCGGAATAGACAAGGCGGTTTTTCACCTCCTGCCCCTCGGTTCTGGCAAGCCCGCTTTGGCGCTTGCCCTTGTCGCAGGCCCCGCACATGCTGCAAGGGTTGTAGCGACAGTCCGCGGTGACCTTCGCGTTTTTGGCCTTCTCAAGCTCGCGCAAAAGAAATTCCTCTGTGACGCCTGCCTCGATGTGGGACCAGGGGAGGGGAGATCCAGGCGCCTGTCCTTTCGTGCAGCGTTCGGGATCAAGACCCTGTTCCGCAAGGGCACAAAGCCAGGGCTCAAGGCGGAAGTGCTCCTTCCAGCCAGTGAGGATGGCGCCCTTTCTGAAGGCAGATTCCACCACGTCCGCCATCTCGCGGCCTGCGCGGGAGAGTATGCCTTCGAGATGGCTCACCTTGGGTTCGTGCCAGCGCAGGGTGAGGCCGCGGATCTTCTTGAATTCCGAAAGGACAATGTGCACGCGCCTGTCTATCTCGGCAAGCGAGATCTGATCCTCCCACTGGAAGGGCGTGAAGGGCTTTGGCACAAAGGGCGAGAGTGCTGCCGTGACAGCGAGCTTTGGAGCACCCGGGCCGCCCGCGTAGCGCACCTTGCGGCACAGATCCACAATGGCCAGAAGATCCTCGTCTGTTTCCGTGGGAAGGCCTATCATGAAGTAGAGCTTGACCTGGCGCCAGCCGTACTCAATGAGCTTTTGCACGTGGGTGATGAGCTGCTCCTCTGTCACACCCTTGTTGATGACGTCGCGAAGCCGCTGGCTGCCTGCTTCAGGAGCCAGGGTAACACCCGTGCGCCGCAGTCTGGACATCCTGTCCATGATGTCGTCGTCAATGGAGCCCACGCGCAGGGAAGGCAGGGAGAGGGCGATCTGCTCTTTTGCGCAGCGATCCAGGGTATCAAGGCACAGGTGCTTCAGGGCCGAGTAGTCGCCGGCGCTCAAGGCAAGAAAGCTTATCTCGTCAAAGCCCGTGTTTTTGAGACAGTCGGACAAGATGCCGCTCACTGTCTCTACCGAACGCTCGCGGGAGGGCCTGTAGACAAAGCCCGCGTTGCAGAAGCGACATCCCCTGGTGCAGCCCCTGGCTATTTCCAATGAAAGACGGTTGTGCACGGTTGCCAGCGGCACAACCTGGCTTGTGGGGGAAAAGGTTTTCTCAAGGTCTGCCACGATGCGACGCCTTGGCGTGGGTATGTCCTTGTCCTGCGCAACAAGCCTGCCGTCTTCTGTTTCACTGAAGAGCGAGGGCACGTAGACGCCGGGGATGTGACAGACCTCGCGCAAAAAGACAGAGCGGGGCGTGCCCTTCTCCCTGGCCTTCTCAAGGGCTTCGAGCAGCTCGACCAGCGTCTCCTCCCCGTCGCCAAGGACCACGCAGTCCAGGAAGGGTGCCATGGGCTCTGCGCTCAAGGCAGCACCGCCGCCTGCGCTCACGAGCGGACAGGCGCCAAGATCCTCTGGGCGATCCTTGGTACGCAGGGGAATGCCGCCAAGATCCAGGATGTTGAGCACGTCCGTATAGCACAGCTCGTGGGTGATGGAAAAACCGATAAAGTCCATTTCCGCCAGGGGCGTGTCGGACTCCAGGGTCGCGAGAAGGGTTCCTGTATCGCGCAGGATTTGGCAGGCTGCCGCGTCCGGCTCGTAGACCCTCTCGGCCCACCAGGAGGGGTGGTCGTTGACGATGCCGTAGAGAATCTTCTGGCCTAGGTGGGACATGCCCACCTCGTAAAGATCCGGAAAGCAGAGCGCACAGCGCAGGCTGACAGTGGCCGGATCCTTGTGGACCGAGCCCTGTTCGATGCCGAGATAGCGGCTTGGCTGTGTCAGGAGGGGAAGAAGTTCGCGCATAGGGGCAGAGGGGTTGTCCTTGTCTGCTTAGGAAAAAAAAAGGGGCAGAAGGCCCCTCAGACTGTCTTTTTGCCTAGTGGATGAGTCCGGAACCGGAGGTGGTGGATCCGCCGAAGTGGATCTTTCCGAGGTTGGAGCTCACGGAGAGGTTGGTGGTCACCTCGATGTACTTGTCCTGCAGCTCCTTGGCTGTCTCGGCAAAGCGGTAGAGGATGAAGCGACCCTCGATGCAGGCGTCGAAGGTGTTCTCGAAGGGAAAGCCGTAGGGAGCAAGCAGCATCTGCATGCCCTGCTGGGTGGGCACGTTCTGCAGCTGCACGACATTTTCGAGCATGTCCTTTTCGGCATTGTACTTGCCGAGAACAATCTCGCCGGAAACAAGCTTGACCATCTTGATGTCAAAGGCTGCCATTTTTCTCTCCTTGTATGGATATTGGGGACACGCCCCATGGGTGGCATAAATGGGTAGCATAAAAGATTGGCTGCGGCCAAAGGGGGCTGCAGGGAAGAAGATGCCTAGTAGCAAGCAGCCGTCCTTGTCAAGCAAAAAAAAGTTCCCTTCGGCCTGGGGGCATGCCAAAGGGAACCTTTGAGAAGGGAAATTTCGGGAAGAGTTGGCAACGCATGAAAAACGCCAACGCGTCTTGCTTTTGCGCCCAAATAGGGTATGGTGAAGCCTAGCCTTGGAACAAGACCCTGTCCCTGCCAAAATTTTTCCCGGAATCTGTATGAAAACATCCCCCTGCCAACTCAATGAAGACGACGTTCTCAAACTGGAAAAGACCCTGGACTACCATTTTGTCAACAGGGGTCTTTTGCTGCGGGCTCTCACGCACTCCTCCTACGCCAACGAATACGGCCTCGAATCCGCCCACAACGAGAGGCAGGAGTTTCTTGGCGACGCGGTACTTGAGCTGTGCGTGTCCTGGGAACTGTACAAGCGCTTTCCCAATACCAGGGAAGGGGATCTGACCAGACTTCGCTCAAGCCTTGTGAACACCACAAGCTTTGCCTGCAGGGCAAGGGAGATTGGTCTGGACAAGATGCTTTTCCTTGGCAGGGGCGAGGAGAGCCAGGGAGGACGCAAGCGAGACAGCGTTTTGAGCGACGTTTTCGAGGCAGTCCTTGCAGCCGTCTACGAGGACGGGGGATATGCGGCAGCACAGCACTCGGTAGCCACTGTCTTCAGCAGGATCTGGCCAGAGGATCCGCACGAGGGCAAGAAGGAGCAGGACCACAAGACCTGCCTGCAGGAACGCGTGCAGCATCTCTTTGCCGGGGACAGGCCTGTGTATTCGCAAGTTTCCGTGACAGGCCCGAGCCACGCGCGACTTTTCACCATGGAGGTGCGCCTGCCCGATGGGCGCTGCTTCACGGCAGAGGGGACAAGCTGCAAGAAGGCCGAACAGGCCGCTGCAGCCATGGCGCTGGAGGCTCTGGACGGGCAGGGCTCCTGATACACAGGAAAGGCTTTTGTTTTGGGGGACAGGGAAACTGCCCCCTTTTTTTGATCGTGCGAGCCATGCCTAGCGCATGAATTTGAGGCCAGCGAGCATCTTTTTGAGATTGAGTGCGTCCCAGGGCATGTATTCGGCAAAACTCATGCCTACGACGTTTGCCGCCTTTTCCACGTCTGCCAGAAGGCGCGCCACGTGGGAGAGTCTCAGCTTGCCGTGCTCGGACTCTATGGGGTTGGGTACGTCCGGATTGGTGAAGAGCAGGGATTTGAAGAAGGCGGGATCGAGCACATCGAGATCCAGATGGATGGCAATGTGCTCAAAGTGGTTGCGCTCGATCCAGTCAAGCACATCAGTGCTGTCCTTTTTGACGGACGCACTCGGGATGGCGCATAGTCCCATCTCGTCCATGGTCTTGCGTTCGTGGGAGAAGACGTTGTCTACGCCGGCATAGAGGACCTGGGAGGGAAGAAGTTTTCTCTCCACCATTCCCGCCATGGCAGGCTCGCCGCCGCCAAGAAGGTTGCCGAGAACCATGGCGTGGGAGTGATCGAAGTCTGCGGGTGTCGTGATGTCCGGATGGGCATCAATCCACAGGACACCAAGGTTGTCTCCATAGCGTTTTGCAAGGTAGGCAAAGGGCGCCTGACTCACAAGGCAGTCTCCGCCAAAGGTAATGACGCGCTCTGGCTGCCTCTCCTCGAGAATGGCTGTGGCAGCTTCTATCTGCTTCATGATGACAGAGCGGTAGAAGACGCCTCCCTCCTTGGGTGCCTCAATGCCCTCGTGCCAGGCCGGCACGGGAACCTCGATGACGGGATCGTCGTTTTGGGGGGCAAGAAAGGACATGAGGTGCGAGCCGAAGGCGTAGATCTGGCCAGGGTAGGGGGTCTCGTCGTAGCCGCCCTGCCACTGTGGAAAAAGAAGGCGCACGGTTTTGGGTCTTGTCATGATATTCTCCTGAAATTTGGGCCCAGGAATTGTCCCCGGAGGCTGTCGAAAGTTTTTTTTGGGAAAGGCAAGTCCTGCTAGTCCCGAACAGGTTGCAGGGCCTGGCGCACAAGGCGTCTGAAAAGCGCGCTGTGCCTTTCCATATCAAAGTCGGGATCGATGGCAGTCCTTGCAATGAGCCCGTCCACAAGGGCATAGAGCCAACAGGACACGGCTTCGAAATCAAGGTCGGGATCGATTTCGCCAGCCTCGGCAGCTGACGCGAGCAGGCGGGCAAAGACCTCGCGCATGAGCCTGTCGCTTTGCCTGAAGGAAGCGCGCACCCGCTCGTCCCTGGCAGCCACGGCCAGGATTTCGGTCCAAAGCCCGTGATCCACGGGGTAGCCCACATCGCGCACACAGCTCTCCATGATGGCAAGGATGCCGGCCAGGTGCCCTGATGTATCCAGCGCCTGCCTGGCCTTTTGGGCTCCCTGCGCGTGCTCGCGGGCAATCATCTCCATGAAGAGTTCTTCCTTGTTCTTGAAGTGCACATACATGGCTCCCTGGGCAAGACCGGCGGCCCTGGCTATGTCCGCCACAGTGCAGCTGGCGTAGCCCTTTTTGGCAAAGCAGCCTGCGGCGGCAACAAGCAGTCGCTCCCTGGTGGCGGATTTTTGCGCGCTGCGCTCCATGCGCTCCCTCCTTGATGTGAATGAATATTCATTCATTAAAGACCAATTGGTCTAAGGTCAAGAGGCACGAACAGGAAATTTGTCTGTGTGAGGCAAAGATTCCATCTGTCCTGTGCGCAATTTTCGGGCAGGGAAATATTTTGTCATTGGGAAAAAGCTGTGCTATGAAACGGTCAAAGGGAGGAACCACCGTGTACAGCTTGCGTTGCACATTCTTGTCCATGCTGCTTATGGGGTCGCTGGTCACGCTGCCGGCAGCCACCATTTACGCCGCCCAGGCCGCTTCGAGCGAGGGCGCTGTCACTATCGGCACGGTACAGCCGCCAGACGGAGCTGAAAAGACTGCACCAGCATCAGCGGAACCGGCCACAACCAGTTCCGCGAACGCCGGGACTTCGGCAGCTGTCGCTGGTTCTGGGACTGACGTTGCCGAAACCGTGAGCCCTGTTGTCGTCGACAATGCTCCGATCCAGTCACAGGGCCATACACAGAATCAGCTCCAGTCCGAAACAGCCCAGGCTGACGCGAAAGCTGCTCCTGCAGCAGGGGAGAGTGCCCTCAAGGGATTTGTGCCCTCGGTGGCCCTTGTGCGCCATCTTGTGAAGGAGAGCGAGCTTCCGGCCATGCGGCTTTCCCTGGGGCTTGTGAATTTTGTGGGCGAGGTGGACGGCGCCTACCCCGGCGAAGACTCCTTTGCCATCCTGCCACTGGGTCACGACGCTGTGGTCGAGGTGTACGAGCTCAGCTACGATGGCAGGGAAGTCATCCAGCCGAAGGAACCCAGTGTTGTGCGCGAAATGGGCGCCAACGAGGCCTACGTGCTGCGCGTTCCCTATTTTGCCGGGCATCCCACAAGAGAAATTTGCGTCAAGACCGGTGGCAAGAGGCACTGCTGGCGCCCAGGATCCGAAGAGCTCGGCGAGGGCTTTTTGTCCTGGAAGCGAACCAAGGGCATGAAATAGCCTTGCTTCAAGAAATTGCTGCCCCGCGTTTGCAAAGTCTTCGCGGGGCTTTTTTTGTGCCGCAAAAAAAAGCCCCCGTTGATGCGGGGGCTACGGTACAAAGTGCTTTTCTGGCATGTCAGCCAAAGAATTTTGCTATCAGTCCGGAGAAGCGCATGCCGAGCTGCAGGGCTATTATGCCGATAATGACCTGGCCCGCCACATTGAGGGCCAGGGCAAGCCAGGCCCTGCTTTCAAGGAGCGCGTTGGAATCGAAGACAAAGGTCGAGAAGGTGGTGAAGGATCCCATAAAGCCTGTCAGAATCACAACGCGCGTGGCGTCCGAAAAAAGCCTGTGCACGCTAGCCATGCCCCAGATGGTACCAAACAGAAAACAGCCAAGAATGTTGGTGAGAAAGATGCCCCAGGGAAAGGCGCTTTTGACAAGGGCGGACACGAGAGCCGAAAAGCCGTAGCGTGCAAGGCCTCCCAGGGCGCTCGCAAGGGCAAAGAGCAGAAGGTGTCGCATCCTATTCGCCGGAAAGACCTGCGACCACAGCACAGGCCTTGATGCCCAAAAGCTCGCCTGTAAAGCCCAGGCCCTCTTCTGTCGTGGCCTTCACGTTGACATGGGCTATGTCAAGGCCAAGCAGGGAAGCCAGATTTTCCCGTATGCTCTTCTTGTAGGCCCCAAGGCGCGGCTTTTGGGCAATGACCGTTACGTCCGCGTGGGTGAGTGTCACGCCAGCCTCGTGCACAAGGCCCAGCACAGTCTTGAGAAGCTCTACGGAGCTTGCTCCGTCAAAGGCCGGATCCGAGTCCGGGAAAAGCTCCCCTATGTCTCCCTTGCCTATCATGCCAAGCAGGGCGTCCATGAGGGCATGCAAAAGAACATCGCCATCCGAGTGGGCGGCAATGGTATAGGGCGAGGGGATGGCTATACCGCCAAGAACCAGGGGACGCTCGCCACCGTAGCGGTGCACGTCGTAGCCAAAGCCCGTGCAGGGAACAGTTTTCTCCAGGGTCTTCAGATCGTCCGCAGTGGTTATCTTCAAATTCGCCTCCTCCCCTTCGACTATCCATACCTTGTGGCCTGCAGCCTCCATGAGGCTCGCGTCGTCTGTCACCGTATTGGATTGGGTGTTGAGGGCATGATGGGCTTCCCAAAGAAGCCTTCTGTCGAATCCCTGGGGGGTTTGCACTGCGCGCAAGGCAGATCTGTCCGGTGTCGCAAGAACCATGCCGCAACCGTCCACCTGCTTTATGGTGTCCTTGACCGCAAGTCCGGGGATGACGGCAATGGCTCCCTCGCGCAATTTTTCGCACAGGGCATGTACAAGGTTTGTGGAAAAGAAGGGACGTGCCGCATCGTGCACAAGAACGTGGGTCGCACTTTTGGGAACGAGTTCAAGGCCAGCCAGCACGCTATCCTGTCGCCTTGCTCCCCCCCTGGCAAAGAGCAGGGGAAGGTTGATCCCGTCACCTTGGGCAAAGCCAAGGGCAAGCTCCCTGTTCTCCTCGAAGGCATCCTTTGGAAAAACCAGGACCACACCCGCGATTGTTCCCGAGGCAACGCTCGTGCGAACACTTTGCCAGTAGAGCGGGCGTTCCCTGTAGGTCAGAAACTGTTTCGGAAGCCCCCTTGTCTGTGCGGCAAGGCGCGTTCCCTTTCCCGCGGCAAGCAGGACAAGCCAGGGTGCCTCCACGTTTTGTACAGTCTCTTGCCTTGTGTCCATCCTGCTCTCCCTTTCCGGGGTGTTGTCTGTCTGAAAAAATGGGCGGAGCGGAACTGTAAGCCGGGTTTTGTCGTACGATCCGTCAGGGATCGCGGGACCGTCATTCCTCTGGAGACACAGTCGCCTGTGCCCTCTAGCAACCGACCCGGGAGACATGTGGCCGGGCAAGCCGCCTCCCCTATTTGGTCTTGCTCCGGACGTGGTATGCCGAGCATCCGGCATTGCTGCCGGATCTGGTGGTCTCTTACACCACCGTTTCACCCTTACCCAATACCTGGGCGGTTTGCTTTCTGTGGCGCTGTCAGAGGGTCGCCCCTCCCGGGTGTTACCCGGCGTCCTGCCCTGTGGAGCCCGGACTTTCCTCTCGGGGTCTCCCCCAAGCGACGATCCGTCCCACTCCGCCTGATGTGCACTGGCCCGGGGTGGAATGTCCCCGGGCCAGGAAAAAGTGTGGCTTTACTTCTCGGGCTCGTTTTCCTCGGTTTCGTCGGAAAGGCCGTCCAGACCGGTCATTTCGGTCATATCCGTCAGATCGGACACATTGGCCATGGTGCTCATGCTGTCCAGGGTGGATTCGATGTCGCCCATGTGGTGCAGCTCGTCGTCAAGGACGTCCGCAGAGGACACGAAGGACACGTCCTCGCGCTCTTCCTTGTAGTCTCCCTTGTCCAGAGCTGCAGAGCGGCCCATGGAAGGCTTTCTCGTGGTGTGCCTGCCGTTCTCCTGTTCCCTGGCAGCTGCTGCCTGTGCCTCGGGATCGTCTGCGATGTAGTGATCGCGCCAGACAATGATGCGCTGGCAGGAGGGGCAGTTCTTGATGTCTATGCCGCGCAGAAGTTCGTTGAAGGTCTGGGGCGGCAGGGCAATGTGGCAGCTCGGGCACACGGCCTCCGTGAGGGAGACAATGACAGGGTGTTCGAGGCGGCCGCGGATGAATTCGTAGCGCTCAAGGATGGGGTCGGGCACATCCTTGCACTTTTCCTCGCGCTCGGCCTCGTCCAGGGCAAGATCCTTTTCCAGAACAGCCATCTTCTCGGACAGGGACTGGCGCTTTTCCTCAACCTCTGCCTTCAGGGCCAGATAGTCTGGCTCCTTCTCCTCAATGATGGATTCGATGCGACGCTGCTCGTCGAGCAGGGTCACGCGCTCCACTTCGCGGGGCTGTGCCATCTTTTCGATGGTATCGATTTCCCTGGTCACGGCGTTGTACTCGCGCTCGTTTTGCGTGTCCATGAGCTTGTCCTTGCTCTTGCGCAAACGCTCGCTTTCCTCTTCCATGTTCCTGCGCAGCATGGCTTCCTGTTCGCGCAGATGGTTAATTCTGTCCTGATATCTTTCGATGTCCTGCTGCTTCTGGGCAAGCTCGGCTTCCTTCTCCTCCAGTTCCCTGGGCTCGATCTCGAGCTGCTGCCTCTTTTCGTAGATCCTGTCGTCGATCTTCTGCAGCTCCTTCAGGCTCTTGATTCTGCGAAGGTAGAGTTGGTGCTGCTGATCTGCTTCCCTGTTTTCCATGATCTGATCCATTCCTGTGTATCCTGATATATGTATTTGGGTGTCCGAATATGGGTGAGGCAAAAGCCTTTGTGAGCAAAAAGTTGGTTTAAGCGTGCAAGCCTGTCTTGGCCTATCTTGTCACAGCGCTCGCGAAGGGCGAATGCGAGGGCACGAAGAAGGTTTCGATGTCAAAAATCGTTCCAAGGCGCTGCGCCATCTCGCGCATCATCTCCTCCTCGAGACTGTGGTGGCCCACGTCGAGAATGGCTATGCGCGCGTCGAGAGCCGCGTGGTATTTGACATCGCCCGTGATGTAGAGATCCGCACCGCTTTTCTCTGCCTCTTCCATGAGCGAGGCCCCCGAGCCAGTACAGTAGGCAACGCGGGCGATTTTTTCCGGAACATTGCCAGCCGTGACCGCAAGGGACATGTCCACCCTTTGGGACAGGGCAGCGACCAGTTCCGCAAGGCTTTTTGGGGCAGGCAGATCCCCTGCAAGGCCAAAGCCAATGCCTTCCCCTGTCTCCTCCAGAAGGACAGGGTGGCGCAGGCACAAGTGCCTTGCAAGCCAGCCCACAGGGCCGTCCGGCTGCACGTCGAGCGAGGTGTGGGCAGCGTAGAGCCCGGCGTCCGCCCGAAAGAGCAGGGAAAGCACTGTGTGGTAGTTGTCGAGCCTGTTCGGAAGATGGGGCGAGAGCGAGAGCGGGTGGTGGGTCAGAATGAAGTCCGCGCCCTCGTCAAGGGCCCTTTCGATTGTGGCTGGCACAGGGTCGAGGGCCACAGCAAGGCGCCTGACCTCGGTGTGCCTGCAGGCAACCTGCAACCCGGACTTGTCCCAGGACGCGGCACCCTTGAGGGGCGCAATCTTCTCGATGGCGCAAACAATGTCTGCAACCTGCATGGCGCAAATCTCCGGGAATTGTCCTGCGGCCTAGAGTCCGCGCAGATGCTGGACAGCGTTCAAAAAGAGCATGGTGCCAGGGGCGTCCACTTCCTCGCGCGTCCAGCCGGGATGGTTGGTCACGTGGTTGAAGGCCTCGGGGTGGGGCATGAGGCCCATCACGCAGCCTGTGGGATCCGTGAGGGCCGCGGCATTGTCCGCAGAGCCGTTGGGATTGTAGGGATACTCGTTCGTGGGCTCGCCGGTCGCGGGGTTGGCGTAGCGCAGGGGAATGAGTTCCTCGCGCAAAAGCCTGTCCAGAACATCCTGCGAGGCAGGCACAAGGCGACCTTCGCCGTGGCGCACGGGCATGCGCATGAGCGGCAGGTTTTTCGTGAACACGCAGGGACTCTTGGGGTTGGGCGCCAGCGTAACCCAGCGATCCTCGTAGCGCATGCTTTCGTTGTGCCCAAGGGAGACCTGGCGGGTGAAATCTCCGTCAAAGCCAGGCAGAAGGCCAAGCTTCACCAGAAGCTGGAAGCCGTTGCATATGCCCAGGATGAGTCTGCCGTCACGGTAGAACTTTTCCAGCCTGTCGTAGAGGCGTGTGCCTGTGCAGTCGCGCATGTAGCGCCAGCGCATGCTCGCTGCCTGGGCAGCGCCGAGATCGTCCCCGTCCAGAAATCCGCCCGGGAAGATGAGAAAGTCGTACTCGTCCAGGATGACGCGCCCTTGTGCAATGTCCGAGAAGAAGACGATGTCCGCCTTGTCTGCTCCGGCCTGACGGGCCGCGTAGGCCGTTTCCTCCTGGGAGTTGGTGCCGTAGCCCTGGATAACGAGGGTGTTGACTCTGCCCATATGAGAAGCTCCTTAGCTGAAATGGGTCCTTAAGTTACACATTGCCTTGCCGCTCGTCAATCTGGCACAATCCTGTCTTTTCGGCTATAAGGAGGCGCGTTGCGAGTTTTTCCGGTTCCTGCGCCCCTTGCATATCCCCAAGCGGATCCTCGAAAGGGGCCGGAGGATCTGTCTTTTTTTGCGTTTTCTTGCGTTTTTTTTCGTTTTGTTGCGCATTTTTTTTGGAGAGTTTTGCACCTTAGAGAGCAGGTCCCTTTCCTGCCATACAGCCAGGGCTGCCAACGCAGCGCGGGAGGAGTTTTGAAAACCAAATTTATCTTTGTGACAGGCGGCGTGTTGTCCTCACTGGGCAAGGGGCTTGCTGCGGCTTCCCTCGGGGCCCTGCTCAAGGCCCGCAACATTTCGGTCACCATCCAGAAGCTGGATCCATATATCAATGTGGACCCGGGCACCATGAACCCCTTCCAGCACGGCGAGGTCTTCGTGACCGACGACGGCGCAGAAACCGATCTCGACCTCGGTCACTACGAGCGCTATCTCAACATTTCCCTGTCCCACAAGAACAACACCACCTCGGGCGCCATCTACAACAACGTCATCGCCAAGGAGCGCAGGGGCGACTATCTCGGCGGCACAGTGCAGGTCATCCCCCACATCACGGACGAGATCAAGCGCTTTGTGCTGGCCCTTGGCGAGGGTGAGGACGCGCCGGACGTTGCCATCATCGAGATCGGCGGCACTGTGGGCGACATCGAGGGTCTGCCCTTCCTTGAGGCCATACGTCAGCTGCGCTCCGATCTTGGCAGGGACAATTGCCTCAACATCCATCTGACACTTGTGCCCTATCTGCGCGCAGCAGGGGAGTTCAAGACCAAACCCACCCAGCACAGTGTAAAGGAGCTTCTCTCCATCGGCATCCAGCCGGACATCATACTCTGCCGCTGCGAGCAGGTCATGCCCGAGGATCTGCGCAAGAAGATCGCACTCTTCTGCAACGTGGATCCGGACGCTGTCTTCTGTTCCATTGACGTTGGCAACATCTACGAACTGCCCCTGTCCTTCTTCGAGGAGGGCTTTGACCAGAAGGTGGCCATCATGATGCGCCTGCCTGCCAGGAACGCCCATCTCGAGCCCTGGCGGGAGATGGTCTACAACTTTGCCCACCCCAAGGGCGAGGTGACCATTGCCATTGTGGGCAAGTACGTGGATCTGAAGGAGGCCTACAAGAGCCTGCACGAGGCTCTCATGCACGGTGGCGTTGCCAACCGCGTGGCAGTGAACCTGCGCTACGTGAACAGCGAGCAGATCGACGAGAAATCTGCAGCCACCCTGCTTGCAGGCGTGGACGGCATTCTTGTGCCCGGCGGCTTCGGCTACCGCGGCGTGGAAGGCAAGGTGAACGCCATCCGCTATGCGAGAGAGAACAAGATTCCCTTCTTTGGCATCTGCCTTGGCATGCAGTGCGCAGTCATTGAGTTCGCCCGCCACGTGGCAGGCCTTGAGGACGCCAACAGCGAGGAATTCAACAAGAACAGCGCCAACAAGGTCATCTATCTCATGACCGAATGGTACGATGTGCACACCAAGAACGTGGAGCGCCGCAACGAGACAAGCGACAAGGGCGGCACCATGCGCCTTGGCGCCTACCCCTGCAAGATCGCTCCCGACACCAGGGCTGCGGAAGCCTACGGTACGGACCTTGTGCACGAGCGTCACCGCCACCGCTACGAGTTCAACAACGCCTTCAAGGATGTCCTGGCGGAAAAGGGTCTTGTCTACAGCGGTGTTTCCCCGGACGACAGTCTGGTGGAAATCGTGGAGTTGAAGGATCATCCCTGGTTCCTCGGCTGCCAGTTCCATCCCGAGTTCAAGTCCAGGCCCATGCAGCCCCATCCGCTCTTCAGGGACTTTATCCGCGCTGCAGTGGAGCAGAAGGCCAGGGGCTAGGCCACAAGCGTTTTTTTGCCTGTGCCAGGATCCTGCCGGGTCCTGGCACAAACGGCATTTTGGAGACAAGTGATGTCGGATCGTTTTTTTGGCACTGACGGCCTTCGCGGCCGTGCGAACACCTGGCCCATGACCGTGGACGTGGCCCTGCGCCTGGGGCTTGCCGCAGGCATGTTCTTCAAGCGAAAGGGCGACTGCCAGCACAAGGTGGTTATAGGCAAGGACACGAGGCTTTCCGGCTACATGTTCGAATCCGCCCTCACTGCCGGCCTGTGCGCAGCCGGCATGAAGGTCATCATGACAGGCCCTTTGCCGACCCCGGCCATCTCCTTTCTGACCAGGAGCATGCGCGCGGATTTCGGCGTGGTCATTTCCGCGTCCCACAATCCGTACATGGACAACGGTATAAAGTTCTTTGACGAGGAGGGCTTCAAGCTGCCCGACGATCAGGAGGACGCCATCTCCGCCATGGTCCTGGACGCGGACTACCGCTGGCCCTATCCGCCTTCCGACAGGGTGGGCAGGGCCTCCAAGATTGAGGACGCTGGCGGCCGCTACATTGTCTACACGAAAAGCTGCTTCCCTGCAGGCATGACGCTGAGCGGCCTGCGCATCGTGGTGGACTGCGCAAACGGTGCAAGCTACAAGGTGGCTCCCCTGGCCCTTGAGGAACTCGGAGCCGAGGTTGTGCGCGTAGGCACATCTCCCAACGGCCTCAACATCAACGATCACGTGGGTGCCCTGCATCCCGAGACCATGGCAGCCAAGGTAAAGGAAGTGCGCGCGGACGTGGGCATTGCCCTGGACGGCGACGCAGACCGCCTCATCATGGCAGACGAGCACGGCACCATCCTCGATGGCGACCAGCTCATGGCCATGTGCGCAAAGGACCTTCTGGACAGGGGCGAGCTGCCAGGCAATGCCATAGTGGCAACTGCCATGAGCAATCTGGCCCTCGAGGTCTTCATGCAGGAAAATGGCGGAAAGCTCCTCCGTAGCAAGGTGGGCGACCGCTACGTCATGGAGATGATGCGCAGGGAAGGGGTTATGTTCGGCGGCGAGCAGTCCGGACACCTTATTTTCCGCAAATTCTCCACCACTGGCGACGGCCTTCTGGCAGCGTTGCAGATACTGCGCATCCTGCGCGAGAAGGACAAGCCGCTTTCGGAGATCGGCGGACTTCTTAAGCTCTTCCCCCAGAAGCTCCTCAACGTGCGCGTGGAGCAGAAGGTGCCCTTCGAGCAAAAGCCGGTCATTGGCGAGACTGTCGCAAAGATCGAGCAGGCTCTCGGCAATCGCGGCAGGGTTGTTTTGCGCTACTCCGGAACCGAGGCCTTGTGCCGCATCATGGTGGAGGCCGAGGATCCGGAAAAGGTCGAGCTCTACACGAAGGAACTGGCGGACGTGGTGCGCCGCGAACTGGGCTAACGCCATCCTTTGCTTGGAAAGATAATGAAGAGGGGACTCCCTTTGTTGGGGGAGCCCCTTTTGTTTTGGGTGCGCAAAGAGGAACAGGCGCTTGGGCGGCGTTTGCCGCTCTGACAGGTACGGGCGCAGAATTTGATGTCAGTGAAAGGAAAGCCTATGGTCTCGGGATGTCGAGCCATGCATTCCTGCGATCCCTGCGTCATAGGGTGGCAAGAAGCCGCTTTGCACAAAGGGGCGCGCAAGGTCATGCAACAAGGTTCAGCCATGCTTTTGGCGTATGCTATGCCATAAAATATAAGTATTTGCTATTTTTGAGTCGCCTGCGCTAGGTTGAGGGTGCAAACCATCAATGGGCCAATCCCAAGGCCCCCAAAAGGATAGGGGACTCTCATGAACATAGGAAAAAGACTCGGCGCACTGGCGCTGGCTCCTCTGCTTGGCTGCATGCTGGTTGTTGGTGGAGAAGCACAGGCTGCGGACGGAAATAGCACACAATCAGGAGGCAAAGCCATGGAACTGGAACAGCAGTGGGACAAGACCTTCCAAAAGAGCGACAAGGTGGACCATTCCAAGGTCACTTTCAAAAACCGCTACGGCATCACCCTGGTCGCGGACGTCTACGTTCCCCAAAACGCGCAAGGCAAGATGCCTGCCATAGCTGTCGCAGGCCCCTTTGGCGCAGTGAAGGAGCAGGCTGCAGGCCTCTATGCCCAGACCATGGCGGAACGCGGCTTTTTGACTCTTGCCTTTGATCCCTCCTTTGTGGGCGAGAGTGGGGGCGAGGTGCGCAACGTGGCCTCTCCCGACATCAACACGGGGGACTTTTGCGCTGCCGTGGACTACCTTGTGACAAGGCCCGACGTGGACGAGGAGCGCATAGGCATCATCGGCATCTGCGGCTTTGGCGGCATGGGCCTCAACGCTGCAGCCATGGACACTCGCATCAAGGCTACTGTGACCTCGACCATGTACGACATGACCCGCGTGACTGCCAACGGCTACTTTGATTCCATGGACGCCAACGCGCGCTACAAGCTGCGCGAACAGTTGTGCGAACAGCGCACGAAGGACGCAAGGAGCGGCAGCTACGCAGCAGGTGGCGGTCTTCCCGACAAGATCACGGGCGAAGAACCACAGTTCGTGAAGGACTACTACGACTACTACAAGACAGAGCGCGGCTACCATCCCCGTTGCCTGAACAGCGCCCAGGGCTGGAACGCTACCTCTGCACTCTCCTTCATGACCATGCCCATCCTGGCCTATGCAGGCGAGATCAGAAACGCTGTCCTTGTCATGCACGGCGAAAAGGCCCATTCCCGCTACTTCAGTGAGACGGCCTTCAAGCTGCTCAAGGGCGACAACAAGGAGCTGCTCATCATCCCCGGAGCGTCGCATACGGATCTCTACGATCAGATGGACGTCATTCCCTGGGACAAGATGGAGAGCTTCTTCAGGGCCAATCTGAAGTAGGGATTTGCAAGGATATTGAACGCCACAGCGATTGCTGTGGAAGAGAGCCCGGTGTTTGGGAAAAAGCCGGGCTCTCTCGTTGTCTGCGTACTGCTGTTCAGATATACGAACATTGCCAGAAAGAAATTTTGACGCGCTACAAGTCTGAAAAATAAAAACCTGAAAAAACAGGAAATATTAGCGTACTATATTTGATTTCAGCCTTTCCTCTTCCTAAACGCATACGGTGGCACAAAACTGCCAACAAGAAAAAATCCTGAAAAAGTATAAAATTGTCTCGATAAAAATCTTGAAAACGTGTGACAAGTGGCATACAAAAACCTTGAAAAGGTGTTGACTTGCGAGAAAAAAATCATGAATTCGTGTTGTCGGCATATTGCAATACACTGGAATTTCATGGTTTTTATGGGAGAGCAGGATGGAGCGAAAAATCTACCAGAGACTGAAGCAATGGAAGGAGGAGGGCGGGCGCACGGCTCTACTGATCGACGGTGCACGACGCGTGGGCAAGACCCATATTGCCCTTGAGTTTGCCAAGAGGGAGTACAAAACCTTCCTCTTCATCGACTTCAACAGGGCTGGCAGCGCAGTAAAAACCCTCTTCAACGAGGGCCTCGAAGACCTTGATACCTTTTTTGCCACACTGTCTGCTCTCTACAACGTCCGGCTTCACAGGCGGGAAAGCCTTGTCGTTTTCGATGAGGTACAGCTCTTTCCCCGCGCCCGCGCGGCAATCAAGTACCTTGTCGAGGACGGGCGCTTTGATTATTTGGAAACCGGTTCCTTCATGTCCATCAAGAGGAACGTACAGGACATTGTCATTCCCTCTGAAGAAGAGCACGTGAGGATGTTTCCCATGGACTTCGAGGAATTCCTCTGGGCTTTGGGATACGAGACACTCATGCCCTTCATACAGGAGTGCTTTGCGAACAAAAGGGCATTGGGGCAGGCCCTGCATCACAAGGCCATGGATCTCTTTCGCCAGTACATGATTGTAGGTGGCATGCCCCAGGTTGTGGACAATTTTGCAAGAAACAGGGACTTTGCCCTTGCAGACAGAGTAAAGCGTACCATTCTCGACCTCTACCGCGCGGACATTGCAAAACACGCTGTGGGGTACGAGACCAGAGTACGCAGTATTTTCGAGGAAATCCCCTCGCAGCTGCAAAAACACGAAAAAAAGTTTCGACTCTCTTCTCTCAAGAAGGAGGCGCGTTTTCGCGACTACAAGGATGCGCTTTTCTGGCTTGACGACGCCATGATCGTCAACACCTGTTACAATTCTACAGAGCCCAACGTTGGCCTGAATCTGGGGAGCGGGCGCACAACACTCAAGTGCTACATGGCGGACACAGGCCTTTTGCTCAGCCACGCCTTCGACGAGAAAGCCATCGTTTCCCAGGGGCTCTATCCGCAGCTCTTCGAAAGGCTCGAGATCAACAGGGGCATGCTGGTGGAAAACATTGTGGCCCAGATGCTCGCAGCATCAAACCACAAACTCTATTTCTACTCCAATTCCTCGCGGGAAGACGCGGCCTCGCGCATGGAAATCGATTTTCTCATTGCCAGCAGCACCCTGTCGTCACGACACAACATTTCGCCCATTGAGGTGAAGTCCGGCAAAAACTACACGCTCTCGTCGCTCAAAAAGTTCATGACAAAGTACGCCGGGATGGTGCGCATCCCCTATGTCGTTCACCCAAGGGACATGCGGGAAGAGGGCGGCATTGTTTTTTTGCCGTACTACATGGTGCCCTGCCTGTAGGTCAGGCAGACACAAGGCATGATGGCTCAGAGCCGTATGCGCCAGGCCCGTTTGCCGCACTCGGGGCAGTAGTGGTCCAGTTTGTTGATGCTGGCGATTTCGTCCGAGGAAACTACAAGGGCTATGAAGCCCAGGACCATGCACAGGCATACCTGCAGAAAAACGCCCCAGGAATCGAAGAAATAGGCCTTGCCCAGAAGGAGCAGGCCGAAGGCTATGGAAAAGGCCCAGAGCTTGGGACCTATATGGGCGTTGACGTGCTCAATGTAGCCGCAGTGCTGGCATTCTACTTTCATGAAAAATCTCGTGGAAAATTAGCACCTTGTGAAGGCGAAGAGAACAGTGTGCGTGACAGGGGATGGGTATCCCGGGGCGGCAAAATACGGAAGATGACAAAGGCCGTCAAGGAAGCTGCTTTTGATACGCTGCCTCGGCTTTTATGCCTGCTCGGCCTTTCTCCCATCGAAGGCGCTCAAGAAGAGGTAATCCTCCACACTCAGCTCCTCTGCCCTGGCGCTTGGGGCAATACCCCGCTCCTCAAGGCCCTCCAAAAGGATTGTCTGACCTGCCTTGCGCAATGTGCCCCCAAGCTGCTTGCGGCGCTGCCCAAAGCAGAGCTTTATCACTCTGGAAAGTTTTTTTGCCTGCATATCGTCCGGCCTTGTCGGCCTTGGCACAAAGGAGCACACGGCAGAGTCCACCTTCGGGGGAGGAGTGAAGGCGCCAGGCTTCACCACAAAGTCGTAGCTTGCCTGCCAGAAAGCCTGCACCCACACGGAAAGGGCGCCGTAGTCCCTGCAGCCGGGGCTTGCGCACAGCCTCTCCCCCACTTCCTTCTGGATCATGAAGACAGCGCGCTTCGTGGCCTTGGCCCTTGCCGCTATGTCCCAGATAAGCGGGGAGGCCACGTTGTAGGGGAGATTTCCGACGATCTTCCAGGGCCCTTCAAGCTCCTCCCAGCGGAAGGCCAGAGCGTCCATGCAAAGAACTTCCGTTCTTGCCTCTGCCTCTGTTTTGCGCACATTTGCCCAGTGGGTGTCCTTTTCGAGCAAGAGGAGCCTCGAGTGAGGCAGGGTCTCGAGCACCTTTGTAAGCGCGCCTGGCCCTGGACCAATCTCGAGCACAAGGTCCTCATCCTGCAGGTTGGCCAGCGCGGCTATCCTCTTGCAGATATCTGGGTTGCGCAAAAAGTGCTGCCCAAGGCTCTTCTTGGGAGCAGGGGAAGTGGCAGGAGTGCCCTGTCTTGTCGTGGTCTGCATGAAAGGTCCTTGGACCCCGGGACTGGGGCCCGGGGTGGCGTGAAATGAAGAGGCGTGATTTTGGGCTCCCTGTCAGGGTCTGTCGAAGCGCTCGAAGGTTATGACCATGCCGGCACGTCCCTGGGTTGCGCTGCGCAGCCTTGTGGAAAAGCCGAAGAGCTGGCGCAGGGGGGCAGTGCCGTGCACAATCTTCTGGCCTGCCTGATCCTCCATGTTGTCTATGCGACCGCCCACGGAGTTGAAGAGGGAGATGGCAGAGCCAAGCTCGCTTTCCGGAAGGCTCATGGTCACGCGCATGATGGGTTCCAGTGTCACAGGACCTGCCTTGGAGAGAGCCTCCTTCAAGGCCTGCACAGCTGCCATGTGGCAGCCAGGCACGGTGGTTACACCATCGCGCCGTTCTATGCCCGTTATGACAACCTTGGTGTCCACCACGGGGTAGCCTGTGAGATCACCGCTTTGCAGACAGTCCCTGGCACCTTCCAGGGCTGCCTCCACAAACTGCGTCTGTATGACCTTGATGGCAGCCTGTTTGTCCTTTGGCAGAAAATCGCCGGTCTCAACCACATTGCCCTGGCCGCGGGGAAGTGGGCTTACGGCAAGCTCCACGTTGCCGTAGTGCGGAACCTTGCCAAGCTCGCGGTCAAAGCAGGCTTGGGCTGCGGCCTCCTTCGTGATGGTCTCGCGCAAGATGACCTGGGGGGCACCCACGCGCGGGGAGATGTTGTACTCGCGCTGCATGCGCTCGAGGATGACGTCAAGGTGCAGCTCGCCCATGCCCGAGATGGTGCGCAGGCCGGACTCCTCGTCCATGCGGCTCACAAGCGTGGGATCCTCCTCGCAGTAGCGGGAAAGGGCCTCGTCAAGGACCTTGCCCTCGTCCGCATTCCTGGGTTCGAGGGCCAGGGTGATGACGGGTGTCAGGCTCTCAATGGCCTCAAGGCGCACGTCAACGCCCTTGGCGTAGGTCGAGCCAGTGTGCGCGCTGCGCAGGCCCACCACAGCCACGATATCGCCTACACAGGCTTTCTCCAGCTGTTCCTGGTGATCCGCGTGCAGTCTGAAGATGCGGTTTACGCGATCGTCCTTCTTCTCGCCAGTGTTGGTGAGAACATCCCCTTCTGCAAAGGATCCCTGGTAGACACGCAAAAAGGCAGTCTTGCGGCCGCCGTCCATGACCACCTTGAAGACCAGGGCAACCAGGGGCTTTGCGCCGTCAGGCACTATGCGGACAGGCTCGTCCCTGGTGGAAAAGCCTTCAATTTCTGGCATGTCGCAAGGGGAGGGGAGGAAGTCGCAGATGGCGTCGACAAGGGGCTGGACGCCGGTGTTTTTGAGTGCAGAGCCGGCAAGGACAGGAGTGATGGTCCTTGCAAGCGTGGCCCTTCTCAAGGCTGCGCGGATGAGGGCCTCGTCCACGCTTCCTGCAAGATAGGCCTCGAGAAGCTCCTCGTCCTGGTCGGCCACGAGATTGAGCATATTGTCCCGGGCTTCCTCGGCCTTTGCTTCCATGTCTTTGGAAAGCGTGTGCTCTTGTATGGTGCGGCCCTCGTCCTCTGGGCTGAAGGTGAGGTACTTCATGGAAATAAGGTCTATGACACCCTCAAAGCTGTCGCCAGCGCCCCAGGGAAGAACGATGGGCACGGGATTTGCCCCAAGGCGCGTCTTCATGGCCTCGAGGCAGGCCTCGAAATTGGCGCCCGGCCTGTCCATCTTGTTCACAAAGGCGATCTTCGGCACTCCGAACTGCTCGGACTGGCGCCACACGGTTTCGGACTGGGGCTCCACGCCGGACACAGCGCAAAAGACGCCCACAGCCCCGTCCAGCACCCTAAGGCAGCGCTCCACCTCGATGGTAAAGTCCACATGCCCTGGCGTGTCGATGAGGTTTATCTGGTGCTCCTTCCACAGGCAGGTGGTGCAGGCAGAGGAAATGGTGATGCCCCGTTCCTGCTCCTCGGGCATGAAGTCCATGGTGGCCGTGCCGTCGTGCACCTCGCCCATGCGGTGGATCTTGCGGGTGTAGAAGAGAATGCGCTCCGTGAGCGTGGTCTTGCCCGCGTCAATGTGCGCTATGATGCCTATGTTGCGAAGTTTGCGAAGGTCCATGTCAGCTTCCCGTTGTGCCTTTTGTCGTCCTTCAGGGGCGTCCATCAAGGTCTTTTTCATGCCTGCCTTGTGGCGTGCAGGCTATTCCCCGTCGCTTGTGCCAAAGCCCACCCTGTGGGCCAGAAAGAAGCTTCTGCCAAGGCCGTGGTGCAGCCAGAAGCCTTCGCAGCCGGGTGCCAGGGCCAATGGCGCCATGCCCAGCGAGAAGGGCGTATGGGTCTTGGCAAGGCAGTGGTTTTGCACAGCCTCCCCGGAGGCGTAGAGCACGTCCGGGGCTGCCGGGGCCGGGCTGTGCAGCGCGCGCTGTACGCAGTCCTCGCCCTGGGCAAAGGTCAAAACGTCGAGGTCAAAGAGCTCGGGCCTTGGTATGGTCAGGACAGGTGCCCTGCGTTCCTCGAAGCAGGGGATGTGCAGGGAGCGGGCCTGCCTGCGCAAGATGTCGAGCTCGCCTGTGTGCAAAAGGACCAGGCGGCCGGGCCCTGGCTGGGTCTCTTCGAGCAGGGCAGAGAGCTCTGCTGCGCTGAGGCTGAAGACATCGTCGATGCCTGCGAGATCCAGGGTGGCAAGGCAGGAGGCTGTGGGCTCCCCGTCCACGCACACGCAGGCTATGGCCGAGACGCCGCTTATGATGGCAGGCATGAGGGCGGCCAGCACGCGGGCTGCAGCAACGTAGCGGGGTGTTACCGCGACAATGGCCCAGGGTGCAGGGAAGACCGTGCGTGATCTCCAAAAGCCCGACATGTGGTCCGAACGGTATTCGTGGATGATCTCACGCGTGGAGTCGTCGTAGCGAAAGTACATGGCCATGGCCGTCTTGAGTGCAGCCCTGGCAGCTGGCCCTGCGTTTTCGTAGGCAGCGGCTGTGAGAGCGTCGTCAATGCGATGCTGCTCGACCCATGAAGGCCAGGAAACGGAAATCTGTGTTTGCTGCGGCATGACCACCTCGAAAATATTGTTTTTTTGGGAATGTTCCGGGCCTCTTCCATGACGGGCAGGGAGCTTGCGCCCCCTGCCCCGAATTTGCGTTACTTGCCTGTTTGCGCAGTGTCGGCTGCACCCTTTGTCTGCGCTTTTGCATCGGTCTGGGTGTCGCCGCCCTGCGAGTATTTGGTGTCCTGGCCCACAGGGGCTGTGGGAATGAGCGTCATGGGCCAGCCCTCGGGCATTGTGCGCTTGCACTCCTCGTAGCGAGCGTTCAGGGTACGCGTCAGATCCATGGCCGTACCGTACTCGTGGGTCAGGTTGCGCACTGCAAAGACAGCCCAGGGCAGATCCTCGCAGCGCTCCATGGCCTTTGGTGCCAGAAGCTTCAGAAGCTTTGTGCGCCTGTCCCCGTCGCGGATAACGCCAATGGCAGTGACCAGAACGTCCAGGCGGCCGGCATCAATGGCCTGACCAGCCACGGCAGCGATCTTCTCGTCCTTGGCGTAGGCCGGGCTGAAGCCCCGGCCAGCCGAGATGAGCTCTTCCTTGAACTTGCGGCCTTCCTCGTCCGCGTCCAGGTCAAAGTGGGCCTTCGAGGCGTAGTCGAAGAGCTCCGCGTTGATGGGCAGGGGCGGGGGCGCTGTCACCTTGCGGTAGAGCCAGCCTGCTCCGGTCAGAAGAAGGATGACAGCGCAGAAGATGAGGGGCACCTTCCAGCCTGTAGCCTTTTGCCTGCGCGTGGATGGTGCCTTTTGAGGCGCCTGGGCTGCCTCGGACTTGTTCTGGGCCTGCGCTCTTTTCTGCCTGCGCGTGTAGCGTCGTTCAGCCATCTGCCACCCCTAGCCCTGGCTGTTGAGCCAGGAGCGCAAAAGCTCAAGCTGGGCCTGCACCGATTTTGGGCCAGTGCCTCCGGGCGTTTCCCTGCGGCGCACTGCTGCGTGGCAGTCGAGCACAGGGTAGATGTCTTCTCCGATGCGGGCATCCAGGGAGCGGAAGTCCTCGAGGGAAAGGTCTTCCAGACCCACGTTGCGCTGTTCGGCAAGGGCCACTGCGTGGCCTGTGATGTGATGGGCCTCGCGGAAGGGCACGCCCTTGCCCACAAGGTAGTCGGCCATTTCCGTGGCGTTCAGAAAGCCCCTGCGGCAGGCCTCTTCCATGCGCTCGGTATTGAAGCCAAGCTCGCCAAGCATGCCCTCCATGACGGAGAGGGAGGTCATGACCGTATGCGAGGCGTCCATGAAGCCTTCCTTGTCCTCCTGCAGATCCCTGTTGTAGGCAAGGGGCAGGCCCTTGACCACTGTGAGCAGGGCCATGAGAGCTCCGTCCACCCTGCCAGTCTTGCCGCGCATGAGTTCGGCAACGTCCGGGTTCTTCTTCTGGGGCATGATGGAGGAGCCTGTGGAATAGCCGTCGGACAGCTTCACGAAGCCGAAGTTGGGGTTGGCCCAGAGGATGATTTCCTCGCAAAAGCGCGAGAGGTGGGTCATGATGAGGGAGCCGTCGAAAAGGGCTTCGAGCACAAAGTCCCTGTCCGAGACAGCGTCCATGGAATTGGGGTAGATGCCGCCAAAGCCCACTTCCTTTGCCACAGAGGCAGGATCCAGGGGGTAGGTTGTGCCGGCAAGGGCTGCAGCACCAAGGGGCGAGATGCGCACGCGCTTCAACGTGTCTTCGATGCGCTCGTAGTCCCTCTTGAACATGAAGGCATAGGCAAGGAGGTGGTGCGCAAGGCTCACCGGCTGGGCTGGCTGCAGATGGGTGCAGCCAGGCAAGATGTGCTCAGCGTGATCCTCGGCCCTTGCCACAAAGCGCTTGCACAGGGCGAGCAGAAGGCGCTGCCATTCGGCGAGGGTGTCGCTCACGTAGAGCCTGTAGGTGAGGCCAACCTGATCGTTGCGGCTACGACCGGTGTGCAGGCGTTTGCCCACCTCGCCCACGAGTTGGGTGAGCCTGGCCTCGATGTTCATGTGCACGTCTTCGAGCTCGGGCTTCCAGGTGAACTCGCCCCTGGAGATCTCCTCTGCGACCATGTCGAGGCCCTTTTCAAGGGCAGCGCCGTCTTCAGGCGTGAGGACCCCCTGGCGGGCCAGCATGCGGGCATGGGCCTTGGAGGCTCTGATGTCCTGGAAGGCCAGGGCCCTGTCGTAGGATTCGGATTCGGTATAGGCAGCAACTGCTTCCTTGGGTCCCTCGCTAAAGCGACCACCCCAGCTTGCGTTGGTTTTCATGTGATGTGTGTCTCGCGCTGACATGGGGCAAGGCCCCTGTGCAGCCTGTTAGAGGTTAATGCAGAAAGCATTTTTTTCCTTCATACCTTTCACAAAGTCAAGGAGCGTGCCAGTTTCGGATCCGGTTTTGAGAAAAGCGCAGGGGACGGGGAAAAAACAAGGCCCGCTTGCCTTTGGAACGGGCGCGAAAAAAGGGCAGGAACAAATCCTGCCCCTTGTGGCCCAATGGCTTCGCCTATCGTGGAAGGAACGTGTTCAGTGCCTGTGCCTCTCGCAGGCCCTGCGCAGAGCGGGGATGATGTCGTTCAGTGCACCGTCGAGGCCTGTTGCGCGGTCGCGGATGTTGTCGGCAATACAGATTTCGCCAAGGTTTATGGTCACGTAGCTTGCCTTGGGCAGGCTTGCCACAAGGCGCATGAAGGGGGCCTTGATGAGCTGGTTGCGTGAGCCTATGCCAAGCTCCAGCACGCAAAGCCTTTTGTCGCGGACCCTGTCAAGGAAGGTGGAAAGGCGCTCGTTTCCGTCGCGATCAGGCAAAAAGTGTTCGTCTGTGGCCGCGTGGACCTGCATGGGGCCCTGGCAGACAGGGCATTTTGGGATGAGCTCCTCCCCGATGCGCCCGGACTCTTGCAGCGAGGCAAGCATGGCCCTGACAGTGTCTTCAGTTTTGTAGAGTGTCTCGTGGCAGGCCCTTGCGCACTGCATGAAAAGCCAGTTGCCCTCGATTTCGAAGATGCGCTCTTCCTCGAAGCCGCAGCGCGCGAAGTGCCCCTCGCCGTTGGAAGTCACAATGAAATGGTCCCTGCCGGCAAGCAGAGCCGCAAGGTCCCGCATGAGGGAAGTTGGCGTGTAGGCAAGACAGTAGTGCCCTATGAGTCTCGCCCAGAAGGACCACTTCTCTTCCTCTGTGGGCCAGTTGGCGCACATGCAGGCAAGGATGCTGTGCAGATGATACTTTTCGCGCACATCCCCGAAAAGTTCCTGGAAGGCCTTGTTGTCCGCGAAAAGATGCAGGCCTTCGCTGATGGAAAGACCGTTGCTTGCGCCCACGAGGATGGCGTCTGCCTCGCATATTCTTGCAGCAGCTTCAGCCAGCAACATGGTTTCCTCCTGCAGGAGACAGTTCCCTTGTATCCTGTTTACTCAGTTTGTGCGCGTCGGCCAAAACCCTGGCCAGATCCTCCACAATGACCATGCCCCTGTCCTCCAGTACCCTGGGCAGGAAGTTGTATTTGTTGTTCACGGCAATGTAGCGGGCGTTTGGCAGCCGCAGCGTCAGATACCAGAAGGGTTCCTGGATGAACATGGGCGTCAGGCGCCCCACGCCCAGTTCCAGGAAGAGGATTTTCTGATCCTTGTGGGCAAAAAGCCATTGGGAGACTTTCTCGTACTCTTCCTCGTACTTCGCGCCTGTGAGAAAGTTTCCGTAGCCGCGCACCCAGGGAAAGGCCTCCCTGCCGCAGTGGGGGCAGCGGGGGATGAGGTCTTCTGGCACAGAGGTTCCCTCGCCCATGGCTGTGATCATGTCCTCTACGGGTTTCAGGGCATCCCAGGTGGTGTCCGTGCAGCAGACAGAGCATTGGAAGAAGCGGTGATCCCCCTGGATTTCCGCGACCATGTTTTCCGGATAAAGCTTTAGGAATTGCGTGTCCTGATTGGTCGTGAGCACAAAGAAGTCCTTGTCACGAAGCAGGACATCGAGGTCCAGATAGGGCGAGCGCACAGGTGCCGTCTGGGTGGTGTACAGGAAGGTGGCAAGGTATCCCCAGAACTCCTTTCTGTCGTCCCAGCGACGCATGGTGCCGTCAAAGGCGCCCTTCAGATGGTACTTTTCCGCAAATTTGCCGAAATACTTTCGGAATGAGGCGTTGTCCTCGTAGTAGAAGTCCCCGCCTCCGGCTGCGGAAAGTCCCGAGGCGCCGCCAACAAGGACGCAGTCCGCCTCTTTGATTTCCCTCACAAGGTGCGCGATCTGTTCCGTATAGGGCAGGGCTGCCCTTGTGCTCAGCTCATAGGGTGTACCTCCGGCAGCGTAGACCTGATGGTAGCGGGTGTAGGCGCCCTGGGTTTCGATAACCAGATCTTCGTAGAAGCTCATGCATGCTCCTCCAATAGATGTAAATTTATTTTTAACAACCAGTGTGCAAGATGTAGGCTGAGTTTGCCTTCCTGTCAATAGGTTGTTAGAATAAAAATTACATCTAAGGAGAGGTCTATGAAGTATTCTACCAGACTGAGCGACGCTGCCCATGTTCTTGCCCTTGTGGCCATGAGTGCGGACGAACCCCTCACAAGCGACGCTATTGCCACAAGCATACGCACAAATCCGGCCTTTGTGCGCCAGCTCATGTCCGTCATGCGCAAGGCTGGCCTTGTCACTTCCGTCAGGGGACACCCCAGACCCTCGCTTGCACGTCCTGCCAGCGACATAAGCCTTTTCGACATCTACAGGGCCGTGGAAGGGGACAAGCCCCTGCTGCATCAGGACACACACACGAATCCCGAGTGCGGGGTGGGGGTCAACATCCAGTATGTCCTGCGTGAATGTTACGACACAGTGCAGGAGCAGGCGGAAGAGGCCATGCGGGCAATAAGCCTGCAGGACATTCTCGATCGCTACCATGTAAGGATCTCGCAAGAAAAGCCGCAAGGGGACTTGTGAGTACAGGCACGCTCTCTGGAGCAGTGACCGAAACTTGTGGGGTGTTCCTGCTCATGCTTTTGCGCAGGATTTCCTGCGCTTCCATTTTGTATTAATTTTTAGTTCATGCAACGCTAACCATTTTTCCAGTTCCCGCAAGCGTCATTTTGCAGTAGATGTGTGACAAGACTTACAAAAGGCATGCCTCGCACAGGCCTGCGAGCCTGGCAAAAGCCTGCAGTGACATTGTTCACGCAGAAGACAAGGCTGGCCCAAGGAGAAGATCATGGGTTATCTCGGTGAAAATATTGGCAAGCTCGGCTTTGGTCTCATGCGCCTTCCTACCCTTCAGGGCGGCGCCATCGACGTCGAACAGGTGAAGGAAATGGTCGACATGTTCCTTGCCGCGGGCTTCACCTATTTCGATACGGCCTGGGCCTATCCCGGCAGCGAGGACGCCATCCGCAAGGCTCTTGTCGAGCGCCATCCCCGCCAAAGCTTCCAGCTCGCTACCAAGAACGCTGCCTGGATCAACTGCAAGACCAGGGAAGAGGCCATTGCCCAGTTCGAGACCTCCCTGCGCCAGACAGGGGCAGGCTATTTCGACTTCTACCTTCTGCACAACGTGGGCGAGGGCCGCACGCACTTTTTCGAGGACTACGACATGTGGTCCTTTGTACAGAAGAAGAAGGAGCAGGGGCTCGTCAAACACATCGGCTTCTCCTTCTACTCCACCCCCGAGGAGCTGGAAGCAGTGCTCACAGCCCATCCCGAGGCAGAATTTGTGCAGCTGCAGATAAACTACGCGGACTGGGATTACCCTGCTGTCCAGTCTCGCCGCTGCTACGAGGTCGCAAGAAAGCACGGCAAGCCCGTCACCATCATGGAACCCGTGAAGGGCGGCCTTCTTGCCAATCCGCCAAAGCCCGTGCTCGATGTCCTGCAGGCAGCCGAGCCCCAAAGCTCTGCTGCCTCCTGGGCCCTGCGCTTTGCTGCCAATCTGGAAGGCGTCATCACTGTGCTCTCCGGCATGAGCAATATTGAACAGATGAAGGACAACCTTGCCACCATGCAGCACTTTGCGGGCCTCTCGGAGGGACAGCTCGCGACCCTGAAGAAGGCCCAGGAAGAGCTTGCGAAGATTCCGCTCATCCCCTGTACCACCTGCAACTACTGCGCCAAGGTCTGTCCCAATGACATCGGCATCTCCGGCTCCTTCACGGCCATGAACTATCTCACCCTCTACAAGGATCTGGCGGCTGCCCGCCACTGGGAGAGCTGGCTTGTGGAAGGTCACGACAGAAAACCTGCCTCCGAGTGTCTCAAGTGCGGCGCGTGCGAAGATGCCTGTCCCCAGCACATCGCCATTCGCGACGAGCTCGACAGGGTCGCGCAGGCCCTCAAGGGCTAGCCCTTTGCGACATCAGTTTCACTGGCTGCCGCAGCTGCCCTGCCTGCAAGTTCAGGGGCAGCAGGATCTTTGGCACCTGTCAGTTCGCGGACTGCAAAAAGTATGTGGCATCCTCTTCGACGAGGCTCACAAGGCCAGACACAGGGACGAGCAGTTCCCGAAGGATCTGCACATGGCCTATGAGGCAGGTGTCAGGATGGCGCAGAGTTTGAGCCAAGAACAATAATCTTCAGGATGCGGGGGAGCCCAAAGGGCTCCCCCTTGCCATTTTGGGGCAGGCCCTACTCAAGAGGTCGAAGCGAATGTGGGGCGAAGAAAGTCAGTGGGACAGAACGTTTCGGCCCCATTCTTGCAAGGGTGCAAAAAAAGAAGAGTCTGTTCCCAAAAAAGACAGGAATATTCGTGCTTTCAATGGCTTTGCCAGGGAGAATGCTTGCGCCAAAATGCAAGAGAAAACTTGCACAATCTTCCGGATTATGGCAGTGTCGAAACAATCTTGGACATTGTGAACAAAAAATTTCTTCGGGAGAGTGCATGCTCGCTTGCGATCCCCTCTTGAACGCACAATCCCGCGGAAACCATGTTCTTTTGGCAGGATAGACTTCTTTTTTCGCGAGGTTGTGTCTCAAGTTATGGCCTTTGAACTTCGTCAGCAGCTCAAATTGCAGCAAAAGCTCATGATGACCCAGCAGCTGCAACAGGCAATACGGCTTTTGCAGCTCTCCAGACTGGAACTTGTAGAGACTGTCCATCAGGAACTTCTGGAAAATCCCTACCTTGAGGAAAAGCTCCCGGAACGCGTCGAGGAGGCGCCTTCGAGCGAGGACATTCGCGAGGGAGACAGGAAGGACGCTGTCTACGAGGACGAATCCTCCCGCAATGCGGACTGGGAAGACTATCTGGGAGATTTTGCCAGCGCCCCGAAGGACTATCAGCAGCGCGAGATTCAGGAAGAGGAGGAGAACACCTCTCCCGTGCAGCGCTACGCCGAGAAAACAACCCTTGAGGGGCATCTGCTCTGGCAGCTGCATCTTTCCAGTCTGACGGACGAGGAAGTGGCCATAGGCGAGCTCATCATTGGCAACCTCTCTTCCTCCGGCTATCTCACGGAATCTATCGAGGGTATTGCCGAGATGGCTGGCACGGATACGCAAACAGCACTCACCGTTCTGAAGCGCATCCAGACCTTCGATCCCGTGGGTGTGGCAGCCCGCGATGCCAAGGAATGCCTTTTGGCACAGATTTACGACCGTGGTCTGGACAAGGATCCCGTCCTTGTGGGTATTGTGTCCGAGTATCTGGAAGATTTCGAGGCCAAGCGCTTCAAGCCTGTCATGCGTCGCTTCAGGCTCGACGAGGAGGATCTCAAGGAATACCTTCTCATGATCCAGAGTCTGGATCCCATGCCCGGAGCCAGCTTCGGCAGCAGCGAGCCGACCTACATCAGCCCCGATGTCTACGTGCGCAAGGTAGGCGAGGATTTTGTGATTGTCCTGAACGACGACAATCTGCCCCAGCTCACCCTGTCCGAGACCTTCGAAACGAGCATACAGGGAACGCCCGAGGAAAAGAATTTCTGCGCCGAGAAGAAGAGGGCAGCCAACTGGCTCATACGCAGTCTGGAACAGCGCAACAGGACATTGTACAAGGTCATGGAAAGCATAGTCCAGCATCAGCGCGAATTTTTCGAAACAGGCCCCACTGCGCTCAAGCCGCTCATCCTGCGCGAAATAGCCGAGGACATCGGCATGCACGAATCCACGGTAAGTCGCATCACGAGCAACAAGTACGTTGCCACCCCTCACGGCCTTTTCGAACTCAAGTATTTCTTCAATTCCGGAGTCTCCAGGAGCGACGGCAGCCAGCTGGCCTCGGAAAGCGTCAAGAATATGATAAAGAAGCTCATAGCCGAGGAAGACAAGTCTTCTCCCCTGCCGGACGAGAATATTGCCGAAATCCTGTACAGAGAGCTGGGGGTCAAGATTTCCCGCAGGACCGTAGCGAAATACAGATCCGTCATGGATATTCCCACATCGTCCAGGAGAAAGAAGTCGATCCTCTGATCCGCAGGGAATGAAAATGCATGGGGGCGCGGCCTTTGCCGCGCCCCCATGCATTTTGTGCCCCTTGTGTCAGGCAAGCCTCACTCTTGCGGGAAAGAGCACCGGTATTTGGTGATGAAGATTTTGTACAAGCCTGAGAGGGAGGGTCTGTGCTAGAAAAAGCGCCGGAGGTTGCCGCATGGATACTGCACGGACTGAGCTTGTTTGGGACAAGGAGCTCGGAGTGGAAAGCTACCGCTTCGAGGGCATTGTCCGTCCCTTTGCCAGGCATTTTCATACCCACTATGTCTTCGGCCTTGTTGAGGAAGGCGGCAGAGTCATGCAGTGCAGGGGCAAGGTGTACCACCTGAGCCCTGGCTATGTTTTGCTCATCAATCCGGGTGACAACCATGGCTGCGAACAGGAGGGAGCATCGCTCACCTATTTGAGCCTTGGCATACCGGTCAGGGTCATGGAGAGCTGGGCGAGATCCTCTGGCAGGAACTCTCTGCCCGTCTTTTCCCCCAATACCGTACCGGACATGGACATGGCCCTATACCTGCGCCTGCTCCACACTGCCATTGCCCAGGGGGAAAGTGTCCTGCGCAGAAAGGAAGTCTTCGGCTATCTGCTTGATCTTGCCCTTGCCCGCTATGCGTATGCTCCTTCCGACAGCGTTCCCGCCTGCAGGGAAGAGATCGAGTGGGCCTGCCACTACCTCGAGACCATGTACACAGAGCATGTTCTTCTGGACGATCTCTGCGCAGGAAGTGGACTGAGCAAATCTACCCTGTTGAGAGGCTTTGTGCGCAAAAAAGGTATCACGCCGCATCAATACCTTGCCAATATTCGTGTCGATGCGGCCAAAAAGTTGCTCGAGAAGGGCGTCTCCCCAGCTGAAGTGGCCGCGCAAACGGGCTTCAGCGATCAGAGCCATTTCACGCGGATCTTCACGGCCTGCATCGGCATTCCCCCTGGCCTCTACAAGGACATGGCAGGCTTCGGCGCTCGGCAGCAAGACAAGGAGGAAAAATGAATACGCAAGGCGCAGGCTGCGCACTTTTGAGGGGGCATGTCGCGGCCCTTCTCACCATCCTTTTCTGGGGTACGACCTTTATAGCCACCAAGGTGCTGCTTGATTCCATGCAACCCATCGAAATCCTCTTTTCACGCTTTTTGCTTGGCTATATCGCCCTGTGGATTGTCGCGCCACACCCCATGTGCAATGTTTCCCCGCGCCAGGAGCTGCACTTTGCCGCTGTGGGCTTTTTCGGCATCTTCCTCTACTACCTTCTGGAAAACATTGCCCTGACGTATACCTTTGCCTCCAACGTGGGCGTCATGGTCGTTGTGGCTCCCCTGTTCACTGCTCTTTTGCAGCGCGTCTTTCTTCCCGCGGAAGGGAAGCTGCGGCCAAGCTTTTTTGCGGGCTTTCTTTTGGCCATGACTGGCATTGCGCTCATCAGCTTCAACGGCGCAAGCTTCAATCTTTCCCCCAGGGGCGACATGCTGGCCATTCTGGCAGCTCTTGCCTGGGCCTGCTATTCGTTGCTTGTGCGCAAGGCCGGCGAATTCGGCTATTCTTCCATACAGGTCACCAGACACAGTTTTTTCTATGGCCTCGTCTTCATGCTGCCTGCCCTCTGGCTTTGCGACGCAAGTCCCCTGCCGCAGGCTCTGACGGATCCTGTCTGCCTTGCCAACATTGTTTTTCTGGGCCTGGGAGCCTCGGCCATTTGCTTTGTTTCCTGGAATTTTTCCATACACGTGCTTGGCACCCTGAAAACCTCGGTCTATATCTACCTCACTCCGGTAGTGACAGTGTTCACCTCCCACGTGCTGCTTGATGAGCCGCTCACGGCCATGATCTGTCTTGGCACTGTCCTGACCCTGGCTGGCCTTGCGCTTTCCAGCGCCGAGAGCCTGCGCGAGGCCTACAGGCTCTCGCTTCAGGCAAGAAGGCAGGAGCGGGCAGACAGACAGGCCTGACCGTTCGGGCACAGGCTGTTTTGAGGGAATGTCGTCGGGAGTTGCGGGCAGCTGCCCCATGCTCGGCAGTCTGCTTTCGGCAGGAAAGCTCGCAGGGATTAGTTCGCTGTCTTGATCAGCTCTCCGCCCGCAAGCAGGGCCACAATGACCAGAATGCTCAGCCCGCAGACGATATAGGCCCTGCGCTGGCGCAGGGAGAGGATGGCCCCAATGGCGGCAAGGGCATAGACAAAGACCCACTGCAGATTGGGAAGCACTGGATAGAGGTTCCAGTCTATGAGCGTGGAGATCACAAGACACAGGATGGAGTAGCTTGCCAGATAGAGCAGGATGTGCCAGCAGATGCGGCCTACAAAACACTCGCGCAGCAGGCTTTCAGGAATGTTTTGCTCGGTCTGCGCGTTCACGGCACTCGGTGGCCGGTTCGACAGCGTTTTCCGTATGTCCGGACTTTCCGCAGTACACGCCATGACCTCGCCTGCCTCGCTCTCCCTGGCGAGCATCCTGCCCACCCTGTCGAGCAGGCAGTTTTGCTGTATGCGGTATTTGAGTTCGCAGTAGGCCCCCAGATGGGCAGCCAGAATGCACAGGACAAGCGGCAGGAGCAGAACACCCGGCTGTGTCCAGGAAAGTGTCGCACTTAAGGGGAAGAGCAAAAGGAAGGCCATGCCCCCGAAGGGCTGAATGATGGAACCCATGGCAACCACGTCCAGCCACAGAAGTTCAAGGGTTATGCCCAGGGGCAGGGCCACATCCCACAGATCCGTGGCAAAGGCTGCCACAAGGCTCAAGGCAAGCGGGCGCTCAACAAGCCCAATGATGTGGGAAAAGCGCGCTATGCCTATGAGCACAAAAAAAAACAGTAGGGAATCCCCGACAAAAAGAGATTAGAAAAGCTGTACATGCGGGGGCCTCATCTTTTCGGAGGGAACGGCTCTGAAATCCAGCTCCGTGTGCTGCGCCTTGATGAGCTCGCGCAGCATCTCGATATCGCTGTCGGACAGGGCCACGTGGGGATAGATCTGATGCCTGCCCTCGGAATAGTGTATGTTGCCTATGTTGAGCACGGGAATCTGCACGCCTCGGCCTGCTGCAGCGCCCACGTCCTGGCAGTTCTCGAACAGGACAAAGGTGTCCGGGCCGCACTGGGAGAGCGTCCTAGGAAGATCCTCAAGGCGTACGAAATGAACCTGGATGTGCCGCGAGACTGCCAGAGTCATGATCTGCTGGCGCAGAAAGTCTCCTGCGAGCTCGTCATTGACAACAACCAGATGGCGCGCGCCTGTGTAGGGCATCCAGCCCTCAATGACCTGGCCGTGAATAAGCCTGTTGTCCACACGAAACCACAAGGTGGCTACCTCCCGCTGTCTGGGCTTTTGGGCGTTTTGTCCGCCGGACGGTTCTTCAGCATGGCGCCAGGCACCACAATGCCCTTGATGCCGGCCTCGCAGGCAGTCTTTGCCAGCTCTGCCAGGGGCGTTGTCCTGGAAGTAAAGACCTTGAGCACCATGGGAAGGTTCACACCGGTCACCACTTCCACGTTGTGAGAGGCGAGCAGGGAGAGGGCGAGATTGGTGGGCGTTCCTCCGAACATGTCCGTGAGGATGATGACGCCAGCACCCTTGTCCAGGCGCTGCGCAGCGTCCTTGAGACGACGTACCGTTTCCGGAACTTCCTGGCCAATGTCCACGCTGATGGATGTGCAGTCGCTCAAGGGGCCGAGAATGAATTCGGCAGTACGCAAAAGCACCGAACCATAGTCGGCATGGGCCACCACAATGATACCCACATCCAGGGAACCGTCGTTTGTCTCCGCAGCCATAGGCGCAATCTCCGTTTTGTATCCGCGAGGATCTGCAGTTGCAGGGGGAAAGAAGCACAAAAGGAACTACCCCTTTTTCCCGAAAATGGCAAGAAAGCACGCAATTTCGCGCACGCGTGTGCTGAGTGTGCGCAAAGGTTTTCCTTGTCCCCTGCATATGCGGGGAAGGGGCTCTCCTGTCCTTTTTGGGGATATTGTCCCTTGCTCCTAGCCGAGCTCAAGATGGGGGTGTTCGATGGTTGTGGGGTATCCTGCCTGGCTTATGGCCCTGCCCACTGCCTCGGCCACCGCCACGGACCTGTGGTGCCCCCCTGTACAGCCAAAGGCCAGGGTAAGGCGATAGCGGCCCTCGCTTTCCATGAGCGGCAGAATGAAGAAGATGAGGTCCTCGAGCTTGTTCAGAAATTCCCTGGCCTTTGGGGTGGCAAAGACGTAGTCTGCCACGTCCTGGTCAAGGCCCGTCTTCTCCTTGAGCTCGCTCACAAAGTAGGGGTTGGGCAGAAAGCGCAGGTCAAAGACGTAGTCCGCCTCCTTGGGTACCCTGTGCTTGAAGCCGAAGCTGGTCACAAAGACCCTCAGGGCGCGGGCGTTGTTCTCGCCGTCGCGAAAGCGTTTCTGGATCACGCGGCGCAGGTCGTGGATGGAGTATTTTGTTGTGTTGATGACCATATCCGCCTGGCTGCGCAGCTGTGACAGACGCTTTCTCTCCATGAGCACAGCGCTCTCGAGACCCACGCCTTCCCTCTCCAGGGGATGGGGGCGCCTTGTGGTCGCGTAGCGGCGCATGATTTCCGATGTCTCGGCTTCGAGAAAGATGAGCTGGGGCTTGAAACCCTGCCTGCGCAATTCGTCCAGGACATCGTCGATCTCGTTCAGAAAGGCGGACTGGCGTATGTCGAGGCCCAGGGCAATGCCCTTGAAGTGCGCCATGGAGGGGCGCGACATGAGATTCACCATCTCCGGCGCCATCCTGGCAGGAAGGCCGTCCACGGTGAAATACATGAGATCTTCGAAGACCTGCATGGCTGTGCTCTTGCCGGATCCCGAGAGGCCAGTGATCACGCACAGTCTGCTGCTCGCGCGCGCCTCGGGCAGGGCCCTGGCCGGAGTGCCGGAGGGAAGAGCTGCGCTTTTCCCCAGAGTCTGGGGCGCCGGGGCTTCGGCATCCTTTTTGTTTTGCGGGGATCCTGCGGGAGAAGGGGACTTGTCCATGGCTGACCGCCCTTGAGTTTTGGCAGGGGATTTCCCCGGCCTTTTGCGCAAAAGGGCTCATGCGTGCCATGAGCCCTTTGCAGTGTTATGCCCCGCTCATGCGCGGGAAGATTTTTGGGATAGTTAGACTATGGGGTCAATGAGGCCGTAGTCGCCGGTGCGGCGGCGGTAGATGACGTTGATGCGGCCGTTGTCGGCATTGAGGAAGACAAAGAAGTCACTGCCTATGCTGTCGAGCTGCATCATGGCCTCTTCAACTGGCATGGGCTTCGGATTGAAGCGATCCGTGCCGATATTCTCCTGCTCTTCGGGAGCTTCTGCCTCGAGGTTGTAGGTAAAGACGTCGATGGTCGCGTTGCGCGCCTGCCTGCGCTGCTCCTTGACCCTTGAGACGTACTTCTTAATCTGGCTTTCGAGCTTGTCGTAGACCAGATCTATGGCAGCGTACATGTCGTTCGTCTGCTCGCTCGCGGCAAGATGAAGTCCTTCTCCCACGACTGTGACTTCGCAGCGGTTGCGAATCTTGTCCACAGTCAGAACGACTCCGACTTCAAGCCCTGCGGCCTTGCCGAAAAAGCGTCCGAGCTTTTCCATGCGGCGACGGGCGTACTTCTTGAGGTGTTCGGAAGCTTCGAAGTTCTTGAAGGTGAAGGATATATTCATAAATTCCTCCCGGAAATTTTCCCTTGGGCCATTTTCGGCAGCAGGGACAATGTTGCTGCAGCAGGGACCCCAAGAGGATTGATTGGCAGGTACGTCTTGTGCCTGGCTCTCGCCCCCTTGCCTGTCCCCCAAAAGGGGCTGAAACAAGGTTTTGTTGGCGACGATTTAACTTCTCATTGCCCGCCCCCAATGTCAATGCCTGCCTGGCGCAACAAGCCTGGTCGCAAACGCGCAAGTTTGCGGAATGTCTTTTTGATTTTTTTGGCGCGCCCTTTGTTCCCTTTTTCACGCACAGAGGCAGATGTCGGTGGAAACACCGATACAGAGCCCAAGGATGTTGTGGATGTCATCCGGTAGGCCAAGCCATATACAGCGGCATCTGCCGCCCGTTTTTTTGAGCCTTGTCAGAACACAACTTGCCGCTCTGTGGAATCAATGCAAAAATTGGTAATACCAAAGAATACCAATTCAGGGAGGAGCAGTATGTCCGGCACTGTCACAAGTATCAAGCCAGACAATGACTTGCGAAACCGTGTGATGGCTCCTGCCGAGTCACGGAAGAGAAAGCCGCACTGGATACTGTGTGAAGCAATACGAGAATATGTGGAGAAAGAAGAAAAGCAGCAACGCTGCTGGGAGGAAGCAATGGCGTCCTGGCAGGATTTTCAGCAATCCGGCCTTCATCTGACATTAGAGGAAGTGGATTCCTGGCTTGCCCTGCTTGAGGCTGGAAACAATGTGGAGCCCCCTAAATGCCACAAGCAGTATTTGCCCAACAGGCAATAGAGGATATACGACTTTGGTATCTTTTCTTTCTGAAAAGGATACTAGAGCAGCTGTTGCAGCAATTCGCACAATTCGTCAGGATCTTCACATACTGAGACAGCATCCTTAAGGCAGGTCGTCCCGTAAAAGAACGCCCTGCTGTTTTTCGAGAATGGTTTATCAAATATGGAGAAAGTGGTTATGACCCAAATTTTGTGTCATGCAAGAGTGAACACGTTCGCAAAAAAACGATTTGTTCAGAGTGGCAGATGCCGTTGTTGCGGCTATATCAGTGTTTTTGCCTGTATCTGCCACTCTGTTTTCACGAAATTGTGTCAGGCAAGGCGCGGGAAAGTCTTCAGAAGGATCTGCAGGATGTGGTCCACGTTTTCTCCCATGACCTTAAAGATGTCCTCTATGCTCAGGGCAGGCCTTTTTTCGTCCCAGCTGTCGTAGTCCGTGACCATGGCGACGGCCGCGTAGGGGATTTGTGCTTCAAATGCGAGGATGCATTCGGGCGCGACAGTCATGTTGATGATGTCACAGCCAAGGACGCGGAACATGCGCGACTCTGCCCTGGTGGAGAATCTGGGGCCCGGAATGCTCACAACGCACCCTCCGTCCCTGGCCTCCATGCCGCATTCTGTGGCAGCGTCCAGGAGAGCCCTGCGAACTAGAGGCGAGAAGGGATCCGCCATGGCAGGGTGTTGTACGCCGTCCGCGAAGGAGTCGAAGAAGGTGACCGGATTGCGCGTAAAGTCTATGAACTGGTCCGGTACGACAAGAGAGCCCGGGTGCAGGTCGTCTCTCAGGGAGCCGCAGGCAGTAGTTGCCACGATATGTGTGCAGCCTGCTTCCTTCAATGCCGCGATATTGGCCCTGTGATTGACCTTGTGGGGAGGAATGGTGTGCCCAATTCCATGGCGGGAAAGCAGGACAAGTTCCGTATCGGTGTCCTTGAGGCGCCCCTTGCGCAGGGGGCTGGATGGTTTGCCGTACGCGGTTTCCACCTCGTTCTCGGACTCGGGCACAAAAAGGTCAGGGTTGTCCAGGCCACTGCCACCAATGACGCCAATACACGTGCTCATAACTTTCCACCATGTGCGGGCAGGTCGTCTTGCGCAAGGGAACGGGGGCCGCACCCAGCCCCTTGCCGTATCCGAAAATCAAAGAGACTGCACGAAAGGGACAAATCCCCTTCATGCAGTCTCGCGCAAAATAGACCAAAGCTCAAAAAAATCAAAGGCCCAAAAAAGCTACAACGGAAAGACGACAAAGACAAGCACTTTTCTATACAATTTCGACTGGCCGCAAATTTTGCGGGTTCAGGGCCCCGAGACAGGAAAAATCCGTTTCAGGGCCGTATTTTCCTACGCCTCGCTCCTTCCGAAGGCCGCGTCGCAGTCGCGCAGGTAGCGTCCGAGGGGCAGGGCACGCAGCAAAAAGCCCGGTTTGTCCAGCTGCTTCGCATCGTAGGTCAAGAGCACCGAGGAGCCCCTGGGACTGAAGGAGGCGGCAAGGCCGTTTGCCGCAAGCAGTGTCTGCAGCGCAGAGGCAGCCTCGGGAGAGGAGAGGCCAGCGTGGCGGATGCGCACGCGGCCGTCCACAAAGCTCGCTATATTTCCCGCAAGGGTTGCCAGGGCCTGCCTGTCTGCATCCAGTCCGGATTCCCGAGATTCCTGTCCGAGCGCGGTGGTGTCCACAACTGTGTCACTGACAGGAGCAGGAGCGGATGCGCCAGACTGTCCCCTGGCGTTTCCTGCCGGCTTGCGCCTGTTCCCTCCTTCTGCGCCGTTCGTTTTCAGTTCCTTCAGGGCTGCAAGCATTGATTCGGCAATGCTTCCCTCGCCGCTGCTTCCCTTGCCGCTTCTCTTGCCCTGACCGGAGCCCTTGCCGCCTCCCTTGCCGGCTCCTCCTCCGCTGTTCAGGAGGGTACCGGCCACCTTTGCTAGGGTAGAGCCTGTTTTGGATGTCGCGGAAAAGATTTTGATAAGGGCCATTGCGCCCATGACGCCGCCTGCGCTGCCAAGGAGTCTGCCTGCCATAGGGCCTCCGGTTGTCGGGGAAGGGCCCCCGCAAAAAGTGTTCAGATGTTGGGTGTTTGTTCTGTGCGGACAGGGACCTCCCGTGTTCGGGCCTCTCCCCGGGTCCGCGCCTGGTGTCGCCTACGGGACCATGTCCTGTGAGTTATTGTGAAAGTACAGGACAGCGCACTCTCTTGCAAGAACATGTCCTGTATTTTTCATGATTGTGGCCGGAATTTCTTGTCTGTATGGTGCATATGGTATGCAGATTGTAAAATTCATGGTCTCGATTGCGCAATATTTGTGTTACAAAAAAAACGAAAACACAAATGATACAGTCCGCACCAGTGCATTCCGATTAGTTGCGTCTCCGGTTAATCCCCCTGTCTTTCCCGGCTTGTCTGCGCAGCGCAGTTGTCTTGTGGCAGACGGGGTGCTTCACTGTCTTCGGGTGCTGCGCAGTTGTAGTGGTAATGGTAGTGGTAGTGAACGACAGGTCCCATGCCGTGATGTCCCTGCTCCTGGTCATGATCCCTGCCATGGCAGTGACCGTTTGTTCCGCGAGAGGCCTCGTTGGCAGCGGATGTGGCACTCTCGCCGGAGCATGTGCCGTTGTCCTTCATATCCGGGTGATGGCCCTGGCCGTGCCCCTGGCCACGGCCCCTGCCGTATCCTGCACCGTTGCCGCGCATGCCCTGCTGGCCATACCTTCCGTATCCACCGTTTGTACGGTTTTCCATTCCGCGTTCTTCTGTAAGCATAATGTTTCCTCCTTCAATCAGGATGTTCTGTCCGGCCAAAAGGGCCGTGATGGTCCTGCGCCTGGCTTCCCCCAGAATGCGGCAGAGAGTGGGAGTGGAGACCCCCATGCTGGCTGCCGCTTCCTGCTGGGAAAGGTTTTCCGCGTCCACGAGGCGCATGGCCTCAATCATGTCCAGGCCAATGGTTACGTCGCCCGTTTCCTCAGAGCCCCCCTGGGCTGCGAAGCGCGTGCAGCCCGGCACGAAGCCGATGTTGCGGGTCTTGTTTCTGCGCTGCATGTGTTCTCCCTGTGTTTGAAATATATTTCATATATAGCCAATAAATTTTTCATGTCAAGAAGAATTATGAAATATTTTTCATAAAACTGTTTCACTCGCGCAGGCACAAGGGCGTTTTTGTCGTCAGATTGCCGTCTCCCCTTGACTTTTTGGTTGGTCGATACATTTTTTCTCCGTACTCTTGCAAAGAGCTTTGGAAAAAACGAATTTCCATTTCATGCAAACGGGATGCAGATCCCGCAGGATACATCATGGACAAGGCATGGGGCACGTGGGCCAGGGCCGAAAGGCAGCCGCATCAGTGCAAGCACAACAAGTGTCCGCCAGGGCAATAGCCGCAAGGAAAACAGCTCAGTACACCGAAAACAGTGTACGCTCCCCATTTGGGGCTCTTGCATTCACGCTAAAAATGGGGCAAAGAATAGAAATAGAATTTCTATTTCATAGTGTTTTGCAACCCTTTTCCCGAAGCATGACGCTTCGCAAAGGCATATTGTCATGGAAAAATTTCTCGTAACAGGCATGAGCTGCGCAGCCTGCAGCGCCAGGGTGGAGAAGGCCGTCTCCGGCGTTCCCGGTGTTGCCTCCTGCTCCGTGAGCCTGCTCACCAACACCATGGGTGTGGAGGGCACGGCCACGAGCAAGGAGATTATCGATGCCGTGATCAAGGCCGGCTACGGCGCCTCCTCCCTTGACGGCAAGGCAAGCGATGCCGGGCAGGGGCAAAAGGTCCCCGCAGCCGATGCAGCCATGTCCGAGGACATACTGGCAGACAAGGAGACGCCGATCCTGAAAAGGCGTCTTGTCACATCCCTCGTTCTTCTTGTCCCGCTCATGTATATGTCCATGGGGCACACCATGGCGGGCTTTCCCGTTCCCGCGCTCCTCAACGGCAATCCAATAGGGCTTGCCCTTGTGCAGATGCTTTTGGCAGTCGCCATCATGATCATCAACAGGAAGTTCTTTGTGAATGGTTGGCATGGCATTGTCAACAGGGCTCCCAACATGGACACCCTGGTGGGCCTTGGCTCAAGTGCGAGCTTTGTGTGGAGCATTGTGGTCCTGCTCGGCATGACAAGGAGTGCCGCAGACGGCAACGCAGCCGCCCTGCAGGAAGGGCTGCACGGCCTCTACTTCGAGTCCGCAGCCATGATCCTTGCCCTCATCACAGTGGGCAAGATGCTCGAGGCCAGATCCAAGGGCCGCACAACGGACGCCCTGCGCGCCCTCATGCGCCTGGCACCCAGGCGCGCCACCCTCTGGCAGGACGGCGTGGAGAAGGATGTCCCTGTCGAGGAGGTGAAGGTCGGCGACATCTACGTGGTGCGCCCGGGCGAAAACATCCCTGTCGACGGCGAAGTCATCGAGGGCATGAGCGCAGTCAACGAGGCAAGCCTCACGGGCGAGAGCATCCCCGTGGACAAGGCTCCGGGCGATCACGTCTCCGCAGCTACTGTCAACCAGTCGGGCTATCTGCGCTGCAGGGCCCTGCGCGTGGGCCAGGACACAACCTTGGCGCAGATCATACAGATGGTGAGCGACGCAGCTGCCACCAAGGCTCCCATTGCCAAGATAGCGGATCGCGTCTCAGGCGTCTTCGTACCCGTGGTCATCTCCATAGCCCTGCTCGTCACTGTCATCTGGCTTTTGGCAGGCGAGACCTTGGGCTTTGCCCTTGCCCGCGGCATAGCAGTGCTCGTCATCTCCTGCCCCTGCGCCCTGGGGCTTGCCACGCCAGTTGCCATCATGGTGGGCAACGGCCTTGGCGCAAGACACGGCATTCTTTTCAAGACCGCGGCCTCTCTTGAGGAGACAGGCAGAACACAGATAGTCGCTCTGGACAAGACCGGCACCATCACGAAGGGCGAGCCCAGGGTCACGGACATCGTGCCTGCCGGTGTGAGTTCCGAAGAACTGCTTGCGCTTGCCCATGCCCTTGAGAGTCGCAGCGAGCATCCTCTTGCGCGTGCAATTGTGCACCACGCAGCCGAAAAGGGCCTGGGAGAGGTTCGGGAAGTGACGGACTTCCAGGCCCTGCCCGGACAGGGGCTTGAGGGCATGCTGGACGGTGCAAGGCTTTGCGGCGGAAACCTCGCCTTTGTTTCCTCAAGGGCCGAAGTATCAAAGGACATGCGCGAGAGGGCCAAGGAGCTTGCTGCAGAGGGCAAGACACCGCTCTTCTTTGCAAGGGACAATGTCTTCCTGGGGCTTGTGGCAGTTGCCGATGTCATCAAGGAAGACAGCGCAGAGGCCATAGCGGACTTGCGCGCAATGGGCATACGTGTTGTCATGCTCACGGGCGACAATGAGCGCACTGCCAAGGCTATAGGCAGACAGGCAGGTGTGGACGAGGTCATTGCCGGTGTCTTGCCAGAGGGCAAGGAGCGCGTTGTCCGCGAGCTCAAACTGCAGGGCAAGGTGGCCATGGTCGGCGACGGCATCAACGATGCCCCTGCGCTCACCCGCGCGGACACAGGCATTGCCATTGGCGCAGGCACGGATGTGGCCATTGACGCTGCGGACGTGGTGCTCATGAAGAGCACGCTTCGCGACGTTCCGGCTGCCATCAGGCTCTCGAAGGCCACCCTGCGCAACATCCACGAAAACCTGTTCTGGGCCTTTATCTACAACATCATCGGCATACCCGTGGCAGCAGGTGCCCTGGTACACAGCTTCGGCATTGCCTTGAGCCCCATGCTTGGCGCGGCTGCCATGAGTCTCTCAAGCTTCTGCGTTGTTTCCAATGCCCTGCGCCTCAACTTTGCGAAGGTGTACAGGGATGCCAACGACAGGGAAGCAGGTTCCGGGAATCAGTCTGCACCCGCACCATCAGAACCACAGACACAACCCACAACAATCACAGCGGCTCCTCAAGGGGACGCTGCGCAAGGAAAAGTCTCCAGGGAGGAGAAGACCATGATCAAGACCATTGGCGTCAAGGGCATGATGTGCCCCCATTGCGAAAAGCACACAAAGGAAGCTCTGGAAAAGATCGACGGCGTTGTCTGCGCAACTGCTGACCACAAGGCCTGCCAGGTGGTCGTGGAGATGAGCCGCGACGTGAGCGAGGATGAGCTCAAAGCCGCAGTGACCGGTGCCGGCTACGAGTACCTGGGCGTCAAGTAGCTTTTTCGTCATTTGTACATCACGTGGCTGTCCGTTTGGGAGGTTCGCCTCTCAAGCGGGCAGCCATTTTCGTCCTTGCATCAAAAAGTGGCATGGCGGCTGCGCGCAGGGTGTGGTCTGGCTAAGAGCTTTGTGTGGCACTGGGGGGAGGTTCCTCGCAAAAGCGCATTTTGCAGGATATCGCGGCATTGGGAGAAGGCGAAAACGATCTTGACAGATTTCGGCACAGAAGGCATAGAAGAGGCGAACGTGCTCTCCAAAATTGCGAGTCGGGGAGGATGTTGGTTCCTGCTAGAGATTGGAACTTTTGCAAAACAGTAACTATCCTTGTAACTGTTTGAAATAACAAGGTTTTTGCAATGTTCCTCTCTGCTCAAGAATATACAATTAGCGAATACAGAAAGATTTCTGATATTCTTCTCATACGTACGCCTCGTACCGGCATATAGTTCTATGCCGGCACGGGGCTTTTTGCGTTCAAAAAAAGCGACAACAAGTCAATTTGCGTGACTCATTCGAATACAGCATTTGTTTTTTCATATTTTAGGAGAACATCATGGCCGACATACGTCTTGTCAAGCCCCAGGCCAACACAGCCCAAACCGTTTCCTGCGCGGCAGACAGCCGCTTTGTGCTGGAATTTCCCTCCGACGCCGCGCTCTTTGCCAGGGATGGGGACGACCTCGTTCTGACATTTGAGGATGGCTCCTCCATACGCCTGCAGGATTTCTACACCACCTACTCGAAGGAGGAGATGCCGAGCTTCGAGATGGAAGGTGCGGAAATCTCCGGCGAGGATTTCTTCGCTGCCCTTGGCAACCCGGATCTCATGCCTGCAGCCGGTCCCACAGCAGCCGCAGCCCAGGGCAACAGCAGCTTCAACGTCTATGGTGACGCAGCTCTCCTGAGTGGCATCGACCGTCTGGACGGTCTGGACATCAGCTTCAACTTTGGGCAGCAGACCCAGGACGATCTATATGCGTCCATTGGCAGGGATGACGGGGAGGACAGGGTAGACCATGGGGTTACGGTGACGCCCAATGAGCCCGGTACGCTAGATCCCGAGATTCCAGTGATCCCCAATCCCGACAATCCTGGCGACAACACCCGTCCTGGAACTAGCAACAGCATTTTGACCGTGAGCGAAGCCGACCTTGGTAGTGAAACCTGTCCCAGTGCCAGTGGCTCCATGCAGATCACAGCTCCAGATGGCGTGGGCAGTATTGTCATTGATGATGTCACTGTTTTTGAGAATGGCTCTCCTGTCCTTGAGAATGGTGAGCCTGTCAGGATTCCGACAGATGAAGGTTTTCTGACCGCGGTCTATAATCCTGCCACGGGCTCTCTGGATTATACCTATACACTGACCGATTCTACTCAGGAACACAGCCAGGCAGGTCCTGATGAAATTGCCCACAATCTGGATGTGACAGTCATCGACACTGATGGAGATTCTGCTTCCAGCACAATCAGCATCATAATCGGGGATGACATTTATACAGCCAATAACGACAGTATCACGGTCACGGAAGGGGAAAACCTGCAAGTTTCCGGCAATGTCGTGACTGACGAGTTCGGCAGGGACGATCCCGGTGCAGATGGCCTCGGCCGTGTGGAATGGAATACGGAAACAGTTGAAGGCGGCTACACCCTGACGCAGACGGATGGCGGCAGCTACACTGTCTCTCTGGATGGCGAGACAGTGGGCACTCTGACACTGAACGATCAGGGGGGCTACACCTTTGCCCTGCAGGAAGGATACAATGTCACCGACGAGACACCCGACCTTGTGATTGGCTACACAGGCTACGACAAGGACGGAGACTCTGATAAGGCACAGCTGACCATAGACATCAAGCCTGATATGAATGTGCCGTCTGTCATTGTGCCCGACGCAGAAGATGCCTCGGCCACGGTACACGAGTCAGGCCTCAATGCTGGCGGTACCGAAGCATCCACAGACAAGGAGATCACCAGCGGGGAAATCACGCTG
>NZ_NFJC01000019.1 GCF_002159665.1 Desulfovibrio sp. An276
AGCCTGTGGAGAGGCTCCTTGCCTCGTTGAAGCGGAACCCGCCCAGGGATCAAGCTAGCTTGTTTCCGCTGGGAATCCTCCGCCTTTAGGCGGGGGAGGATGTCAAATACAATGGAACGGATCCATGGAAAACACCCCTCGGTGTGACCCCCATGTACGGCCCCATGTCTCCGCACAGTGAGTTCTATTGTCCGCACCTGAACTATTTTCTTTTGGATAAAAACTTTGTTCCCCAACAGCAACTTCAGGAGAAGAAAGGACTGGTAGGGATATTGATCCGGCTGGAACGGACCGACGACCCTGATATTATCAAAGTCATTGTCAGAGAGATGAAACCGCTTCTCCCGAGGGATTTTGCCTTACCATTGCAAGAACTATTCCTTGATTTGATTTACTACCATTTGAGGAAAGCAGGAATCGAAGATATTCCCAAAGTTAAAACTATTGAGGAGATGCATGCCATGCTGGAAGAAAATATTGTGACGTGGAAAGAAAAGTACATTTCACAGGGACGGCAGGAAGGATTACAGGAAGGACGAAAGGAGGGACTACAGGAAGGACTGCAGCAAGGACAGCAGAAGCTTCTGCTAAAATTCCTTAGAAGCAAATTTGGTCTTTTGCCCCAACCTGTGACTGCCTATATTGAAAAGACGCCCGACGATGAAGAACAAATCACTCTGCTCAACATGGCCAACGCGAGCGCTTCCCTGGAAGTCTTTCTTAATCAGCTCCAGACGCTTCCCGGCTACTACACTTCTGTAGAAAAACAGAACTGAGGCTGACTCGGCTCCCTTTCTTTCAGGGCATCCGAAAGCCTCAAGCAAAGGCCTCTCTCTAGCGCATTCCCTTTCCGGACTTCCACGCCTGCCATTTGTGACGCAAATCTCACAAATGACAGGCACATTTTTTCACAAAACCACTTCTCAAGGTATTGCAATACCTTTCGTGTGAGTGTAGAAAGCTGCCTCCCGAATCGCGCACGGCACAGTGCTTGCATTCGGGAACCATACCCTGTTCTCCCTGCCCCGGGAACAGCAACCACTTTTCCGCCCAAGCCCCCGTTTGGCAGTCCATTCAAGACTTCGCTTCCCGGAATACAGGGGACGAACAGGGTATATGCAGACCCTTTTCACAAAAACACAGGATCTTGCATATGCTCCACCATGGTCGGACTACCGGCCCCGCGTTTTTGTTTCGCCCCATATGCCTGCTGCAAGAGGAGCCATGAGTACTTCCCAAAACAGCATTCTCAAAGCCATTGTAGCCCACGACTACGAATTCGCCCTGCTCATCGACTGCCAAACCGGCCGGTTCACCAGTTGCCACAGCTCGCAGGACTACGAGATCTTTCCCAAGGAGGGCAACTACCACGAGGAGCTCATCGCGGCCAGCGAACAGCGCATCTATCCTTCGGATCGCAGGCACTTTCTACATTCGCTGACCATTGACGCCATGCGTGAGGCTCTTGAGCGCAGTCAGCAGCGCGTGCTCTTTCGCAGATTTTCTGCCAACGGCCAGATAGTCTGGGTGGAGGCCAACTTCTTCTATATCTCGGAGGCAAGAGACGAAATCGTCCTCACCTGCTATCCCAACAACCCGCAGGCTGCCGACCTGCCAGCGGGCAGTTCCCCGCAGATCCTGCCGTACCAGCAGGGCATGCAAATGGGTGACAACGACATGTTCACCAATTTCCTGGTGGCGGATCTCGAGAACGACAGATGTGTGCGCCCTCCCCATACAGATGGGAACATGCAGGATACGGTATCATTCAGAAAACAGATAGAGTGGTTTGCCAACAACCTGCTCGTGCCGGAGCAGCGCGAGGAATACCTGCGCTTTTTCGAGCCGGAAAACCTTGTGCCCCTGCTGCGCAGGAACAGGGGCTTTTACTGCGCGCATTTCACGCTGCAAATCGACGATGACAGGCATGATGTGGCCAATGTCATCAGCCTGCTTCCAGCCCCATGCGGATCCCCTTGTGGCAGCGACAGGGAATTTCTCTTCGCCTATGTCCTGGACATTACCCATCTGCAGGAAATACGGGAACACAGCAGGCAGCTCATGCAGCAAAGTCGTCTGGATCCCCTGACCGGCATCGCCAACCGCCAGGCAGCGGAAAACGACATTGCCCACTACCTGCACGTGCAGCCGGAAGGAGAAAGCAGCCTGCTCCTCATCCTGGACATCGACTACTTCAAGCACTTCAACGACAACTACGGTCACGAAACAGGCGACAAGGTCCTCTCCTTCATTGCCAGGACCCTGAAGGCGACCTTCCGCAAGGAAGACGTTGTGGGACGCTGGGGCGGAGACGAGTTTTTGCTCTTTTTGAAGAACTTTCGCTCCATGGAGGCTGTGACAGAGCGTCTGCACAAACTGCGCACGACTCTCGAGAGCTTTGAGATGGACGGCATGAGCCTGCCCATACAGCTGAGCATTGGCGGAGCTGTTGCCGAAGGCACATGCAACAGCGTTCTGGAACTCTTCCGTCTCGCGGACACTGCTCTCTACATGGTGAAGAGGGAGGGCCGCAACGGCTTTGTCTACTTCACGGACACCTACGTACGCGCCTTCTGATTGTCCGCCACCCCACTCTCCTCCCCATCCTCGAAGTTTGAGCGAAAGACTATGGTGCTCTGCAAAAGCTGCTTGAGCCTGGGGGAGAGACTTTCCCTGTCCTTGAAGAGAGCCTTTGTCGCGATATCGTCCGTGATCCTGCCCCCGTCGAGCACAAGGATTTTTTCGCAAACCCTGGAGGCCAGCTGTATGTCGTGGGTGATGAAAAGGCAGGCCATATCAAAGGTCTCAGAGCGCAAAAGCTCTGCCATCCCGGCCTGCAAAGAGACGTCCAGGGAACTTAAGGCCTCGTCAAGGACAAGGATATCCGGCCTTGCAGCCAGGGCCCTTGCAAGGCACACGCGCTGTATCTGTCCTCCGGAAAGCTCAAGACAGCGCCTCTCGCGCAACGAGCCTGCAAGGCCTACCCTGTCCAGCAGGGTTGTCATGTTCGATCCGCCAGGGGCCTGCTTTGAGCCCCTGGCCCAAAAGCCCTCGGCTATGCATTCCTCTACCGTGAAGGCCGGATTCACGGAGGTCACGTAGTCCTGGAAGACCACGGCCATGCGGCCACGATTGGCTGCACGCCAGGCAAAAAGATCCTGCCCTTCCACCACTATCTCGCCTGCATCCGGCCTTTCAAGGCCAAGGAGCAGCCTTGCAAGCGTGCTCTTGCCGCTGCCGCTTGCGCCAAGAAGCCCTGTCACACCCCCGCGCTCAAGGGACAGTGAGACCTCCTGCAGGACAGATATCCTTTTGCGCCACCCCCTCTTGTAGGCTTTTTTGAGGTTGCGGGCGATGAGAAGCGCGTCGTAACTCATGGCTTTCTCCCGAAGTTCACCGAAAGGGCCTTGCGCGTGCGCACAAGGTAGCGTGTGTACTCGTGCTCCGGCGCGTTGAAGACGGTTTGGGCACTGCCGTATTCCACACAGCGTCCGCCCTGCAAGACAAGCACAGTGTCCGCCATCATCTGCACTGCCCCAAGGTCGTGGGACACCAAAATGAGTGCCGTGCCCCTCTCCTGGACAAGTTTTTTCAGGGCCAGCAAGACCTCGTACTGGCTTTGGGCGTCCAGGGCAGTGGTGGGCTCGTCCGCAACAACAAGGCGCGATTCAAGGCCAAGAGAGATAGCTATCATGCAGCGCTGAAGCATGCCCCCGGAAAGCTCGTGCGGGTAGCTATTTGCAACACGCTCATCCAGGCCAACCTTCAAAAGAGAGTCCAGGACAAGCTCCCTTGCCTCACTCCTTCCCAGGTGAAGCCTGTCGCGAAAAAGACTTGCCAGCTGCGAGCCCACCTTTTCAAGCGGATCAAGGGCTGTCATGGCCTGCTGTGCCACAAGGCTCATGCCCACACCGCGCAAAATACGCCGCTCGCGCTCTGCCATGGCAAGAACGTCCCTGCCCTCGAATAGGACTGTGCCCCTTGCCTCGAGGCCCCTGGGCACAAGTCCCAAAAGGGCGCGGCAAAGCAGTGTCTTGCCTGAGCCAGATTCCCCCACTATGCCAAGAGAGGCCCCTGCCCGAAGCTCAAGGTCCACCCCATCCACAAGGACGCGGGAGGAAAGGCTCTCGCGCACGCTGACAGTGCGCGCGCAAAGCAATGGCGCATCCGATTCATGTACCATATTGTCGCACGCGCGTGTCATACCCTGCCTCCGGGTTTGCCATAGGGATCGAAGGCGTCGCGCAGGGCATCGCCCAAGAAGTTGAAGGAAGCGACTACTGTCAGGATGGCAAGGCCTGGCGGCAGCATCTGCCAGGGGTGCAGGATCATGACGTTGCGCGCCTCTCCAAGCATTGTGCCCCATTCGGGTGTTGGCGGCTGCACGCCAAGGCCCAGGAAGGAGAGTGCCGAGATCATGAGCAGCACAGAGGCGCAGTCCAGGGTGGCGAGCACGCAAAGCTCGCCCAACGTATTGGGCACAATGTGGCGAAAGAGGATGTGGGTTTTGGAAAAGCCTGCCACGCGTGCGTAGGAGACGTAGTTCCTGTCGCGGATGTTCAGGGTGAAGGAGCGCGCCATGCGTGCGTACCAGGGCCAGCGCGCAAGGACACAAGCCAAGAAGGCGTTTTCCATGCCTGGACCAGCCATGCCCACAAGGGCAAGCACAAGGACCTCCGAGGGAAAGGACATGAAAACGTCTGTCACACGCATGAGAATGGTGTCAAAGATGCCCCGAAAGGCCCCTGCCACAAGGCCCAGAAGGGAGCCTACGCCCACCGTGACCAGCATGACCGAAAGCGCCATCCCCATACTGGTTCTGGCACCATACAAAAGGCGAGAGAAAAGGTCCCGTCCCAGATGATCCGTACCCAGAAGATGCTCGAAGGAACAGGGGGCAAGCCTGTTTTTCATATCCACCATCATGGGATCGTGCGGGGCTATGAGGGGTGCAAGAAGGCCTGCCAAAAGCACGAGAACAAGAAAGGCAAGCGCAAAAAGCCCCAATCGTTTGTGGCAGAGGATCTGCCAGGCAAGGCCCAGGCGTCTCATTATGGCTGGCCTCCCTTGCGCTTTCTTGGGTCAACATATGTTCCCACGATGTCCATCACAAGATTGAAGAGCACAAAGAAGAGGCCCATGAAGACGACGTAGGCCTGGATGAGAGGAAAGTCGCGGTTGAAGATGGCTGTGACGCACAGTCTTCCAAGACCAGGCCAGGCAAAGACGCACTCGACCACAAAGGTACCCGCGAGAAGCTTTGGCAATGTCATGCCAAGGGCTGCCAGGGTAGAGTTCAGGGAATTGCGAACTATCCTGCAAAGGATTGCAAGGGGGTGCCTTCCCTGGGCCTTGAGATAGAGCACAAAGTCCTGCTGACCTGTGGCAAGCATGCTTGCGCGCAAAAGGCGCGTGTAGGTGGCAAGGGAGGGAAGCGCAAGGGTCAAGACTGGCAGGATGAAGGAGGCTGGCCCTTCAAGGCCTCCTGTGGGCAAGAGGTTCAAGTGCACGGAAAAAAGCCAGATGAAGAGCAGCCCTGCCCAGAAGGTAGGTGTGGCAGAGGCCAGAAAGACCAGGGCGCGCGCAACTGCGTCCGGCAAGCGCCCTTCTGTCACAAAGCACAGTATGGCGCAGGGAATCCCCACACAAAGGACCACAAGGACTGCGGAGAAAGCCAGGGCAAGGGAGGGCAAGAGGGCCTTTGCCATCTCCTCTGCCACTGGCAAGTGCGTCACAAAGCTCTTGCCAAGGTCCCCCTGCAAAGCTCCCTTGAGCCACACGAGATAGCGTTCGAAAAAGGGTCTGTCCAGGCCAAGCTCGTGGCGCGTTGCCTCGATCACCTCTGGCGTGGGTGTAATGTCGTTTACGCGCAATGCCACCTCTGCCGGGTCCGAGGGGCTCAAAGAGGTCAGGCAAAAGGCCAGAAAGGAGATGGCAAGGCAAAGGGGCACAAGGGCCGCAAGGCGTCGCAGGACAAGACCAAACATGAGTTTTTTCCGGATACGGGCAGGCTACTTCGCCCCAAGGCGCATCTTCTCGAAGGGGATTTCGTACTGCGAAAGCCCGAAGGAGACGTTTTGCAATTCCTTCACAAAGACTGCCCTTGTGCGCGAATAGGAGATGGGAATGTAGACGCACTCCATGTGCACGTAGGAGAGGATGTCCCGATAGAGGGCCTTGCGGGCCTCCTCGTTTTGCTCTGTCATGAGGCGCGTGATTTCCCCATCCAGCCACTCCTTGCGCTCCATGCCAACCTGCGCCTGATAGTCCCCGTGGGCAGGCAGGCGCCAGGAGGAGACGTAGGATTGCGGGTCATAGGGCGTTCCCCAGGAAAGCGAGTACTGCAGCTCGAAGTCCCCGGACTTTTGCCTGTCCAAAAAAGCCTGTTTTTCCTCGCCAAGAAGCCTGACTTCTATGCCGAGCTTCTTGAGATCAGCCTGCAAAAATTCACCAATGCTCTTTTCCTGGGCGTTGTTTGCGTTGTAGGCAAGGCGCACCACTGCCTTTTCACCGCCTTTTTGACGCACACCGTCCTCGCCCAGGATCCAGCCTGCCTCGTCGAGAAGGCTTGCTGCCCTTGCAGGATCGTGTGCGCGAACTTCCAGGGGCACGTCGCAGTAGCGAACTTCTGGCGAGAGCAGTGTGTCTGCCCTTGTCTCTGTGCCGTTCAAAAGGCCGTCCACAATGGCCTGCCTGTCCACTGCGTACTGCAATGCCTCGCGCACGGCACGCTCCCCTGTGAAGGGCTGATGGGCGTTGACAAGGATTGCCCGTGAGGCAATGGGCTGGCTTTGGGCTGTGGCAAGGCCTCCCATGGCCTTCAGAGCCTCGAAGTTGTCGAGGCTGAACATGTCCCCGTCTGCCCCAAAGACAAGATCTATCTCGCCCTTTTGCAGGCCGAGGATGATGGCCTGATGGTCTGGCACAACCTTCCAGCGCACAAAATCAAGCCCGGGCTTCTCACCCCAGTACTTTGTGTTGGCTTCAAAGAGTGCGTATTCGCCTCTCTTGTGTTCTCTTAGGATCCAGGGGCCTGTGCCCACAAGGGCTGTTACACCTTTGGCTGTCCCGCCCTCCTTGAAGCATTTGGGTGAGATGAAGCGGAAGGGACGTACCAGCCCAAGCTCCACAAGCGTCGGGTAGTAGGGATGGGCCAGGGTCAGGCGCACGGTGTGTTTGTCCACCACCTCGCAGGAACTTATCTCGTTTACCAGATCGAGCCAGGCGTGGCGCAGCCTGTTGGCAAGGACAGCCTCGATATTGAGGCGCACAGCCTCCGCGTCAAAGGCTGTTCCGTCCGTGAAGAAGACATTTTCCCGCAAATGGAAGGTGTAGGTTGTGCCGTCCTCGGATATGTCCCAGGACGTCGCAAGCCATGGTTTCACCCCTTCCTTCGTGTTTATGACCAGGGATTCGAAGACCATGCCCTGGGCAGCCATCTCCCCTCCGTAGAGGTGGGGGTTGATGTCGCGTATGTCCTTGGTGCTGGCGTAGACAATGCCCGAAGCGGACGGGGTTTGGGCTTTGGATGCCTTCTCGGAAGTGTCCTCACATGCGGCGCACATGAAGGCTATGCTCAGCAAAAGAAGAAGTGTTGCTGCGCGGGCGAATATCCGGCGCGAGGGTTGCCAAATCTGCATGGTCTTCTCCGGGCGAATTTTTTGCGTGACAGGGCTTCAAAAAAGCGCTATCAGCTTTCTTGGTAGCACGCATTGATATTTTCGTGTTACCGGATTTTGTCTAGCACAGACCGGGCGTGATTGCAACGCTGAGCGCGAAAGTGTGTTTGTTTCGGCACCTTGCACTTTGCGATTGGAACAGGTCCCGGTGGGGGAGATGATGGACAGCACTGCACACGCCTATATTGATGCTGCGACAAGCGGCATATCCGCTCTCGAGAGCATACGCAGCTACTGGAACAGCCGTGCCCTTGGCTATTCCTGCAAGACAAGAAAGGATCTCGAGGCACTGGATCTCGATGCAGGCGAAGAGAGCTGGCTCAAGCGCCTTCTCCCCCACCTTGACAAAAAGAGGATGCGCATCCTGGACGTAGGCGCAGGCCCCGGCTTTTTCTCATTGCTTCTTGCCCGCCTTGGACACGAGGTCACTGCCTTTGACTACGCCGAAGACATGCTTGCAAGGGCTGCCGAAAATGCCAGGCGCTACAACGTCTCCCTCACGCTGCGCCAGGGGGATGCGCAAAACCTGCCCTTTGCAGACGAGAGCTTTGACCTCATAGTCTCAAGAAACCTCACCTGGAATATGGAACAGCCGGCACAAGGCTACGCGGAGTGGCTGCGTGTCCTGAAATGCGGGGCCGAGCTTGTGAACTTCGACGGCAACCACTACCGCTATCTCTTCAGCCCCCTCTACGCAGAGGAAAAGCTGCGTCTGGACGACACTGCCCACACCCCGCAGATGATGCAGGGCGTAGACCCCTCGCGCATGGAGGCCATAGCCTGGAACCTCCCCCTGAGTCGCGAGGACAGGCCCGAGTGGGATGTGCAAACCCTTGAGAGGCTTGGTGCAGTGGACATCAGGGTAAGCGAGGAGAAACAATCCGCACGCTATATGGGGCAGGACAGGGAAATAGTCACAGCCTTTTGCGTTGCTGCCCGCAGGGCCTGATACCAACAACGTCCGCAAGAAGGGCGGACAAAACTCTCCTTGAGGAGAAGACTCTATGCCTGTGCGCCACATGTTCCGCGCGCGGACTCTTGTTGCATGCCTTTTTGCGGCAGTCCTTCTTTTGGCTCCAGGCACCACCAAGGCCATCGACTTCAGGGCCAGGGGTGTCTGGATCTCCATGCTTGAGTACGGCAATGGCGGAAACTTTGTATCCCGAGACCGTCAGGGCAAGGGCGTCACGGGCTGGGGCCGCTGGGGCGAAGACGAGTTCGAGGCCAAGACACGCGTGCGCCTGCAACTGGACGCCGTGGGCTCGGAAAACCTGTCGGGCTCAGTCTATTTCGAGATAGGTGCCTTTGCCTGGGGGCGGGCAAGCAAGGGTGGCGCCCTTGGCGGTGACGGCGCAATCGTGAAGGTCAAGGGTGCCTATATGGACTGGGCCATTCCCGGAACCAAGATCAAGACCCGCATGGGGCTGCAGCGCATCCATCTTCCCGACTATGCCTCGGAGGCCTCGCAGGTTTTTGACGCAGATGTGGCAGGCGTTTCCGTGAATGTGCCCGTAAACGAGCTTCTTGGCCTCACGGCCTTCTGGGCGCGCCCCTTCAACGACAACTGGGGCGGAGCAGAAGAGAGATCTGCCAACTATCTGGACAACGTGGACCTCTTTGCCCTCACCCTTCCCATGACTTTCGATGGCGCACGCATAACGCCCTGGGCCATGGTCGGCTTTGTGGGCGAGAATGCCTTCAGGAGCAGTGGTTCCGGCAAGTATTACGATGCAGGCTATGGTGGCGGCCTCTCCCCTGCTGCCTATATGCTCGACGGCAGGGACAATGCGTTGAGCTTCGGCACAGCCTTCTGGGCTGGCATAACAGGCGAGGTAACAGCTGCAGACCCTTTTCGCCTTGCCTGGACCTTCAACTACGGCTCCTTCGAAACTGGCGAGAAATGCCTGAACAAGCGGGGATGGCACGCCTCGCTCCTTGCGGAATACAAGCTCGACTGGGGTACTCCCGGCATCTACGGCTGGTACTCCTCTGGCGATGACGGCAATATCAGGAACGGCTCCGAGCGCATGCCCTCTCTGGACTACAACAACGAGTCCACCAGCGGCTTTTCCGGATTCGGCCAGCTCGGCACCTGGACCATTGGCAGGGATGCTGTCCTTGGCTACACCTTTGCCGGCACATGGGGCATAGGTGCGCGCCTGAAGGACATAAGCTTCGTTGACAAACTGAAGACAACCCTGCGCGTGAACATCTACAACGGCACAAACGATGCGGCGATGGCGCGTCACATCAAGAGCGGTGCTGCAGGTGTTGAAGTGCCGGGTGCCACCTGCAACGGGTACACTCCGGACTTCTATTCCGCCAATCCCAATGGCATCTATCTGACAGAAAAGGATTATGCCATGGAGATTGGCATGATGACCACCTATCAGATCTACGAGAACCTGCGCCTTCTTGTGGAAGCCAACTACATTGCCATGTGGCTGGACCAGTCATCAGACGTCTGGGGCGGATACCGCAATGCTGCAGGCCAAAGGGTCGGGGCCAACAGCGTCGAGGACTGCTGGAACGTGAACGTGAGCTTCATCTACCGCTTCTAACCGGGGGGGGCATTGTTTGGGCACTGGACGCAAAGAGTCCAGTGTCATGTGTTTCATGACCTCAGGAAAAAGTCCGCCCAAAGGCCAATGACAACGGCAACTGCGCCACCAAGAGTATATGCAAGCCAGATATCCATGATTTTGCCCTCCATTTTGGCATTCCCGGGCATTTGCGGACATTAGCCGAGCCAGCCAAAGCCCTTGGCAAGACAAAGTACAATCACAATTCCAATGCCTATCTGCCATTTGATGAGCGTGTTGGCCGACTTTCTGATCTGCAGCCTCAGCTGCGCTCACAATCCTTCCTGAGCAGCACAGTGGAATGCTTCACATCTTCTCTGTTGTGGCATGCTGCAAGGCAGAGTCCCCTGCCTCGATTTTGCGCTCAATGGAGCGGTTGTGCTCTTCATGGGGCGTGTCCAATTCGCCTTTGTTCATGTGTTTCCTCCCATATGTCTTTTGCCCTTTCCTTCGAGCTCTTCAAGGCTGATTGCGGGTAGCTCTGGTTCTCAGAAATCGAGCCAGCCAAAGCCTATGGCAAGGAGAACAGCCAGTGTCCCAAAGCCAACGAAGGCTATTCCCAAAAGACATATGAAGGTTCTCATGCATGTCTGCCTGAACCGAATCTCAAACTGATCGCAGTCCTGCTTAAGCAGCCCTGTAGTGTTCTGCACATCCCCGCACGTGGCAGGCTTGTATGTGGCTTGTATGCGTAAGGTTGCTCTTTCCTCCATGCTGTTCTCCCTGAAACGAATTCCTGGCGAACCATTTCGCCCTTGTCCCTTTCAACCGCACAGGCTGAACTTCTTTCCTGCCACAAGTCTTGCACACGCTTTTGCGCATGGCAAGCCCGAATCAAACTTTTGCGCTAAAGGCAAAAAGCCCTCCGGCACACAAAACTGGTGCTGGAGGGCTCTTCGAGAATGGATTTGAGGATATGGGGCTAGAGGTATTTTCCGAAGAATTCTGCAAGCTTGGCAACTGCCTGATCAACGTATTTGGGCTTGTCGTAGAGGTCCACGTGTGTAGCACCCTCGACCACAAAGAGCTCCTTGGGCTCCTTCGCGATGTCGTAGGCCTCTTGGCTAAAGAAGATGGTGTCCGCAAGGCTGCCCACAATGAGCAAAATGGGACGAGGAGACACCGTGTCCAGGAACTGGAAGGCATCGAAGGCTGCAAGCCTGTCCAGACTCTGCACTGCCATCTTGTTCACGGCCGTGGGGTATTTGCAGCGCTCCGTCATGTAGTAGTCGGACGCTTCCTTCATGATGGTTGGTGTTGTGTCCGTGAACTCTGCCGGAGAATTGGGCACATAGCCCACGTACTGGGGCTCTCCGCCATTGGCTTCGGCTGTACGGGCCGCAGCAGCTGCCTTCAGGGCGTCTGCCATGGCAGCATTCTTGCCCTTGAAGGGCAGACCAGCCCTGATCCATGTGCCCACATTCCAGGCGCACACGCCGGCCGCAGCCTTGATGCGCATCTCGGTCTGCACTGCGCTCATGGTGTAGCCGCCGCCAGCGCAGACACCCATGGCGCCGATGCGCTCATTGTCCACATACGGCAGGGTTGTGAGATAGTCTATGTCAGCGCGGATGTCGTCCACGCGGGCTGTGGGATCCTCGAGATGGCGCGGGGTGCCCTCGCTTTCGCCCTGATAGGAGGCATCAAAGGCCAGGGTCACATAGCCCTTCTGGGCCAGATTCCAGCAATACAACGAGGCCACCTGTTCCTTCACTCCGCCATCGGGATGGGTGAAGACAATGGCCGGATAGATCGCGTTGGCATCGAAATTGGGCGGAAAGAACACAAGACCTGTAATCTTGAGGCCTGTTTTCATGAAGCTGACGCGGGTGCCTTCCTGATAGTGAGTATCCGTTGCAAATGGCATACCAGTTTTTCCTCCAGGGATAAAAATCTTAAACACTCGAAATACCAAACAGATATTTCGGGAGACGTCTTCAGAAAACCATGGATGGAACCTGCAGGATTTCCGCCCTTGTATGAGTTTATGTATATGAAGTCTCATAGCCTAAGACAAGAGACCGGCTTGCCAAAAAGTTGCCAAATTCTATCAACAAACACTGTGTGCATGACGCGCGAGGTGAATTTTCAATAGCCTTCCCTGCCTGTGCCTTGCGCGAATCTCCGCAAAAGAACCGGGCCCCGACAATACCGCAGAAAGTACTGCCAGGGCCCATTGTATTGGAGGGGGTGTCTGCTCAAAGGGCAGACTTCATCTTGCCTAGAACTCGTAGCGGAACATGCCGAACACGCCGTGACCAGTGCTGTTCTGGCCTGCCTGCAGGGTATAGTTCACGCCAACGCTCATGTTCTCGTTGCCGAACTCAAGGCCGACCCCGCCCTGCCAGGTGAAGTAGTCCATCATCTGGGTTTCCATCTCGGTGACGGGGAGATTTCCGAAGCGCACGTCCTGCTTTGCCTTTATGTCGCCTGCGGCAGGAATGACCGTGAAGTCAACGGATGGCTTGAAGTACCAGTCGTTGTTCCTCTCGACTTCCTTGCTGAAGGTGATGCCAACCGGGAAGGTCCAGATGTTCTGCTGGAAGCCGTCGCCTTCGAGAACTGTTCCCTCGTTATTGTCCACGTCGTAGCCCCAGGTATTGATGCTCATGTAGCGGGCGCCCACATGGGGGATGAGGTCGAGATACTGGGTCTCGAGTTTGTACTCGAAGCGCAGGCCGGCGGAGATTGCGGAAGCTTGGATGTCTGCCTCAAGGTCGGACATCTTCATACGGGAATCCACGTCCTGATTTACGGAGTTCCAAGTGGATGTGTAGGAGACATCGGCCATGACTGCAAAGTTGTTGTATTCCCAGCCGCCGTAGGCCCCTACTCCCCAAAAAGTCATGGAATTAGTGGTGTCGGCAAAATCTCCGCTGCTCTGCGCAAAGCCGCCGCCCACATTGAACATGAGACCTGCACGGATGTTGTTGGCCCAGGTGTAGTCGGCACCAAGGGAGACGCCGCCAATGTTGGCACTGTAGCCGTAGTCGAGGTTGCCGGCTTCCATACCAAAGCCTGTCTGATTGGACCACAGGGGAGCTATCCAGAGGGCCAGGCCAAGGGCCTTGTCGTCCACAAGCTTGCCATCCACGTTCATGGCCTTTGCGCCATTCTCTGGGTTCGCAAGGCCCAGACGATTGACAACCGCATTGGTTGCGGCATCGGAGGCCATCTTCGTCATCTGCGGCACGGCAGCGGCAAAGGCGATGCGCGCGGCACTCTCCATCTGTTCGACTGCGCCCCTCTTGTCGTAGCCAAGGAACTCATTGTCCGTTGCGCGGGAAAGGAAGCGAACGCCCTGGTCTGTGGAATAGACGTTCGGGGTTCCGGCGTAGAGAGCGTTCACAGTGCCGACAAGCTCTTCACTCAGGCCAGGGAAGACCTTGCTCGCCTCGTTGCGGGTGACAGTGACGACGACCTTGCTGCCGTCTTCCCATGTGGCATCACTCAAGGAGAGCATGTCTGTGGTGGTGTACTTCTTCCAGCCAGCAAGTGTTGAACCTTGTTCACTTGCATTTGCGACGATGATGTATTTCTGACCATCTACGGCGCCCGTAACAAGCAGTTTGGCGCCGGTCTCGACATCGACTGTGCCAGGCGCATCAAAGGTAATGGCCGCCGTGTCGTCATTGAGGGCCTGGCCGTTGACGACCAGCAGGGTATTGCTCGCGAAGACAGCCTTGTTGGTGGCGCTGTTCACCGCTTTATACAACTCTGTGTCTGTCGCGACACCCGTCAGCTTGCCGTTCACGACAAGGCCATTGCCACTCTCAATGGTGATGGGCTTGAAGAGACCCAAAGCAGCCTGGGTGCCATCTTTACTCAATTCGCCGGCCACGCCCCGCAGCCACGTTGCGTCTTTGGTGCCGATAGCCATGTAGGAGTTCTGGCCTACGCCGACCTTGCCGCTGAGAGTCAGTACATCGGAGGTTTGTGTCTGGTCGCCAAGGTTTTCGACGGCCACGTTGCTGGATTCCTTGCCCCACTCGGGATCGACAAGAATCATGCCGCCCTTGAGATTGACTTTCTGGGCCGCCAGGGTGGTGCCGCCCTCAGTATCGCTCTCAGATCCCACGGCGAGAATGCTGCCTGTACCTTCCAGATTCAGGGTTCCCTGAATATTGGCCTTGGTTCCGTTGGTCAGGGAGAGATTCTTGACCTCGCTTGCTGACTCATTGGCGCCGGTCAGGTTCAGAGTACCGCCGTCGACGGTTGCTTCCTGGGCTTTCAGAGTCTGGGCTGCAACATGGGTCGCATTTATGTTGTTGGCTGTTAAGGTATCTCCAGCATCCAAGGTCAGCTGGGCATTGTCAGCCTTGCTTATGTCATTATTTCCAACATTTATATTTTTAGCAATGATTGATCCGTTTGCATTTTTTATTGAATTATCTACTACTATACTATCATCTGCTTGTATAGTTCCATTATTACTCAATTCAATTTGTTTTACATTAATATTTCCAGTTGAAATATTATTTTTTGTCACATAAAGTTTACTTTTGTCAGCTACAATAATACCAGAATTATCTTCAATGCTTCCTATATCTCCATTAACAATAAATAGTGAATCTGGTCTTATTTTAAGTGTACCACCATCTTCTATTTTAAAATTTTTATTTGTAATTTCTACTTTAGTTGCTCCTGTCACATCAAGAGAGCCACCACTTTTGACAATTAGATTTCCTCCATTCTGAATCTCAAGTTCACTTATTATCCCATCAGATATATTAACAAGCATGAGATTACCAGAGACAGATATTGTTTGTCCAGTATTTATGCTGACATGTTCAGCTATAAGTGTTCCGCCTCCTGTGATTGTAAATGTCTTATGATCATCATTATTGAGTACATTTCCCCAAAAACCACCCCCCTTAGTTTCTAAGGTTCCGTCTCCCACATATCCTGTACAGAGATTTGCAATTGTGGCAGTAACACCTTCCTTGACATGAATCGTACCAAAACCGGTAGCAACAGCGGAGAAGCGGAAGGACTCTGGGGAGGCGAATGTCAGAGTTTCCTGATAGTTTCCTGCGTATACACCCGTTGCTGCCTGATCGAGACTATAGATTGTCACGTTGGCTGCCAAGCTTACCGTCGCTCCTCCCAGCACCAGCATGCCGGCAAGAGCCAGCGAGCCAAAGGTGTTGAGCAGATGGCATTTCTTCAGTACTGCCCTGTAGCGATTGATCAGATTGCCAATGGCTCCCCTTGTCTGTTTCACGACCAAATTCCTCCGTATCCTGATGCCTACGAGACGGCCTGTTATTGATATTTTCCATAGACAGACACTCTGTCTACAAGGGAACAACATACCCATCGCAATAGCATATTGAGTTAGTATGAATTTATACAGAAAATTGCTTGTGCACGTACACAAAATGCAATCAGGATTCTTGTCATTGCAAACCGTCTAGCGTATTGATCCTCCGTACTTTCACTGACAGAGTGTCTGACAACTTTTCGTCTCTCCGCCCACAAAGAGTCCAGGCCCTTCACGCCACACAATCATCTGTAATCACAAGACAAAAGGCACGTTCAATTTTCCCCGTATTGCGGCTACAGGGCTTTTCGGATATACCGCAGACCCTACTTCTTCCCTTGGCCTAGGGCCAAGGGGCTATCCCACAGCATACGAGGCTACAACGTGGCTCCATTCAAGCCAGACAAATCATACTCTTTCGGACACGAGGGCTCACATCGGCACTTCTCCCGCGGCCAGGGCCACACAGGCCCCGATGACAGGACAAGACGCCCAAAGGGCCAGTCTCCTCGGGGCGCGGACAGAGGCCATTCCTTTCGCACCACCCGCCCCTCCCAGGACGAGACTGAAACCAGTCAGGATGGCGTGCGTCTGAACAAATACCTGGCAGGCACGGGCCTTTGCTCGCGCAGAAAGGCGGACGAGCTCATTGCCCAGGGACGTGTCACAATAAACGGCCACCCGGCCCAGGCAGGCGATCGCGTACAAGCCACAGACACTGTCCGCGTGGACGGCGAAAGACTCTCATCGGAAGAGGAAAAGGTCGTTCTCATGCTGCACAAGCCTGTGGAGGTGGTCTCCACTGCCAGCGATCCCCAGGGCCGCAGGACTGTCCTTGACTTTGTGCCGCAAAGATACCGCCACCTGCGCCTCTTTCCGGTAGGCCGCCTCGACTACTACTCCGAGGGGCTTATCCTTCTCACCAACATGGGCGAGCTTGCCCAGCGCCTCATGCACCCGAGTCATTCCCAGCACAAGGTCTACAAAGTCCTTGTGCGAGGCAGGGTCACGGACGCTACCCTTTCCCGCATGCGCAGCGGCATGACCCTTGCCGAGGGCGACGTCACTGCTCCTGCGGGCGTGGAACCAGAGGACCTTGGCAGGGACACCCTGCTCACCATAACGCTTAAGCAGGGTCTGAACCGCCAGATCCGCCGCATGTGCCGCGACTGCGGCCTGACAGTGCTCAAATTGAAGCGCGTGGCAGAGGCAGGCCTCAGGCTTGGCAATCTTCCCGAGGGCGAGACACGGGCTCTCTCGCAGGAAGAGGTGGCTGCCCTCATGCAGGGCCACGCAACCCGTTCTCCGCAAGGATCAGACAAGATGTCAGGCAAGGGTTTTGGCAAAAACAGGAGCCAGGGTCGTGCTCCTTCCCCTGCGCGCAGGAAGGCTCCCGGGCCAAGACGCCGATATCATTGATATCTTGTATTCTGAACAAAGCTTTGCTAGACTCTTTGTCCCCCACATATGGGGGACATCTTTTTTTCGAGGGGGACAGAAGTAGTGGCACGGGAAAGTCTCGGCTCGCGCATGGGCTTCATACTGGTTGCGGCAGGATGCGCCATAGGTCTTGGCAATGTCTGGCGTTTTCCCTACATAACCGGAGCCTACGGCGGGGCCTGGTTTGTGATCATCTTCCTTTTGTGCATGCTTGCCGTCATCCCCATCATGGTCGCGGAATTTGCCATAGGCAGGGCCTCGCAAAAAAACCTTGGCGGCGCCTTTCGCGTCCTTGAGCCACAGGGCACGCACTGGCACAAGTTCGGCTGGATCTCCCTTGTGGGCTGCTATCTTCTGCTCATGTTCTACACGGTGATCACAGGCTGGCTTTTGCTCTACTGCTGGCACATGGCGACAGGCACCTTTTCCGGCATGAGCCCATCCGGCGTGCAGGACTTCTTTGCCGCAACCCTGGCCTCGCCGAAAGCCATGATTCTCGGCATGACGCTTTCCGTGGGCTTTGGCTTTGTGGTGTGCTGGCTTGGGTTGCAGGCCGGTGTCGAGCGCATTGTGAAGATCCTCATGGCAGGCCTTTTCCTCATCCTGACAGCCCTTGTGATCAAGTGCCTGACCCTTGAGGGTGCAGGCGAGGGTGTGAGCTTCTTTCTCATGCCCAATCTCGACAGGATGCGGGAAACAGGCCTTCTCCCCATCGTCTCCGCTGCCCTCACCCAGGCCTTCTTCTCGCTCTCAGTTGGCATTGGTTCCATGACGGTCTTTGGAAGCTACCTGAAGCGCGAGCGCTCCCTCTTTGGCGAGGCGCTCATCATTGCTTCCTTAAACTTCCTTGTCTCCATCCTGGCTGGCCTTGTGATCTTTCCAGCCTGCTTCACCTACAACGTGGCACCCGCGGCAGGCCCAGGCCTTGTCTTTGTGTCGCTTCCCAACATCTTTGCCAGCATGACTGCGGGCAGCTTCTGGGGCACCCTCTTCTTTGTCTTCCTGAGTTTCGCCGCAGTCACGACCGTCATAGGCGTGTTCGAGAATCTGGTGAGCTTTTGCATGGACATCTTTGGCTTCACAAGAAAGAAGTCCGCGGTTGTGAACGGCATCTGCCTCTGGCTCCTCTCCCTGCCCTGTGCGCTTGGCTTCAACGTCTGGTCCTCCTTCCAGCCCTTTGGCCCCGGTTCCAGCGTGCTCGACCTTGAAGACTTTGTGCTCTCGAACAACCTTCTGCCCTTTGGCGCGACGTTGCTTGTGCTCTTCTGTTCCTTGCGCTGCGGCTGGGGCTGGCACGGGTTTGAAGAGGAAACAAACGCAGGATCCGGCATCAAGATGCACAAGGGTCTTCGCCTGTATCTGCGCTGGATACTTCCAGCCATCATCCTCTTCCTCTTCATCGTGGGCTACGTGGACAAGTTCTCAAAGTAGCACAAGCCCATCCGCAAGAGGTCAGGCCATGGAAAACAGGCTTCCTCCTCCCTCGACAAGGGGCCTCTGGGCCATAGTCGACTGCAACAACTTCTTCGCCTCCTGCGAAACACTCTTTCGCCCGGACTTGAAGGGCAGGCCCCTGGTCGTGCTCTCGAGCAACGACGGCTGCGTCATTGCCCGCTCTGCAGAGGCCAAGTCCCTGGGCATCAAGATGGGCGTGCCTGCCTTTCAGCTGAGAGGGCTTTTCGAGGCCAACAACGTGGAGGTCTTTTCCTCCAACTTCCGCCTCTACTCCGAAGTCTCGCGCAGGGTCATGGAAATATTGGCCCATTTTTGCCCCAGGGTCGAACAGTACAGCATAGACGAGGCCTTTTTGTATCTCGACGGCGTCCTTGAGGCCTGCAGCGACGACTTTTGTCCCTACCTCATAGACCGCGTCCTGCACTACGCTGGTATCCCTGTGTCCATAGGCCTTGCCCGCACCCGTACCCTCGCAAAGCTTGCAAGCCATATTGCAAAGAGGCGTAGATGCGGCACCTTTTCCCTTGCCACGGATGAGAAGAGCATGGTCGATCTTCTTTCCGGCATACGGGTGGAAGAGGTCTGGGGTGTGGGAAGGCGCCTTGCCAAAAGGCTTACCGCACAGGGCATCGAGACCGTAGCCCAGCTGCGCGCTGCAAACCCCTTTCGCATGCAAAGGCTCTACAGCGTCAATGTCTTCAACACCATACTTGAGCTGCGCGGTGTTCCCATGATCGACGTGGGCGCTGGCGGACAGCGAAGGACCCTTGCAGCCTCGCGCTCCTTTGGCAACAAGGTGACGGACCTTGCCGATCTGCGCGAGGCAGTTGCCACCTTCACTGGGCAGGCCTTGAAGAGGCTGAGAACAGAAGGGCTTGTTGCGCGCTGCATAGAGGTGCGCATACGCACCTCCTACTTTGGCAGGGTGGAATTCTTCGAGCGCACAAGCACGGAGTATCTCGAGCGCTATTCCTCGGACACCATAGCCTTTACCCAGGCAGCCATGCGCTGCCTTGAGCGCATCTATGAGCCGGGGCACCCCTATGCCAAGGCAGGCATTTTGCTCACGGATGTCAAAAGCCCGGATCAGGTGCAGCGCAGCCTCCTGGACATGGAGGTGAGCGCAGAGGAAGAGCGCAGATCACGGCTCATGGCAGTCATGGACAGTATCAACGCCCGCTACGCCCCTGGGGATGCCAGGCTCAGGCTTGCAAGCGAAGGCTGCAATAAAGAAGCACCCTGGCGCACCCTCAAGGCGCACAAAAGCCCGGATCACGAGTTTCACTGGGAGCCCATCACGGAAGAGCCTGGCTCCGGCCCCCTGAAGGCTGCACGGGCAAGGAAGAGCTTTCCTCCGCCAAACGTCATGTGATGCTGCGACTGTATCCTGTGCCACAGGACAAAAACCCCTCCTTCTGGAACGTCCCTTAAGGAGGGGCTTTCTGTACCTTTCCTGCAAAAGAAGCAGCGTTTGGGCAAAAACAATTGGACACAGTGTGCCATAAGGAATACAAGGGCGAGACACACTACAGGAGGATACATGGAAGACTTTCTCGTGGGAGTGCTTTCTCCCATCAACAACTTTGTCTGGGGACCGGTCATGCTCATCATGCTGGTTGGCACTGGCCTCTACCTCAACATCGGTCTCAAGTTCTTTCCCTTCCGCAACTGGATGAGCGCCTACAAGTGCCTCTGGCAGGGACGCCAGCATCAGTCGGATCGCGGTGAAATCTCGCCCTGGAACGCTCTCATGACAGCCATTGCCGCAGACATCGGCACAGGCAACATTGTCGGCGTTGCCACGGCCATTGCCATTGGCGGGCCTGGTGCCCTGTTCTGGATGTGGATGACTGCCCTGGTCGGCATGATGACAAAGTTCTGCGAAGTCATGCTGTCCGTGAAGTACAGGGAAAAGACGCCTGCCGGAAACTGGGTCGGCGGCGCCATGTACTTTATCAAGAACGGCCTTGGCTCCCGCTGGAAATGGCTTGCCACTGCCTTTGCTGTCTTTGGATCCTGTGCCTGTATCGGCACCGGCGCCATGGTCCAGTCCAACGCCATTGCCGGCAATCTGCAGTCCTCCTTTGGCATTCCTTCCTGGCTTGTCGCCCTGGTGCTGCTCGTTCTTGCGGCCATGGTCCTGCTTGGCGGCGTCAAGCGCATAGGCTCGCTCTCGGGCAAGCTCGTGCCCTTCATGGCAATCTTCTACATAGTGCTTTGCCTTGTCATCATCGTGATGCACATCGAGCTTGTGCCCTCTGTTTTCCTGTGGGTCGTGACCGACGCCTTTACTCCCACTGCTGCAACAGGCGGCTTTGTGGGCTCCACGGTCATGCTCGCCATCCGCATGGGTGTTGCCCGCGGTGTCTTCTCCAACGAGGCAGGCCTTGGCACAGCCCCCATTGCCCACGCTGCCTCCACTGCCGAAAGCCCGCTTGTCCAGGCATCCATTGGCATGCTCGACGTCTTCATCGACACGCTTATCGTCTGCTCCATGACAGGCTTTGTCATCCTGGTCGCCGTAGTCACTCCGGAGATGATCGCAAACGGCACCATCACAAACGCGAACGTGGCAGCAGGCTCGCCCCTGTGGTGCAGCGGCCTGAACGGCGGAACCCTCTCCGCCCTTGCCTTCTCCTCCACCCTGGGCGGCATTGGCGAAGTGGGCGTCAGCATCTCCCTTGTGCTCTTTGCCTTCACCACGGCCCTTGGCTGGTGCGTGTACGGCGAGCGCTGCGTCATCTACCTCTTTGGCGACAGGGCCCAGATGCCCTTCCGCATCGTCTATTGCCTGTGCATGGGCATAGGCGCCCTGGTTGCCCTGGATCTTGTCTGGCTCATAGCCGACACCTGCAATGCGCTCATGGCCCTGCCAAACCTCACAGGCATCCTGCTTTTGAGCCCCGTGCTCTTCAAATACGTGCGCGAGGAGTGCGCAAAGGACGGACGCTTCGTCTGCTAAAGCCAAGGCATTCCGTGCCGGGTAGCCGGCCAGTCTCGGGGGCTCCTTTCTGTCCGCTTGCAGGAAGGGGCCCTCTTTTGCTGTCTCGAAGGGGATCAGTCTTGTGGCGCAAAAGGGGTCAGTTCCACCGCGCAAGACATCCCGTTGCTTCCGCCATGCTCTGGGCTACAAGCGGAAACATTTCGGAAACAGGGAGAAGTGCCATGCAGGAGAAAGACCATGTTGCCTTCGTCCAGATTGATCCGGCCATCAAGAAAGAAGCGGATGCTGTGCTTGCGACAATGGGGCTGACCGCCTCCGATCTTTGCCACATGGCGATCACATGGGTGGCCAGGGAAAAACGCCTGCCCTGCAGTATCGATATCCATACTTCCGATATTCCCAATGCCCTGACCAGGGAAACAATGGAGAAAGCGGACCGGGGAGAGGAACTTGTTCACGCAAGGGACGCGGAAGAGCTTTTCAGGAAGCTCGGGATATAGGGCTTCTTGCACTCTCATCGTTCCTGAGCCAATCGGGATTTCCCCTATCCTTCGTAAAGAAGGGCTGTTGCCCCGGGGAGACATGCACGCACGATAGTCTCACATATCAGAGACTGTCCGCATTTGCCGTACACGATGGCACGGGCCTGCGCCTTGCTGCACAGTCGGCCAGATACGAGCCCATCAGTGTCCTGCAGGATATGCCTGTTTCGGCGGACAGTCTCCGGAAATAGTCCATGGTTTCCCTGTCCACGGTGATGGTTACGCTTGTCTTCTGCTGCCCCAGGTACGGATTCTTGATCCCATGGGAGAAATCGTACTCTTCACGCATTTGTCTCTCCTTTTGCGGCATCTTGTGGGCTGCCTCTTCCTGCGATGAAATCCATCGCGCAACAAACAAGCAGTATTGGCAAGACAGCCCCCTGTCAATGTCCCCGCCAAAGTTGCGACGCATCTCAAACAGGGCATACAGGCCGCATATCCACAGAAAAAAGCCCTCCCCCGGGAGCTGTCCCGAAGGAGGGTCTTTCCTTGTCTGGCCTGCCTGGCTCTGTGCCAGGCATAGCCTGCTACTTGCTGAATTTGTCGATATAGCCGATCACAAAGAGGAAGATGATGAGCGGGGGCAGGATCCAGCGCAGGTAGAAGCGCATGCATTTGTGCAGCTTAAGCCCGTTGCCCATATTGGCTTCCTTCTCGAAGTTCTCCCAGCCCCAGCCACAACGCAGGGTACAGAAGAGCACAAGAATGAAGGAGCCCAGGGGGAGAAGGTGGTTGCTCACGATGAAGTCTTCGAGGTCAAGCACGCTGGAGCCGGGCCCAAAGGGCTGGAAGTCGCTGAACACGCTGTAGCCCAGGGCACAGGGAAGCGCCAGTATCCACAGGAGCACGCCGTTGATGATGTTGGCTGTACGCCTTGAGGTCTTGAAGACGTCGATGAAGTAGTTGACCATATTCTCGAACACGGCAATGACCGTGGTGAGGGCAGCAAAGCTCATGAACACAAAGAAGAGGCAGCCCCAGAGCCTTCCGCCAGCCATGTTGGTGAAGATGTTGGGCAGGGTCACGAAGACAAGGCCAGGGCCAGAAGAGGGCTCCACGCCGAAGGTGAAGCAGACGGGGAAGATGATGAGGCCCGAAAGGATGGCCACCATGAAGTCGAGGCCAGTGATGATAAGCACTTCGCCTGGAAGGCTCTTTTCCTTGTTTAAGTAGCTTCCGAACACTGTCATGGCGCCAATGCCCACGGACAGGGCAAAGAAGGCCTGGTTCAGGGCTGCGGAGAAGATGGGCAGAAAGCCCGTTTTCTGCATGTTCTCGAAGTTGGGCATGAGGTAGAACTCAAGACCCTTGCCTGCACCCTCGAGGGTGAGTGCCTTGACGACCAGGACAAGCAGGGCGAGGAAAAGGCCTGCCATGAGGATCTTCACCACACGCTCAACACCTGCCTGCAGGCCCATGATGCACACGCCAAAGGCTATGGCGACAGTGAGAGTCATGCCGAGGATCTGTTTGGAGGGGGTAGCGAGCAGGCCGCCGAAGAACTGGCCCACTTCCGCAGGACTCAAGCCCGTGAAGGCGCCGGAGAGCATGTACCAGCAGTAGAGCAGAAGCCAGCCCGTCACCACCACGTAGAACATGAGCAGCATGTAGGAGCCGACAATGGCCCACCAGCCGAGACGGTGCCACTTCGTCCCCTTGGGTTCCAGGACATGGTAGGCAAGCCCAAGGTTGCGCCTTGAGGCCCTGCCTATGGAAAATTCCACAATCATGACGGGCATGACCAGAAAGGTGCAGAGGATGAAGAGAATGACAAACCAGGCACCACCGTATTCGCCGGTGATGTAGGGGAAGCGCCAGACATTGCCAAGGCCAATGGCGCAGCCCGCAGAGACAAGCAGAAAACCGAGGCGCGAGGCCAAGCTTTCACGTTTTTCCGAAGCCATGTGTGAGTCCTTAGAATGAAGTGATGTGGGGGAATGGGAAGACAAGAAAAGCCCGTCGCATCAGAAGGGCTTTTTCCGGGCAGGAGGATTTTCCCTGCCTGCTTCCGGCGTGCACTATAGGCCCCCTCTGGACTGTTCGCAAGCCGCATTTTGCCTTTGCGGGCACTTTGGCCCTGTTTGAGGAAGGTCTTCCTGCACAGGAAATTCATGCAAAACTCAGGCAAGCAAATCCCCTTGTCCAAACTGGGCTCTACACAAAGAGAGGGGGTGCGAGAAATGAAAAGCCCCTCCGAAGAGGGGTGAAACATCAGGAGAGCTTGTTCAGGATGAGGCCCGCGATGACGCCGACTCCCATGACTCCAAACACCATAATGGTGAAAATGTTGAAGTGCTCATAATTTAGACTCCCAAAATGTCAGCGCATAGCTTGCAACCATTACGACCACGCCAACCATGATGCCATCGGGATTGTCCTGGAAAAGCCCAACCAGCATGCTACCTGGGCGATTTTCTCACCGAAGTCGGCGAAACGATAGCTATTATTGCAACCGTTGTTGATTGATTTCCCGAGGATTCTCTATAGCAGGTAGAACCAGGATGTTCCATTGTCCGGAATGTGGAGCGAAAACTGTGTGCGTCCAAGGCACACAAATTCAGGGGCATTGCACAAATCGCTGGTACATATTCCAGCGGCTCACGGTGATTGTGGTGGCTGGTACTGTCTCTGGACCTCTCGCCACTATCTTCGCACATGAGCAGCTGCCCAACTGGTCACTTCTTGCCCACATGGCAATCGGCTGCGGCATTGGCAGCATGGAGCCTCAAGCCGCTCTCGTGAGAGCGCGCAAGGTGCGCAAGATGACAATGCTCGCTCCTGATGACGCCAACGAATAGATGATTGCAAGCAGCACACCTCCCTGATATTACCCTTTACAGAGCAATAAATCCATGCTCTTTCTTTGCAGTCCTCGAATTTGCAAAGACTCAAGGCACAAAACAGGGCACAATTGCTGCGCTACTATCATTGATAATATTCATGAAAACACACAGCAACACGAAAACAATACAGTACGACAACACAAAATATTGCACTTGCATTCCCGTTTCCCGTGGCATAGAAAGGCAGCATCCGGGAAGCAGGACGGACAGGACGATCCCGGGGAAGCATCTTGCACGGTATCTCTTGCCCTTCGTCCTCGCTTTCGGGACAGAGAGCCCGGAAGAGCCAACAAGAGAGCCCCTGCACTCATTGTTCGGGAAAGCCCCTCTCAACGACTGCCATCCGCACTGGCAGCAAAGGTGCAGGCCAGAACAGGGGAAACGCAAGGAAAGGCTGAATGCCTTGTAGGCTGACAGCCAATGAAGGAAAGAGGCCCGCATGAAAAAGCCCGCTGTCTCAAGGATGTGTGTGCGGGGATTCAGGTCCATCAGGGAATGCGACCTTGCCCTCGGCAACCTCAATGTGCTCATAGGCTCCAACGGTGCCGGCAAGTCCAGCTTCCTGCAGGTCTTTTCCCTTCTGCAGCACATGGCGACAGGCAGACTGCAGATGTATGCCGGCAAATACGGAGGCCCCGACGCCCTTTTGTGGTACGGGGCAAGGAAGAGCAGAAAGCTTCATCTGGAAGTCACCTTTGCTGACGGCAGAACCTATTCCTGCACCCTGGAACCAACGCAGGACAACCGCTTCCTCTATACGGAGGAAAGTGTACAGGATAGCGAGGAAAACACTGTTTTCCGGGATGCAGGCCATTTCGAATCACGCCTTGCTGCGCACAGCGAGCGTCACGAAAGCCTTCAGGTTTTTGCTGCCATGAGAAACTGGCATCCTGTGCACCTCAATGACGCTGGTGCATGCGCAAGGCAGCGTCAGGCGATCAACGACACACACTTTCTGCGCCCGGACGGAAGCAATCTTGCCCCCATACTCCACCTTCTCCAAAGCGCTCATCCCCACCACTACAACCGTCTTGTGCGCACAATACGGCTTGCTGTGCCCTTCTTTCGGGACTTCGTCCTGCGCCCCTGCCAGGACAACAAAGGTCAGATCGAGCTTTACTGGACAGAACAGGGCTGTGACGTGCCCCTGAAGGCCCATCTGCTCTCGGACGCCATCCTGCGCTTCATGTGCCTTGCAACCCTTCTGCTCTTGCCAGAAGAACTCAAGCCCGCAACCATTCTCATTGACGAGCCCGAGCTCGGACTCCACCCCTATGCCCTGAAGCTTCTTGCAGGCATTCTGCGCTCCACATCGCACACCCGGCAGATCCTTGTCTCTACCCAATCCGTGGCCCTGGTAGACGAATTTGCCCCGGAAAACATCATCGTGGCTGACCGCAGCATGGAAGGAACGCTTCTGCATCGCCTGGACGTCCCTTCCCTCACAGAATGGCTCGAAGAGTACTCCCCGGGCGAGCTGTGGCAGAAGAATCTTCTGGGAGGAAGACCCTGAACACGGTTCGCGTGCCGGTCTTTTGCAAGGGACAGACCGAAGAGATCCGTGCGTGATGTGCTTGCTGGCAGTTTTGCACAGGCTACCCGCGGGCTTTCCGGACAAGCCTGATTGCGGCCAGTCAGACTGTCGCCCTGTCCGACGAGATGGCTATCGCGTTCAGCCCTGACGCTGGGGACAAAGGGCGCTCATCTTCTGTCCTGAGCAGGCAGGATACGCAGGGACAGCAATAGGCGCAGGGCGTAACACAGACGCAAAGGATCCGTCCCGGAAATGTCCTTATCCAAGCTCTTTTCTTTTGTCCTGCACAAGCGTACAAGTCCGCTCTTCTCACCAAAAAACCGCAACCCTGCCACAAGCCCCCCGGCAGACACATATTTCGAGAACAAGCATGCTTCCAGCAAAATTCAGAGGGCCCTGCCTTGCCCTGACCACAGTCATCTTCTGGGGTACCCTGCCCATTGCCCTGAAACAGGTTGTCGCCAGTGTCGACGTTTTCACCATCGTCTGGCTGCGCTTCACAACCATTGCCCTGTGGATGTGGCTTGTCCTGCCCCACAGGGCAGAAGGACGCCTCTTCCTGCCCCTGGTGCACCTTTTCAGCCACAACCCTGCCCTCAGCCATCTGGTTGCCTCGGGCCCCTACAACAGAAAGCGGACGCTTTTGCTCATCCTTGTTGCCGCAGCCGGCCTTGGCGGCAACTTCGTGCTCTACAACTGTTCTGTCATCTACCTCACGGCCTCTGCCTGCCAGATCGTCTCCCAGGCAGGTCCCATGCTGCTCATGCTGGGTTCGGTCCTCTTCCTGCACGAGTCCATGCACCGCATCCAGGTCGTGGGCATCCCTGTGCTCCTCCTGGGGATCACCCTCTTCTTCAACCAGAGCCTTGGCGATCTGATAAACCCCGCAGCCGGCACAGGCACGGGCGTCCTTGTGGGCCTCGCCGCGACCCTGGTCTGGGCCATGTTCGGCATAGCCCAGAAGGTTGTCCTCAGGGAGATGGCCTCTGGCCGCCTCATGCGCCTCATCTACACCCTCATCGCCCTGGGGCTCTTCCCCCTTGCGACACCCTCGCACCTTCTCAACATCAATTCCCTCTTCCAGGCGCTGTGTCTGGCCTACTGCTGCGTCAACACCCTCTTTGCCTATGGCGCCTTCACCAAGGCCATGACTGTGTGGGAGACACCCAAGATCGGCGCGGTACTCACCCTGACACCCCTGGCAACCCTCATGTTTGCCCATCTCTTCCATCTGATGGCACCTGCGCGCTTCTTTAGCGAAAACCTCAATCTGCTGGGCTTTGTGGGGGCCTTTGTGACCATGTCAGGCGCCTGCCTCATTGCAGTGGGACCGCAGTTGAAGACCCTGCTTCCCTGGCACGCGAAGAACTGAAGGCGCAAGCCCTCATGAAAATCTCAAGGCCCCTTGCGGGGCCTTTTTTGTCTCTCGGGGGAAACGCAAAAGGTCCATAGCCTCTGTCCAAAACCCGGAGGAAGGATTGCCAGGAGAAAGTTCAGGATGCCTCATCGGAAAGAATGCGGCAACGAAAATTGCCCAGGACATCAATCTCTGCCTGGCGCTCAGGCCTTGCCCTTCTGCCAGGCTGTACAGGCGTCGAGCAGATAATGCGCATGGGAAGGCAAAAGCTTCTTCTGGCTGAAATGTTTGACAATGGTTGCCCTGGCCTCCCTGCCAATGTGCTCGCAAAGCGCAGTATCCTCCAAAAGGTGCGTGATGCTTGCGACTATGGGCTCCACCTCCTCGCACAGGGCAAGTTCCGGCAGGCACAGGCAGTTTGTCCCGTGCCGCAGGCAGGATTCCGTCGCGTTTTGCGGTGACAGAACAAGGGGCACGCCTGTGCTCATGGCCTCAAGCAGTACAGATGATGGCAGCGGGCTTTGCCCGGGAACCAGCATGAGTGTGGCAAGGGCAAGCAGGTCCCGATACCGTGCAAGAGACAGGGTGCCCACAACAAGGAGACGCTCTGGGTAGTCTGCAAGAAGGGGAGCAAGGGCCCTTGCCGTCTCGCCCTGCCCAATCCGTCCCTCGGCCAGAACTACAATGTGGCACTGCCTCCTTGTGACAAGGAGGGTACGCAAAACCTGTTCCAGCCCCGCGATGCACGCAAGCCCCCTGCCTGCGGAAAGGAGTACGACTTCCTTCGCCTGGGCAATGTCCAGGTTGTCGAAGGCAAGGTTCTCCACTGTGCGGGGAGCGAACCAGTCGTCGTTTACGGGATACGGCAGCTCGACCCGCTGATGCAAAAAACCGGGCATGGCTTCACTGGGTCTGCCTGCTGAGAGACTGACCAGAAGATGGCAGCCGAGAACCTGCCTGCACAGCAAGCCCTGGCGGGTTGTTTCAAGGGCATTTTGGGGTGTGGCGTGCAAAAGAGTTTCCGCGGACTCTGTCCAGCAGGCTCTGAAGGAATCCGGGAAGGCCTGTTCCCAGAAAAGGGCGTAGTTGCCAAAAAATGTTGAGACCACCATGTCCGGCACAACGCCGCCTTCCTTAAGCTTTTCAAAGGCGCGCAGGGCCTGGCAGCCGGCAGCATGCATGGCCTCCACTTCCTGGGCTAAGCTACGGTAATGAGGGCGTTTTTCTACCCCCCCCCCCGAGAAGGATATGGCGCACGCCAGGCATGCTGTAGCCCTGCCTTTTGTACCCCGAGACAAAGAAGCACTCATGCCTTTCCTCTGCCGCAAGAAAGGACAAGAGTGGCCCCAGGGTGCCGGGAAAGTGCGTGTTGATGAACAGGATGCGCATGCAAGCTCCGGGATAGGGGTTCTGGGGCGCGAAGGGCCTTGTGCCAGACTATCCCATATGACAGGCCCAAAGCGGGCTTGCGTTACAGGATGGCCCAGGGGGATTCGACAGGGGAAAGTTTGGCACAGCATACAGGGAAGAGCTTGAAGTGCCAATGAAAAAACAGTGCTGCTCTCTTGCACAAGAAGCACAGGGGCAAGGCAGGGCCATGCTTCCGGGATTGGCATCTATGCCAGGGACCTTTGCCGGCATTCCGCGTGGGCTTGGGGCACGAGGCTTGGGCCTTTTGGCTAGGTCAGGGTTCGGGAATGAACCTTGCGGATTGTCCAGACCATGCGGAGAGTCTGGACAGCCAGGGGCCCCACGCAAGGGATTGGCGCATGGATCACCTTCTCCTTGGCACAATGCGGGCCGCAGAGAGAAATTCCGGGAGCCGCCCACAGATGAGGTGGACGGCCACCGGATATGTGCACAGGGGTTAGTTGTTGTTCACCTGGTTCATGGCCGCCTGCACGTTCAGATCGTCGGACGGCAGGCTCACGTCGAGTGAGGTTTCAAGGGTCAGGGAACCGTTGCTGAACACCTGGGTGTCAGTGTGTCCAGAGTCGACCTTCTGCCAGCTCTCGTCCAGAGTGAGGGCATTGGCATCCCTGTCAACACTAATGCCGTAGTCCCTTGCCAGCTGATCCATGTTGGTCAGGCTCTCGGCACCTTCGCCTGTGATGAGAACGTCAATGTTGCTCACAATCGGGCCATGCTGGCCGTCTCCCTGCAGGATGTCGTCCATGGTCAGATCCTCGTTCTCCGAAACCATGAAGCTCACACCCTCGCCGCCATCAACCATGTAGTCCGTACTGTCGTAGGCCACGATGTCGACAGTGTTTTCTTCCGGCTCATCCGGGGACAGGGAGTACATTTCCTCTCCGTCGGCAAGGGAGTACGTGTCTCTCGTGAAGAGGGGCGTGTCGTCATCGCCATTTTCTATGCTGTACACAATGGCTTCGAAATCCTCGTCTGCGTCTGTATCTGCAGTCTCGGAACTGTCGCCCTGGGAGGAATCGGGAATGGTTGTCTCCTCTTCGCCCGGCGTCTCCTCCGGCTCTACCGGAAGTGGGAGTTCAAGATTGGACAGATCCAGATTCAGGGTGATGGTACCTTGAACAGGGGCGTTTACGCCATCATCGACAGTGTAGTCGAAGGATTCTGTCAGTGGCTCGTCCCGATCAGAGATGCCTGCAAAAGCTTCAGGATTAATTTCGTAGGTATACTGACCACTGTCCTCGTCAAAGACAAGTGTTCCATACTGTCCATTCGTCTGAGCAAATGTGTATTCCAGAGTGTCGCCATCATCATCGGTGGCAGGCAAAGAAAGAGCATAGGATTCAAGGCTTGCGATTGTGATGTTCTCACCATACGAGATATCCGGGATGGTGTTTGTTCCCTTGATTATGACACTGAAATCATCGGATGTGACAGTTGTATGCCCATCATTTGCCTGAATGCTGACAGATTCAGGAGTGGTCGTGCCCGCAGGATACTTGTTCTGGACAGAGGCATTGGCCTCAAAGCTGTAGCTCCAGCCTGACTCTGTCTTCTCGAAGACAATGACACCCAGGTCAGGGATGCTCACCTCGGTTGCTCCCTCGGCAAGAGGATAGCTAGTCCCATCATACAGGACAAAAATTGTGTGCCTATCCAGCTTGTCCGCATCCTCAATTTCAATGGTGCCAGTATTGTCCCCCTGCCCAGGGGTGACAGTTATTATGGGATCATCGTTTTTATTGACAAGTGTCAGACCATCTTTAAATTCTTCTGTCTTCAGACCTCCTGCATCTTTTATGCTGACAGTAAAAGGCAAATCGGTATCACCTACCTGAAGGTGGTTCAGCTTTTCCGCAGCCTCGAAAGTGTAGGTTATTTTATTGTTTTGATTGTCTTCTCCCTTGGCGTAGGAAACAGTCAATTTTCCAACCAGTTCTCCTTCAAGATATACAGACTGAACTGCTTGTTGCTGGGAGAAATCAGCTAGATCAATTGTTATATTGTCTCCGTTTCCATTACGAAGTCCATCGAAGACAACAGTGTGCGTGTCCGTGATATCGTCATCAGAGAAAACAAGTGTCCCAGTTATTCCTTCACTATCTTCAATAGAAGTGCTTTTGTCGTCTTCTATCTCGGGACTATCATTGTTATTGACTATTGAGAAGGATTGATCAATGTCCTGTGGCTCACCATGATTGTCATCAACAGTCACACTGAAGCTGATTTCCTTGGACTCCCCGACAGGAAGTGTATTCAGATAGGTATTATCTGGCCTGAAGGTATAGGTGAGTGTGTCCTGAGCATCTTTTTGTGCCAGTGTAATGCCCTCCAGTGTGCCGATCTGCTTATGCTCTTCATCGTATACAGCGAGAGACTGCGGAAGCTCCTCTGTGTTGAACGTGAGCGCATTGCCAGATGCATCAAGCAGACCATTGAAGGTTATGGTATGCGTATCTGACGTATCCACATCGGTAAAGACCACCGACCCCTTATTGTCTGTGACATTAGAGAGAGCCGTATTGATTACTGGAGCGTCATTGGTACCTGTGACTGTCAGGGTCAAATCACTGCTCGCCTTGGCTCCGGATTCATCCTGAACCACAACCAGCAGGTCTTCTGGCTTAAGCACGGCACTGGCATCTTGAGCCAATGCGTCAATGGCGTTCCTGAGATCATCACCATAGGTAAGGGTTATTTCACCGCTCTCCTTGTCAATGACAAAGGTGACTTCATACTTTTCGCCATCGTCCCCAAGAGACAGCCTGGTCGTGTACGACTGCAGTTGTTCGCCACGCGGGAGCTCAAAGGTATAGGTCAGATTCTCGCCTTCCGCGTCCGTGACCTGATAGCCATAGCCATCCTCCTCACCGGGGGTAATGGTCAGAGTGTAGGAACCTTCTTGCGAATCACTCACCACCATATCGTCCTCGAAAATCTTGATATCTGCTGTGATTTCGGGAGCTTCATTGCTGCCGTTGATGGTAATCTGCACAGGCTTGGTGACAGTATCTGTGCCGTCATTGACACCGACCTGAACCTCGAAGCTCTTACTCTCGCCCGTGTTGAGCTCGCGCACAAGATCACTTCCCTGATTGAGGGTAAAAGTATAGTTGCCGTCAGAGCTCATTGTGATCTTGCCCACATAGTTGTCGTCATCCGGATCCTGCTGGGCAAGCTCAAACGTGAGTTTTCCGTCTGCTGACTTTGTCCCTGTCACGTAGACAGTGACTTGACTCTCTTCTTCAGAAACAGCGATGAAGTCTTCTCCAACCTGAATGCCGTAGGTCAGCTCGTCACCCGTATCGATATCCTGGGCGTTGACCTTGCCTGTAGCGGAAATGTCCGGCTCCCCAGAGTCCTCGGGAGTATACTTCTCCAGCACGGAAAGCACCGGACGCGTCACGATCACTTCGGGAAGATCGTTCTGGCCATGGATGGTGACAGTGATGGTCTCGGTAACTGTTCCCCCTTGCGAAGTTACTTGTACTGCGAAATTTTCCTCAACTTCTTGGCCCTCACGCAAATGCTGCACTTTGTCGTACTCCAAAGTGTAGGTGTAGAAGCCGTCCTGCCTGAGAACAAGGGTTCCATATGTGCCCTGGATGAAGGTAGAGGCATTAGTGTAATCGGCTTTTTCATCCGTCTGGCCTTCTTTAAGAAATACTCCCTTGACAGTGTAGCTTTCGTTGTAGGCTTCAATATTCAGGCTGCCGCTGACAGCGTGGGATCCAGGGCCCTGGGTTCCCTCTTCTCCTTCAGGAATTACACCCTCCTCGGTGATGCCGACATCGAAGGTCCCTGTGATTTCAGGCTCATCTGCCTTGCCCACAAGGGTGATGTTGATCGCGGACTCTGTTGTTGTCTGGTCATTGTGATCTGCTTCCGTGGCACCTTCGACAGAAGATTTGTCGGTCACAACGATGGGAACAGTGAAGTCTACAGACTGACCATCCTTGAGATCCTTGCTGACCTTTGAGTCTTCATGGGCTGTAAAGGTATAGCTGAAATTGTCACCGTTGACATGGAATGTCAGTTCGCCGTAGCAGACATCTCCATCTTCTTCATTGAATGCCTCCTTAGAGACAAGCTTGTAACCATTCCCGTCGGCAAGCACATAGATTGTCTTGCCATCATCCACATCAATGGTTTTGCTGTCGCCAAGCTTCACCTGCAGACTGTGCGTGTCGTAGACATCTCCCGCACCATCGGCATTGTCGATGTCCTCGATGTGCAGCGTGCCTTGTTCTTCATTGTCCTCGCTCCCAAGCTCAACGGTCAGGGCAGGAGCGTCCACTTCCGAGGCATCCCCTGTGCCGGTTATCTCCAGCTGGAGCATCTCGGACATTTTTTTCCCGTTGATCCAGATGCTCACATTTTCCGTGACCACCTGGCCGGCATTGAGCGCGTCTGCTCTGCTGTCGAGTTCGTAGCGTACCTCGCCAGTCGCCTTGTCCCAATAGACAGTGCCGTATTCTGTTTCGAGGGAATAGGTACCGGTCTCCCAGCTCTCTCCGAAGCGGATTTCCAGATCAACCTCGGGGAAGCCTTGTATTGTGACATCTTCTTGGTCCTTATACACCCATTCAAAGGAACCATCATCCTGTTGTTCCAATGTGGCAGTGGCCTGCGAAAGCTCACTTTCTTGTACGCCCTCCTCATTTGCATCCACCAAGATGCCGTCTTTATTCCAGTGCAACAGATTGATCGACCCACTATCGTCTTTAGTGTAGTACACAGTCAGCGACAAGCCGTTATAGATCCCTTCATCATAGAGACCTACAGTTCCCTCTTCGTCACCGACATGAACAAGGCCACCATCAGGGCCTGGTTCAGTCACAGGCATCTCGATGGGGTTTTGCATATCCACTGCTGGCAAGGGACCACCACTTTGTGCTCCTTCACATTCGAATTTGATGGCTACAGAGTCCATGGCACCATGCTCGTCACGCACGGTTACATAGAAAATGTCGCTATTATCATCGGAAGTCACTATATCTTCGGGATTTCGACTGTATTTGTAGTGACCGTTATCGTCCACATACAGAGTGCCGTGATCAAGCTGGACGCTCTGCGTTGGGGTGAGTTGATCAAGAGTAAGATGCAATGTGTCAAGGTTCTGCGATCCCTCTGCTTCAGGATTTGGATACCACTGCTTATAAACTGTAATGCCATCCTTCCCGGTCTCGCCATAGACGTAATAGGTCGTCCCATCTTTGGTGTAGCTGAGGAAACCGCAATACAGCTCCTCGGAAGAATTATCCACGTCGGATAATTCAAGCTCTCCCTCAACCTGTCCCCAGTTGGGGACTGTACCCTTGTGAGTGTACACACCATCCTGATCAGGACCGTCTTGGCAGCTGTCGGTTACCGTAATCTCGGGAGCATCATTGGTGCCCTTTGCGATGATGTCGATCGAGGAAGGCACAGTATGTGTCCCGCCATTGGGAGCCTTCGAGGTGAATGACAGCTGGACATTTTCCAGCTCCATTGTTTCACCGACGTTGAGATGTTCTAGTTGATTTTCACCAGTAGTGTACTTGTATTCATAGTCAAGCGTCACAGTGTTGCTGTCTTTATCCTGTTTCCAGGTGAAGATGAAGGTGCCGTATTTGCCTGGAATTTCCTGAGATTTACCATCAGTGAAGCTCAAAACAAACTCTTCGACACCACTGCCACTGCCCATATCCACAGTCACGCTGATTGTGTCTTGCAAGTCGGGATCCGTGACTTTCACAAACCCATGCAGCACAGAATCCTCTCTGTCAGCCCAGACATCACTGAAATCCGTATCCAGCTGCGACATATTTTTATCATGGACATGCTGCCCTTCCCAGATGTACTCCGTGCTGTCTATTGCCGTGGCCTCATCGTCTACACCCACAAGCATGCCGACAAGATTCACACGATCGGAGTGGGCCCCGAGATCGTCCTTGCAGATCACGGACAGACCAGCAAAAATATTCTTTATTTCGCCGGCAGAGATATTCTTTCCCGCATCCTTGTCGAGTTCAATGCGAATGACCCCCTCGGCGTCAATGCTGATGGTGCCAAAGGAGGACGTTGCCGTGTTCCCGTTAATGGTCCACATGTTGGCAGCCTGGGTTAAGCCATCCTCGCCAGTATACACAAAGCTGTAGCTGACGACGTGAGTTCCCTGAGCGCCTTCATATTGGTCAGAATCCCTGTCCAAACCGGCAATCTTTCCGATGTATTTTCCTGTGCTGCCATCACTGTTGCTTTGCAGCGTGATATGGAGTTCTCCTTTAGCCTTATCGAAATACATGCAATTTTGTTCGCCTGGATTCTCTTGTTCAGGCTTAGATGTCACAACTTCAAGAGCTTCGTATCCAGTATCTAGGTTCGCATCCTCTACAGCCACAACATCATTGATATACGGCTTGTCGTTGCTGCCGGAGACTGTGGCCGAAAGAATCAGATCTTTATCTCCCTTTCCGGTGTTAATCTGGATGGTGACATTGTCCGGGACCTGCTCGCCCTGCGGTATGGAATCGATAGCATTGAGCTTGTCCTGGAAATCCTCTCTCTTCTCCTGAAGCAGCTCTTGTACCTTTTGGGGGAGCGTATCCGCGTCACCATTGAAGAGGTGATAGCTGTACTCAAAGGTCTTGGATCCGGTGGACGGATCCATCGTAGAGCCCAGAGTGATCTCGTAATAGCCGTACTTGCCGAGCACATACATGGGCTCATTGCTGTCAGTTTCAAAGTCTATGTTTTTATTGTCTTCACCATATTGTATGTTCGTTTCTTTGCCAATTTCTTGACCTTCAAGCTTGAAGATCACCTGGCCTGCGTCACGATCGTTGATGGTAAAGGAGCCCGTGTCAGAATTCAGATGTTCGCCCTTATGAAGGTTATCGTCATCGTCACTATTAACCTTTTGAGTAGTTCCCTGTATGCTCTCTTCTTCGTCACGATAGAACCCTTCTTCCTTCACATGGGGCACATCTACAGTAGAGGGATTGGTCGCATCGTTGGTCCCATGCAGAACCAGCTTGACGTCAACACCTTCGCTATAGGCATTGTTCTTATCCTGCGCAACGATAAGAGAAGAGCAGATGTCGGACAGATCAAAGCTCACACTGTCCGATGTTTTCAGGGACTGGATAAAGTAGGAATTCTGATTGGGAACCAGAGTGAGCTTTCCTTCCGTTGCACCGTTCTCGCCAGTGACAGTTTGCAGCTTCAGTGTGGCCACGACTTCATCTGAATAGTCAGTAAGATAGGTTTTCAGAACTGCAAGAGCTTCTGGATCGGCAGTAAAATATTTTTCTCCTCCTTCTTGCAGAAGCAGATTTAACAGAGCGATGGCTTTGATCTCTATGGAATCAGTAGGTTGGGCATCCTCACTACCTTTATCCAAAAAACAGTATCTTGTAACACTATCTCCAATGTCGTAATCCTTGCCTGTTACCCAAGCAACGGAGTAGCCTTTGCCATCTTCATCATGGTATGAGGAATCCGCCGTATTCCTCTCCACACCATGCACCTCCAGCTCCTTCGAGGTGATGACAGGCTTTTCGTTGGTGCCCTGGATGGTGATCTCGAAGGTCTTCTCTGTCCATGAACCATGGCTGTCCGTCACACGCACAGTATAGGTCTCTGTGACAGAATGACCTAGCCCAAGGGCCATGATGGCATTGGGAGTTTTTGTACCATCTTCGTTCTCTACAAGCTTGGGCTCGTCCATGTAGTAGTCGAATGTACCATCTGGATTAAGCTCAAGTTTGCCATAGGTGGTCTTGATGGTTGTGTACTGATTTGTAAAATCTCCGGGATTATCATCCTCATGATTAAAGAAGGTAGATCCATTGCTCTCTATTATAGAACCTTCGACGCCTTGACCTTGTACACGACTCTCCATGTTGCTGAGCGTGAAGATCAGTTGATGCTCGGTATATTCATTGGAGCCGCCACCATTGTCCTCATCCACATCATGGGCAAGGACTTTTCCTGTGAGATCCGGCTCTGTCTCGACGGATTCTGAACCAGAGGCACTATTTTCATCAGCAGAATCTACCCTAAGGGTGGAATTCTGTCCGGTACTTTCATCAAAACTTCCATCTTCATCTTGTACCATGACAGACTCGATCACAGGCCTGTCGTTGGTTCCCTTGATAGTGATGGTCAGTGAACTTTGAGCCTCTTTACCGCCCCCAGAAGATGTCGCAGTGAGCGGCAACTTAACCGTCACAGTCTCTCCCTGGCTCAACTGATCCAGGAAACGACTGTTGTCGATGTCGTTATTATTATCCTCATTAAAAGGATCCTTGTTCTTGGGATCCAGTTCGAAAGAACTTGTGACCTCCCCGTTTTCGGTTCTGGTGAGCGTGAGCGTGCCCACGACATCTGCATTCTGTGCAGGTCGTGCCTGCCAGGCAAAGCTCCAATTGCCATCTTCACCTGGTATGGCCACAAGAGAGAGCGAAGTAGCAGGCCCCCCTGCGATGGAAACAATGATCCCATCTTCAGGGAAGTTAATACTTTCTGTCTTCTGTTCTTCACCTTCTTTCCAGGAAAGCGTGGAGTTTTCTGCCGTTAGAGTCAGCGTATCGTTGACATCATCATCCCTGAAAAGAACGCTGCTTCCCTCTCCTTCTGTCTCTCCGTTCTCAGTGGGAACGTGCGTATTGTAGCCCTCCGCAGTGGCTTGTTTGACAGAATCACCTAGTACACCCTCTTCCCTGGCAACAAGAGTTACTTTTTTCCCACCAGCAGTGGCGTAATTATTATCGCGCAGGGTGATGGTTATCGTCTCTGTTGTAAAGGAACCATGGGCATCTTCAACCCTTACCGTGAAGGTTTCTGTTACGTATTCATCGGCACCTATCTTTGAAGTATCAGAAGGAGTATATGTATACTCTCCGTTTTCGTAGACACGGAAAGTTCCATAGATTGTCGCTATTTCGGTGTAGTTAAGATCTTTTTCAGTGTCTGTGCCGTTCGTTAGATCTTTCTGTATAGAACTAAGCAGATTATTCTTCTCGTCGTTGCTATCTTGATAGGGCTGATACGGATTAGGAACCTCCTCTGTTACCTGCCCTGCGTCCGTGCTAAATTCGCTTGTGAGGCTGAACTTCAGATGATTGACACCCTGCTCTTGCGAACCTTCACCATTGTCCTTATCGGGATCTTCTGCTTGCAGTGTGCCCTCCCACTCGGTTTTCCAACCTTCCTGGGATGCAGCACTATCCGTAGCTGTCAAAACGGCATCACCGGCCTTGTCAGCCCAGTTCTCGCCCACAACAAAGTACGGCAGATCGTTGGTGCCATGGATGGTGATGTCGAGCTTCCCGCTGCCATCCTGCAGCATACCGTCCGACACGCCGAGCTTGAGGGAAAGATGTATTTCCTCCCTCTCAGTCATGCTGTTCACAAGATCGCTGTTTCCGTCGTTGAGCGTGAATTCCCAGGTCCAGGTGTCCTCCTCGCCCTTGGTGAAGGTCAGCGTGCCGTAGTAATCTTCGCCCTCTGAGACAGACTCTTTCAGGGCAAGCTTCTCACCATTCTGCACAAGATAGAACGAACCTCCCTTCTCCTCATCTATCTTCCCGAAATTGCCGACTTCACTGGTAATTTGCTCTCCTTCTTTCTGATCAGCAGGATCGTTGGGATCATCAAGTGTCAGGGTTGTGTGTTCGATCGAACCGCCGTACAGGATCAGGGCAAGATCATCGTCGTCGGCCTTGTCCTCACCTGACGACTGGGCAAGGGTAATTTGCCCGGAAACAGAAGGCTTTCCGGAGACCTCTGCATTGGGATTATCAGGATCTCCTTGGACCTCCTCATGTCCGGCAACGCCGGCTTCCTTGACTGCGGCATCATCATTATCTTCCACAGTGATGGTCGGGGCATAATCTGTTGTCTGCTGGAAAATACTGTCCCCGTCACCATCCGTCACTGTCACCTTGATTGTAACATCGCCATCCGAAGTTTCGCTAACACTGACAGGACGGGTGTATTCGAAGGTATAGAGGTCGTCGAGGGAAGGATCCCCCTTGGGCTTTATGGTAAAGGCATGCCCATCTTCAGTCTCGCCGCTCCAGCTCCCTGTCTCCGCATTATAGGTGCAAGTGATTGTAATCAGATCTCCCTCACCGTAGCGAATTTCCACAGTGACGGCCCCACTTTGGGCAGGTCCGTCTGCACCAAAATCAAATTGCATTTCTCCGGAAAGATGACCTGTTATCGTGCCATCGTCCGCCACCTGAGCCTTACTGGTCATCTCCTTGGCCGAGGGCAGGCTCAGGGCAGGCCCGTCGTCTTGGAAGTTCAGGGTAACATTGGCTGTGGCAGAATCTTTGTCTCCGTCCCTGTCCGTGACAGACAGCTCAACTTGAATCTTGCCGGCAAGCGTTGCTGTCTCGTCGAACCTGTCTGTCTTATCGTGCCTGATGGACGCAGCATCTGTCATGGTGAGCGTTATCTCTCCCGTCTGGTCGTCAATTTCCAGTTTGAAGGCCTCGGGACCGTCTTTGCCACCGACACGGCCGGAGATGGAGCCATCCTCTTCATTCTTGTACAGAAAGATGGACCCACTCTGTGTTACGCCATTCTTGTCCTCATAGAGACCTGTAAGACCGGAATTAGCATCACCTGAAAAGATCAGGGAAAACTTGTGGGCAACTTCCATGCCTGTCAGGCCTTTATCATCCGCCCCTGTCTGGATTTCAAAGAGACCCTGCACATACTCCTTATCAAGCACAGCTGTGCCTATATTGTCAGGCTCTTCCTGATCCCCTTGGGCAAAACGATCGTCATTTCTGTTTGCAAAGCTCTCGTCAACAGTGAGGGAAGTATTGGCAGAGTGTTGGTCCTGATTAGCTAGAACCTTAGTCTCCGAATCCTCAATCGTGAAAACGCCTGCTTGTCCAAGATCCAGGGACTTATTGGCCGTGTCACCGTCAGCATCCGTGATGGTGTACTTGATCGTGAAGGAACCGTCATTCACTGTCTCCAAAGTCAGAATGTCGTCTGTCTTCGTGCCCTCAGCACCATGCTGCACAGGCTGCTGCAATGTGAAGGTTGCCTTGCCGTCCTCATCAATGCTGATGGTAAAGCATGGTGTGTCATTATCGCCTGCCACACCCTGCACATCACCATCTTCAGTCTTCACAAGAAAGATTTGCGCGTAGGCATCTGGGCCCTCTCCGTCGCCAACCAGTCCCTCCAGATTTGTCGCAACACGCTCAGCTGACAGTTCCAGCGTGTAGACACCCTTCTCCCTGGCCGCATCAGCCTGGTTAGGGCCGTCCGCTCCGTAATGTTCCAGGAGATTGGCAAAGGCAGCGGCAAGATTAACAGTAGCAGTGGCAAGGCCAGTGCCAGAGTCTTGCAGAGCCTCTTCTCTGACCTGAGCAGCATCCCCTATAAAATCGGGTTCTCTCTCGAGTTCGGGAATATCGTCGATGATATCGACATTGATAAGGCCGCACTTGCTGCTTCCGTCCTGATCCGAGACAGTGACTTCAAAGGAATGGAGATTGGCAAGATGATTGCGGTCAGCGCCTGCGGGGTGCAGCGTGGAATTGGTCAGGTGATAGGTGTAGGTCACCTTGTATTCGCCCACGCCCGCAATGCTGTCGATTGTCAGATAGCCGTTGTCGTCAGAAAATTGCTGTCCAGGAGTGAGTGTCACCGTGCCATTGTCATTGAGGATCAGGTCGACTTTCTCGCCGTTGATTGTCATGGAGACAAGACCGTCCATGACCTCAAGGGTAAAGCTTCCTGGTGTCGCAGTCCCTATGCCCTCAATGCCTGGAGCATTCCCCTCATGGCCTTTATTGCTGTCGTCAGTCAGATCCGCCTCGTCCACGGTAACCTTCCCGGAAAATTCGGGGATGCTATGGCTTGTACCGTTGATGCTGATGGTCAGATATGCACCGGATTGGTCGCCGTCCCTGTCCGTGAGGGTATAGGCAAAGACGTCCTTGAGGCTTTCTCCATCCTTGAGTCCCATGATTTGCTTGTTATAGTTCTCCCTGTCGACATCATAGGTGTAGGAGCCGTCGGGCCAGATGGTCAGCGTGCCGTACTCGCCCCTTATTTCCAGTGCGCCATCGACATTCTCGGCACTGGCGCTCGAGTTGCCCACGCTGACAACGGCCGTCAGGCTTGCGCCGTCGGCACCCTGTATGTCCGCACTCCCGACAATTTCCTCTTCGTCGCACATGCCGGTAATGACATTGCCGCTGCACTGATACGTTTCGTTTGCGCCTTCCTTCATGGCATTGGCATCGTCGTAAGCCGTAGGCTCATCGTCTCTGATAACAACGGAAATAGTGCTCGATCCCCTGTCCCCGTCACTATCCGTGACGGTCACAGGCAGAAGATGCGTGAAATGCTCGTTTGCCTTGCCCTGATCGTGCTCCTGGGTAGATTCCCTCAGAGTATAGGCATACTCAAGGCGCCCTGTGGCAGGATTGAAGCCTGTGACCTGCAGATAGCCCTCGCCTGTGTCCACCTTGACCGGCGCTCCGTCACTCCCACGCACAAGATGTCCATTGGCAAAGACCGTCACTGTACCAATAACGATGGTTGCCACACCGTCGGGGGCGCTTATGTCCATGCCGCCATGGGCCACTGTGGGAACATCTTTCCCTGCAGGGTTACTGCCGTTGGCAAGGCCTTCCTCCCAGACCTCAAGCCTGTCCACCACTGGGCCTACGCCGCCGTCATTGGGGTTGTCGGGATCGTCAACAACCGGGATGTCCGGATCCAGTATACCCGGCACAACCGGGACCACGCTTACGCCATAGTCGATATCCCTGTGCCCGTAGGCATAGAGATCGTCCTCGTGCTCCTGGCCCCAGTTGAAGCTGATGTCGAGCCCGCCCAGACGGTCGATGCCCTGCAAAAGTTCCACATTGCCATACTGGTTGAAGCCGCCGCCACGGGTGGCAGCTGCAGCGGAAGGACCTGCAGCAGGCATGAGGTCGGGGTTGCCAAGGGCAGCAAAGAAGTCCTCGCCGGAGATTTCCGCACCCTCCATCTCGAAGCTCGGCATCTCCTCCTTCGAGTAGGTAGTGTAGAAATCCTGCAGGCGTATGGAGGAACCGTCCTCAAAGCTCAAGACAAGGTCGTCTCCGTCTTTGGCAAAGAGTGCCGCGTCTGAGGGAAACTCCAGAACAAAGCGGTTTCCGGTCGCGCAGGGGACATTGTGAACTGCGTTTGCCTGAGGCTTGACAAGGCGTATGTCTGCCATGATGGACTCCTTTCTATCTGCAAGCTGGAATATATCTGAAAAAAATTCAGGTTGTCTGTTATGCTCTATGCGTAAAATCGCTTTTTTGGTCTTGCAGGCTTTCCTGAAAGGATTTGTCAGATACTGGAAAAATACAGAGAAAAATTCTCTCTGCAACCTCTTTTCTGGCAAACAAAAGATACAAAAAAATCCTGCAGACGTGAGAGATCTTACGTGACAAGAAAAACATTCTATCAGGCAAGCTCCCTGTATCTTGCAGGAACTCTGCAAATCCCACTTTCCAGACCGGGGGATTTGTTGCGGTTACATTGAGTCTTTCAGGCAATTTTGTCAAGCAGAAATTTCGCTTTTTTCGCCGCCTTCCACGACATATCTCCCACATGAAACGCGCAAGGCAGCATGTATTTCGGCTGCCAGCGATGCACAACCAAAAAGCTTCTCCCCTTTGAGAGGACAACGAAAACACGCCCTCAGGCCTCTGCACAACAGGGAATATGCTGCCAATTGCCCACTCTCAGTGGCAAGAACACACAGATTTCGGCATCGAAAAAGCCCTGACAGCGACTTCAGCTTCGAGCGTAACTCGGGCCCTGTATTGCCCTGGGCGCAGGGCGCACGGGCCTCCCCGCCTGCTCCCCGGGCAGCATCAAGAAGGGTAAAAGGCGCGTCTGTCACGGCTTCCATGGCTCTTCCAGCAGCCAGGATGCGGGTCTGCCCCTCGTGCTTCGGGCAACGCCTCAAATGCAGCCAGATGCAGTGGAAGACCCGCTTCTTTCCCCAGGGTTCACGGGATACAGGGAAGCATCGCGCTCACCTTTTGCGCAGGAAAGTGAAAGGCAGCGAGCCGGATCCAGGGGCAATGCCCCACGCGTCCCAGCCTGCAAACTCCTTTTCGCAAGAACAGAGCCTATACGTAGCGCACCCTTCTCCCGTGCAGGAAATGGTAGAGGACCATGGCAGCCGCAAGCGTTATCGTCAGTGCGTAGAACATGCCCTCAAAGCCCGTGTGCGGGACAAGGAAGCCGAAGATGTAGGGACCAAGGCCAATGCCAAAGTCCATGAAGATGAAGAAGGTGGAGGTTGCCTGGGCAAAGCGCGAGGGGGTGACCATGGAGAGGGAGACTGCCTGGCCTATGGACTGGAAGTTGCCGTAGCCAAGACCCACGAACACGCCTGCCAAAAGCAGCATGGCCGAGGAATCCGCGTTTGCCAGAAGAAGCAGCCCAATGGCCGTGAGGACAAAGAGGGGGTAGATGACGATGTTCTCCCCGTTGCTGTCCATGGTGGAGCCCGTGATGGGGCGGCTTACGAGAGCAGCCACAGCGTAGATGAGGAAGAAGACGCTGGCTGCTGCCTGAAGGCCCCTTTCCGCAGCGTACATGGCCATGAAGGCCTGTATGCAGCCGTAGCCAAGGAAGACGATGAGGGGCACCACTGCAAAGTGCACCACCCTTGGGTCAATGTAGCTGTTGAGCTCAAAAATAGGATGGAGCCTGTGCGCAACCTTGGGCGGATTTTTCAAAAGCAGGCCAACTGCCAGGGCGCCTATGGCGACAATCAGCATGACGAGCATGATGGTTGTGTGCTTGATGTGCTGCATGAGCACAATGCCCAGGAAGGGGCCAAGCGCCAGGGCCAGGATGGTGCTCAGGCTGAAGAGGCTGATGCCAAAGGCCTTGTTTTGGGCAGGGATGACATAGGCCGCTATTGTGGCCGTGGCAGTGCCTGTTATGCCCACCGCAAGGCCTGTCAGAAGCCTGTCCGCAAAGAGCAGCGGCAGGGAGCCCACAAGGAAGAAGAGCGCAAGCGAGAAGGCGTAGAGGGATAGCCCGCCCAAAAGGAGCAGACGGCAGCCTGTGACGGACATGAGGTTTCCGCTGACAAAGCGCCCGGCAAGACAGCCAATGACCATGATGCCGGAGGTGAAGCCTGCAGTGGAAAGGCTTGCCCCGTAGGTTGCCTGCACATAGCCGGTGCCTATGACAAAGACCAGGTAGTAGACGGTCATGACGAGCAGGTTGACAGCTGTCACGATGTTGAAATTGCGTGTGCAGATATTGCGGACGACCTCGCGCAGGCTGGGCTTTTCCGCACAGGATGTGGCTTTGGGGCGCAGATGGCGTCTTGGCATGGCTCTTCCCTCCACAATATAGGCTGTATGCCCTGCACAATATACCCCGCAAAAATGCAGTCAACAGACAAATGCCTTGCGGGTGGCTGCGGACGCAGGGACTCTACACTTGGGGCTCCTGCCCAAAGCCCCGCGGCCATCCCCTCCCGAGGGGACCAGATCCATTACTTGACAGGCCGCATAACCGGAAATATATTGTTATTTGTATGGATATAACAGGCAATATCGTGTAGGTATGACAATGCAGAACCTCTCCGTGAACCGCACAGTTAAAAAGCTCGGCAGAGACATCAAATCCGCCCGCCTGCGGCGCAGGCTTCCCATGGCACTGGTCGCCGAGCGCGCAGGCATTTCCGTCAGGACACTTGGCAGCATCGAGAAGGGAGAAACCGGCGTGAGCATAGGCAATGTGACGGCAGTCATCCTTGCCATGGGCATGGGAACGCCATTTGCGGACATTCTCGATCAGAAGAATGACAGCTTTGGCCTGCTCCTGGACGAGGAACGCCTCCCAAAAAGGGCGCGCCTGCCAAAAACGGAGAAAACCATTTATGAGTGAACTCTACAGCCTCTACCTGCAGCAAAGGGACCCAGTCCATGTTGGCACGCTCTGGCTCAACCGCATAAAGGGAAAAATATCCTCTGCCTTTGTCTACGCTCCAGACTGGCTTGTGCATCCGGGCAGATTCGCCATCAGCCCGGATCTTCCCCTTGATCAATTTCCCAAGACGCGCGAAGGCCTTTTTCTCTGCCTGCAGGACTGCTCGCCAGACCGTTGGGGGCAGGCGCTTTTACGCAGACAGGAACTGGCCCTGGCCGAAAGCCAGAAACGCAAGCCACGCACCCTGCTTTCCTCGGACATGCTCCTGCTTGTGAGCGACTTTACCCGCCAGGGAGCACTGCGCCTCTTGGCCGATGACGGAAAGACTTTCCTAAGCCCCTCTGGCCCCAATTCCGTTCCTCCTCTTGTCGCTCTGCCAAGGCTTCTGCACGCTGCGCGCAACATGGAAACCCGCAGCGAGACAAACAATGATCTCGCCCTGCTGGTTGCCCCTGGCTCCTCTCTTGGCGGCGCACGCCCCAAGGCATCAGTCCTTGGGGACAAGGGAGAGCTCCTGATTGCCAAGTTCCCTGGCTGCAATGACAGCCGCGACGTCCCCCTCTGGGAATATGTGACCCTTCGCCTTGCCAGTCTGGCAGGCATCAGGACGCCACATGTCCGACTTCTGCGCGTAGCTGGCAAAAATGTGCTGCTTGTCAGCCGCTTTGATCGCGTATTTGATTGCGAAGGAGAACGACGCATTCCCTTTCTCTCTGCCATGAGTCTGCTTCAGGCAAGGGATGGTGACCACGCAAGTTATGTGGATATTGCGGACGCGCTTCAGGCAGAAGGCGCGCGCCCTGCCTCGGATCTGCCCGAGCTGTGGATGCGTATGGTCTTCAACATGTGCGTCTACAATACCGACGATCACCTGCGCAATCACGGCCTTCTCCGCGAGCCCCTGGGATGGCGGCTTTCGCCAGTCTATGATCTCGAAATCTCACACCCTGCAGAAAAGGCCCCCTTCCTGCACACAGGCATTGTCCCGGACATGCAGGCCTTTGATCTGAACGCGGCCCTGGAAGCCGCGGACTTCTTCCGTCTTGGCAAGTCGGAAGCAACAGAGCGCATGGCACGGATACGCAAGGCTGTCTCGCACTGGAAGGAGGAAGCGACCCGGGCCGGAGCCCAGGCATCCGAAATACGCCTCATGCAGGAATCCTTCGAGTACCTGTGAGCCTGCCCTGTGTCCGAAGAAACTTGCCGGGCCTTTGGCAAGGCCCCAGTTTTTGCCTGGCAGGGGGCTTCACCTCATGGCCCTAGAGCTGTACATTTGGGTCTGCCAAACGAACAAGAATTTGTGGAGGTCACATGCCAGCTCACTACCTCTTCCGCATGAACACCCGCGAGGTGCAAGCACTTGCCCCAAAAACCAACATCGCTCTTCTGCCCATTGGGCCTACTGAGGTGCACTCCCTGCACCTTCCCCTGGGCACAGACGTGGAAAGCGCCCTGGAGGTCTGCGAAAGGACAAGCGCCAAACTGCAGGCAATGGGCCTCGACTGCCTCATTGCCTCGCCCATCAACTACGCCCTGGCCGACGTTGCCAACTGCTTTTGCGGCAACACCACCCTGCGCCCCGAGACCGTGGCTGCCATCGTGGAGGACGTGTGCACAAGCCTTGCCAAATGGGGCTTCACACATATCATGATCATGTGCGGCCATGCAGAGCCGCGCAATATAGAAGCCCTGCAGGAAGGGGCCAACAGGGCCATGGAGCGCGACACAAGGATTTTTGCCCGCGTCTCCAACTGGCTACTCGGCTCAAATATCGCCTGTGCCATGCGCTGTGCGCACCCGGAGTGGGACATACACGCTGGCGAGAGCGAGACAGCGCTCATGCTCATGCGCGACCCGGACCTTGTGGACAGGGACATCCTGCAGACCCTTGAGCCCAACTGGGAGGGCGAGTTCTTCCCGGCTCGCCTTGCCGAAGGCAGGGACTTCATGGGCTGTGGAGCAACGCAGGCCTACCTTGGCGATCCCCGCGCAGGCTGTGCCGAGACAGGTGAAAAGGTCTACGATATCTACGCGGACTTTGCCGTGGCAGAGATCCTGAAGGACAGGGAAGAAGCCGCAAAAAAGGGGTAGGCGCAGCACCTGGCCCCAATACCGGAACCATCCCCCTGACAACCCATGCAACCTCTTAAGGAGAACACATGCCCCTGCGCCCTGCCCTGCTGGCAACCCTGCTTGCCATTGCCGTAAATGGAGCCCTTGCCGATTCTGCCCTGGCAATCTCGAAGGAAGACGCCTTGGGTATTGCCCTGGAAAACGCCCGTGTGCCAAGGGCCGATGCCCGCAACATCCGTATTCAGGCCAATGAGGAAGGCGGAGAGCCCGTGTGGTCCGTGGAGTTCGACACACACTACGGGGACTACGACTTTTCCGTGAGCAGGGGCAATGGCCGCATCCTCGACGCGGACTACGAGGTGGACGACGAATGGGTGCAGCGCAAGCCCTCGCGGCTCGTGACCTCATCCACGGTACGAGAGATAGTGCAAGGCAGGGTCCCGGGCGCCAGGGCCTCGGACATCCGTGTTGTCCGGGAAGACGAGCGCTATGAAGGGCACCTCTTCCACCACGATATCAAGTACGAGTTCGAGGTAGATGCGCGCACTGGCATCATCACGGACTGGAACGCGGATCTGCGCCGCTGACAGGTGTTTTGACAAAAGGGAGCTTTCCTCTGCTCTTCACAGCCCTTCAGAGCGATCTGGAGGGCTGTGCTGGTATTGGGGCCTGAGGAGAAAGACTTCGCACAGTAATCTCACATCCCAGTAAGAAAGACGTTCCCATCGTTCAACTACTGGGCCGCGTGTCTTTTGAAAGAACGTTGACTCGCCCTGCCAGGGTACATATATTGGAATTCACAAGCATTGGAGAGGCCCCCAATGGGGAATTAGACCCCTGCGCAAGGCGCCATGCTTGCAATTTTTGCCCGTTGACATAACGGGCTTTTTTTTGAACAGTTTGACAGCACCGCAAAGTAGAAGGAACTCGGGGGACTGGGCAAAAGTTACAATTAATTCTGAATATCGAATTGCTGAACAAAAAAACAATACACATTATTTCAGCAACTTGCCAAGCAAGCAATCACAACCACCGATCAGAATTGGTTTGCCTATGTGCGACAAATCCCGTATTGCAAAAGTATACTCTAACATAGAAAGAGGGCTGTTGATCCTATGACTGAAAGCGAAATTCTGAAGCTGATCGAGGGTGGGCGAGAACATTCAGGTGGAATTCAAGAAGTCTACCACCGAGATCACAAAGGATGTGTACGATACTGTTTGCTCGTTCTCCAACCGAGACGGCGGGTTCATCCTCCTGGGAGTCAAGGACAACGGGGAGGTTTTAGGTGTTGTACCTGAGGCTGTGGACCACATGACAAGGGATTTCGTGACGTCCATCAATAACGGGCAGAAAATCAATCCTCCCTTGTACTTGCAACCAGAGATACGAACTGTAAACGGCCGTACGCTGCTGATCATACAAGTACCGTCCGCAAGCCAGGTCTGCCGCCACCGCGGGCGCATTTTTGATCGCAGCTACGAAGCAGATATAGATATCACAGACAACACCGATATGGTGTACCAGCTGTACGCCCGCAAAAGCGGCAGCTATTTCGTCAACACGGTAACCCGCTTTCAGCTGGATGACCTGCGCCACGATCTGCTCGAGCGAGCAAGACGCATGACGAACTGCCGCGGGCAAAATCATCCCTGGAAGGCCATGTCCGACGAAGAGCTGCTGCGCAGTGCGGGGCTAATTTTGCAAGATACTGAACGACGGTTCGAGGGCATCACCCTGGCGGCAATCCTTCTCTTTGGCAAGGATTCCACGATTATGTCCGTCCTGCCGCAGCACAAGACAGATGCCATCTTCCGGGTGGAAAATGTTGATCGGTACGATGACCGGGACGTCATCATCACCATCTGCTGGATTCCTACGACAGAATGATTGCTTTCGGCCAAAAGCACCTGAACGACCCCTTCGTACTGGATGGATTCCAGAGCGTCAGCGCCAGAGACAACATTCTGCGCGAGATCTGCTCCAACAGCTTGGCACACAGGGATTATTCCAGCGGCTATGTGGCCAAGCTCGTTATTGAGCGCAGCCGTCTCTTCACCGAAAACGCCAATCGTTCCCACGGGCATGGTACCCTGCTCCTGCCCTCTTTTGAACCATGTGCCAAGAACCCGCCTATCTCCAAAGTGTTCCGGGAGATTGGGCTGGCAGATGAGCTGGGATCCGGGATGCGGAACACATACAAGTACTCAAAACTTTACTCCGGCGAGACTCCTGAATTTATCGAAGGTGATATGTTCCGCACCATCGTTCCGTTGCCCCCAATTGCAGTGGAAAAGGTCGGGCCTCAAGTCATCACCCAGGATAGTGCCCAGACTACTACCCAATCTGCAATTGTGGTGTTCTGCAAGGAGCCGAAATCCAAAGCAGAAATCATGAAACATTGCGGACACAAGCACGCAACAAATTTCACACAACACTATCTTCGTCCTTTGATTGAAAGCGGGCAGCTTCAAATGACGATCCCGGAAAAACCAACGAGCAGCAACCAGAAGTATGTAGCCGTGCAAAGTAATTGAGCCCCAGAGTCTCAAACCAAGAGCAGTGGAAAAGGTCGGCTTGTTGGGCACCACCCAAGTCACCACACAAGATAACCGTCCAGGATTACAAAATATATACCAGAAGCCGACTAAGTCACCGACTAAGTCACTGACCAAGTCACCGACTAAGTCACTGACCAAGTCACTGACCAAGTCACCGACCAAGTCACTGACCAAGTCACTGACCAAGTCACCAGCCTTTCCCAAAGCCTGCATTCCCCCAGGACAACCTCACTCCGTACCCCTGTCGCCCTCCTCCTTCCCTCTAGCCAGATCCTCTTCACCCGGCACAGGATCGCACAGGAGGGCAACGACAGCCCTGCGCACACCATCCAGTCCCCTGACTCCGGAAAGATCCTCCCAAGCAGCGTACGCCCTTGCAAGCTCAGCGTCCGCAATCATTCCCACGGCACAAGGGCGCTCCCCGGACACTGCCTCTTCGCACTCCCCGGCAGACTCCCCGGCCAGAGCCGAAAGCCAGTCGCGTAGCCTGCCCTTCGAGTTCATGAAGCGCACGAGGGACGAGCGCGATGGCGCCTGCACCTTGAGGTGGCAGTTCAAGCGCACCTCCTGGGAGGGTGCCAGGGGCGGGTTGGCGTAAAAGGACCTTGCCCTGATCATCTCGCCCTTGAAGAAGATGGTCATCTGGCCCTCGACCTGCTTTTGCAGGTCGCGAAAGTCCACCCTGGCAATCCTGTCCACTGCCACGGCCATGTTGTCCTGATAGGCGAGGCCGCAAGCCCCAGGGGGCACGGACCAGCCTGTGCTCTTCTGCACCCAGGCCTCGCCTGCCATGGAGCGGATAAGGTCCATGGTCTGGCGCGGATCCTCCTGGCACATGAAGCACTTCACCTTGCAGTTGGAGACTATCTGCTCTGCCGCGTGTTCCGAAGCCCTGCGTATGCCTGCAAAGTCCTGCGAGGCCACGGTGACCGCAATCCCAAGACCTCGGCCTTGCGTAAGCAAAATCTCGAAGCCAGGGGTCTCGATAGCAGCGTACTCGTCCACCACCATGCCGAAGGGCGTTGCCGCGTCCGTAGGAAGCGATCCCAACACGTCCGAGAGCCTGCCCTGCACAACGTCCCCCAACCCCACGGCACAGGCATTGCGTATGGAGGAAAGGCATATCTGCCCCAGATTCTTGAGCTCGCGCGGATCCTTGTCCATGGATGGGATGAGGGTCACGTAGATACGGCGACTCGTTATCACGTCTACTGCGTCTATCTCGCCGTGCGTTGTCTTGAAAACGCGGCCGTAGTTGTCCACAAGGAGGGAGAGCGCCCTGCCGAAGTAGGCCCTGGCGTAGCCGTACTGTTCCGCAAAGTTCTTGGGCTGCTGGGCAAGATGCCTGGACATGTCCCAGCCAACTGTCGCAAGTCCGGCCCTCAAGGCCAGAATGCTCTTCTCGGACAAGTCCGTGCGCCTTGCCAGGGCATCGATTTCCGCAAGGCTCATGAGATACTTGCGGATGATGCTGATGGAGAGCGGTATTTCGCCCCTGTCTCGCATTTCGACCAAAACAAAGAGCAGCCCGGAGATGAGGGTCTGGGCGTTGTTCGAGAAGATGGCGTTGCCGTTTCCCTCCTCGGGCATGAGCGCGAAAAGAAGCTGGGTCAGCTGGTTGGCAGTGCCGTGGGCAAAGGGGTTTTGCGTATTGGACTGGCGAAGTGGCGTGCGCATGTGGCCCTTCAGGCGCATGGCCTCCTGGGCCTTCTTGTCGGCCATGTAGGAGAGCAGCAAAAAATCGTCGTCTCTGCCCATGATGCGGCACATGGTGTAAATCTGGGCTGCAAGCCTTGGTGCTGCCTTGGGATCCACATAGGTGAGGCCCGATCCCTTCGCAAGGTAGTTGAAGGCAAAGGACACGAGGGTCTCGGTCTTGCCGGCACCGGTTGTGCCAAGCACAAGCATGTGGGTGAGCGCGTCCCCGCGCCCAATCCAGAGCTCCCGGCCCGTATCCATCTCGTTGCCAAGAAAGAAGCTTCCCCTGGCCCTGTGCCAGCCTCCTTTTGCCAGGACATCCCTGTAGTCCACCTTCCCGGAGGTCTCGGGCAGGCGCATGGGCAGATGGTCCCTGGCAAGGCTTTTCATACGCACAAGGTGCAGCAAAAGCGCCAGGGGCATGCCGAGGAGCATGGTCTGGGGGTAGAGGATCATGGCAAAGGCCGCCATGCAAAGGGCAAGAACGTAGCCCTCCCTGCGCATGAGGGCAGAGTACATGCGCGTGGAGAGGGGTGCAACGTCCCGCAAAAACTCTTCCTTCCTGTGCTCCTGATCGCGGTGTACGCCATACAGAAGCTGTCCGTCATCCCTTGTCACGGGCACCTCCCAGCACTCTTCGGGTGCACTTGTTCAGGCATCAGGCAAAGACCTCCTTGAGTCGTCTTGTCATCTCATATTGCCATGTCAGTCTGTCTGCCCCGAGTTCTGGCGCCTGGGCACCAGGAACTTCTCTATGACCGTGTTCTGCTCCCTGGTCTGTATGCCAACAAGGGTTGCCAGAAGGGCAGTCTGGTAGAGATCGTTTTTCAGGCTTTCGAGCCGCATGTGGTAGTCCTCTGCCAAAAGGATGTAGATGTTCTTCAGCGTGTCCGAACTGTTCCACAGGGCGGATTTGCGCAGTCTGTTGATATTGCCCGCAAAGTACTGCTGACGGGCCGTGTAGTACTGCATGAGGCTGTAGCCCTGGGAATCGCGCTTCATGCGATCGGCCTGGGCTACGCCACTCTCCTCCTCAAGTTCGGGTATGGCCTGGTTGAAGTTGGCTATGGGCAGGTAGAACTGGGAAACAAAGCGCAGGGCACCCTCGGCCATGCCGGTCTGGGCGGACTTCACCTTGATGGCGGACGCCCCCTTGCGACCGCCTGGCGTAAGCCGTGCCTCCCTGGCCACACGCGGCATGGGGGTAGGGTTCGAGAGCACGCCAATCATGTAGTTGGCCCTTGCCTGCTCCTCTATGAGCCCGCCTGCCGGCAAAAGCCACCCTGGCCGAAAGACCTTCTGTTCCTTCATGAGCTCGGAATCGAGCAGTATCACGTCCTGCTGGCCCTGGGCCTGGGGGAAGTTCTTCGCTGTCGCATCCCTCCTTGTCTCGTCGAGGGCCTCCTCCTGCAAGGTATCAAGGGTTGAGCGCGAGCGCGCCTGACCCGTATTGGCAAGAGCTGCTGCCATGTCCGCGCAAGGGGGCTCCTGGATGAGGGGATTGTGCTGGGCAGCCTCCATGTCGGAGCTCAAAGACGCCGCATGCCGCTCAAGGGCCTTCACAATCTCCCGTGTGGCGCCCTGCAAAAGTTCTGCCTGGGCAGTGACGCTGCCTCCTGCCCTGGTCTGCAGGGCAGCGTTGAAGGTCGCAAGCTGGGCGCAGATGGCCCGCGCTGCCAAAACCGTCTGCTGCATGCCAAGGACCTGGTTTCCCGCAGTGGCAAGGCCTGGCCCGACGCTCCAGGCCTCGCCGGTAATGCTCGTGCCGCTCGCGTCCCCGCCGACAGTGCCAACACTTGCGCCAGCAAGGCCTGCACCTGCTGCCTGCGCCTTTACGGGTATAACAAGGCAGAGCAAAAGGCACACGATGACACAGACCGCCAGGCCCGGATCTCCATCATAATAATACAGGGTATTCCGATTGGGAGCCGGATTGCCTTTCCTCATTGCTTTCTCCCTTTCCCTGCTCCACGCAGGGGCTTTGCCCCGTATCTTTCAGGGCTGTTTTTTTCGTGACAGGCTGTTTTTATCGCCTGACAAAAAAACTACAACATACCTATTGACATGTCAAGTAACATCGGATAAAAGTAACCCATGGAATGCGGGATGGCGGTCATCCCGACTCTCCCGGGCAAGCACAGGGCAGCCCTTGCGCATGGATGGGCGACCGAAGAGCCCCGGGAAAGGCTGTATAAACCTCAAACACTACTTTCAAAAAGGCTGGGGATGCATATTTCTCCCGTACAGGGAGGAGTACGCACAACGCGGAACAATCTTCAAAAAGAAGGCATGACAGGTATTGTGCTCAAGGATACGCCATGACGCAAGATTCACTTGATGCTATGCCAGGGGAAGCAGTCTTTGGACAGATCCCGAAATCATTGCTCGATACAGGGGAGAGAGCCATGCCCTCGCCCCCGATGCCTGGAAGGAGCAGGCACAGATTTTGGGAGATGCTGGACACCGGCACCCTTCCCGGAGCTGCCCACCTGCGCTCGTCAACGGTCCTTTCCCGCTGCTGCAGGGTCAGGCGCCTTTTGCGGCACTTTGCAAGGGACATGTACCCGAAGGAGGCGGACAGAACAGACAATTTTGCAGGCAAGGGCGTAGAAAGCGCGGAAGACGAGGTGGAAAGGCTGCGCATCCCCGAGGATCTGGACCTTTTTCCTGCCTGGTTTGCGAACCGCATGCAAGAACGCAAGGTAGGAAAGATGGGCTTTATCTCGGAGCGCAAGGCTCTCAAGTGGGCCCTTCAGGGCGTCATGAACCCTTCCGCCATGAAGGAGCTCTGCGCACTCGACGCAAACGCCCTTGTGGGAGAAAATCTGGGGACGTCCGCAAAACGCCTGCGCGAGCCAAGGGAGAGCGAGGTGCGCGACATCTTCGCACGACTCGAGAACTGGGGAACGCCCATGGCTACCCTGACCCTTCTGTGGCTTAAGGCAACTCTTGCAAGTGGCCTTCGGCCCTTCGAGTGGTTTGATGCGCGCCTCTACAAAACCGAAGACGGCGGGATATTGAGCGTACGCAATTCCAAGTACGTGGCAAGCAATCTTGCCGGCAACGGTCCCTTCAGACACCTTTTCTTTGCGCAAGGCCCAAACGACGAGAAGCTTGTCTGCGTGGACACCTTTGTGCGCGCACTTTCTGCCCAGTACAGTGCCATGGGCGCAACAAAACCAACAAGGGAGGATTTCGAGAAGATATACAGGCGCTGCCAGCATGTGTTGAGAATCGTGCAGACAGACGACTGTCTGCGCACTGCCAAGCGCAGGAAGGTCTTCCTTCAGTTTTACTCCATGCGGCACCTCTTTGCTGCCGAGATGAAGCTGAGGGCACGAGAGATGGGCTTTGACGCGAGCTTTGTTTCGTCCCTCATGGGCCACGCTGTCACAAGTTCCGCCTGGGAGCACTACGCGGACATGGCCCTTGCTTCCTGCCACAACAGCCCCTCCTTTCCCCTGCCCCTGACGGACGAGCAGGCCAGGGTACGCCTGAGCAAGGGGTTCAGGCTCTCGCAGGAAAAGGGGACGCAAAAGCCCCAGGCAACCGTTTCCCAAAAGCCCATGACTCCCGCAGGGACCGGTACGGGCAAGGCAGGACCAATCACCAAATAACCCAGCCTTCCCTGGCATGCCAGGCAGGAAGACATATATGGGGCGCGCACCCCGAAACACCATCTCCCGGGCCTTGTGCGCGAAGGCCCGGGGTTCCCAAATACCCACAACAAACCCTGCCCCGCGGGGCACGATGCGAGGATTTGACCATGACAGAACGAGGTTCCGACATGAACAGAGGCGATATGACCCGAAATGATATGCCCAGAAACAATATGCCGCGGTCTGACGCAGGCCAGCCAGAAGCTTTGGACAAAGCCGTGGCAGCCCATGCATCCATGGGCGCAGGCATGAATCCTGCCATGAATCCCCCCGTGAATGCGGGCCAGCAGCCAGCCCCATACCAGTCCATGGGACATATGTCCGCCATGGACGACGAGCAGCAATCCATGTCCGATGATGTCATCATGGCCTTCCTTGAGGGCGCAGAGTCCCGCCTGAACTTCCATCAGGCAGAGCTCATCCGCCTTGCCTGCCAGGGCTTTACGCGAAAGCGCATAGCAAGGGCACAGTATGTCTTGAACAGGGCGCTGCAGCTTGCGGACACAAGACCTGCCTCCATCTCCATTGACGATCCCTTCAATGGCTACATCATGGACTTCATCGAGGAAGCGGACAGTCTCACCTACCACGAGGCCGAATTTTTGCGACGTGTGTCCCGAGGCTGCAACCGCGAGGATCTGAACGAGGCAAACTACCTTCTTGCCAGGGCGCGCAGGCTGCAGGAAGAAGAGAGCTTCCGCTCCCTTGGCCGCTAGGACAGGAGGGCAGACACAAAAACAGGCAACAGACAAGCGAGGTTTTATGCGGGATGGCAAGAGCTTTCCCAGCAGGACCAGGAACGTGGACTGGACACAGCCTACCAACGCTGTGCCTGGGGTTGAGGACGCATCCCGAGGGGAAGAGAACACCCTCTTCCCCGTCCTGACCCTCATGGGTTTTGGCGGCAAGACCTACACCATCCGCGTTCCCCAAACAGTGCGCAACATGCCGGGAATGGGAGAAGACTACGCAAGCGCGCCGCAAACTTCCCGGCAGCCCGAGACTGAAGACAGCATGAGCCACTGTCCCACCCCGGGTTTTGCGTAGCAGGAGGCCTTAGAGCAAGAGAGCACAACAAGTATCACGTTTTGTTGTCATTTTTACTCCAAGAGGTGGCCCAGACGAGCAAGCGTCTGGGCCACCTTGATGTGCGCCCGGCATGGCGCAGTACTAGAGCGCTTTCCGGTTGAATTTTTTCAGTTTCCAGCTACACTTCTGTCATCGTCAGAGAGGGAGGGGCCCCTCCCTCTCCTCCCATACAAAATCGCCCACGTCCTGGAGAGCAGCATGAAACATGGTTCTGATGATGTTCGCAAGATGGTCATTGATGGATATAAAGCAGGCAAATTTACCCAAACAGAAGCAAGCAGAGTAACTGGTTATTCTCGCGTTATAATTGGTAAGTGTTGCAGAAATGAAGAATATACAGTAAAACCAAAAGGCCATAGAGCTGCTGCATTTTCAGAAGAAGAGTTGCCTAAATTAAAAGAATTTATAGAAAATAATGTAGATGCTACCCTTGAAGAAACAAGAGAACATTTTGGAAAAAATTGTTCTCTTTCGTCAGTTTTTAGAGCAATACAAAAAATAAAGTTTACATTCAAAAAAAAAAGCCTACATGCAGATGAACGGGACAGTGAAGAAGTAATCAAAGCTAGGAAAGACTTTCTTGAAATTATTTTAAAAATAGATCCATATAGATTACATTTTTTAGATGAATCGGCCACACGTACAGATATGACGCGCACCCATGGAAGAAGTTACAAAGGAACCAGATGTGTCGACTCTGCTCCAAGCTCTTGGAAAACTTTAACAATCTTAGCTATGTTTAACTTGTATGGTGATATTTGTCCGGTTGTTTTTCCTGGAGCACTAAATAGAATTACTTTTGAAAATTGCCTTGAAAAATTTTTGCTTCCATGCATTAAACCAGGAGATACATTAGTTTTAGATAATCTTAGCTCTCATAAATCTGAACTTATAACAAAATTATGCAGCGATAATGGGATTAATATAATTTATCTTCCCCCTTATAGCCCCGACTTAAATCCAATTGAAAAATTGTGGAGCAAGGTGAAAGACATCCTCCGAGGTATCAAGGCGAGGACCGTAGAAGCGCTGGAGGAGGCTATCGCCAAGGCCCTTGATGCGGTAACCCAATCTGATATCAGAGGCTGGTATCGTGAGGCTGGATACGCCACTTAAAATATAAATTTTCATTCGGAAAACGCTCTAGGAGGTGAAAGACCTCTGAGGGCCCGGCAGCGGGAACCTCGAGCCGAAAGACAAGGGGCTTGTCGTGAGGCAAGTTCTGAAGGAAGTCTATGGCAAACCACTGACCAAACGAACAGAAACCGCATATGAGGCTGGCGTGTCGGATGAGAGGGCATCGAGACTCAAAGTCCAATAGCTGCACGGAAGGCACGAAGGTAGATGCGGTGGGTATAAGTGGGAAAGTATTGTG
>NZ_NFJC01000002.1 GCF_002159665.1 Desulfovibrio sp. An276
ACAGCCTGTGGAGAGGCTCCTTGCCTCGTTGAAGCGGAACCCGCCCAGGGATCAAGCTAGCTTGTTTCCGCTGGGAATCCTCCGCCTTTAGGCGGGGGAGGATGTCAAGTTGGGCCAATCAGTGTCAATGTCCCGGGGCGATATTTTGCGGCAGAATGTGACGGCATTCACAAATACCTGACGCGTTGCAAAATTATCGGGCAATGCCGCGTTATTGACCTTTTTGTGCGCAAGAAGCGTGCACTTGCCATTGCCCTTTCAAGCGTGTACAAGAGCGCAGCAACTTCATCAAAAATCCACATTTTTGTCATTTTTCTCCCGGGCTTGCCCCTGAAGACAGGCAGGCGAAGGGACAGGCACCACGGACAAAACCTTGAGCACCACCTTGCCCATGCGCGTTGCGCTTACCTGTCTTGTGCGCACAGCTGCCATCAACGCTGCCATGACCGCCCGCGGCATGCAGCAGCTGGGGCTGCTCTACGTGCTTGCCCCGGCCCTGCGCCATCTCTACCCGGACCGCGAGGATCGCAGGCGTGCCTTTGCCCGCTATGCCGAGCATAGTAACACGCATGCCTTCATGCTGCCAAGCTACGCAGGCCTGCTCATTTCCCTGGAAATGCAGATAGCAGGCAAGGCCATACCCGAGGCCACCATCGCTACCCTGCGCCAGACCCTGGCAACCACATTGTCGGCCCTTGGGGACGGCTTTTTCAGCGGAGCCTTGAGGACCACCTGGGCCCTTGCCACCATCTGCCTGTGCCTTGAGCAGCACTACGCCCTGGCTGCGGCCCTTGCGGCCCTTTTGCTTGTCCTGCTCTTTGTCTTCCGCGTGGCAGGCTTTTTCTACTGTCTGCGTAACGGCATAGCCTCTCTCGGCTGGCTGAGACGCCTCGACATAATCAGCTGGACCGAGCGCATCAAGGTTTTCAATGCCCTGCTCATCGGCTTTACCCTGTGGCTCATGATGGCCGAGAACATGGCCTCATGGCCCTGGCAGGCCCAGACAGGACTCTTTCTCTTCATCCCCCTGGCCGCCTGGCTTGTGGGGCGCTGGCATGTTCCGAGACTCCTTTTGTGGACCCTGGCCCTGGGCTTCTTCATCCTGGTCGATACTGGGCTTGTCCACTTCTAGGAACACAAGGGGACGCGCGAGGGGAAGGCCTCTCGCGGGATTTTCACAAACCAACACCATACAAGGCAAAGACGGAGGTCCGGCATGTCGCTGGAGGATATAGAGATACTTCCCGAGGGAGCAAGGCTTACCCTGAGACTCATGATGGCCAACGGCCTGCACGCAAGGCCTGCAGCGCGCATCTCGAAGGAAGCGCAGCGCTATCGCTCCAGCATACGCATCATCTCCGAAAACGGCGAGGCGGACGCCAAGAGCATCCTGGACGTGCTTTCGCTTGCCATCCCCCACAACAGCCTCTGCACCCTTGAGGCAACTGGGCCGGACGCGAGGGAAGCCGTGGCCGCTGTGGGCACGATCTTCCTGCAGCAGGACTAGCCAATGGCCAGAGCCCATCTTTTTGGCACGCCCGTGTCCCCGGGCATTGCCATAGGCACCATCCGCTTCCTGCACGTGGATACGGCTCCGGAAATGCGGCGCATTCTTCCCTCCGAGGTGGAGGCGGAAAAGGCTCGCCTTCTGGAAGCCATGGAGGCCGTGCGCGAGGATCTGAAGACCGCCATGGGCAAGGTTCCTGCGGACATGCAGGAGTACCGCGAGATCATCGCGGCCCAGGTGGAGATGACGCGGGACCCCAAGCTTGTGAATTCCACCTGCCAGATGGTGGAAAGGGAGCTTGTTGGCGCAGCTTGGGCTCTGGACAATGTGGTGAACCAGCTTGTCGAGGTCTTTCGCAGCATAGACGACCCCTATCTGAAGGACAGGGCCCAGGATGTGCGCGTGGTGGGCATGCGCATCCTGAACCGCCTGAGCGGGGGAAGCCGGACCGAGGCCTCGGCCACGGATCTCATCCTGGCTGCAGAGGACGTGAGCCCTGCGGATATCATGGACCTTGACGTGCACAGCATACGCGGCATTGTCACCCGCGAGGGAGGCATTACCTCCCACACGGCCATACTGGCCAGGGGCATGCACATCCCGGCTCTTGTGTGCGTCACAAATCTCCTTGTCGCTGCCCGCGACGGGGACACTGTCATCATCGACGGCCTTGGCGGCAATGTCCTCATTTCTCCCAACGAGGAGGACACGCAGGACTACAGCCGCAGGGAGAAGGCCTACGCTGCCTGGCAGGAAGCCACTCGCGACACTGCCCGCTGGCCTGCAGACACGAAGGACGCCCTGCGTGTGGGTGTCCTTGCCAACGTGGAGCACGCCCACGAGGCTGCGGAGCTTTCGAAGGTGGGGGCGGACGGCATAGGCCTCTACAGGACGGAGTTCGCCTTCCTGAAGGAGACCCTGCCAAGCGAGGAAGAGCTTTTCGAGGAGTATGCGACCGTGGTGCGCAACGCTCCGGGACAGGTGGTCATCCGTACCCTGGACATAGGCGGCGACAAGCTGACCAGGGCCCAGGAGGCTCTTCGCGAGGCAAATCCTGCCCTTGGCCTGCGCGGCGTGCGCTTTACCCTCCACAACCAGGACATTTTCAAAAGCCAGCTGCGGGCGCTCTTGCGTGCTGCTGCGGTGTCTCCCGAGAAGGGGACGCTGCGGCTCCTTTTGCCCATGATCTCCATGGTGGAGGAGGTGCGGGCAGTGAAGCGCCTCTTGCAGGAAGTGGATCAGGAGCTTTCCATGCGGGGCATTGCCCACGCAAAGAATATTCCCCTGGGCGTCATGATCGAGACCCCTGCGGCTGTCTTCATCACGGATCAGCTGGCAAGGGAGTGCGACTTCTTCAGCATAGGAACAAACGACCTTATCCACTATCTCATGGCCATTGACCGCAACAACATGCGCGTTGCCTACCTTGCGGAGGCCATGCACCCTGCGGTTATCCGTTCGCTCAAGCGCATCATCGACACGGGCCACAGGGAGGGTTTGAGCGTGAGCGCCTGCGGGGAGCTCTCGTCCGATCCCTTCGGGGTTGTGCTCATGCTCGGCATGGGCATAGATGCCCTGTCGGTCTCGCCGCCCTTCCTGCCAGGCATAAAGCACCTCATCCGTCAGCTGGACGCCCAGGATTGCACGGAGCTCGCCACACAGGTTCTTTTGAGCAGCGACATCCAGGCCTGCAAGCATCTGGTGAACGAGATGCTGCAAAAGGTGTTGGGCCACGAGCTGGCCTTCCTCACCTCCTCGGTCATGGGAACCCGGGCCTGACATCCGGGCAAGGTTTGCAAAAACAGGGAACAACAAGAAAAAACAAGGGAGGACGCGTCCTGTCCCTGTCAGGGCATGGGCGCTATAGATACAATGAGCAAGAAAGCCAAGAAGCAGCCACAGGGAACGGTTGCAGTCAACAAGAAGGCCCGTCATCTCTACGAGCTCTCGGACTTTATCGAGGCTGGCATTTCCCTCACTGGTCCGGAGGTCAAGAGCATACGCAAGGGCCAGGTGAACTTTCAGGACTCCTATGTGGAGTTTCGCAAGGGCTCTGCCTTTCTCGTCTCCCTGCACATTGCCCCTTATGAGAACGCGGGCTACGTGGAGCAGGATCCGGACCGTGACCGCAGGCTGCTCTTGCACGCAAGGGAAATAGCAAGGTACGCTGCAGCAGTGGAGCAGAAGGGCCTGACCGTGGTGCCAGTGAAGGTGTATTTCCACCACGGCAAGGTGAAGGTGGAGATAGCGCTTGGTCGCGGCAAGAAGCTCTTCGACAAGAGGGAGAGCCTGAAGCAGCGTGCAATCGAGCGCGACGCGGCAAGGGGCGAGCAGTACTAGGCTCAAGCCTAAGGCCCATGCCATGATTGGGCAAGTTTTTGGCAGACCTGTCTTTGCCCTGCAAAGGGTGTTTCGGATACACTATGCATTGTCGTGAAAGCCTGCAAAAACAGGCTTTCTTCGCGGCATTCGGGGGCATGGGACCTAGCGTTTCACTGCTTTCCGGGCCCGATTTTCGGGAAGACCGATTCCGTGGGAACAGCGTGCGATCCGGGCGGAACAGGCACATATGACAAGGACACAAAGGAGCAAGCCATGGGCATGGACAGAAGAGATTTCCTGAAAGGCAGTGCGGCAGTGGCGGGTCTTGCAGCCACAGGGGCGCTTCCAAAGGTGGCGCAGGCAGCAGACGCCAAGCCGAAGGTCTATTACACGAAGGATCTGAGCGCCGAGAGCCTCCTGAAGATGTACAGCCTCGTGAACCGGAACATCACGGGCAGGATTGCCGTGAAGGTGCATACGGGCGAGCCCAATGGGCCGAACATTCTGCCCAGGGAGTGGGTGAAGGCCTTTTTGCAGAACGTGCCCAACAGCACGGTTGTGGAATGCAACGTGCTCTACGAGAGCCCCCGCAAGACCACTGCCGGGCACCGCAAGACGCTTGAGACCAATGGCTGGAACTTCACCAAAGTGGACATCATGGACGAGGACGGCGACGCAAACCTGCCCGTGAAGGGTGGCAAGTGGCTGAAGGAGCTTGCAGTCGGCAAGCATCTTCTGAATTACGACAGCCTTGTGGCCCTGACCCACTTCAAGGGGCACACCATGGGCGGTTTTGGCGGCTCCCTCAAGAACATTTCCATTGGCTGCGCCTCCGGCAGGGTTGGCAAGGAGCAGCTGCACAGGGAAGGCGGCAAGCTTTGGTCCGGCGGCCCCAACTTCATGGAACGCATGGCAGAGGGCGGCAAGGCCATAACCGATCACTTTGGCCAGCGCATCACCTATGTGAATGTCCTGCGCAAGATGTCCGTCAGCTGCGACTGCGAGGGTGTGGCCGCAGAGCCTGTGCGCCTGCCTGACCTTGGCATCCTGGCCTCCACGGACATTCTGGCCATCGACAAGGCTTCCGTGGACCTCATCTACAGCCTGCCGGAAAAGACCCGCGCCCACATGGTGGAGAGAATCGAAAGCCGCTCGGGCTTGCGGCAGCTCAGCTACATGAAGGAACTTGGCATGGGCAGCGACGACTACGAGCTCGTGGAAGTCTAGCCTTCTGGAAATTTTGAAAAAAGTGCCCCGGATCCTGAAATATGTCCGGGGCACTCTTGTATGCAGCGTGAGGGTGCAGCGCTATTTGCTGCCTTCCTCGGCAAGAAGGCGGGCCAGGGAATCGCTTTCAATGGGTGTCAGGTTGAAGCGCATGCCTGCCTCGTCGATCAGGGTGTGCAGATCCGCGTTTGGACGCTCCCTTTTTTCTTCGAGAATGTATTTGGCGGCTTCGCGGACCTTGTTGGTAGGGGTAATGGGCATATGAGAAACTCCAGTCTTGTGGGGGTGTTCACTGTCGGACAAAGGTGCCAGAAGGTACAGAATATACAGGGCACAGCCCAGGGAAGGGGCGCAGTCCAATCATTCCCGCAAGGGGAACCCCTGGCGCTATCTCGGGCCTGGGCTGGCCCTGTTGAGACAGGCTAGTCGCAACGGGGAAGGGAAGCAAGCAAAATCTGTTCAGGCAGGGCAGACCTTGTGACCGCATCACGGCCGCTTCACGAAAATGGCCCTGGTGGCACAACTCTTCCTGCAAAAGGCTACGCTCCAGTGAAGGACTGTCGTGATGTCCGGATTGTCCACAAGATCGACATTGTACCGCCTCTCCTCAATCTGCTCCAGGCCCTTCTTCACAAGGGCAGCAAGATCCTCCTTCTCGTTGTCCGTGCGCTTCACCTCCATGACAAGGGCTCTCTGACCGTCAATGACCATGATGTCGAAACATCCCCTGCCAATTACCCTGCTCAGGGTGTCCGGGTACCAGGACAGGAGAAAGCCCGTCAGCATGGCGTGACAGGCGTTGTCACAGGGCGCATTCTCCTCGATATCCCCTGTATCCTCATTGTTTGTGTCTTTGGCATCGGCGCCCTTTTTTCTGCAGGCAAGATTGTGGCTTTCGAGTTTCTCCACCAAGATGTCCAGAAGCTGCACAAGTCTTTCTGCATCACCCTCCCAAAGGGCAATATCGAGCTCTCCCAATTGCCTCATGTTGGCAATGGACTGAAACCAGACGGCGTAGCCCCTGGCAAAGGCATTGCGTATGTCCTGGTTGGGAATGGCAAGCGCCATTTCACCACGGGCTGCCCTGGGCCTTGCTCCGCTTTGCAGCATTTGGGCTTCGGAGGCCCTCGTCAGATATCCGGACAGATAGAGCAGGGACCAGTTGCTGTTCTTCCAGGCCTTTTGTGGTGAAAATACGGTTCCAATTTTCCTCACTACGCAGCCGCCGGCAAGCAGGACGAAAATATCATCTGCCTGTTCGGGTATCTGGCTTGCGACGAACCTTTCGACAAACCCGCTCGCACCACTGCGCACCCAGTAGGGCAGAGGTCTTGTCCCGGGATCTTTCTGGGCATCTGCGACATGGTTCATGGTGCTCCAGGGACAGTAGATTTCCTGATTCTTCCCAAGGCAATAGCCGCCGTACCATGCCCTGACCTCATCCCCTTTGCCGGAGAGTCCCGCATCCTGCAAAAGCCTGTCCACCTCGATCTGAGTGAAGCCAAAGATCTCCGCATAGTCCGGGTCCGAGATTCCGTAGCATTTGAGATTGTTGAGGCCGCCATAGTCGTCCGCCAGGGAAATACGCACACAGCCCGTGAGAACCGCGAACATGAGGTTTTCGTTTGTTTTCAGGGCAGAAGAGAGAAAACCTCTCATGAAATCTGCCATTTCTGTAGCGTATCCCTGCCTTGCGGCCTTTGTCAGGGGCGCGTCGTATTCGTCTATCAGAACAATGGCCGGCTTTTGGTAGTATTTGTTCAGGACGCTGGTCAGAATTTCGAGGGAAACCTCGAGGAGCGCCTCTGTTGCCCGCATGTTGATGATATCCTCAAAGGCTCTTCTGTCCCTGGTCCATATTTTGTCGCAAGACAGTATCTCCTCGTGAAGCCCGAAAAGACGCATCATGCGAAGATTCAGCATTTCCAGGGCTTCAGCGAAGTTTGCTCCTTCCACATCCTTTAGAGACAGGAAGATGACAGGATACTTGTTCATCCATTCCTTGCACAGTGCTTCGTTTGCAGAAACCTTGAGCCCGGCAAAAAGATCACGACTGTCCTTGGTGATGTCAAAGAACTCAGCCAGCATGGACAGGAAGAGCGTTTTGCCAAAGCGCCTCGGACGCGTGAAGAGATACGCTGCCTCTCCCTGGTCGATCAGCTCCTCAATGAAGCCGGTTTTGTCAACATAGTAGCAGTTGCTGCTGCGGTACTGTGCAAAGAGATCGATGCTTGTGGCGATATTGACTGCCATGACGTACTCCGTGGTGTCCCCGGCATGTCCTCAAAACAAGGGCGCAGTGCAATCCCCGGGAAGGAGAATCTTCGCAACTTGAAGGCGGACAGGCTCAGCCGGCAGCACCTTGGACGGATACCCAAAAGTATTTTCCCTGTTGAAGGAAAAAAACTGGATACATTGACAGTTTTTACTGAAAATAAGTAAAAACTTTATAAAACAACTGTTTTCTTTCTTCAGGCAAGGAGAAACTCCATGATCCCCAGACCCCTGTATCTGAATGCTCTGCGATCCTTGCGCAACGTCCCTCTTGTGAAGATCTTGGCCGGTGTCCGGCGTTGTGGCAAGTCCACCATTCTTGCCATGCTCCGCGAGGAGCTGATTGCCAGTGGCATTCCGGAAGAGCGCATCCTCGCGAGAACCTATACGTCCGAGGATATCGACCATGCCCTGGACGACAGAAAGATGTATCTGGACATCCGGGAGCGGATGAAGGGCAGGGGCTTTTGCTACCTGCTCTTGGACGAAGTGCAGGAGATTGAAAACTGGGAGAAGGCCATCAACAGTCTGCTGGAAGAGGGCAACGCGGACATCTATGTGACAGGTTCCAACTCCAGACTGATGGCCAGCGAGATTTCTACCTATCTCTCTGGTCGCTATGTTTCCATACCAGTCTATCCCCTCTCCCTTGGCGAATACCAGGACTTCAGGGCTGCCGGGCAGACCTCTCCGGCAGATCCCGGAAAACTGTTCGACGCCTATTTGCGCATGGGCGGATTTCCTGTCATTGCCGCCCACAACTTCGATTTCCAGACCGTCTACCAGATCGTGGAAGGCATCCTTGCCTCTGTCGTGGAACACGACATTGCGAGGCGCCACAATATCGCCAACTACGATTTGTTCACCAGAGTGGTGAAATACGTTCTGGAAAACGTGGGCAAGACCTTTTCTGCCAATGCAATTGTGAAGTTTCTCAAGGGTGAGGGACGCTCCCTGACTGTGGAGTCCATCTACAACTACCTTTCATGGCTGGAAAAGGCCTTTGTCGTACACCGTTGCCCCAGGTATGATTTGCAAAGGAAATCCGTTCTGAAGACGCAGGAAAAGTTTTTTGTGGTGGATCCCGCTTTCAAGTACTGCAGGCTTGGCTTCGACAGGAAATCGATTGCCTCCATGCTGGAAAACATCGTCTATCTCGAGCTGAAGCGAAGGAGGTACGACGTGTACATTGGCAAGGACGGCACAAGGGAGGTGGATTTTGTTGCCGTGCAAAGGGACGAGCGCATCTATGTGCAGGTTTGCCGACAGTTGCCCGAAGATTCCGACAGGGAGACTGCCAACCTTCTGGCAATCAGGGACCAGTATCCCAAGTATGTTGTGACCATGGAAAATCTGCCCGCGTACAACGAAAGGGGTGTGCGGATCATGCACATCGCGGACTTTCTCCTGCAGGAGAAATGGTAGCCACTGGCCCCAACGCCTTTTGGGCAGTCTGCAATCTTCCCCGGCTCATCCGCATTACAGAAGCACCGTCCCTGTGAAGGGGCGCAGTCCAATCATTCCCCTTGGGGAACCCCTGACGCTATCTCGGGCCAAGGACGGTGCGCGGTCAATGCCGCAGATGACAAAATGTTAGCTGCAACGGGGAAGGCACACAAGCAAAAATCGTTTCGCTCAGGGAGAAAGGAAGGTCCCCAAAACATGTTTTTCCCAAGGAAAGAGCGTCTGCCCTGTACCGAGGCCGGCCCAAGACAGGGGAGACCGCGCAGCCAGCAGACGCTCGGAGGTACTGTTCAGGGTTGTGGTGTTTCCGTGAACGGCAAGCCTACGCGTGGAACAGCTGCACCGTCCCGGGAAGGGGCGAAGACCAATCATTCCCCTTGGGGAACCCCTGACGCTGTCTCGGGCCAGGGACGGTGCGCGCGGTCAATGCCGCAGATGATTGAGATTAGCCGCAACAGGCCAGGAAATCAACAAAAATCATCCTGTCGATCAGGGACTGTCACCGCGGGATGGAGAGGACTATCTTCTGCCATCGAGGGGGATGGTCAGCTCCATGGCAGGCCTTTGGGGACCCATGTGGGGATGATCCCGTCTGTCCAGGCCCTTTTCGTGCAGCCAGGCCACGAGCTGGTCGGCTACCTGCATGTTGTTCTTGTCCGCGAAGGGAATGTGCGTGTTGCCGAAAAGGCCCATCTCGGGCAGGGAGACCAGGGTGGCGTCACCGCCATGGCGGTTGATTGCCTCTACAAACTGTCGCGCTCTGAGCTTTGCGCTGCGCCAGACTTCGGAGTTGTAGTTGTCGGTAACCTTTTGGGCAATGTTGTCGCCAAAGACGATGAGGATGGGCATGCGGGTGAGCTTTTTGAATTCGTCCAGCGGGATGGTTGGCGTATCCTGTGCACTCACGTGCAGCTTTCCCCTGGGAATGTCCGGCGGGACCTCGCCCTCGGGGAAGACAAAGTGCGCGGGCTCATAGGCTACTATGGCCTTCACAAGGTTGGGCTTGGCGAGAGCAGTAGCCCAGCCGCACTGGCCGCTTCTCGAATGCGTCATGAGGATGCCAGGGCCTGTCATGACAAAGAGTTCGCCCACAGTTTTTGCAGCGCCTGCAGCAGATAGTGAGCAGGGAGAGCATTCTCGAACACATGGCGGATCGCACGGACTCCTACGATCGCAGCATAGACGTGCAGGTGAGCAGGCTTTTGGCCAAGCTGCGCGACAGTGGCCGCAACCCCACCCTCATCCGCACCATGCGCGGCGACGGCTACATGCTGGCTGTGCCTGTGACAAGGGAAGAAGGCCAGGGGGATCGCTGATATGGAAAAGGCTTCAGGCAGGCGTTTTTTGCGGCTTCCGGACTCGCTTTTCGGGCAGCTGGTCTTTCTGCTGTTTCTGGGAATAGTCCTTTTCCAGGCAACCAACTTCCAGGTTGTCTGCAACGTGCAGCGCCTCTACGCCCTTCAGGCAGAAAAGACCAGGGCCGAGCAACTGACAAGCTACTGGTTTTTGTTCGAGGCCATGAATGGAGAGGAGCGCAGGGCAGCCCTTGCGCGCATGCGCGATGCCGGCAGGCCCGAGAATTTGCGGGAAATGGTGGAAATTTTGCCAATGAAGCCCGACTGGGAGCATCTTGCGGGAGCAGAGGACAGGGAGAGGATAGGGCGGCTGCGCGCCATGGTTGCGGAAAGCTTTGGCAGCGCCCTTGACGCGGCCCCGCCAGTGCTTGCAAGAAGGCACGAGAACGGGACAGGCATTTTCCCTGTGCATCTGCCTGTGCTGGAAACAGCCATACAGTTGTCCGACGGGACATGGCTCAAGGTAACCCAGCCCTTCGAAGTGGACGATCGCAAGGTGGTCTGGTCCCAGAGACTCTTTGTGCTGGCCGAGGCCCTGGTCATGCTCGTTCTTGTCGTTGTGGTGCTTTTGCGCGTGACACGCCCCATACAAAAGCTCTGCCGGGCAGCCGAGGCCTTCGGGCGCCATCCAGAACTGGCAGAACCCCTGTCCGAGAAGGGTGTCAGGGAGGTGCGCGACGCAGCCCAGTCCTTCAACCGCATGCGCGAGAGAATCTGCGGCAATCTCGCAGAGCGCGATCGCATGATCGCTGCCATGGCCCACGATTTGCGCACACCGCTCACAAGGCTGCAGCTGCGCCTCGACAGGGTGGAGCCCGAGCCATTGCGCGCGAAGCTCCAGGAAACGTCCTCATCCATGCGAGCCATCATAAGCCAGGGCCTTGAGCTTGCCAGAAGCCTGAACACCGACGAGGCCTGGACGCGCCTCGACATGCGCTCCTTCTTGCAGAGTGTCGCCGATGATCACGCGGACGTGGGCGCACGAGTGAGCCTTGAGGACAACGTGCAGGGTGCAAGCCCTGTGGTTGTCCCGGCAAGGCCCCTGTGCCTGCGCCGCTGCCTTGACAACCTCATAACCAACGCCTGCATCTATGGAGGCTCGGCCCGCATAGGCCTTGCACAGGAAGGCGAGAATGTGGTCGTGACCGTAGCAGACGACGGACCAGGGATCCCGGAAGACATGCTTGAGCGCGTCTTTGAGCCCTATTTTCGCCTGGAATCCTCCCGCAATCCCTCTTCTGGCGGCATTGGCCTTGGCCTTGCCATAGCCCGCAACATGGCCCTTCTCAACAACGGTGAAATACAGCTATGCAACCGTGCACAGGGCGGCCTTGAGGCACGCGTGGTTTTGACATTTGGAGACAAGCGGGGATAGGGTGTATCCCGGGGTCGGGCTACCGGCCCTGAATGCAACAAAAGACGAAGGAGTGCAGCTCATGGACGCCCTGCAGTGCATACGTTCCCGCAGATCCGGCCGTTCCTACGAGGACAGGCCGATTCCCAAAGATACCATCAACGAACTCTTGCGCCTTGGCACGAAGGCCGCCACAGGATCCGGCATGCAGCCCTGGGGCTTTGTCGTTCTTGAGGGCAGGGAGCGCATAGAGGCCCTGTCCACCGAGATCAAGGCCTGGCTGCGTCCCCGCCTGGCAGAGCTTCCCTGGCTTGCGCAGTACGAGGAGTGGCTCGGAAGGGACTCCTACAACATTTTCTACAATGCCCACAACGTCATTGCCATCTACGGGGATCCTGCCTCGCACTGGTATGTGTACGACGCAACCCTTTGCGCAGCCAACATCATGCTGGCAGCCCACGCCCAGGGCATTGGCTCCTGCTGGATAGGCTTTGCCGAATCCTTCCTGAACCTGCCAGAGGTGAAGGCCCGCTACAATGTGCCGCAAAATTTCGAGCTTGTCAGCACCATGAGCCTTGGTTTTGCCAAGGGCAACATGCCCGAGGCCAAAAGGGAAGAGCCGCGTATCTTCTTCGCCGGCTAGGTCGCAAGCCCACAGAATCCGATTGTTTTGTCTGTCCCTGTTCTCTTCCTCGAAGGAGCAGGGACTTTTTGTGTTCAGGGGGAAGGATGAAATCGTATGCGCTGTTTTGCGTGGCTCTCCTTGCATTTCTTTCCTGCGCGCCAGTCTGTCAGGCCCGGGACTTCGAGCTTGTGATAGCCCATGTGAACGACACCCATTCCCACGCGGCAGGCACAGACAGGTATGGCAACGCTGTCTACGATCAGAAAACTTCGGCTGGCGGAGCTGCGCGCCTTGCGGCTGCCATAAAATCCACCAGGGAAGGCAATGCCCATGTACTCGCACTGGACGCAGGCGATCAGGTGCAGGGAAGCCTTTTTCACAGTGTCCTGGGTCTTCCCTTTCAGGAAAGGCTCAATGCCCTTTTGCCCCTCGATGCCATGACCTTCGGCAATCACGAGTTCGACGCGGGCTGCGCTGCCCTGGCAAGCCATGTGCGCGCAAACCCTGTGCCAATGCTTGCCGCAAACCTTGTGCCCGAAAGGGACTGCCCCCTGGCCTCGGCAGGGATTGCACCCTTTCGTATCTTCGCGTTTGAGGGGCGCAGGGTAGCAGTCGTGGGCCTTGCCAACGACGAGGTGCGCGTCATTGCAAGGGCCTGTCCCCACACGCGTTTTGCAGGCGCCGAAAAGAGCCTTAGGGACGCAGTCGAGCGCCTTCAGGGGGAGGGTATCGACATCATCATTGGCTTAAGCCACCTGGGTCTTGAGCGCGACATCGAGCTTGCCAGAGCGGTGCAGGGGCTGGACATCATTGTCGGGGGCCACACCCACAGCTATCTTGGGCCAAAGGTTGACGGGGCTCCCGAGAGCGAAGGGCCCTATCCCCTGGTGGAGCATGGCCCGGACGGAAAGACTGTCCTTGTGGTCACAGCCTTCTGGGCGACACGCTATCTTGGCCTTTTGCACGTCAGCTTCGACGAAGCCGGGGTGCCCGTAGCCTGGAGCGGAGGGCCCATGGAGCTTGGGCCGGACCTTCCCCGGGATGAGCGTGTCGCGCGTTATGTCGCCCAAGCTGCAGAAAAGGTGGAGAGCTGCCGCAAGGTGTCCCTTGGGCATTCGGACCTGGTCTTTGCCGACGGGCTCGACGCCTGCCGTGCCGGCGACTGCCTGGCAGGCCTTGTGACAACGGATGCCATGCTGGACTATGCAAGGCCCCATGGTGCAGACATAGCCCTCTACAACGGCGGAGGCTTCAGGGCAGGCATACCCCTTGGCAGCGTCAGCCTTGGAAGCGTGCTGGACATTCTGCCCTTTGGCAACAGGCTCTTTCTGCGCACCTACAAAGGGGCCCAAGTCCTGGCTGCCCTGGAACACGGCGTAGCAGGCTCCCATGCCAGGGGACCGACCATTTTGCAGTGCGCAGGGCTTGCCTACAGCGTGGATCCCCAGGGGGAGCCCGGGCACAGGGTGAGTGACGTCCTTGTGCTGGACAGGAATGGTGTCTTCCATCCCCTTGAAGATGACAAAGACTACAGCGTGGTCCTGCCGGAGTATTTGGCCCAGGGAGGGGATCACTTCCACATGCTTGCAAAGGGCAAGGCGCTTCCCTTCCCGGATCCCCTGGATGCGGATGTGGTCGCGGACTACCTGCGTGCAAGGGGAGAGTTTCCCCGGCCCCTTGCTCCGCGCATACGCTTTCTTCGCTGAGACATTACTGGTCGCAGTCTCCTGCCGCAGCCGCATGTTCTCTGTCGCGCTCAGACACGTACTGTCTGTATTCCAGGTGTGTGGGCGTGACAGGGCCGTTTCCATCTCCACTGTTGCTGCCAGGGCCTGTATCCTGTCTTTGATGATGAATTGCAGGCAGAAGGGAACATGGCTTTTGTGGTAGCGGTGCAGGGCTACACAATCCCGACACTTCCCGTGCCAGTCGCAAAGCGTGTTGGGGCAGGTGCAGCGCGTAACCCTGGGATCCTTCGCAAGGCGCCTGTTTTCCAGCACAAGCTCGTAGTACTCTTCCCTTGTTCGCATGGAGTCTCCCTTTGCGATGCATATGCGGATGCGGGCAGGGTAGGGCGTGATTGTGACGGGCATGGGACGCAGGCGTGACAGGCGCTGTCATGAAAGCCCTGTTTCGGCCCCTGGCATGCAGAAAAGAGCTTGACTTTTGCAGGGGCTGTGGTCGATTTTGAGGGCGTTTTTTTGAGGCCTGCCTCAAGGGGAGACAAGGCCTCAAGCTTCACCTTCACTCATTCCCAAATATCAGGAACATTATGGACAGCATCTGGTCTGCAGTCATATTGAGCATTGTGGAAGGGCTCACGGAATTTCTGCCTGTCTCCTCCACGGGCCACCTCATCATCACAGGCGATCTTCTGAACTTTACCGGCGAAAAGGCCTCGGTCTTTTCCGTCTTCATACAGCTTGGGGCCATCCTGGCAGTCGTAGTCCTCTACTGGCAGCGTTTCTGGGGGTTGTTGCGCCCGCGCGCGGATCAGAAGTTCTCGGGTCTGCGCGGCATCTGGCTGCTCTTCCTGACCTGCATCCCCGCCTGCGTGATGGGGCTTCTTTTCCACGACTTCATCAAGGCCTACCTCTTCACTCCTGCCACAGTGGCAGTCGCCCTGGTTGTGGGCGCCATCATGATGATTGTTGTCGAGCGCAGAAGCTTTGTGGTCAAGAGTGTCACCCTGGACGACATGACTCCGAAGCTTGCCTTTGGCATAGGCTGCTTTCAGTGCCTTGCACTCTGGCCCGGCTTTTCCCGCTCCGCCTCGACCATCATGGGCGGCATGATCCTTGGTGCAGGCAGAAAGCTTGCCGCTGAATACAGCTTTGTGGCAGCAGTGCCGATCATGGTGGCAGCCACAGGCTACGACATGCTCAAAAGCATAGGCCTTTTCACGGCAGCGGACATTCCCTTCCTGGCAGTGGGCTTCGTGGGCTCCTTCATCTCGGCCCTTGTTGCCATCAAGGCCTTCATAGCCCTGGTCGGCCGCGTCTCCCTCGTGCCCTTTGCAGTGTATCGCCTCATCCTGGCGCCCCTTGTCTTCTACTTCATGGTGTACTGATACGGGGAAAAACTACCTGATTTCTTCGTGTTTTCGTGTCTGTGCCGCCCCGGGGTCTTTCCCGCTCTCCGGGGCGTGCCCGATCCCTGGGCGGGAGCTATATGGGAGTTGCGACATGGAATTTCGCATTGAAAAGGACAGCATGGGCGAGGTGCAGGTGCCCAGGGACAGGTACTGGGGCGCGCAGACAGAACGCAGCAGGATACACTTTCCCATTGGCGATCCTGCCAGCATGCCCGGGCAGATCATCCACGCCTTCGGTCTTCTGAAAAAGGCCTGCGCCCTTGCCAACGCGGAGCTTGGCGTTCTTTCCAGGGACAAGGCTGACCTCATAGCAAGGGTTTGCGACGAGATCTGCGAAGGAAAGCTTGCGGGGCACTTCCCCCTGGTTGTCTGGCAGACCGGCAGCGGCACCCAAACCAACATGAATGTGAACGAGGTCATTGCCAACCGCGGCAACGAAATCGCTGGCGAGAAGGTCCTGCATCCCAACGACGATGTCAACAAATCCCAGAGCAGCAACGACACCTTCCCCTCGGCCCTGCACATAGCAGCCGTGATTGAGCTTGAGGACAGGCTCCTCCCTGCCCTGGACGCCATGATTGCCTCGCTGAAGGCCCTTGAGGAGAAAAACAAGGGCATAGTCAAGTGCGGCAGGACCCATTTGCAGGACGCAACACCCATAACCTTCTCCCAGGAGATCAGCGGCTGGCGCGCCATGGTGGAGAAGGGGCGCGATTTCGTAAAGCTGGCCCTTCCAGGTCTGCGCGAGCTTGCCCTTGGCGGCACTGCAGTGGGTACAGGCCTGAACGCCCCGAAGGGCTTTGCCGAGAAGGTGGCGGGGGCCATGGCTGCCCTTACGGGCAAGGCCTTTGTGACTGCTCCCAACAAGTTCCATTCCCTGACCTCCAAGGACGAGATAGTCTTTGCGCACGGTGCCCTGAAGGCCCTTGCGGCCAATATGATGAAGATAGCCAACGACATACGCTGGCTTGCCAGCGGCCCGCGTCTGGGCCTTGGCGAGATCTGCATTCCGGAAAACGAGCCCGGTTCCTCCATCATGCCCGGCAAGGTCAACCCCACACAGTGCGAGTCCATGACCATGATAGCGGTCCAGGTCATGGGCAATGACACGGCAGTGGGCCTTGCCGCTTCCCAGGGCAATTTCGAGCTCAATGTCTTCCTTCCTGTCACGGCCAGGAATTTCCTTGAATCCGCGCGCCTGCTCGCAGACGGTCTCAACGCCTTCCGCGTCTTCTGCGTGGACGGCATAGAGGCCAACAGGGAGAAGATGGCGGACAACATGAACCGCTCCCTCATGACAGTCACGGCGCTCTCGCCCGCCATTGGCTACGACAGGGCAGCCCAGGTGGCAAAGAAGGCCTTCAAGGAGAATATCACCCTGAAGGAGGCCTGTGTGGCTTTGGGCTATCTCGACGCTACGACCTTTGACGAGCTCTACCATCCGGAACAGATGGTGGGTTCTCAAGGCAAGTAGTTGATTTAAATACGAATGTCAGGATGACGGGGCACCCCTGTCCATCATCATGCCTGGATCCGGACATTTCAGAGCTCCGGGCCTTGCCCAACTTTCTTTTGGTGGCTATCTAAAAAGCAAGGCGACAGTGCTGGACACACCACCGCCTTGCCGGGCCAGTCCCCCGGTTTTGTATCACAGCAATACAAAAGCCAAGTTTTTGACCCTTGTGGGAGCTGGTTCCTCCCACAAGGGTCGCACTATTTTGTCCAGTGATTGGCGATCAGTGCGACTATCAGTCCCGCAATCACTTGGATCGGAGCGCAAAGGGGCAACTGCGCGGTTTTTCGTTGGGGCGTACGCAACCTTGCTGGATGTGCACGGCTCCCTTGCCAGAGGAGACAAAAAAGGCCTTCCGAAGAGGACCTGTGAGTCTGAAATTTTGGGCCCTGGCTAAAAGCCAAGCCAGCCGAAGCCCTTTGCCATGATGCCGCCCAGTATGCCAAACCCTGTCAGCATGGCAGTACCCAGCCCTATACCTATGCCAATCTGCCACCTTACGAGATCGCTTTTAGTTCGATCGATTTTGGAATTCGTCTCGGAGCGGAGTTGTTCCACTTCTCGACGAACCTTTTCTATTTCAAGGCGGATATCGGCAATGTCGAGCTTTGTTGCCAACTCCTTGCGCAGGACTTCGTTTTTTTCATCAATCTGCATGTCCGTCCTTCCTCGCACCCCATGTCCCTTGCCACACTCCGGAGGCCCTTTCCGAAGTCCCTGGCCTATCCCATGCCGTAGGGCACAGACATCGGGGACAGGTCACTGAACCGCAAAGCGCCCGGAAAATTGTTTTGCACAGGCTACTTGCCATAGATGGCGTACAGTACACCGCCGATCGTCAGGGCAAGCACGAATATGGTGGCTGCGGTCATTACGCTCATTTGTGTTACCTTTTCAACAAATTGCTCCATTGTCTTTTTGCGCCTTTCTTTTGCAGTATTTCCCCCGAATTGCCTCTATGGGCATGCTGCAAAGCACGTGTACCCTGCTACCCCCGGTTTTGCACTATTGCCGTTTCATCCGGAAATCTGTTTCCGGGAAGATCGTAGAAGGAAAGGCCATAGGCAACAAGAAGGCGTTTCATCCAGGATTCGCATCCCTTTGGAAGCTCAAGATCTCCCGGTTTTTGCACATTGATAATGCGGGATTCCCATTGTTCGGTATAGCTGCCATCCATGACTTCCCTGATGGGAAGTCCCATCTTTCTGCGCAAACCATTGAGAACGGCAGTATGGTATGGATGGTCCATGTCGCCTCCTCCGCTGAACAGGATATAGCAGAGTCGACAGACCGTGTTGTCCGGGGACAATCCATTGCCCCTGTACAGATGATCGGTCAGTTCCTTGAGGGAGACTGCCACAAAGTTGTTGCTCAGTACAAGCGACACATGGTCCAGGACACGATGCAAGTGCTTGTCTTCCGAGCCATTTTCCTTCTGTTTTCTCCAGTATTCGACATCGTGCCCATAATCCCTGGCGCACAACTGATCAATGACGCTTGAACCAAGGTCAAAGACCTGGGCGCTCAGGTAGTTGAGCTTATCTTCCTCCCTGTCCCTGTTGTAGAAGGTGAAGCAGCATTGGTCCACAGTGCCTGCGCCAATATCCGTGACCAGATAGATGTTGGTTGTTCTGCCCGGAGATGCAGGCGAATGGAGAAAAACCTGAATATTGGCACTCACTTCAGGATAGACCTTGCATTCCCTTAGTGCAGGAGCGGGCTTTGCAATCAGGCTCGCCATTTCTTTCCAGGATGCGCTTTCCGCCATGGGGCTGTCGGTACATGCCATGGCCCAGGCCTTCTTCAAAAGCCGCAGAAAAAGAGTTTCCGTCTCCCTGTCAGCCATGTTGCTGACAGGGATGGCCATGGTGACAAACATGTCGTCGCGTTCGTGTTTCCCATAGTCGGGGTAGCGCATGAGGATGAAGCTGCGTATCTTGCCAAGCGCCCTTGAAAGGTAGAAGAGGGCTGCCGAAAGGACAAAATTCTGCAGTTTTATGCTTCCCGGAGCGGCACCGGCAGCTTTGTTGAAGCGCTCAAGCACAGGTGCGCTGAAATTCCTGTGTGCCAGTTCGACAAGGGCCATCTTGATGTACCAGAGGCCGTGTTCGGGATACAGCTGGTTGGCTGTGTTTGTGGAAAAGAAGCCATCCCTGTACAAAATCGAGCTGGAAAGCAGAAATTCCGTTTTTCCCTGCAGGTCGAAGCTGAAGACAAAGGCCTTGTCCCGATCGCGGATGACACATTTGGAATAGGAGGTTCCAAAGTCGAATCCAATCTGAAAGACATAGGGATCCCTTGACGGGGCCCTTTGGGATTGGGGTCTTTTGAATTGGGGCCTCGTGGACAGGCGCTGTTTGAGCTGTTCGAGTCTGTCTAGCAGGGACATGGTAACTCCTTGGCAAAAGGGCAGGAAGAGACACTACTACGAGGAAGGATTGTTGTAAAAGAGGCCCATGGCTATGTTGCCGCACTGGGGCTCGAAAACGGCCCTTTTGTCCAGTTCTGCCATTTGCCTTTTCATGTTTTCCTCGGTTTTGCGGAGCTGGCCCTTTCGGGCAGGAATTGTCTTGTGCTTGCCCTCTTCTTCGAGTTTTTTCAGGATTTCCTTGTGCTGCTCGATGCGAGGCAGGAAGATATTCCTGATGCGCTCGCTGCGAATATTGTACATGGTTTCATTTTCGGCCTGCATGAATTCGACTTCTTCGTAGAAGTCCTGTTCCATTTTTTCATCGAGATCCTTGAGGTTCTCACGCAAAAAATCCTCGGGAATCTCGTTTCTGTATATCCAGTCCTTTCCACTTGCAAGCAATGTGGTATACACATTTTCTGCCTCATGCTGTGAAAGGCTTTCACCTGTTTCAATGTTCTTTATGCCATAACTGAGCTTTTGGTAGGGAATAAGACCCTTGATTTCCCAAAGCTGAACAGAAAAGACATAGATCCCTTCCTCGAGGGAGGGAATCGTTGTCATCAGCGCGGAAGTGCGGCAGAGATTATGGCCGTGATCCTTGTAATAGCTTGTGATCCAGCGAATTAGTGGCGAGAGGTGGTTGACAAAGGCTATTCTGCGTTTCTGATGAAGGGGGAGATTCTTCATGACTGCCCTGTCAAAGGTGATGGTCAGGGGATCCGGACGCAGGCTTCTGGCCATGAGAGACTGATCTCTTGCCATGAATCTGTTCAAATCGTCCCTGGCCTCTGCGGAAAGACGCAGGTGCAGGCATCCCGGAACAGGCACGTCCCTTTGAATCAGGGTTCCGAGAAAGTGTCGTCCGAAGAAGTCCTGCACATAGTCTTCCATTTCCTCGGGACGAATATAGCGACCAAGCCCGTGGTCTTCTTCTATCTTGCGCTGGATATAGTCGGAAAGTCCAATCAGTTCGCTGCTCTGTTCCTCCAGCTTGTTCATCTGTTCCATGCGGTTGAAAAGAGCCCTGGCGGTTTGTTCGATACGTTCATTCTCTTCTTCCGGCGTGAGACGGGAAGAAAAGAGATCGATGGTCAGCTGGCGTATCTCCCTGCCCAGAATTTCTTCCATGTCACCAAGAGTATCACCGAACTGACCCAGTTTCTGGTACAGCCGGTCATAGACCCTTTGCTCGATAGTGTTGTCAATATTGAAATTGATGATGTGAAGTACAGGAGATTTTTGTCCTACACGATCTATTCTGCCTATGCGCTGTTCTACACGCATGGGATTCCAGGGCATGTCATAGTTGACAACAATGTGCGAACACTGAAGATCAATGCCTTCGCTGCCTACTTCGGAAGACAGTATGATTTGGATTTCACCACTTGTGAATCGCTGAATTTCGGCAATACGCTCATCCATGGAAGATCTTCCGCTAATCATGCCTGCCTTGAGTCCAATGCCCTTGAGCCGTGTGAGAAGATAGAGCAATGTTGCATGGTAGTAGGCAAAAATGATTATGCGTTCGCCATTAAAATTTTGAATTATTTCACGCAGCCTTGCAAACTTGCTGTCGCAGGCTGCCAGCTTTTTGGGGCTGGGGATGGCGTAGGAGGAAAAGTCCTCGACCAGCAGGTTGATGGATTTCTCCTGTCTTTCGTCGCTGTCCTCGATGCCAAAGGCTTCAAACAGTGGAATATTCTCGTCCTGCTTGCCAAGAAGGCTTTGGGCGTAGGCTGGCAAGCTGCTTGCCGCCATGAGCTGGCGGCTTATCAGGGCGAGGGTCGAGAACTCCGAAGTGCTTCTTTGGCAGAGGTCCCTTATGTGCTGATCAATTGCATCGTAGAAGCGACGCTCGGTTTCCGTGAGCTGTATGGTGCAGATATGGGGCCTGCGCAGGGGACGGTTTTCCTCGACCTGTCTGCGCCTGGTCCTGTTGATATAGGTTCCCAAGATGTTCAGTTTCTCTGCCAGATCCGTTGTACGGGAGAGCATCTCGTACGAGGGTTTCCCCTGGGTCTGCATTTTTGCCACATTTTGCTTAAGCTTCTCGAAGAGGGGAGAGTCCCGCACGTAGTCGCTGTTTTCCATTCCGGCAAGGCAGCCGTTCAGCCTCTCATAGTCGATGGGATCCCTTGCAAGACAAGTTGCAGCCTGTACGGCTGGCTTGTTGTCGCGTACCAGATTGCTAAAGGAGGCCTGTGAGGAAAAGAAACCGGCATCGATCAGAGTGAGCAGCGAGTGGAGATCCTCGCTCTTGTTGTTGACCGGTGTTGCGGAAACACAAAGCACACCCTGGGCTGCTCCGGACAGCGCCTCTCCGAGCATGTGGGACGCAGTGCCCGAATTGCGCATGTAGTGCGCCTCGTCGAAAATGACCAGATCAAAGGGAAAATTGTCCTGTTCCTCCCAGTATTTCAGCTTTTTGAGCAGTCGGGCCTTGGGGGGAAGGGCAGTGTCGTCCCTGTTTTGATGGCGCAGGCTGTCAAGGGTGTCCTTTGGCGGACGCAGTGCAGCATAGGAGCTGATGAGGGCAAACTCCTCCCCGGGACCATTGATCATGAAGGCATCGACTTTCTTTTTGAAGCCAGCGAAGTCTACCTGCAGGGCATCCACAAGAAACTTGTCCTTCAGCTCGTTTTCCCACTTGTCCATCAGCGTGGGAGGACAGATCACAAGCAGACGCCTTGCCTGGCGACGGGCCTGCATTTCGATCCAGATGAGTCCGGATTCGATGGTTTTGCCGAGGCCGACTTCGTCGGCAAGAATCAGGCGCTGGGTGGGCGAGCGAATGAATTTGAGCACGGGCTTGAACTGGTAGGGGTAGAAGTCCACCTGTGCGGCTTCCATGGAATAGATGATCTCGTGCAGAGTCCCCTTGAGCTTCTCAAAGGTGAGCAGCCTTTTCAGATCGTCGATTCTGCCAAAGCAGCCACGTGCGATCTGCTCAAGCGGATCCTGGCTGTTTTCGTCCAGGGGCAGCAGCATGTCGAAGAGCATTTTCCTCTTGACCCCGTTTGGAAACATCACCTCAACAAAGGTATTTTTTCCGACAGGAATTACCTTTCCTGTGAATTCCACTATTTCTGCCGGACTGTTTTTGAGCTGAAGCTTTTGTCCGGGAGTTATGGGCAATGTGGTCTGGGTCATGGGAGCCATCCTGGAGTTTGGCAGTATGGAAAACGCAAGTTTGGGACGTTCAACCTCGGCGCCTTGTCGCTGACTGCCCCTGGGGCAATCCGGTTGGTCCTGCCTTGCCTGGACAAAAAATCTGTTTGTACAGTTTTCTGCCAAGAAGTACCGCAATTTGTCAAGTTGAACCATGGCAAGCGAACAGTGAGCACCAGGAAAACACAATTGTCACACAGCAATTTTCCATGTATCTTGCGTGTATTCAAATGTTTTTCGCATGAATTGCATACTTCTTCTGCTCCGTTCTGCGTCGCAGATTGTCGTAACTTTCAGAAAATTTGCCAAAAACCTCCTTGAGTTGCAGGCGCCTATTCCTTTTTTGCAGCATGGCCCCCGCATTGCCTGCGGGGGCCATCTCTCCCTTTGAGTGCTCCCGGTCCGCTGTCGGGTCAAACGCTTGCTTTCCTGCTTTCCCGACAGGGCGCTCGGACTGGAGCGGTGCTGGGTCCCTCTCGCCACAAGAAAGGGACTGCAGCATGTGTCGAAATGCACACTAGCACATTTTTTCAGCCCGTAAACAGGAAAGTTTTGCCCAATCCACAACAGTGTGGACGCATTTTGCGAATTATTTTCGCAAGGAGAAAGGGGAAGCTCCATTCCCCGGGAAAAGAGCAGGCGAGAAGCCGTAAAATGTGCATTTGGGTCCACACAGGTGTGGATCGGAAAATTTTTCGGGCTTTGCCCATGACAACGAAACGGGTAGTATTGGCGCCGCAGGGTGTCCCTTTCTCCGATTCTGTGCTCCAGGAGTGTGCAGCATGAGCAAAACATCCCACATCCATTTCGTTTCGGTAGTCCTTTGGGCAGGCGTCCTTGCCCTGATCCTTGGCCTTGTCCTTCCGGATCCTTCTCTTGCCGAAACCACGCGCTACTACGATTCCCAGGGCCGCTCCGCAGGGTCGAGCAGGGACAGCCTGGACGGCAGCCGTACGCGTCACTACGACAGCCATGGCCGCAACATCGGTTCCACGCGCAGGGACCTGGACGGAAGGACCAGAACCTACGACGGGAGCGGGCGCCTCACGGGCACAAGCCGCCCGAATTCCAGGGGCGGGGCCGACTACTACAATGCCCGCGGCCAGCGCGAGGGCTATTCGCGTCCCAACAGCCGTGGTGGCTACAACTACTACGACGCCAGTGGCCGCCTCACTGGATCGAGCCGCGCCAACAGCCGCGGTGGCCAGGACTACTACGATGCCAGCGGCAGACGCCAGGGAAGCTCCAGGCGCTGACCTTCCGACCATATACCCTTCGGACAGATTTCCTCGTCTCCTGCCACGCGGCACAGTCTGCGGCAGGAGATTTTTTTGTCTGTCTCAAGACATGCCAGTTTTGTTACAAGGTCTTTTTTTCAAAGGCCTGGAAAAAGACTCCTGCTTCACATTTGCCCATGCAGCCTTCATGGCGAAAGCGTTTGGAACATATTGATTTTCGCTTTTTTGCAGCGTACAAACCTCACTTCGAATTTATCATGCACGAGGTGAACAATGTTCCTGAATGACGCACAGACAGGGAAGACATACAGGGTGGAGGACTTTCATCTGCCCCTCCTGCTTGAGCGCAGGCTGGAGGCTCTCGGAATGACGCGCGAGACCCCTGTTCGCGTGATCAACAGAAAAGGCAAGGGCATACTGATAGTGAAGGTGCGCGGTTCGCGCTTTGCTCTTGGCGAGAACATAACCCGCAACATTGCCGCAAGGGAGGTGTGCAATGGCTGAGACCGAACAGCAGCACGAGATCACTATCGGTTTTATCGGCAATCCCAATTGCGGCAAGACCACACTCTTCAATGCCTACACCGGTGCCAAGCTCAAGGTGGCCAACTGGCCCGGCGTGACAGTGGAGAAGGTGGAAGGCGTCATGAGGCAGCACGGGAATCTCTTCCACCTGGTGGATCTGCCCGGAACCTACAGCCTCACCTCCTACACCATGGAGGAAAGGGTCTCCCGCCAGTACATCCTGAACGGCGACGTGGACGTCATCATCAATGTGGTGGACGCATCGTCCCTTGAGCGCAGCCTCTACCTGACCCTGCAGCTTCTGGAGCTCGGCAGACCCGTTGTCCTTGCCCTGAACATGATGGACATTGTTGCCAAGAGGGGCATGGAAATAGACCTGCACCGTCTGCCCGAAATGCTCGGCATACCCGTCATACCGGTATCCGCAAGGCAGCGCAGGGGCCTGGACGTTTTGCTCCACGCTGCAGCCCACCACAAGGATCACGCAGGGCCGGACCGCCTCATCCACAACCACTCGGCCCATACTTCGCACGTGCACAACCACCACGCAGAATACGCCATGGTCTATTCCGACGCCATCGAGGACAAGCTAGATCAGATCATGGCACAGCTGAAGGCACGCTATCCGGATCTTGCCAACTATCGCTGGCACGCCCTGAAGCTTCTCGAGGGCGACAGTGAGATAGCCGAGAAGTACCCTGTCGATCTGCCTGACGTTCTGGACCGCAACTACGAGACGGACATCATCAACGAAAAGTACGCCTTCATAGAGGAAATCGTGAATGAGGTCCTGCTCTACAAGGACCGCCAGGACATGTTCACGGAGCGCACGGACAGGATCCTTGTGAGCAGGGTGTGGGGCATACCCGTCTTTCTGGGCCTCATGGCAGTGATCTTCTTCCTGACCTTCACTGTGGGCGACTGGATCAAGGGCTTCCTCGAATCCGGCATCGACTGGTTCTCGCAGACTGTGAGCAGTGGCCTTGCCGCCATGGAGGCAGGATCACTCCTCACGTCCCTTGTGGTGGACGGTGTCATCAGCGGTGTCGGCACCATCCTGACCTTCTTGCCCAACATCCTGATTCTCTTCCTGTGCCTGGCTCTTCTCGAGGACAGCGGCTACATGGCGCGAGTTGCCTACGTCATGGAGGGGATCATGAGCAGGCTGGGCCTCTCGGGCAGGGCCTTCATCCCCATGCTTCTGGGCTTTGGCTGTACGGTTCCTGCCATCATGGCCTCAAGGGTTCTGGAAAACAGGCATGATCGCCTGAAGGTCATGCTGGTGACCCCCTTCATGAGCTGCAACGCGAGGCTCACCATCTACATCCTCTTCGCCGAGATGTTCTTTGCGGACAAGGCCATGTACGTGGCCTATTCCATGTACATCATGGGCATTGTCGTAGCCATTCTTGTGTGCGCCATCCTCCATCTTCTGGACAGGAAGAAGAACATCAACTACCTGCTCATAGAGCTTCCGGACTACAAGATGCCGGATTCGAGGACAGTGGCCATCTATGTGTGGGAGAAGATCAAGGACTATCTGGAAAAGGCCGGCACCACCATCTTCGTGGCGACCCTCGTCATCTGGTTCTTGCTCAACTTTGGCCCCAATGGCTATTCGCCCGACATGGAGACTGGTTTTGGCGCACTGCTCGGCGCCTGGCTTGTTCCGGTTCTCGCTCCCATTGGCCTTGGCTTCTGGCAGATAGGCCTTGCACTCATTGCCGGCATTTCCGCCAAGGAAGTGGTGGTTTCGAGCTGCGCCGTGCTCTTTGGCGTTGTGAACGCAAGCTCCCCCGAGGGTATGGCAACCTTTGCGGGCTCGCTTGCTGCCATAGGCTTCGGCCCCCTCAACGCCTTCTGCCTCATGGTCTTCTGCCTGCTCTACATCCCCTGTGCGGCAGCACTCATGACCATACGCAAGGAAGCGGACAGCTGGGGCTGGATGGGACTTACGGCCTCCTTCCAGCTGGCTGTGGCCTGGCTTGTCACCTTCTGCGTGTACCGCCTGGGACAGCTTTTCCTGGCGTAAGCCACTGGAGAGGGATATGAACGTCGCAACATTGTGTCTTGTCGCAGCGCTTGCTGCCTACACCATCTGGGCTTTTGTGCGCATTGTGCGCCGCAGAAAGGCAGGGGGCTGCTGCGGCTGTTCTTCCTGCCCGTCTTGTGCGTCTTCCTCTTCCTCGCGTGACAGGGGCGGATGCCCTTCCTGCGGACAACCGGATTGCAGGGAGCAGCCCAACAGGGAAACTGTTGCCGCCATGCGGGAGGCGGAAAGGATTGAGAAGGACCCTTCCGTCAGGGGCTATGATGACCTTGACGAGCTGTTTGCCGAACTGAAGAAATAGGGCGAACAAAAACCGGCAAAGAATCAGTAACCACCGGCTTTGCCGGTAGTTACTGATTCTTGGGAAGTTCAGGTAAAGCAAAAGCCCCTGTGCCAGTGTGGTGCAGGGGCTTGAAATTGATTTGGGCGTGTGCTCTTGTGTTCTTGCAGGAGGGTATTCAATCCTGCTCCTTCTGATTAGCCCCGTGGTTCATTGTTCACAGCCACGGGGTTCTTAGTTATTTGGGGAAACTATTTTGACGGAAAGAGATATTTTAATATTATTGCAATTAGTCCTATTACATTAACAGCACCTAATGAAATCAGTGCTATAAATATATGATCGGATAAATGAAATATATGTCCATATATACTGACAGAGAATCCTTGCATTAAACTCAATATTATTAAAATAGAAAAATAAATTATTACAAATATAAAAATATATTTAGCATATGTTGTTCTATGTTCTCTATTTAATTGTCGATCTCGAACATCCTCAAGTTTTAATGTGTCGTCACCGTTATTTTGAGGTGATGGGTTATTTTCATGATCCTTTGTTACTTCTTCGGTATTTTTGTCATCATATATTTTTGTAAAGCTAATGACATTGTGAGGAAGAGAATCTTTAATTTGATCAAGATTCATTGGCTTTCCTCTTGAAATAATCTCTTAAGAGGTCATTGGGAATTGGAATATTTTTAGTATCTTCAGGATAATCTTTTCGTACTTGTGACCAAGGCGTATCTGGTTGATGTGTAAGAGCGGACAATTGTGTTCCATTCCACTTACCATATACATCTTGAATTTTTGTCAAAAAAGGCTTCAAGTTTTGAAAATTTTTTATTGGCGGGATAAGATGGGTAATTTTCATATCTGCAGTTAAAGCAGCAATAGTGCCAACCTGCTTGATAGGAAACGTGCCATAATCACGGAATTTAAGATATAAAGATGGAATTACTGGACCATACTTCCATGCCTGAAAAGTTTCTTCAATGAGTGGTTGATCATATAAGCCAAGATGCCAACCATGCGCAAAATAAACAAGTTTTTGCAATTTCATTTGAGTAGGAGGACATTCTCGTTCAACTCCTAATGTAATAAAGAAATTAGCGATAGCCAATGCCTTTTCCATTGTGCCACCTCATAAGAAATATATTATTAAGAGCGCCTATAAATAAAATTTAGCAAGAATAATTCTCCCTTAATGGGAGAATTATAATAACATAGAACGCTCTGGCTTTAAGCAAGTAGCTTCTCAAAGACTAGATAGCACACTGCTTCCCAAAGTAATACTTGTTTTTTTTGACAGGATCTTGTATCCTATAAATTTATCTTATTTTTTGTGTTTGTCAAGGTATGCCCGGAACTCGGATACAAAACAGTCAAACGCTTGCGCCGATTCCTCTGCGGTTGTCTGATACTGACTCACAACCGGCCAGCCGTAAGCGTTCAGTGCTTCAAGCGTGTAGAATCCGCCGCAAAGCCTGCGGAGGAGGTTTGTGGCGCCTCCAACATGTGTTTCATTGCGCCCTGTCTGCAAGATTTCTTCTTCCTTTGTTGTACTCGAGGTCCTGGCAGGTGGCAGCGTTGCAGACGCTCCTGGACAAGCCTGCCGGTTTTGCTCTGCGGTCTGTCTCCGTTGCCCGGGACTGGAGATGTTCTTTCTCGCCATACCCTGGTCAGGTGCGACTATGCACTGGAAGAGAGTGTCTTCGGGAAAGGGAAGATCCATCAGCTTGCGCCTTGCCCTGATTCTTTCTCTGGCCTCTTCCAGGGAACAGGGCTCGGGGATGTCTTTTCCCTGTTTCGCATAGTGGCGAAGAACCGGGCTCAGAGCCTCGGCACCATAGAAAATCGCTTCTTCCACAGTTTTTGGGGCAATTGCCCGCCTGTTTGTCACAGCAGCAGTATCAGGGAGCCCAGCGTTATCACCAGTCCGCCAATGATGGTTTTGGCGCTGGCAGGTTCCCCGAGGAAGAGGATGGACAGGAAGATGGTAATGGCAACGCTCAGTTTGTCTATGGGAGCAACCTTGGAAACATCTCCCAACTGTAGAGCCTTGAAGTAGAAGAGCCAGGAAAGCCCGGTAGCCATGGCCGAGAGGAAGAGAAAGAGCAGACTGTGGCTGCCTATTGCGCGGATTCCCTTGACAGCGCCGCTTGCAAGCACAATGCCCCAGGTGAGGACAAGAATGAAGCTCACCCGTATGGCCGTGGCAAGGTTCGAGTCGATATCCCTGACGCCGATTTTGGAGAAGATGGCTGTGAGCGCCGCAAAGACCGCGGCCAGCAGGGCATAGACCTTCCACATGAGAGAACCTTCCTGTCTTTCGATCCGTCCAAAATGCCTGCCTGAAGCCCGTCTGCCGTCGTTTGGCAGGCGGAACAGCAAAACCTTGCCACTCATGCCCCGGCAAGGCAAGAGGCAAAAAAAGGGAGGGAATCGCACACGGAATGCGATCCCCTCCCTGTCCGTCAGAATGAGGCCTCGGTACAGGCCCATGTTATTTTCTATTGCTTTCCGAAGGTGAAGTTGTCCTGATAGTAGCGGGTGACCGGGAACCTGTACTCTTCGAGAGGCACGCGCACGCGGTAGAAGTCGGGCTCCATGCCCTCTCCCTTCTTCAGGCACAGCCAGGCGAGCTCGTTCTCGTTCCTCGTGGGATAGTCCTCGCGGAAGTGCCCCGCGCGCGTTTCCCTGCGCTCTAGGGAGGCCTTCACGTACATGAGGCTCACAAAGGCAATTGCGCGGGTCTCCAGGACCTTGAGCAGATAGTGCGGATCCTCGGCAGCCATGGCAGGCACTTCGTTCTCGATGATGCTCACGAGTTCCCTTCTTGCGCGCTCAAGACTCTCCTCGGTCTTGATGATGGACACATCGTAGGGGAAGACCACGGACTGGATGTGGCGCAGCACTTCCTTGAAGTGCAAACCGCTCTTGCCAAGGGGAGCGAACATGCGCTCGAACTCGGCTTCCACATCCGTGTCGGGTGTGGGGGCAGGGGTGTCAGCCAGAAGCTCTGCTGCGTTTTCTCCAGCCATGTAGCCCAGCACAGAGGTGGTCATGAGGGCAAAGCCGCCTGCATAGACGCCGGGCTCGGTTGACCTGGCAGTGCCTGCAGCCAGAAGGCCGGGGACTGCGGTGTTGCCGCGGGCGTCCGCGCGGATGCCGCCGTAGGCCACGGTCATCTGCGGCACCCATTCGGTGGAATCGTGGAAGAGATCCAGACCCAGGGCTGAGAGCTTGTCGTAGTTGAGTTTCTGCCAGCCGTTTTGCGGGCGCAGCAAAATGAGATTCTCGTCCTTGATGTTGCTCAGATCAAAGGTGATGGGACCGCGGCCCTCACGCACTTCCATGGCCATGGCAATGGTCGTGTAGTGGGGGTCCGTGTTTGCGCCAAGCACTGGCGAGTAGCGGTCCATGATGGGCTCGCCCCTGCCGTTCACAAAGCGTGCACCAAGGGGCATGAGCACTGTCTGGCCTTCCCAGCCGAACAGGCGGGGCATGTTCCACACCCTGGCAAATTCCATGTTCTGCAGATGCGCGCCTGCCTCGTAGGCCATCATCATGGTCTCGCCTGTGGGGGTGTTCTTGCCGTAGGAGGTCTTCCAGCCACCCATGCCTGTGGCGGCAATGACTACCTTGGCATCAAAGCGGTGCCTTTCGCCCGTGATGCAGTCGAAGCCAAGGGCGCCGCAGACGCGATCTCCCTGACGCAGGAAGGCGCCGAGCAGAATGCGGCCCATGCGCTGCACCTTCATCTTCTCGAGCTGCTTTACAAGGTTCTTCACCATGAGCTCGCCGCCGCGACCTTTAAGCTGGGCAGGGTAGAGCTTCACGTGATCGAGGCCGCGCTGGCGCACGAACTTGCGCGATCCGTCCTCCATTTTGAAGAACTCGCAGCCGAAGCGCTCATAGTCTTCGAGACGATCGCGGGAGCGCGTGAGGATCTCCTCCATGAGCTTCTGGTCGCACAAACCGTCAAAGTAGTAGACAAAGTCCTGTATCCACTCATCCACGGTGTCGGGATCAAGCACAGCCTCGAAGTCGCCGCCGGCCATGGTCATGAGGCCGCCCCAGTCTTTTGGGCCCTTGTCCACTATGACTATCTTCGCTTCGGGATTCTTTTGCGCGCAGCTGTAGGCAGCCCACAGGCCTGCGGAACCGCCACCAAGAATGAGGACATCGCAGCTTGTGGTCTTCATTGGGCACCTCCGCCAAGAGCTCTGGGAATGTTGGGAAAGACGGGGGGAAGTTCTTCCCTGAAGGGATGAACGAAGATGGCGCCGGAGGGACACAGGCGCTCACAGATGTAACAGGTCATGCAATCGTCGCCGTAGGCGATGTAGGCCTTGCCGTTTTCGTCGAGGCGCAGTGTGTCGAGGGGACAGTGGGAAACGCAGGTTCCGCAACCCACGCACTTGTCGGCATCTATTCTCTCGATCATCGTTGGAGTTCTCCTCATGGTTTGAAAAAAAGGGACATGGCCCTTGCGTGTACACGAAGACCATGCCCCCCGGACTGACCGGTTCCCTCTCGGGCAAGGGGGACCTTGAGGAAACCCGTCATGACTGCATTGAGACAGTATTAGAAGGAGTAGATGAAGAGCACGCTTACGTTCCAGGCGTCGTTGATTTCCTGACCTTCCAGGGCATGACCCCACACGTCGTCGGACTTGTCGAGCCACATGGCAACGTAGCTTGCCTCCACGTTCACAGAGAAATTCTCGTAGATCTGGTACTGGTTGAGCAGACCCACTTCCATGGCGTAGTCGCGGGTGGTGAGGTACATGTTTTCGCGGCCGACCACATTGGTGCCCTGGGCACCGGTCTTGTGCGGCAGCATCGGGGCGCCGAACCTGTGTTCGTACTCCTCAAGAATACCGGGATCGTTGGTACCGCCCATGAGGCTGATGTGGAAGGTGTGCTTGAGGTCTTCCAGGAAGGACATGTTCTTCAGCCTGAAGCCCACGCCCCAGGTACCGTTGAGGTTGTTGCCTATGATACGGTCACGTTCAAGGCCGTTGATGTCGGGACCGATGAAGGTGCCGGAGAAGCTCGCCACACCGTAGTCGTTGCTGATGGTGGGCAGGCGCTCGGAACCGTTGCCCATGTTGTCGTCGTCACCGGAGGCATACCAGCCGTAGAGGCCGAGTGTCACCCAGTCGAGCTTGTACTCGAGGAGCAGGGCGCCCAGCCAGCCCTGACGGTCCAGGGAGCTGTCCTCATAGTTGACGGAACCGTACATGAAGTCCCATGCCACGCGGAAGGGATCCCAGTAGGTGATTTCGCCGCTCAGGCCGCCCCACCAGGCAGTGGCATATTTGTCAAGGCTCAGGCCCTTCGTATTGCTGACTTTGTCGGCGGCTAGGGGAAGCAGACCGGAACGGGTGTAGTGGCCGTTCACGCCATTGATCCCTGCTTCGAAATATCCCTTGTCATTTCTGTAGACGTTGGGACCGATGGCTGCAAACATGCCCCAGGGAGTCAGGCGGAAACCGTCAAAGCGCAGGGGAATGACAAGACCTGCCATATCCATGTTGTCCATGTAGTTGGCGTAGGGGCTGGAGGTTCCTTCACCGGTGAAGTTGTCGTTGTAGGGTCTGGCCCAGAAGGCGGTCACGGAGACGTTGGGATTGAAGGTGTAGCTGGCCGTGATGGCTGCCACGTCGGACTGGAAGACAGTCGGGCCGTCCATGGCCATGTAGGGCAGACCAATGCCCTGCAGGCCCATGCGCAGCTTGAGGGCCGTGTTGGGCACCATCCAGTCGATGTAGGCGCGTTTCACCTTGACGATGTTCTGGTCACCGCCAAGGGCCATGCCGTTTTGTCCGTTTGTGGCCTTGCCCCAGATGGCCTTGCCTATTTCGAAGTAGACCTGGCCGGAAAGGTTTTCGCTGGCAACGGCATCAAGGATGATACGAACGCGGGACCTGGCCTCGAATTCGTCTTCACTCGGATCATAGCCTGTGCCCTTGCCGGAAAAATTGCCATGTTGACCATACTGGAAGCTGGCGAGCCAGACGCCCTTGGCCTTGAACTCTATGGCCTCGGAAGGCTGCGCACAGGCGAGACAGATGCCTGCGGCAAGGAAGAGGCAGGAAAGTTTTCTGAAGAATTTGGAACGCATGCCTTTTTTCTCCCTGGGTTGCATCGGGAACCTGCCCCACAAGCGCCTTTTCCCTGGCCCTGCCCGGTTTTTTGGACATGTGTTGCCTGACCCCCTGCCGGCAAAGCTTTTTTTTGCATTGCCGGCAGGGGTCCAGTGGAGGACGCGATGTTTGGAGGCAGGGTATTTCCCTGAACGCTTTGGTGTGAGTTTTTGGCGCTGCCCCGGGCTGCCGGCCTGTTGGCGGCCCGGGTATGCTTTGGTGCGCCTGATTTTTTTTGGTTAGACCTGCATGAAGAGCGGAAAGCTGAAGCCTATGGCACCGCAGGGGCAGCTGGTGCGGCAGTTTGCGCAATGCCAGCATTCCTCGCCGTGGCACACTTCGGGACGCTCGCCCGGATGCTTGCCAAGACGGCTTTCGATACCTTCCTGGCCTTCCGCATAGGGCTTGAGCTCAAGCACAAAGCCCGGGCAGTCGTCCACACAGGTGCCGCAGGCCTTGCAGTGGCCGCAGTGCATGCAGCGGGCCGCTTCCCTCATGGCCTGTTCCCTGTCAAAGCCCAGGTTGAGTTCCGAGAAGGCCTTGGCGCAGGCATTGAGTGCTTCCTGCTCCTGAGCGGCGGTCTCGTACTGATCGCTGCCGTAGATATCCTCGTACTGGACAATGTAGGGATCCTTGTCGGAGCCCATGGCGTCACAGGCCGAGATCTCGTTGTTTTTGTTCAGGGCGTAGACGCGGGAGTGGGTGCCGGTCAGCATCTCATGGGCTGCAAAGGCAGCCTTGCGGCCGTCGCCGATTGCCCTGGCAAAGGAGGAGGGGCCTGCGGATACGTCGCCTGCGGCAAAGGTCTTTTCGAGGCTGGTCTTCTGGCTTTCGTCCACCACGATCCAGTTGCGGGGAGTCACGGCAACCTTCCTGTCGCCAAGGAAGGAGAGGTCGGTCTTCATGCCCACGGCAAAGATGACCGTGTCACAGGAAAGTGTGTGGTCGCCGTTTTCCTTCTTTTCGAGGTGGAGCTTGCCTGCCTCGTCGAAGCTGCATTCCTTCACTTCGAAGTACTCGACAGCGCTGACCTTCGAGCCCTTACACTGTATGGCCTGCATGGTGCAGGAATTGTGGATCTGGACACCTTCCTTTGCTGCCAGGACAAGGTCGTCCTCGGGAGCGCGCATCTCGCCTTCCTTCTCAAGGCAGATAACGTGCACTTCCTCGGCACCCAGGCGCTTTGCAGTAAAGGCGCAGTCGAAGCCTACGCCGCCACCGCCCATGACAACGACCTTCTTGCCAATCTTGCCTGTGTTGAGGCCAAGGGCAGCCTCGCGCAAAAATTCCACGGCCTTTACGGCCTTGTCGGCATTGGAAATGGGCAGGCTGTTTTCTGCGGGAACACCGGTAGCTAGGATGATGGCGTCGTAGCGCTGCTCGATTTCCTCCATGGTGATGTCCACGCCAACCTTTGTGTTCACGCGGGCACGCACGCCGGCCTCAAGCACAAGGCCTACCTCGCGGTCCACCACATCCCTGGGCAGGCGGAAGTTCGGCACACCATAGCGGGCAACGCCGCCGAGCATGGGATTGGCCTCGTAGATGACCACCTCATGGCCGAGCAGGGCGAGGTAGTAGGCAGAGGCAAGGCCGGCAGGGCCGCCGCCAATGACTGCCACCTTCTTGCCGGTAGCGGGGAGGTTTTTGAAAAGACAGGTGCTCTTTTCGGCAAAAGCCTCTGCTGCGCGCTCAAGGGCGCGGATGTTCAAGGCACTGTCCTTCTCCTTCCTGTTGCACACGTCCATGCAAAAATGCGGGCACACGCGGCCGGTGATGCCGGGGAAGGGGTTTTTGGCGCGCAGGTAGCGCAAGGCTTCCGTGAATTCGCCCTTTTCAATCAGGCTGTGCACCTTCTGGATGCTGTTGCCGATGGGACAGGCGTGCTCGCAGGGAGAGGTGCGGAACTGCTCTTTCAGCTTGGGACCGAGCACCACGGGTCTGGTGATTTCGCGGCTATATCTGGGGGGCATGATTACACTCCTTGAAAAACTAATCCATCACTGCACGCAAGGTCCTACAGAAGCGGAGCCTTGCCCCACTGGAAGCGGGGACCGTTCTCCGTGCGAATGACAAGCAGGGGCTTTGCCATTTCCGGATTGAGCTCCGGATAGTCGCGCAGCTTGTACACGCATCTGCCGGTTTCCTTGCGCTCCATGGTTGCCTGGATGGCAAGTTCGCTCACCGTGAGGATTTCGTGGGCCTCGTGGCAGCGCATGAGTTCGCGCAAAGTCTCGGCGTGCAGCCTGCTGCTCTGGGAGTTGAGGAACTGGATCTTTTCAAGGGCTCGGGCCATGCCGGCCATGCTGCGGCGAAAGCCCATGTAGTAGCACATGACGTTGCGCACGGCCTGCTCGATTTCCTGGTACTTGACGCCTTCGGCAGGATCCACGCGCATGGGAGCGAAGATTTCTTCCTTCACCCTGGCAGCGAGTTCCTCGTTGACCTTGCCAAAGCCCGTGATGCCCTGTGCGCGCATGCCTGCCTGACGGCCGGCCTCGTAGCCGCCGCACATGGCGCCGGAGCAGTAGAGGAAGACGGATCCGCAGAAGAGGTTGGGAACCGAGGTCTCGAACTGATCGTTCACGGCAATGGCGCCGCCGAAGATGAGTTCGCCGATTTCCACTTCCAGAAGCTTGTGCTGGAAGTCCGTGCCTGTGCATTCGGCCCAGTCGTTGAAGGTGGCCTTGTCGCCTGGCATGAGCACGTACTGCAGCTCGTGGACCACGTCTTCGTCAACATGGCGCATGTCCATGTAGAATGGCGGGCCGGACCCCTCCATCTGTTCCTGGAAGGTGCCCTGGATCTGGTTGTTGCGCACGCCGTTTTCCATCATGGGGTCGTATTTGCCCATGAAGCGCTCGCCAAGGGCATTGATTTCGTGGGCACCAGAGCTGTTGATACCGTTCATGCCGGGACAGCCGTAGCCCTTGGGCAGCATGGTAGCGCGCTGGTAGGTGTCGAGTTCGGTGACAGCCGCGCCAGCGTCGTAGCCCAGAACCAGGCCACCGGAGGTGTTGTAGGGGTACTGCCACACGTTGAAGGGGTTGTGGGTGCTGTTGTCCGTGCTGCGGGTGGCGGAACGACCCTGGGCAGAAACAACGCACTTTGCCTTGACGATGACGAATTCGCCTGTGCGCACGTTCCAGCCAAGGGCACCACATGCCTTGCCGTCGTCCACAAGGATCTTGACAGCCATGGTGTAGTCAAGGCTTTCAACGCCGGCAGCGCGAACAACGCGGGCCATGGCGCGCTTGATGGTCATGCCGTTGGAAATGTGTATCCACCAGTGGCCGGGCTGACCGAAGCCCTGGGTGCGCAGATAGGTACCGTCTGCCTTCTTGCTGAAGCCCACTCCGGCCTTGCCGAGCTTGTCCAGGAAGTAGCGCATGTGGTTGTACCAGCCCTCGCGCAGCATGGTGGGGGTATAGCCGTTGAGCGGCTTGGCGTAGAATTTGATGAGATCGTCAACAGTGTCAAAGGGTGCGCCGGGTTCGTCCAGGACAGCCATGTAGTGGTCGTTGCCACCGCCGATGGCACCACAGCTTTCCAGCTTTCCCTTGTCCATGATCACGACATCAAGGCCCTGATCGCGGGCGCCAAGAGCCGCACCACAGCCGGAAGCGCCGGCACCAATGACCAGTACGTCAGTTTCTACCAGTGTACCGAGAGGGTGTTTGCTTGTCTTCATATGCAGTCCTTCGAAAAAAGTCAGATTGCGTCAGCGGACAGATGTGCCGGAGCGTGGGCAACGACTGGTCCGGCACCTTGTGAAAAAAACTTCATGCAAAAGACGCTGTATTGTCAAATCAATAAAAATGGACTATTGTTTGAATACATCAAACAATAGCAAAACAGGAGAGACGCCATGATACCCGAGCTCAACGGTGACTTTCTGCAGTGGCTGCGCGGTTTTTATTATGTTGCCAAGACAGGGAGCGTGCGCAAGGCTGCCGAACTCATGCACAGGAATCCCTCGACCATCAGCTACCAGCTCAAGTCCCTGGAGGAAGAGCTCGGCACCGTGCTCTTCGATCGCTACAAGAAGAGTCTCATCATCACGGGCGAGGGCAAGAAACTCCTTGGCTGGACCATTTCCACCTTCGAAACATTGCAGAGCATGCGCTCGGCAGTGGGCTCCTCGAACGGCCAGCTTCAGGGAGATATAGTCTTTGGCGCGACGCTACCCGTGGCTGTCCTGGCAGCTCCTGCCATATCTGCCTTCCTGAAGGAGCACCCCGCGGTCAACGTGCGCCTTGAGCGCCATCTCAACATAGGTGTCATCAAGGGTGTGAAGGAATCGCGCTACGATTTCGGCCTCACTGGCCTCACCACCCTGCCCAAGCTCGACAAGTTCGACATCTTCCTGAAGGCAAGGCCTCTTCTTGTCATGCGCAGGGACAACACCTGGAATCTGCCGCCTGTGCCCACAGCCGAGGATCTGGAGCGCCTTCCCTATGCTGTCTTTGAGCCCGATGATACAAGTCAGGTGTACCGCCCCCTGCACACGACAGCCAGACAGTTTCAGAAGAACGTTGCCATATCGCTGAACAACTACCATCTTGTCATGCAGTTTGTGCGCGCAGGCCTTGGTGTGGGCATCATGGACGCACTGTGCTACAGGGCCACCATCTTTGGTTCGGACTGGAGCACCATTACCTGCTATCCCCTGGATCATCTCCTGCCCAACGTGCTTTACGGCATCCTCACACGCAGGCACAAATACCTTACCCCTCAGGCCAAGGCGCTCATGGATGTCATACGCGAGCACTTCCTGCGCCTTGCGCAAAAGCCCCTGGATGTCATGGAAGACGTGCCCGAAGCAGGAGGGGGCAGACATGATACCGGAACTGAGTGGTGACTTTCTGCAGTGGCTGTGCTGCTGCTGCTTCTACTACATCGCAAAGAGCGGGAGTGTGCGCAAGGCGGCAGAAATACTCGACAAGACCCCTTCGACCATAAGCTATCAGCTCAAATGCCTGGAAAACGATCTCGGTACTGTGCTCTTTGACAGGTACAAGAAGAGTCTCATCATCACAGGCGATGGCAAAAGGCTTCTGGACTGGGCTATCACCATCTTCGAGACCCTGCAGGGCATGCGCTCCTCAGCGGGAACGTCGGATGAGCATTTGCAGGGCAAGATAGTTCTTGGCGCCTCCCTGCCCGTGGCAGTCCTGGCTGCTCCGGCCATAACCCGCTTCCTCGCGGACAACCCCGACGTCCATGTGCGCGTCGAGCGTCAGCACCACACAGCCGTAGTCAAGGGTGTCAGGGAATCGCATTTCGATTTTGGCCTCACCGGCCTGACCGTTCTTCCCGGAGAGGGCGATTTCGACATCCTGCTCAAGGCGCGCCCCCTTCTTGTCTTGCGCAAAAGCGATGCTTCCTCCCTTCCGCCAGTGCCCACAGAGGAGGATTTGCAGGGGCTTTCCTACATTGTCTTTGACGCGGATGACGGCGACCCAAGTTTCGGTCTGCACAGCAGGGCCAGACGGTTTCAGAACAGGATCGCGGCAACCATCAACAACTATCACCTCATGCTGCATCTTGTGCGCGCGGGTCTTGGCGTGGGCATTGTGGATGAGCTCTGCTTCAGGGCCGCGGCCTATGGCACTGCCTGGAGTGACGTTGCGACCTGTACCTTGGATCATCTTCTGCCAAACGTTCTCTACGGCATACTCGTGCGCAAGAACAAGTTTCTTTCCCCGCAGGCAAGGGCGCTCATGCGAGTTTTGCGCGAGCATTTTTTGCGTCTTGCTGCAACTCCCTCGACCGGCTGGAGCAGGATCTTGCGGGAAGCTTAAAGCAAACACCGCTAAAAAAGGGGCAAATCCACAAGGATTTGCCCCTTTTTCGAGGTAGTCTCACGCTTTTGCGAGAGGAGTGGTGGCAAGTTTCCTTGCCGTACGAATGGACTCTAGAAGAGGATGTTGCCGAGAAGAACCGTCACGACAGCAGTCACTGCGTAAATCATGAGCAGGACAAGGGGGGCCGTCTTCCAGATATTCTTCGTGTCGGACCAGTCGTTGCCGTGGAGCAGGGCCGCGCTGGCAGAGGCTGCGGGCGTCAGGAAGGCGTAGTGCACGTTCATGACGATCATTATGAGCGGAATTTCCGGCGGAACACCGGTGGCCTGGCAGTAACTGTTCAAAATGGGCATGAAGGCGACACCAACCGCACCGTTATTCATGACCTGGGTGAGCGCCATGGCCGCAAAGCCGATGAAGAGGGCGAAGAAGAGCGGGCTGCCGCCGGAGATCAGCGGATCAAGCACCTGCATGAGGAAGGGCGTAATACCGCTCTCTGGCCTTGCCATGGCACCGGAAAGGGGCTGGACCAGGGCGAGCAGAAGCACGATGCCCCAGGTCACGCCGGAGTCGACCATGATCTTGAAGTTGAGCAGGGCCTTGCCGTCCACCTTGATGGCTGCCATGATGGTGACAAGCAGGACAACGATACCGGTATTGCCTATTGCCTTCAGGAATCTGGTCACAAAGAAGTCCTTCGGCAGGAAGTTGGGTGCGAGAAGCAGGGCGACGAGGAGGATGAGGAAGAACAGGATGACCTTCTGAGTCTTGTTGAGAACAAGGGAGCCTTCGGTGTCAAGCTTGTTGACATCAAGATCTACCAGCCTGGACATGTCGGGGCGGAAGATGTAGCGACTCATGAGCACGAAGAAGATTGCAGCAAGGATGCAGACCAGGATGGCAATGACCATGTACTTGCCATAGTCGATGCCCACGCCGGCCATGGTTTCGTAGGCGGAGAAGACGGTCAGGGGCACCTGCTTGAAGGGAATGATGGACATGCCGACTTGGGCCGCAAAGACAATGCCGAAGACCATCATGGTCGGATAGCCGTCACCCTTCTTGTAGCCGCACAGTTCGCACACGCCGTAGAGGATGCTCCAGCCGATGATGGCAGCAGGCGAGGCCGAGGTCAGGCCGCCGAGCAGGAAGATGGAGCCCAGGAAGGTGAGGGTGAAGATCCAGGGGCGTCCCTTTACGAAGTTGCGGGTGATGAACCACAGGGAGATGAATCTGGAAAGTCCATAGTGGCTGATGGTCGCGCAGAATACGAAGATGAAGAACATCATCTGCACGACAGGGTCACCAAAGCTCTTGTTCAGCAGCATCATTGGCTTGTAGCCACCTATGAGCATGAGGGCCAGAAGGCCGGCAAGGGAAGGCCACACGATCTCTATGAAGATCCAGCCATAGAGTACGCCAAAGAAGATGCCGATGAGATTCATGCCAAGGGGCGTGAGCGGTTCCAGAGGCGGCAGCTGGCCGAATGCGAACATGATGAACAGACAGATTGCCGTATGCAGATAGTACATGGGAGCGTTGAAGCTCTTCTTTGCAGGGGTTGCCTTTGCTTGTGTTGCAGCCATGAGAGTTTCCTGTTGGGGCTTTTTTTGTGCCCTCAGTGACTATTGCCCGGAAAGAGGGTATCGCGGCTGTCCGCTTCCCGTGAAAACCTTTTTTCCGTGGCCTGGGTCTTGCCCGGTTGTGCCGACTGTTGCCCTGATCGGCTTGCATTTGTGAATATTTTGTTAAGCTACCTGCAATTATTTTGTCTATTCGATAAAAAAGAAGAATTGTTCGATTTAACTAAACAGTTTGAAAATCGACCTCTCCAGTGGGCAAAAATTTCTCTTGCCTGTAACACACGATACACATTGAGGAATACTGGAAACAGTTCCCTTTCGCCTGGGCTTTCAGGTACGCTTTTTTACCTTTTTCGTGCCATTGGGAAAAAATGTGGCAAAATTTATAGTATGACAAAATTGAATTTCTTTTTCAATTGTTTTTCTGGCGCATACATGCCTGTTTCCCCGAATATGTTCCCTTGCGCTCGCCATGGAACAGCTCGGGTATTGTATAGCAGAGAACTTGTGAAATGTTTCCTGAACAGATGGCGGCAATACTGCCCGGGCACAAAAAAAGGCCCCGAAGGGCCTTCGGGAAATTGTAATGGTGCAGGCTTAGCCGGGGAAGAAGGTTTCAGGCGTGCGGTATGCCGCGCAGCGCTGCTCGAAGCCTGCACGCGCTCCCTCGTATACGGCGCTGTGGTAGCCGCGTGCTCCCGTGGGACAGACCTTCATGCAGGCACCGCAGTTGATGCAAAGCTCGGGCCTAGCGGTCACGCGGATGTTCTCCTTCTCGATGGCGTGAGTGGGACAGATGTCCGCGCAGGCGCCGCACTCCGTACAGGTGTCGTCCGCGTCCGGCTTGAAGGGCAGGTTGATGGCAATGTCCGCGTTGTAGGCAGGATCCCCGGGAACCCTGACCTCTGGACAGGAGTCCTTGCCGAAAAGCCTTGCGCACTGCACACCAAAGTCCGCCATGGCCTTTCTGTCCTCTTCGTCCGGCCGCCCCTTGGCGACACTGGTGAAGATGGAGTGCTCTGCCACAAAGGCCCCGGCTGCCACAACATGGAAGCCCTGCTTCTTCAAAAGGTCCTTCATCTGCAAAAGGGCGTTGTCGTAGTGGCGGTTGCCGTACACAGCTGCAATGACAGCAGGTGTTTCGTCGCCCTGCAGGTTTTTCAGCATCTTGGCGCACAGTTTGGGAATGTAGCCTGCGTACACAGGCATGCTGAATAGCAGTCTGTCCTCCCTGGCAATGGCCATGGGTTCGGTACAGGGCTTTTCAAGCCAGTTGCAGGATACTGTTTCCATGTTCATGCCCGAGGCAATGGTACTGGCACAGGCCTGTGTGGTTCCCCTGGCGCTGAAGCAGATATTGTAGAGCTTCATGGTGCTTCTCCTTTGCTTGTGTGATTTTGCCGTTCAGTCGCTTGCCTCTTTCAGAATGCGGGCTACTTCGTCCCCATTGAGGCTCTGTACCGGCACAATGGCTTTGGGTGCCGCATCGTCGTCACAAAGATCGAGGCTCAGCCAGACAACGTCGTGCCATTTGCCGTTCTTGTAGCCGGCACGTTCAAACAGCGCCGACTGCCTGAACCCGAACCTTGTGTGCAGCGCAATGCTTGCCTTGTTGGGAACGGTTATGCAGCCCAGGGCCACGCGATAGTTTTGCAGGCGCAAAAGGGCCAGGGTTGCGCTGTAGAGGCGCGTTCCCGTTCCCCTGCCCACACTCTCCCTGTCAAGGTAGATGGAGAGCTCCGTGTTCCACTGGTAGGCCCTGCGCTCCCAGGGGCAGTGGGCATAGCAAAAGCCAGTGACCCTGCCGTTGTCCGTGCTCACAAGGCAGGGATTTTCCTTCTGGATGGACGCGAGCCTTGCCGCATACTCCTCTTCGGAGGGCAGGGTGTATTCGAAGGTGATGGGTGTTGCCATGTACTGGGCGTAGATGGCGCGGATATGGGGATAGTCTGCCATGGTGGCAAGACGACAATTCATATTCTTGTGTCCTTTGCTTGTGGTTGTGAGCCATTCCTTTGCACAAATGATGCTCCCCGGCAAGGGTCGCCATCAGCTTTCCTTTCTTTCTCCACAGGCAAAGTAGCAGGCGAGAACCTCCCTTTCCACAGGCCTTCCAAAGTGCGTACCAAGAAGGAAAAAGGCAAGGGAGAAGGCTATGCCTATGACTATGGGGTGCAGGTCAAGGGGCCGTATGCCAAGGGCCATGGCAAGACAGTAGGAGAGGGTGCCTCCGAGAATGGCCCAGATGGCTCCGCTTCTGTTCGCCTTCTTCCAGAACATGCCCAGCAGAAAAATCCACAAAAAGGCGCTTTCAAGGCCGCCGAAGGCAAACATGTTGATCTTCCAGATGACACTCGGCGGATCAACGGAGACAAGGAAGCTGAAAAGCCCCAGAGCCAGGGTAAAGCCCTGGCTGATACAGGTGACCCTGCGCGTGGACACTTCTTCCCTGCGTTGTGCCTTTTCGTGCAAGTAGATGTCCTTCACAATGGACGAGGAGGCTGCCAGAAGCAGGGAAGATATGGTGGATATGGTGGCCGCAATGGGGCCTATGATGCAAAAACCTGCCACAGCCGGGGACATGGAGGCAATGAGGATGGGGATAATGTTGTCTATGCTGTTGCCGTATTCCGAAAGATCCCCTGTGAGAACACCGGCAGCGAGCACGCCAATGAGGTTCATGCCGATGTTCATGGCGCCGATAACTACTGTTCCTATAATCATGGCCCTATGCAGCGCCCTTGTGCTCTCGTAGCTTAGGCAGCGCACAGCGGACTGTGGCAGGGCAATGACGCACAGGCCCACCAGCACCCACTGGGAAATGTAGAGACTCACGGGCATGTTGCCTGCGGAAAGGGGGTCGAGCAGCTGGGGGCTGTGGCTCGAGATCCTCTCCATGATGGCGGCAAAGCCGCCCCCGTTGTGCAAAAGGCCTGCCAGAAGGACCACCATGCCGATGAGCATGAAGACGGCACACACTGCGTCCGTGACAGCCACGCCGCGAAAGCCGCCCACAGTGGTGTAGACAACGACCGCAAGCCCGAAGATGGCGAGGCCAGCCAGGTAGGGAAGTCCTGTCACAGCCTCGAAGAGCTTCGCGCCACCCACGAATTGCGCAACCATGGTCGCGCACATGAATATCACTATAATGATGGCCGAAAGGGTCGCCAGAAGATCGGACTGGTAGCGGTGGCGTATGATGTCGATGATAGTCACTGCGTTGATCTTCCTGGCTGCCACGGCAAGCTTCTTGCCGAGTATGCCCAAAAGCAGGATGAGCATCGTCACCTGCACCACGGACATGTAGATCCAGCCAAAGCCTATCTCCCAGGCCTGCCCGGGACCGCCCACAAAGCTGCTGACAGAGCTGTAGGTGGCCACAGTGGTCATGGCAAGGACAAAGCCGCCCAGGCTGCGCGAGCCTATGAAGTACTCGCCAAGCCAGCCGCTGCTGCTCCCGGCGCGGCCAAGGTCCGCAGCCCTGCGCAAAAAGGCGCTAATGAGCAGCATGGCTGCCATGAAGAGTAGCACGGGAAGGAGCACAAGAAACTCATTCATGATTCCTGTCCTCCACTCTGTTGCAGGATTGGGAAGACGCGCCGTCCCTTTGCTGCCCGGGTTTTTCCCAGTCGAAGTTCCTGAAAACGCGCGCGACAAGCCACACGGAAAGAGCTATGGCAAAAAGCCAGGTGCCGATGCAGCCCGTGATGGCCCACAGGGGGAAGTGGAAGACGGTAATATCCAGACGGCTGACCCCGAATCCCGCCACTATCCAGAAGAGGATGATGGCAAGAGCCGCAAGTCCGGAAGCTTTGGCTTCCCTGTCTATCTGCCGCATCTTGTCCTCGTGATCCATGTGCCTGCCTCCGTATCGTTTTCCGTCCAAAGCAGTCCCAAGCGTGGACGGTTCCATGGCCGGGCATATTTGCACAGCGCAAGACTGTGCACAAGTGCGGATATCCGTGCGCATGGTAGCCGGCCTTGCCAGACGCATCAGAGTTGCTATCTATTGGGTACTTTTGCAAGACTGCTCCGGGCCCCGGGCCCGGACACACACGGAGGAAACTCATGGAGAAGAACGATATCATAGAGGCCATGGTATCCAGGCGGAGTATCCGCAGCTACAAGCCCGACATGGTCCCCCAGGAGATAATCGACGAGATTATCCGGGCAGGGACCTATGCCGCCAGCGCCAGGGGCAATCAGTCCACCATCATCATTGCAGTGACCAACAAGGAAGTGCGTGATCGTCTGTCTGCCATGAACTGCAGGATTGGCGGCTGGAAGGAGGACTTCGATCCCTTCTATGGCGCGCCTGTCGTGCTCATTGTGCTTGCAAAGGTTGCCGATCGCCCCAACCGCGTCTACGATGGAAGCCTTGTCATGGGCAATCTCATGCTGGCCGCCCACTCCCTTGGCATCGGCAGCTGCTGGATACACAGGGCAAAGGAGGAGTTCGAGTCCGAGGAGGGCAAGAAGCTTCTGAAGGATCTGGGCATCGACGAGGAATACGAGGGCATCGGCCACTGCATCCTGGGATATCCCGCGGGTGACCTTCCCAAGACCCCCGAGCGCAAGGAAAACAGGGTCTATCATATCGACTAGTTCCAGGAAATCATTGGAGAAAAACAATGAAAAGAGAAATCATTGTCACCGACTACGCCAACGAGATCACCGCTGCCATCCCCAGAGGTGTCCTTGTAACCACAAAAAACGGCGACAAGGTCAATTGCATGACCATTGGCTGGGGTACTCTGGGCACCATGTGGTCCATGCCCATGATGATGATCTACATAAGGGAAGGGCGCTTCACAAGGCAGATGCTCGATGCATCCGGCGATTTCACATTGAATGTTCCCTTTGGTGATGCAAATGTGAAGAAGATCACTGCCTATTGCGGGGCAAAGAGCGGGCGCAATACGGACAAGGTAAAGGACCTCGGCCTGACACTTGTGGAATCCGATCTTGTGCAGGCTCCCGGCATCGCGGAACTGCCCCTGACCCTGGAGTGCAAGGTGCTCTACAGGCAGTTGCTCGACAAGAATGCCGTGCCCGAGGAGATCAAAAAGGCCATGTATCCCGAGCATGTGGACAGCTCCAATCCCATGGCAAACTGCGACTACCATTATTGCTACTACGGCAAGATCCTGAAATCATACATAATCGAACAGGAATAGATCTGTAGGCTTGGCAGAAGTCTTACCGATACATACCACAAATATTCAACAATTGCTCATGGTTGGGATGGAATGCCATACAGGCAAGAACCATTGAGCGAACAGGGGCGTCCTCTGGGTAGAGGGTGCCCCTGACTTGTCCTGGAAGAAGTGCAACCAAGAGGCAATGTCCTGGAAGAGAATTGAGAGAGACAGGTCGGACGGGGAAGGGCAAGGCACTTGATGCTGCAGAAAGAGACTTTGCCTCAGCACAACAGCCTGGTCGTTGGTGATGCCGGATACGTCAACGTAATGAGAGTCTTGCGGCGTGCTCATAATGTCCCATGGCGTGATATCTTACACAATATCTCATTGGGAAATCCCGTGTGTCGGTGGCTGGCGGGGCAGTATGGGGGAGACACCCTTCCAGGCGCAGACAGAATTAACTTAACATAATTACCATTATGGGACATTTAGATAACGGGCTTGTGAGAGAGGATTTCATGACTGCCCGCGTGTCTGTTCATGTCCAATCATACGCCATGGTCTTTGTGAGCTCCCATGGCATCGTATCATTATCCATGGGAATCATGGACAGTATCGGCTTGCGCCACTGTGAGCCCATGGCAACGACGGAGTCTGTTAGGAGGTGCCCCGGGGATGAGAGTCAGCCGCCCTATCCCGCTGTGCTCCCATGGTGCAAGGACGTTCCGAGCGATGTTGTCCTTGAGATAGAAGCCGCACAGAACTGATCGAATACTCCCTGGATCGCACAATCCTCTTGCTATCTTGGAAAACTTAGTTATATATAAATATAACTTTTGGAGGATCACTATGTATACAAGTACTTTGAGAAAGGTCGGTGGTTCGACGATGCTGGCTGTTCCTCCCGCAATTCTGAACCTCCTGCAAATGGAATCAGGGGCGAGAGTCAGCATGGTCGTGGAGTCCGGGCGACTGATTATTGAGCCGAGCCCAAAGAAGAAGTACAGCCTGCAGGAATTGCTGGCCCAATGCGATGCTTCCGCACCATTATCTGATGACGATGCCGCATGGACCAGCTCAAGTGCCATGGGTAAGGAGCTTGTCTGATGCAGCGCGGTGACATCTATCTTGTGAGCCTGGATCCTACTGCCGGACATGAACAGCAAGGAACTCGCCCGGTGCTGATTGTGTCTCTCGGGGAGTTCAACGCATACACACAGGTTCCCATTGTTTTGCCAATCACCAGCGGTGGAAACTTTGCCCGCACCGCAGGATTCGCCGTATCACTTGATGGATGTGGCACTCGTACTACAGGGGTGATACGCTGTGATCAGCCCCGTGCTTTAGACATGAAAGCACGGCACGGCAGACGTTTGGAAAGTGTCCCCCCTGCCATTATGGAAGATGTCCTGGCCAGGTTGGCAACCATTCTCGGCTTTTTTGCAAAATAGAGTCCTACCCTTCTCCATTGATGCCGAAGGTCGCGCAGACCCTCTTCAGCTCATCGCGAATGTGGATGTGCTGCGGACAGACTTCCTCGCAGGCACCGCACTGCAGACATTCGTCGGCTCGCTTGCGCTGATGCATGGTCACAAGCCAGTTTTCCTGATGCCTGGCTGCTGCCATGTTGCCGTACATGGTAAGATAGTTCATGGCCGTGAAGGAGCCGGAAATGCCGATATCTCCTGGACAGACCTCGGCGCAGTAGTTGCAGGACGTACAGGGGATGACCGGAATGCGCGCAAGGGCTTCTTGGGCCTTTTCTATGGCCTGTTCCTCCTCCCTGCCAAATCCGGCAAAGGATTGCATGCAGGCTATGTTGTCGTGCACCTGCTCCATGGTGCTCATGCCCGAAAGCACCACCATGACACCGTCCAGATGCGCAGCAAAGCGCAGTGCCCAGCAGGCTGCGGAACGGTTGGGAACAGCTGCCTCGAAAATATCCATTACGGATGCCGGCGGATTGGCAAGCATGCCGCCCTTGACAGGCTCCATGACAATGATGGGCTTGCCGTGCCTGCGGGCGACCTCGTGGCAGCCACGGGACTGGACCACCGGATTCTCCCAGTCCGCGTAGTTCAGCTGCAGCTGCACAAAATCCACTTCCGGATGGGCGTTTAAAAGTGCTTCCAGCTCCTCCGGGATGGAATGGAAGGAAAAGCCCACGTTGCGGACAAGGCCCTCACGCTTCTTTTCCTGCGCAAAGTCCCAGATTCCGAAGTCGTCGTAGGCTTTGGTTCTGTGTTCGCCAAGATTGTGCAGAAGATAGTAGTCGAAGAAGCCGGCACCTGTCCTCTCAAGCGAGGTGGCAAGCTGGGCCCTTGCCTCTTCTGCGCTCTTCACGCGCCAGGCCGCGACCTTTGTGGCAAGCTGAAAGGACGATCTTGGGTGACGTTTGACCAGGGCCTCGCCAACTGCCTCCTCGCTGCCCGGATAGGACCAGGCCGTATCAAAATAGGTGAAGCCTGCCGCAAGGAAGGCATCGACCAGAGCCTTGGTCGTTTCGATGTCTATTGCCTCGTCCTTTCTTGGCAAGCGCATCATGCCGAAGCCGAAAGTGTGGCTCAACCGTGTATCAGGGCTCATGGCGACCTCCTGTCAGGGCTCCTGTTCTGCCCGAAATTGTGCGAAATTGTCTGATTCGCAGAAAAATACTCCTTTCTCCCTCTTCTGGCAATTTTCCAAAAATGCATTGCCAATGCCCCTCAAGGGCCTGTTCACGCTCTTTTTTCCGGGTCCCGACTGTGGCCGCCGACAGGCCTTTCCAAGAAGAGGTGACAGGATGTTTTCCTCAAAAAGACAAGATGTTAGCTTGTGTTACAATCATGGTGCCAGCATCCTCTCGGGGCTTGCCAGAGAGGGACCTAAAACGGTAAACATGGCTTCTTCTTTCACATCAACTTGGAGCTACCATTCGGAGTTACCATGGGTTTTCTGAACGCATCCAGCAGCTTTACCCGCTTTTCCATTGTCGACCCCGTGCCCGAGCAGCTGTGGGCCGACATCCCGGATCTGCTCAAGAAGGGGGCTCTTCTCGACATAGACGAGCTGCCCGAAATGGAGGCAAAGGGGTGGACCTGCTTCGACGACTACCTTGACACTCAGTGGGTGACGGCCTCTCCCCACAAGGGCGAGTACCTGGCCTTTACCCTGCGCATAGACACACGCCGCATTCCGGCAGGCGTCATCCGCAAGCACGTGACCCTGGCGCTCAAGAAGGAAAAGCTCGCCAACCTTGCCCAGGGCAAGACCTATATCTCCAAGGAGCGCAAGAAGGAGATCAAGGAACAGGTTACCCTGAGGTTGCGCCAGCGCTTTTTGCCTGTGCCTGCGGAAATCAACGTGGTCTGGAGCATACGCAAAAACGAGGTCTGGCTTGCGTCGGTGCAGAACAAGGTCATTGAGCTCTTCATGCAGCTCTTTTTGGACACCTTCCAGCTGCACCTGCAGCAGCTCACGCCCAGTGCCCTCGCGATCCAGCTCATGGGCGAGGGGCAGGTGGAGACCATTGACCGCATAGAGGCGACAGTTTTCGCCTAAAGTTTTGTTTTCGCTTATATCAAGGATAGACAATGAGCTTTGACGAAAATACTCCGGACAACATTCTGGGACAGGAATTTCTGACCTGGCTGTGGTACCGCTCCGACTCCAATCCCCAGGCCTTCACGGACACGGATGGCACCCCCTTTTCGGTCTCTCTCGAACAGCGCATCACAGTCGAGGGCGGCCAGGGCGAGGAGCGCGAGACAACAGCAGTCTCGGGCGCCCTCTCCCCCCTGCGCGAGGCGCGTGTGGGCCTTGCCACAGGCAAGAAGGTCACAAGGGCCCTTCTGCTCATGAGCAAGGAGGAGATGAACTTCTCCGTGACCCTCAAGGCGGAAAGCTTTGCCATGGGCTCCATGAAGACGCCCAAGGTGGAAAAGCCCGAGGAGGACGACGATCCGGACGCAGTGTTCCTTGAGAAGATCTTCCTCATGGAGACAGGTGTCCGCCTCCTGGACTGTTTGTACAAGAGTTTCCTGGAGATCAGGCTGGACGAAGAGGCCTGGGCGAAGGAAGTTGCAAACATCCACTCCTGGACGTTCAGGAACGAGTAGTCCGCCATGGCAGGGAAGACAGGCAGGCGCAGGGAGCTCTGGGTGCGTCTGACACGAAAGCTTGTGTGGATGCTCCTGGTTCTCTGGGGCATTACCATCATAAGCTTTCTGGTCATACACCTGGCTCCGGGATCGCCCACGGACATGGAGACCACGCTCAATCCCCTGGCAGGCGAGGCAGCGCGCAAGCGCCTTGAGGAGCTCTACGGGCTCAACAGGCCATTGTACGTCCAGTATCTGGACTGGCTCTCGCGCATCGTGCGCCTGGACTTCGGCATCTCCATGTCGGCAGACGCAAGGCCTGTCATGGACAAGATCCTGGAGAGGCTGCCGCTCACGGTGGGCATGAATGTGACCTCCCTTGTGCTGACCCTGCTCATTGCCGTGCCTGTGGGCGTCTTTTCCGCTGTGCGCCGCAACTCGTTCGCGGATCGCGTGCTCACTGTGCTGGTCTTCATAGGATTTGCCATGCCCTCCTTCTGGCTTGCGCTCATCCTCATGATGTTCTTCGGCATAGAGCTTGGCTGGCTTCCCATGTCGGGGATCACCTCCTTCGGCTTTGAGGCGCTGGGCCCCCTGGAAAAGGCCATCGACATTGCAAAGCACCTTGCCATGCCGGTTGCAGTCTACACCCTGGGGAGCCTTGCAGGCATGTCGCGCTACATGCGCGCCTGCATGCTCGAGGTCATGGAGCAGGACTACATGCTGACTGCCAAAGCCAAGGGCCTGCCGGAATCTGTGGTCCTGTGGCGCCATGGTTTGCGCAACGCCCTGCTTCCGCTCATAACCCTGCTCGGCCTCTCGGTACCCGGGCTTATAGGCGGGTCCGTCATCATAGAGTCCATCTTTGCCCTGCCCGGCCTTGGGCAGCTTTTCTACGCGGCTGTCATGGCAAGGGACTACACGCTCATCATGGGCAACCTTGTCTTGGGTGCCGTGCTGACCCTTGCCGGCAACGTGCTGGCAGACTTCTGCTACGGTCTTGCGGATCCGCGCATCCGTACTGCACCTGTGTCGGGAACAAGGGGGTAGGACGATGACCATGACAAGACTTGGGCGTGTGCTTGGCCGCAACATCATGCTGATTCTGGGCCTTGTGCTTGTGCTCGGCATGTCCCTGGCTGCACTTTTTGCCCCCCTGCTCGCGCCCTTTGACCCGAACGAGCTGCACCTGGACGACATCCTGCTTGCCCCCTGCGCAACCTACCCGCTTGGCACGGACAGGCTTGGCCGCGACGTGCTCTCGCGCCTGCTCTACGGGGGCCAGGTTTCCCTGTGGGTGGGCTTTGTGGCTGTCGGCATAAGCATAAGCATTGGCACTGCCCTGGGGCTTGTGAGCGGCTACTTTCGCGGCATAGCGGACGAAATCATCATGCGTGGCGTGGACGTCATGCTGTGCTTTCCCTCGTTCTTCCTCATCCTGGCTGTGGTGGCCTTTCTTGAGCCGAGCCTCACCAACATCATGGTGGTCATAGGACTCACCTCGTGGATGGGCATAGCGCGCCTTGTGCGGGCGGAGACGCTGTCCTTGCGCGAGCGGGACTTTGTGAGCGCTGCCAGGCTTTCGGGTGTGTCAACGAAGAACATATTGCTTCGCCACATATTGCCCAATGCCCTGGCGCCTGTGACCATTACGGCCATTCTGGGGATAGGCGGAGCCATTCTCACGGAATCTGGCCTGAGCTTCCTTGGCCTTGGGGTGCAGCCGCCCCAGGCGAGCTGGGGGAACATGCTGATGGAGGGCAAGGCAGTCATTGAGGACGCGCCCTGGCTCTCGCTGTTCCCGGGCCTTGCCATACTGCTCACTGTGCTTGGCTACAACCTGCTTGGCGAGAGCCTGCGCGACATGCTGGATCCAAGACTTGGACGGTGATTATGCTTGAGTATCTGCGCATAAAGAACCTTGCGCTCATAGAGGACATGGAGCTCGAATTCGGCAGGGGCATGAACGTGCTCACTGGCGAGACGGGCGCAGGCAAGAGCTTTATTTTGAAGGCCCTGGGATTTTTGCTTGGGGACAGGCTGAAGAGCGACATGGTCCGAGCGGGTGCGGACAGGGCCCATGTGGAGGCTTTGTTTCGCCTTGAGGAGCCTTTGAACACCGAGGGTCTCGAGGGGAGCGACGAAGCGCTGGAGTGCCCGGACGGGGAGCTCATTTTGCGCAGGGACCTTCTGGCCTCTGGGCGCAGCAGGCTTACAGTCAACGGTTCCCTGAAGCCTCAAGGGTATGCGAAGTTTTTGCGCGAACAGCTCATTTCCTACACAAGCCAGCACGGCCAGCAAAAGCTCTTGCAGGCAGGATTCCAGGACGCGCTCATGGAGCAGACCATGGAGCGGCAGGATCTGCTGGACGAGCGCGACGGGCTCACACACAGGCTTTCGGATCTGCTTGCAAAGAGGCGCGCCATAGAGGAAAGGCGGGCAAGGCTTCTTGAGATGCGCGATCTTCTGGAGATGCAGCAGACCGAGATAGACAAGGTGGATCCGAAACCTGGCGAGGAAGAGGAGCTTGAGGAGATACGGCAAAGGGCGCGCAGGCTGGAGGAGTCCACAAGGGAGTACGACGCGGCACTCGGGATGCTCTACGGCTCGCGCTCTGGGGGTGGCCTTCTGGACGGCTTTGGCGATCTGTTCAGGCTTGTGGAACACATGGCAGAGCTCGATCCGAATCTTGCTCCGAGTGCGGAGGCGCTCTCCTCGCTCAACCAGGAGCTGCAGCAACTGGCCTCGACCCTGCGCCATCCGCCAAGGCCGGACGATCTGCCAGAGGACATAGAGCAGGTGGAGGCAAGACTCTACGAGATATCGAAATTGAAGCGCAAGCTGCGCAGATCCTTGCCGGAAATCCTGAACCTCAAGAACGAGATTGAGGAGAAGATTTCCTTTCTCGACGTGTGCGAGCTGGACATCAAGAACCTGAAGCGCCAGGAGGCTGAGCTTGTCGAAAAGCTTAAGGATGTGGTGGAAAGGATACGTCCCATACGCCACGCCTCGTGCGAGGTTTTTGCCAGGGCGCTTGAGGGCGAGCTGAAAGGTCTTGGTTTCAACGAGAACGTGCGCGTCATTCCGGATTTTCGTCCGAAGAAGCTTTGGGAGGGCGTGGAGGACGAGACGGTGCGCATTCTCTGGGCCCCGAACCCGGGCCAGCCTGCCCAGCCTCTGGACCACATTGCTTCTGGCGGCGAGCTCTCGCGCTTTTTGCTGGCACTGGCAGGTGTGGTGCACCCTGCCCGCAACGCGACCTTTATCTTCGACGAGGTGGACAGCGGTGTTGGCGGCGTGACCCTGAACCATCTGGCCGAAAGGCTGGATCTTCTGGCAGGCAGAAGACAGATGCTGCTCATCACCCACTGGCCGCAGATTGCGGTCAGGGCCGGCAGGCATTTCCAGATCTCCAAGGTAGTGCGCGAGGGCAAGACCTACACCTTGTGCGCGCCGCTGCACGGGGCTGACCTGCATGGGGAGCTTGTGCGCATGGGCGGCGGTGGTGACCAGGGTGAGGCTCTGGCAGCAGCACTTGAAAGAGGTCTTGCGCACAGGGAAGAGACAAAAGCAGGATAGGCGGGAGTCGGGCATGTACGTGGACAGGGAAAGGGTTCGTGCCAGAGCCAAAAGACACAACAGGGTCTTTATCCTCATATTTGGCTGGCTCTTTGCCATCCTTGGGCTTGGCCTCATGTGCGGTGGCGTCTGGATGGCCCTTGAAGGAGTGGAGTTCAGGAAGGGGGCGGACACGACCGAGGCAGTCATCCTTGCCATGCGGGGCAAAACCAGAGAATCCCTGGGTATGCCCCATGTGCGCTATCACGTTGCCGGGAAGACATACGAGGCAACACTCACCTCGGCATCCGGGGACATGCGGCCGGGCATGGTGATCGATGTTCTGTACGCCAGGGACAATCCGGAAGATGTGCGCCTTGCTGGCAGTGATGGCCTCTTTTCGGGAGTTTTGCTCTTCATGGGGCTTGTCTTTGGTGGCATGGGCACACTCTTCCTGGTGGTGAGAAAGATACGCGAGAACAGAATCGACAGACTGACAGCTGCTGGATACTGCGTTGAGGCAGAGGTAACGAACATTGAGCTGGACGAAGAGCAGTATGCCAATGGACGCCACCCCATCATTTTGAGCTGCCGCTACGTGGACCCGAGCGGCAGGGTGTATCTCTTTCGCAGCGGAGATGCCTGGTACGACAGCCACGAGATAGTGCCGGGGAAGAAGGTGCGGGTCTACATGGAGCGCACAAGGCCCTCGAACTACTACGTGGATGTGGAGAGTGTCATAGGGTAGCCTTGATGTTGTTTTCTGTATTTTCGGAGTTTTGCGGCCTTGCGTTTTGTGTTGCGCAAAATGGGTGAAAAAGATAGCTTGCTTGTGAGGAAGGTCTTGATATCACTTTGTCCTTTGCTTCCTCTTTCCAGTCTTCCTCGCTTCGATCACCAAAGGAGGACGCAATGATTGCTTTCGACACCCTTGCCTACTGCAAAAAGCTGCAGGCAGCGGGAATGCCTGCGGAACAGGCTGAAGCCTTCACCTGGGCCCTGCAAGACGCCATCAGGCCTGTGGACGCTGAAGAACTTGCCATACACGGAGATCTCCTGGTCCTGCGCAAAGACCATGTTGAGGAAATGGCCAAGCAGAAGCTTTCTCTCCTCAAGTGGCTGATAGGCATGTTCATTGCCCAGTCGGGACTACTCATAGGAGTGATTGCTCTTTGCCACCAACAGCCATAGCTCCTGTGACTGATTTTTCCTTGCCTCTTTGGAATATGCCCAAGATAGGCCAATTGGGGGCAGGATTCCATGCGTAGCTGCGGGTTTCGTGAAACAGATCGACAACCCCAAAAACCATGGTTATCATGATTGGTACGGAGGTGCATATGGACGGGATCACTTTTGACACCCTCGCCTATAGCAAGAAGCTAATCGGACTCGGTTTCACCCAGGCGCAAGCAGAAGGTTTTGCGGAGCTTGCCCAGGAGGAACGTCAAAAGATTCGTGCCGAAATCAAGGCTGACTTAGAAGCTCGGGACAAGCTGGACGAGGCCACCCGCCAGCAACTCGCTACCAAGGGTGATGTGGCCGATGTTCGCCTTGAAATCGAGAAGTTGCGCAGCGAAACCAAAACAGAGATCGAGAAGCTTCGCACCGAAGCCAAGGGAATGGAATCTCGCCTCATCAAGTGGCAGATAGCCATTGCTGTTTTCGGTCTTGGCATCATGGCAAAGGGCTTCGGCTGGCTCGGTTTCTAGCCAGGACGAAAGATACCTTGCCTTTGGCACCACAGCTCGGAATCAAGGTAATATGCCTGCCCTCTTCGGCAGGACCATAGGGGTGATTGCTCTTCTCCACCAAAAGCCATAGCCCGCTACCTTTTCCTCGCCCCTTCCAGGAGGGGCTTTCTTTTGCGTTAGACCACTGCGAACTGCGCGTTCAGCCGATGTCCTTTGGATGTGGAAACTGTCATAGGAGAGCGCTGGGGGATAGAGCCGGATCAAAAGGCAGGTGAGTACAGGCACTTTGCGCGCACGGGCAGTTTGGGAGACAGCGTATGAATATTTTGGTCGTTTTTACCATTGCCGTGTTCGGAGTCATGGGTGTCGGCGTTCTTGCCGGCTATCTCCTGGACAGATATTCCTGATTGCTTCAGCCCGAAACAGGGGCAGGGAGACCGCCATGTTCGACAGCTGTGATGTTGCTGCCTATATCGCCCAAGAGTGTGTTGAGCGGAAAATCAGCTACACCAACACCAAAATTCAGAAGCTTCTGTACTGCGTGTACGGAGTGATGCTCGCGTGGAAAGGCTCGCATGTCTGTGACGAGCATCCGCACGCCTTGCCCTATGGCCCTGTCTTTCCCAGGGTTTTCAAACTGATTCACAATGGCTGTGATGTGACAGAGTATTCGACGCTTGTCCGGGACAGAGGCAGTGAAGAAATAAAGGCGGCTGTACAGAGCGTCCTGGACGTTTTCGGACCACTGCGTGCGTCCAATCTGTCTGCCTGGTCCCACTGTATCGGCTCTCCCTGGTGGAAGGTCAGAGGACAGGTTGACACCCTGAACAGGATCGTCCCCGACGAAACAATCAGAGAGTACTTCGGAGAGAAAGTTCTTGTCGCTGGGACTGTAGGCCAATAGTCCCGCGTTCGGGTTTCTCCGACATGGCACAGATCTGTCCTGCCTGGGCCGAAGGAGGCAGGCGCAAAAAAGGGCCGGGGCTGGCCCGCTTCCAAACCCCGGCTAGTTGCTCCGATCGTGAGCGCAGACCGAAGCAATCTGGCGTGACTGCAGGGGCCTTTCGTGTGTCGTTGTATCCGGTTTTCCCTGCAACCACATGCTTTTTGACAAATTTTCAATGCAATAGCGTCGAGGGACAGTCTTTTTCCCTCTTGTCCGGCCATGGGTTCCTGCACATGCAGAAAGCCTGGCGCAAAAGATGCAGGCACAACCCCTTGCATTGGCGGCAGCCGGTCGCGTAACGCAAGCTTTCTATTGACTGAAACGCGTTCTTGTCAAGAGTGTGGCAAAGATTTTTTTGGGCAGCCCCAGGGCCTAGGCAAGGACGGGACAAGGACGGGACAAAGGGGGCAAACAAGGCCCCAAAATAACAAAAGGGGTGCCGCAGCACCCCTTTGTCATGGTTTGGCTGGTCAGACTCTAGCCAAGGAGCTTTTGCAAAAAGTCCTGGGCAGTGTCCTGAATGCACTTCAGGTGTTCTTTGCCCTTGAAGCTTTCTGCGTAGAGCTTGCAGATGTCCTCGGTTCCGGAGGGACGCACGGCAAACCAGCCGTCCTTCGAGACCACCTTGAGGCCGCCAATGGCAGCGTCGTTGCCTGGAGCCCTCGTGAGTACCTCTGTGACAGGGGAGTCCCCAAGGCTTGTCATGGTCACGTCCTCCTTGCCAAGAGACCTGACCCTTGTACGCACCTTCTCGTCAGCGGGGCTGTCGATGCGCTCGTAGACAGGGGCTCCGAGCTCGGCTGTGAGCCTTTTGTAGAGCTCGCTCGGGCTTGCCTTTTCCTTGGCCATCATTTCGGCTGCGAGCAGGCAGAGGAGCGGTCCGTCCTTGTCCGTGCTCCAGGTCTTGCCGTCGAGGCAGAGGAAGGAGCCGCCAGCACTCTCTTCGCAGCAGAAGCCGCAGGTGCCGGACGAGAGCAGGGGTACAAACCACTTGAAGCCCACTGGAGTCTCCACCACCTTGCGACCGAGCATGTTGCCTGTGCGGTTGAGCAGATCCGTGGTCACCACGGTCTTGCCTATGCCGCAGTTGGCGGGCCAGTTCGTGCGGGTACGCAAAAGGTACCAGGCGCAGACCGAGAGGTAGTGGTTGGGGTTCATGAGGCCGTCGCGGGTGACAATGCCGTGCCTGTCGGAGTCTGGGTCACAGGCAAAGCACAGGTCAAAGCTGTCGCGCATGTTCAAAAGCACGGACATGGCCCAGGGGGAGGAACAGTCCATGCGGATTTTGCCGTCCTTGTCCCTGGGCACGAAGCGGAAGGTGGGATCCACGCAGCGGTTGACCACGGTGAGGTCAAGCCCGTACCTGTCCGCTATGGGCTGCCAGAGCTCCAGGCTTGCGCCGCCAAGGGGGTCTACGCCGAGTTTCAGGCCGGATTTGGCTATGGCCTCCATGTCCAGGATGTCGCCAAGCATGTCGACGTAGGCGCTGGTGTAGTCGTACTCCTCGACACAAGCCGAGGCGAGGGCTGCGGCGTAGGGGATACGCTTCACCTCGCGATTGCCGTTTGCCAGAAGCTCGTTTGCGCGCTTTTCCACCCTGCCGGTCTCGCTTGTGTCCGCGGGGCCGCCGTGGGGCGGGTTGTACTTGAAGCCGCCGTCACAGGGCGGGTTGTGGGAAGGAGTGATGATGATGCCGTCTGCCCTCTCCCTGCCCTCGTGGCTGCGGTTCCACAAAAGGATGGCGTGGGAAACAGCGGGTGTTGCCGTGTAGGCGTGATTTTTGGAGATGCGCACGCGCACGTTGTTGGCAGCAAGCACTTCAAGTGCTGTGCGCTGGGCAGGCTCGGACAGGGCGTGGGTGTCGAAGCCGAGGTAGAGGGGTCCCTCGATGCCGTCTTCCTTTCTCAGCTCGCACACGGCCTGGGTCACTGCCAGGATGTGGGCCTCGTTGAAGCTGGTTTTGAGGGAAGAGCCCCTGTGGCCGGATGTGCCGAAGCTTATGCGCTGCGAGGGCTGCCCGGGGTCTGGGACAAGCGTGTAGTAGGCGCTTACCAGGGCCGGGATGTTTTCAAGTGTTGCAGGATCGGGAAGTTTTCCCGCTTCTGGATGGATGGCCATACAAACCTCCTTGGGGCCAAGAGCCACGCGGGCCGGAAAAATTTTTTTTGATTTTAGGATGCAAGGGGAATCTTGGCAAGGATTTGGCGCGTTGAGAACATGTGACAGCTGCCTTTGCTGTACAATTGCTGACCGCCCTGTACACAAGAATGGGCATTTTCTGACCACCCTGCCCCATTGCACATTGGTCCATGTTCGAATTGCCGCATATTCATATTGCCACATGCTCGTATGGACGAGGACAAAAAAAAGAGGACTGCCTCCATATGGAAGCAGTCCTTCTTGAACTGTATGGCCCTGTCCGGTTTTCCTACTTTGCGGAACCGAGTTCGACTGTGCGGAAGATGAGGTCGCCTCTGCGGTTTACCTGCAAGAGGATGGCGCCTCTTTTAACACCTTCCTCACGCACGATGCGGGCAAGATCTGCCACGGTCTTCACGGCCTTCATGTTGGCCTTGACGATGACGTCACCGGGGCGCAGGTCCGTGTTGGCTGCGGGCTTGTCCTGGTCGATGTCGAGAATCATGATGCCGTTGTCGATACCGAGCTGCCTTGCTTCCTCGGCCTTCACGGGACGAACCTTGAGGCCCAGGTTGGCTTCGGCACTGTCTTTGGAACCTGCGGGCGCGCCGTTGTCGGCGGTCTCGAGGTTGGAGGACCTGTCGCCCAGCCTGACCTGCAGGGTCTGAGCCTTGCCATCGCGGATGACTTCTACAGCCACGCGGGTGCCGGGCTTCTTGGATGCAACGACGCGCAGAAGTTCGTCGCGATCCTCGATGTCCTGGTCGTCGATCTTGCGGATGATGTCGCCGTCCCTGATGCCTGCCTCGTCTGCGGGCTGTCCGGGCTGGACGCTCACCACGATGGCACCCTTGTGGTCCTTGAGGCCAAGGGCCTGGCCTGTGGCCTCGTCGACATCCTGGATGACGATGCCGAGCCAGCCACGGCTCACCTTCTTGCCGTCACGCACCTGGGCAATGATCTCGTTTGCCATGTTGGAGGGGATGGCAAAGCCTATGCCCTGGCCGGAGGCGATGATGGCGGTGTTGATACCAATGACCTCACCCTGCATGTTGATGAGGGGGCCACCGGAGTTGCCGGGGTTGATGGAGGCATCGGTCTGCAGGAAGTTGTCGAAGGCTCCGGCGTTGATGCGACGGCCTGTGGCGGACAATATGCCTGCAGTGACGCTGTGATCGAGGCCGAAGGGGTTGCCAATGGCAAGGACCCATTCACCGACCTTCAGGTTGTCGCTGTTGCCGAAGGTGAGATAGGGAAGCTTTTCCTTGACGTCGATCTTCAGGAGGGCGAGATCCGTCTCCTCGTCCGAGCCGACGAGGGTTGCCTTGACGTTGGTCTTGCCCTTGGCAATCTTCTCGTCCAGGGTCACGCGGATAACGTCCGCGCCGTCCACCACGTGGAAGTTGGTCACGATGTAGCCGTCGGCGGAAATGAGAAAGCCCGATCCGAGCGAGCGCTGCCTGTTCGTGTTGGGACGGCGCTTGTCACGCTGGAAGGGCTCGAAGAAGCGCTCGAATCCTGGGGGCATGCCGCGGAACATGTCTCCGAAAAAGTCCTCGGGACCTGTGGTCTTCGTGACCTTTTCGGTGTTGATGTTCACCACCGCGGGGCCACACTTGGCTGCAAGTTCGGTGAACTCGGGCAGGGAGGCTGCATTGGCGCTGGTCACAACAAGGACAAGGGCCAAAAGGGCAGCTGTCAGGGAGAAAAGGGGATTGCGCATGCAGAAAAACTCCTTTGGGAATGTCCGGAAAGAATCCAATAAAGAACCCGGGAAAGAATCCCGGGTAGCATATTGTCCGCCCGGAGCACCCCGGACGGACAATATGGGGATTATGGAAAGAGCAGACTCTTTCCCGACATTACCTTATTGCTTGTTTTCCTGAGCTCTCTGCAAGGCCTGTGCCAAAGTGTTGGAGAAGGAACCGGCCTCGTCCTGCTCGGTCTTCTGATGCTTGTGCCAATCGTTGTTGGAGGAACCACCCTTGCGAGAGGGCTTTTCCTTGCGCTCACGGGGTTCCTTGGGCTGGGGCTGCATGCCTTCGGGCACCAGGGTGATGCGGCGGGCGACGGGGTCGACGCGCTGCACTTCCAGGGTGACAGGAGCGTCCTTCTCCAGCTTCTGGTATTCCTGCTCGGTCTTGGACTGGCGCATGATGCCTTCGGGGAGAAGGCCGGTGATGCCGGGGGCCAGGGTCACAAACAGGCCGAACCTGGACTGGCTCTCGACCTTGCCTTCCACCACGCTGCCCACGGGGAAGCGGGTCTCGACGTCTGCCCACGGATCGCCCTCTGCGTCGCGCAGGCTAAGGGAGACGCGCCTGTTCTCGGTGTTGATCTCCTTGATCTTCACACGCACGACCTGGCCGGGCTGCACGATCTCGTCTGCACGGTTCACGCGCTGGGTCCAGGACATTTCGGACAGGTGCACAAGGCCCTCGATGCCGGGAGCGATTTCCACGAAGGCGCCGAAGGGTGCGATGCGCATGACCTTGCCTTCCACGATGGAACCGGGAGCGGCCACGATGGTCTCAATCTGATCCCAGGGATTGCCCTGGGCTTCCCTGATGGAGAGGGAAATGCGGGTATGCTCGTTGCCGTCCCTGCCCTTCTCCTTGCCGATCTTGAGGATCTTGGCCTGCACGGTGTCACCGGGCTTCACGACCTCGTCGGCCTTCATCACGCGGGACCAGGAGAGTTCGGAGAGGTGCACCATGCCTTCCACGCCGGGAACGAGTTCCACAAAGGCGCCGAAGTTGGCGAGACGGGTCACCTTGCCTTCCACGATGTCGCCTTCGCGGACCTGATCAAGCAGGGCCTGCAGGCTCTGCTCGCGCTGACGATCCATGAGGGCCCTGTGGGAGACAACGATGTTGCGGCCACGGGATTCCACGCGGGTGATCAGGAACTGGAAGGTCTGGCCGATGAGGCTCTCGGGGGAACCGTGAGCCATCTGGGAACCGGGGCAGAAAGCGGTCTTGCCGAGGATTTCCACGTGGTAGCCGCCCTTGCACTGCTCGGTGACCTTGCCTTCAACGGGCACGCCGTTCTCCCTGGCGTCCTCGATGGCCTGCATGCCGGCGCCGCTCATGGAGCGGGCGAGACGGATTTCGCCGGAGGAAACCTGGGTGATCCAGGCTTCCACGTCGTCGCCCACGGACACATTCACGTTGCCCTCGGCGTCACGGAAGTCGTTCATTTCCATGACACCCTCGAGCTTGGCACCGATGTTCACGAACACGGTGTCCTCGTTCATGTCCACTACCTTGCCCTGAACCTTCTGCCCTTTCTGAATGCGCACCTGGGCAATGTCCTGCTTGGCCATCAGATCGGCAAAGCTTTCCTCATCGCCAGCGTTGTCTGCGGCAGCAGCGGTTGCGGCCTCCTCGACGGGGGCTGGGGTTTCCTGCTGTTCTTCCTGGGGCATAGTCAGTTCATCACTCATGTGTTGTATCTCCTTCGAGAAACATAATTAGGCTTATGTTTCTGTAATTTGTTTCCAAGTCTCATGCGCATTTCACGCACCCCGACTTTAATCCTGTTTCGCCAGGGGGTACCCGTGGCGAAATGCCTTTTGTCAAACGCCGGCTTCCCTAAAAACTCTCGGGGAAGAGCGCCATCTGCTCCGGATGCTGATCATCCGGAATCTTGTTAATCCCTGAAGGTAGACTCTCCATATGGGCCCTTGCCTCCTGCGTGCAGGATGGACTCGGAACAGCCGGGGGAAACACAAAGGATGTGCAGACGGCGACCGGAAAAGGCATGGGGTGAGCGTGAAAGAAAGTGTGCCGGCTTTTGGGGGCCAAACAGGCCACCAGGGCCGGCTTGTGACCGGAACGGGGGATCCCTTGCCGGGAGGCCCCGGTGTGCGACCATGGATTTGCGAGAGATCCCGCACACAACTCGTTATAGTATATTGGTAAACTGCGAAAGTCCAGTGATTCGCAGGCATTTTGCAAGAAAAATTAAGGGAAAAAGGCTTTTTCCCGGGCCGGATTCGCATGATCTTGCAGGTCCCGTCCCCTGCCTGTCATCCAGGGTGTCGCATAGGAGGAGCCGGGGCGATATGGCATCCTGGGGCTGCCATCAGGGGGTGACCCGAGGGCTCAGGGTGCTGGTATTCCTTCTCCATGCTCCTGCCGGGGGACAGATGATAGACCTGGGTATGGCTCTGAAAGTGGCTCTATTGGCTGCCCTGCTGGCCGATCTAAAATTTTTTTCACAAAATCGTAAAAAAATGCTTGCCAAAGGGGGTCGATGTGTATATAACCCCTCTTCGTTGGAGCGCAGTGCTTCAGCGAAAACAAAATAGCCAACAATGTGGCAAGGTAGCTCAGCTGGTTAGAGCATGCGGTTCATACCCGCAGTGTCGAGAGTTCAAGTCTCCCCCTTGCTACCACAATGCATATACCCCGGTCAGCCAACGCTCTCCGGGGTTTTTTGCTGCAGACAAACAGGAAAACCATGTCCGCGACAGAGCAGAACTACCAGGGCCTCGAGGGCCGCGACCACAATCCTCAGCAGCCGGACGGGGCTTTGCGCGGGCGCAAGCCCAGGCAGGGCAAATTCGGGCCTCGCGCAAAATCCGGGGGCAGCCGACACCAGGAAGGTGAAAGGCAGGATAGAAGGCAGGAGCAGGCTTCCCATGACGAGCCCCGTGAGGGCCGTGGCAGGCGCGGGGGAAGTTTCAACCACAGGCGTCCCGGAGGCGAGGCTTTCGGACGCGGGGAGCAAAGGGACCATGGGGAACGTGGCCCGCGCTCTGCCCGTGACGAGCGTGGCTTTTCCCGCAATGAGCGCAGTTATTCCCACAAGGACCGCCGCGACCACAGGGATGAAGGCGCAAGTTTCGAGAGAGCCAGGAACCGGGAGGCGCACGATAGAGATGCGCGTGATGCGGACTTTGAAGGCCGTTTCGACAGGCGTGAGCGCTTTGCCCCAAAGCGCGAGCATTTTGTCAAAGACAAGGGGGATTTTTCCCGCGGCTCTGAGGGCGATGGTGGCAAACGGAACAGATTTGCCAGCGAAAGACACGACAGGCCTGCCCGTGGCGCGTGGCACGGCCGCAATGATCGTGAGGATCGCGAAAGGGCTGACGAGCGCCGTGACAGCCGTGAAGGCCGCACGAACCTGCAGCCCCGTGCCCGCTTCAGCGAACGTTTCCCGGCAAGACCAGGGGAACGCAGGGAAGGCTTTGGAGATCGCGGGGAAAGGCGCGGCTTTGGTGAGAAAGCCGGTCAGGGACGGGACGCGAGAGGCACTGGGCCTCGTCCGGACAAGTTCCAGGGCGAACGCGACTTTTGCAGGGAAAACCGCGAAGGGCCCCGTGACGATCGCCGGCAGGACCATATGAAACGCGACTTTGCGCCCACCCTTCCCCGCGAAAGAAACAAGGATCGCCACGACGCGCGCCATGACGCTCGCAAGGATCGGCAAGGCGGGTTCGACACAAGGTCTGACAGGGGGCAGGACGAGCGCCCGAATCGCCCGAACCGTCCAGAGCGCCCCGGGCGTTCGGACCGTATCTACCGCGCTGAGCCTGCGGTAAGATCAAACCGACCCGATCGTCCAGAGCGTACGGATCGTACGGACCGGCGCGAACAGCTGGACGGATACGTTTCCGGTCGGGACGATTCTGTACAGACGAAGGCAGGTGCTGCCTACGCACTTGCCCGCACGCCGGAGGACTTTGTCAGGCCTGGCGAATGGGGCTACGAGGCTGAGGACAGGTCCAGGAAGGCCATGCTGAAGGAGCGCAGCGGCCTGACAGACGTCATCATCCTGGGCGCCGGTGCCGCAGGCCTCATGTGTGCTGCCCACCTGGTAGATCTGGGCCTCAGCGTCTGCGTGCTCGACAGGAGCAGGACTCCTGCCAGAAAGCTCGCAATTGCCGGCGGAGGCCACGCCAACTTCAGCAACAGAAATCTTTCTCCCTCGCACTACGTCTGTGGGCAGGAAGGCTTTGTTGCGCCTGTGCTCGAGAAAATGGGCACTAACGCCATGGTGCGCACCATGGAGCTTCTGGGTATGGGCTATGAGGAGCGGGAAAAGGGCAAGCTTTTTTTGACCGGAACAGGTGTGGATCTTGCTCGCGCCCTGCTCGCCCGCTGTCGCAAGGGGGACTTTACCCTGCTTCTTGGCGAGCATTTGCGCGAGGACTGCGTACGCCCGGAAGCGGAGCGCATCATGGTGAGAAGCCAGGGAGCTCGTCTGGCTGCCCGCCACGTCGTACTTGCCCTGGGATCCCCTGCCTGTCCTGCAAGTGGTGCCACAGGCCTTGGCTACGCCATGGCCCAGCACCTTGGGCACAGCGTGATTACCCCGAGGGCAGCTCTTACGCCACTGACACTTCCCGAAACGAGCCCCTGGCTCGCCCTCTCCGGTGTCAGCCTGCCAGTGAAGCTCACTGTGTGCGACAAGACCATCAGCGACGACATGCTCTTCACCCGCACAGGGCTCTCCGGGCCAGCCATCCTGAAGGCCTCCCTCTACTGGAAGGAGGGCGAAGCTTTGGAAATCGACCTTCTGCCCCACGAGCTGCACGGGCTTTTCGGAGACGAGAACGGCAAGCGCACTCCGCGCTCCGTGCTCTCGCGTCTCATGCCCCAGCGCCTTGCTGACCTTGTGCTTCCGGAAAGCCTGGCCAACAGGCGCTGCGCGGAGCTATCGAGGGAAATGCGCGAGGAGCTCGAGGAGCGCGTGCACGCGCTCAAAATACTGCCTTCCTCGCGCGCAGGCCTGCGTCAGGCTGAGGTATGCATGGGCGGCGTGGACTGCGCAGAAATCGAGCCAGTCACCTTCGCAAGCAAACTCGAGAACAGGGTGAGCATCATAGGCGAGATGCTGGATGTGACCGGGCACCTTGGCGGCTACAACCTGCACTGGGCCTTTGCCTCCGCACTTCTGTGCGCGGACGCTGTGGCAAACAGCCTCTATCGCCTGCGCCGCGGATAAAGTAAAAGTCCACAAGGGCAAAAACATGAAGGAGTACCTGAAAAAAATTCGGGTACTCCTTTAGTTTTTGTACGGGCAACTGTCGGTCAGAATTGTGTTATTTCAGAGTGTTGTTTTGGAGATTGTCTGGGAAGTCCCCTGCTCTTCCAAAAGGGACAAAAAGCGCGTGCGCCACTCCTTCCAGGACGTTTTGTCGGTTTGTAGGACCGTGTGGGGCATATCCTGCCCCCTGAGGTGGATAACGATTTCCCCGCATGCGTGCATGCCAAGGCGTCCTGCCACGGCGAGAGATGACGTGTTCATGGGACGGATGGTGGCGTACATCTCTCCTGCCCCAAGGCTGTCGAAGGCATGGTCCAGAAGGAGTGCTCCTGCTTCCGTGGCATAGCCCATGTGCCAGAACCTCCTGTCCAGGATGTAGCCGATTTCCAGGCACTCCTTCCCGAAGATGGTTTTTGGGAGAATGCCCGCCTGGCCGATGATACGGTCTTCCTGTCCCTTCAGGCACAGGGCGCGATAGCCGAGCTCGGGGTTTGGAAAGCTGCGCATGCGTTCAATCCAGGAGAACACGTCCTCGCGCGTGAAGGTGTATTCCCAGGCGTACATGACCTCAATGTCCCCCATGAAGGCGTACAGGGCGTCGAGGTCGCTTTCCTCAAGCCTGCGCAGGAGAAGCCTGGACGAGACAAGGGGCTGAAGCTCTGGGTGGGGCATTGATTGGGTCATGGATGGGCTCTCCTGGTTGTGGTGGCAAAAAGTTCAGGGACGCAAGGTGAGTACCCCGGTAGTGCACGTTGCGCAAGGGCGAGCCCCGGATTTTTCTTGCGCCCCGAATGGTGTCGGGTTTTGCGACACCGTCCCGGCCTCGTTGTCAAGCGCGGCGTGCGGCCAAAGGGCTCTCCTGTCTGGAGAAGAGTGGAATGCGATCCCTCCCGGGATGGTGTCCTTGTTTGCGTCCCCAAGGTCAGTGTACTTGGCCGGCAGGCCGTGCTCTCCTGTCCGAAACGTGGCTTTTGAAAAAGTGGACTGGGGAGCGGCAGACGAAAGACGCATTTTGCTCCCTGCGTTCACCCTATGCTGTGGGGCGTGCCGCCCTGTCTCCAAACGAAAGCTGCCACAAGGAGAATGAAGAGCGTGATTTTTTGGGATCAGGAGAGCTTTTTGATTGTATTTCTCCTGTTTGTGATGACATATGATCGCAATTTTATCGGGGCAAATGTCGTCAGATACTCTGTCAGTTTTCCGTTTTCTCGCATGGGCGACCAACATCGCATAATCGTTGAACAAACAGGGAAATGATTTTTACATTCTCATAATTTGACGCATGAGAACTATTGTCACTTTACAACACGTGTGCTATCAGGATTTCACAATTCTCCTGACAGAGTATCTGTCAGCTTTTCGTAACAGCGGGTCATGCGCAAATCGGCTCCTGAAGCCGTTTTCAGGTGAAAAGGGCTTTGGAAGTCGTGGGACTGTATTCCGAGCGCTGACTCAATCCGCAAGGTAACAGAGAGGAAAGGTTCATATGAAACAGACAAAGGGAGCTATTGGCAATCTGCTCAACCGTTATAGGGCAGTGCTGAAGAAGTGCCATCTGCTCAACACCTTTGGCTCGCTGGCAGTGGCCAGCATGCTGGTTATGGGTGGGGCAGGCGTAGCGCAGGCCACAACAGTTATGAGTGGAGAAGAGTTGCTCAATGCAGTAACTGAGGCCACACACGATGGTGCAATCACAGTAGGGCAGGATATTTCCCAAGGCGTGGGCGTGTCATTTCCCTCTAATCACGATGTAACCATTGATTTTGGTGGTCATACATATACTGCCTACAAGGATCCTGCTGGTTCTGAAAAAACAAAATCCCAGCTCTTCCAATTGCTTAAAGACAGTACTATTACTTTAAAAAACGGAAATTTAAATGTTTCATCTGAGGCTTCCGGACGATTCTTGATGGTACTCCAAAACTACAGCAACCTCACATTGGAAAATATGGTTGTTGACGGTACAAATCTCCAAGGTAGTAGCCCGTATATTATGAGCAATAATTACGGAGATATTACTATTAGTAATTCAACAATTATTGCAAAGGATGGGGGTATTGCTTTTGATGTGTATTATGGTCTTTATGATACATATGATGCAGTTGGTATTAATGTAAATGTTGAAAAATCTACTATTACTGGTAAAATTGAAGTAACTGTTGCTGATAGAGTCTCAGAACTGGCAGAGGGTGCAAAGCATAAACTCTCTCTTTCAGGTGGTACACTTACAGGTGGATTGAAGACAGAGGGAAATGGTGCACAGCTGGAAAACTGGGGCACAACGACTATTTCTAATGTTGTCATCAGTAGCAATGAGGCTTCTGGATATGGCGGTGCCATTTACAATAGTGATGACAAGAACGGAGCCAAAGGCATTCTCACTCTCAATGATGTCTCTCTGACAGGAAATCAAGCCAACTTTGGTGGCGCCCTGTGGAACGATGGTACTGCCTACATCAGTGGAAAAGACTTCACTGGAAATAACGCGATCTCTGCTGGTGGTGCTATCTACAATAGCACTGATGCTACGCTTACTCTTGATAGTGTGACATTTGAGAGCAACACCAGTGCCAAATCAGGTGCCATCAATAACTATGATGGTACAGTCAATATTACTGGCAGTAGATTCGTAAACAACTCTGCCGGTACAGGCATGGGTGGCGCCATCTCCAACGTGTCCGGGAAAACGGACAAGGAAGGCACCATCAATATCGTCAATTCCGAATTTGACGGCAATAATGGTGGCAACGGTGGCGCCATATGGCAGGGAACCGAAGGTGTTGTCAATATCACGGGAAGCACTTTCACAAACAATACAGCTTTAACCGGCGATGTGCAGCAAGGCGGTGCCATAACAAACGCCGGCAAGATGACAGTTGCCATGAGTGAATTCAGTGGCAATGAAGCTGGCAAAATTGGTGGTGCAATTGCTAACGTCGATCAAAATGGGGCTTCTTTTGTCAACAAACTCAAGCTTGAGAACATCGATGTTCATGACAACTGGGCAGGCGAATCCGGCGGTGGTATTTATAATAGTGCCAATCAAACAATAGACTTCACCGGAACAAATGCCATCGTTGACAACTATGCTGGTGAAGATCGTACAGCTAATGATCTTTACAATGCAGGTTCAGTTAATATCAACGATGGTTCAACTACAATCGCTGCACTTACAAATGATACTGGTGCTACAATAACAGTAGCTGCTGAAAATACAGCTGCCACACTATCCATCACGCAAAGCTGGACTGGTAACGGAAAAGTTGATGTCAGAGGCCTTGGCACATTTGCTGTCAACAAGGACGTTATTCTGGACGCAGACAACACTGTCAAAGAAGGATTAACTCAAGCATCACTTGAAGATGGAGCCATCTACAAGATCAATGGTCTTGATGGTGGTGAATTCACTACAGATGAGTTGACAAGCATCAAAGAAAGTCTTCTTGGTGCTGGAGCAAATGGTCTGATGAACTTTGGCAATATAACAATCAGCGATATTGAGACTACTGATTGTGGAGCTGGAGATCACATTGCCTATAATCCTGACTCTGGCATAACATCAACTGCCTATACAGCTGATGTTACAAGTGTTCAAAATGGTAGCGGCATAGAAGGTGCATTCAAGAGTATCCATCTGACTGATACAACAGATCAACTTGTTGCCAAGGGAAATCTCAATCTTGCAGGCTTTGAGGCAAATAGTGAAAACAATGCACTTGTCATGAATAGCAATGGGGGAACAAGTGGTTTGCGCATTGGTAGTGCTCTTGGCGGTGCTGATGGTAAAACTAGCGTTGTTACCCTTGGCGATCTAACCAAGGATAACACTGGCTCTTTGGGCCAAGTGTCCATGAATGCCGGCAATGGAAAAACTGCTACACTTCAAGTTTTCGGTAATGGTAATGCGAAATTTGAAATTGGTGAGATTTCTACAGCTACAAGTGATAACACTGTTTGGGTAGATGGTGCCCACCTGACTACAGGTTCTATTGCCCCTTACGCAAATCAGGTCCTGAATAAGCTGTCTGTCAACAATGGTTCTGTAACAACAAATGGCACAGCCCTTATTGGAGACATTGACCTGGCTGACGGAAGTACCTTTACTACCAAGGCTACAGAAGCTGAAGGTAGTGGTGCCGTTACCGTTACGGGCAAAGTAACTGGTCAGGGTGAAGTGATCGCTGACAAGAGCCTGACTTTTAAGAATGGCTTGACTACAGGCGAAGAGGCCAACTTACTCCTAACCGCAGGTACCGATGAATACACTGGTACTGTCTCCTTCGAAGGAAACTTGGTTTCAACTGTAGGTACGGTTTATATTGATGCTGATACGCTGACAGTTAACGGCACAACCACATTGGTCGAAGACACTGTCAGGGCAGGTCAATGGATTCCCGGTAACTCTATTACTGCCGAGGACTCCCTCGTTCAGGTCGGTCAGTTTGGCAATGATGAAAACGGAGCATCTTCTCTCACCCAGAACCTCGATTTGAATGGCAATACCCTGTTTGTGCACGGAAGCACTGATGGTGCAACGTTGGCTCAAGCACAGCAGGCCGCTGCCGGACATCAGGGAACAGCCTATTACACCAACAAGACTCTGAACCTTGCAGAGGCCAACGGCAAGCTTGCTGCGGGTACTGTTGATCTCGGCGATAACGCTGTTGCCTTTGGTGCAGATTCCATGCTTATTGTGGACAGCTCAGCTCTGGATAAGGGTCAAGCCTTTACGTATGGCACAGTAACCGGTCCCGGAGCAGCAACTGCAAGTGTTGCCGAGGGAGCCCAGCTGCACGCCGTCAACGTCCAGCATGGCCAGAACGTAGTCATCTTTGGCGACGGCTTTGCTCAAGGTATGGATACTGTTGCGGGATGGGATAGCGTCACCACCGACACGCCCATGCTGACAGCCTCATACGACAACACCACTAACAGTCTGAAGATTGATGCCCAGAATGCCAGGGACGTCTACCCCGATCTGAGCGATGAGATGGCCTCTCTGGTTAACCAATACTATATCGAGGGACTCAATACTACGGGAAAGGGCGCTGGTAGCGAATTCCTCCGCCGTGCTACCCATGGGGATCGCTATCTTGCCGGTGACAGAAAGGCTGCTGCCTCCACCATCGAAAGCGCTGCCCGCATCGCCTTTGCAGGCGCTGTGCCGCAGATGACCAAGATGGCTTCCGACGCTGCAACCAACGCGGTTGTCAACCGTCTGGGCTTTGCCAATCCTGACAATGGCGCAAAGGCCATGAACGTGGACGGCAAGCTTGTGGACGACAAGGCTCTCGGTCTGGCCCTCTGGATCGCTCCCCTGTGGTCCAACCAGACAGGCTTCGGCATGGAAGCCGGAAACCTTGACTACGGCTACAATGCCAACCTCGGCGGCATCTCCCTTGGTGCCGACTACACCTGGGCAAACAACATCCGCGCTGGTCTCATCTTCAACATCGGTGGCGGCTATGCCGAAAGCGCCGGTGGCGATTTGAGCGAGACTACCAATTCCATGACCTTCTGGGGTGTTGGCGCCTACGGCGGCTGGGAGTACAAGAACTTCGCAGTCATGGCCGACGTTTCCTACACTTCCACCTGGAACTCCGTGGACCAGGACGTTGATCATCGTATGGGTATGGGTGACCTTGAGGCCGACATCCAGGCATCTGCCATCAGCGCCGGCCTGCGCTTCGAGTACAAGCTCGAGACCCAGTACCTCGATTTCATCCCCCATGTTGGCGCCCGCTACATGAGCATCAATACTTGGGGCTACGACGTGGATTCCTCCATGGGTACGATCCTCGAGGGCGACGGCTTCCAGCAGAACATCTGGACCTTCCCTGTGGGCATCACCTTCAGCAAGGAACTCGAGATGAACAACGACTGGTACTTCAAGCCCAGCGTTGACTTCACCGTCATTCCTGCTGCTGGCGACATCAAGGCCAAGGAAGACGTGCGCTTCTGTGATGTGCCGATTTCGGCCGAACTGGAAACGCAGATGATGGACTACTTCACCTGGCAGGGTGGTGTTGGTCTTGAATTCGGCAACGACAACATGAGCGTTGGCGTGAACTACACCCTGCAGGCAGGCCAGAACTCCACTGGTCACGGCGTGTTCGGCATGTTCCGCTACGAGTTCTAATCCCCCATCAACCCTCTAACCTTCATACGACCGGCTGCGGCAGACCTGCTCCCTTTGTCTGCCGCAACCTTCCTTCCGAATGCAAAGGGCCACGCTTCGTCTCCTAGAGTCTGGCCCTTTGCTTTGTTTTGGTGACGTGCAGAAAGTCCTGACGGCAGGCTGTACCAGAGGCAGCTGTCGCAAGACTCCCCTGCCCTTCGGCCGGTTCGTTGCCTGGCAGGATGAGGGGTACAGGCCTGCGAGGCGCATGACTTCCGGCTCGGCCCCGAAGGCGAAGCCCTCGTTGCCAAGAATAGCTTGCACAAGGGAATTCCCTTCGCGCAGGCCGCCTCCTCGAGCATCTTCTTCCTGGGTATGGAGTCCAGGTAATTCTCCACGGCGTCGCAGCCGAACAAAAGCTCAGGCAGGTTCTCCGGATCCGCTGCTACTTCACGCGCGTCTATCTCCATGTGCGAGGCCATGCCAAGCAGGCCATCCCTGCAGGCAAGGACCTTGGGCCGGCTCAGGGTCTGCTCTGTGCAGAAGCACTGGCGGTTGATATGGCTCTCCTCGAAGACGCCGGGATCGCACAGGCGAAGGGCGCCTATGCCAAGGCGCGCCAAAAGAGCGGCAACGTGACCGCCAAGGGCGCCGCAGCCTGCGATGAACACCATGCTTTCAAGCAGGCGTGCCAGTGCTGTGCCATGCTCGCTATTCCCTCGCGCCGGACGCGGACAATGCCGTCTACCCCGCAGATGGTGTCATCGCGCAAAAGAGAAGGGAGGTTGTTGTTCTCGCTCATGGGAACTCCCAAGGCTAGGCAGTCGCAGGAGCGGGCGTTGGTGTTTCGCCAACATCCCCTCAAAACTGCTTGTGGACCTGTTTGCAGGAATAAAGCAGCTGAAATGCCCTGCCCCGCAATATGCCTGCCACATCCCGAGCAACTTTTGTCCATGAAAGAGTGCTCTGAACGGGAAAAGGCATTGCCCTTCCCTGCATTCCTGGCGCCGTATCATGCGAAAAAACCCCGGAACAGCCCGAAAAAGAACAGGGGATGCTTCCTTGCGCCAGGAAATGCGGTCTGGTCGGATTGTCAGGGACTTCACCTTGCATGGGATGCTTTCCGGGCCCCGGGGAATTAGACGGTTGTCCCTCTTGGTCTGTCCTTGCAAGAGAAAACATGGCATGCGTTTTCAAGCAGACTGACGGATCAAAGGACAAACCCCGGCTGTATCCTGGCCGAAACGAAGGGCTTCGGGACAGGGAATCTGGTCTTGTCCTTATACTGGCATGCTTTTTGACGAGAGATATTTTCGGAAATTCACCGGGTAGAAAAACGCAACTATTTGAAATCAAGTGATTTTTATAACTTATGATGCGACATTCGGATTTTTTGGGAGAGGGATTGACAATATTTGGGTTCTGCATTATTTCGAAGATGTCAAATTTTTTTGTGCCATGCATGAACGTGGTTGCAAGTCCTTCAACCCTGACAGCGTGGCATGGCTGGGGATGCTTCCCTGGTCGCAGTTTTTCCTCCTGTACACCTTGTTGAAAGGTGGGTCTTCCTGTCTGCCAACCGCAATCGTGGCTGTTTTTGCGGACTTGAGGCAGGATGGGAAGATCTGGCGTAAGCCAGGAGCGAAGCCCGGGACCGGGAACGCAAAGAGAACAGGCAACAGAACCGACAATGGAGATCCTATGGTTATATCGACCCCTGACAAGGAAGGCCTCGGGGCTTCCGAAATGGATGACAGCATCCTGACAGTAGATTTTGTACCGTGCGTGGAGGAAGGGCAGGCTGACAACAAGTCTGGCAAGAAGGCCGGCAGGAAGACCAGGAGTTCAGGCAGGAAGAAGGCCGGCGCGAGTGCACGGAAGAGTGTCAGGCCTGACGCGAAGGGCAGTTCCACTGCGCCTTCAGAGGCTTTGGAGACAAAGGTTGCGGAGTGGACAACGCCAGTCCCCTTCGCAACACAGAAACTCCCGAGGCTCGACTGCACAAAGCTTCCCCCTGTTCTCGGGGATTTCTGCCGCGGATTGTCCAGCGAAATGCAGGTTTCCGAAGAGAGCGTCCTTGCCAACGCTCTGGCCGCAGTCGCTACCTGCGCCCAGAGCACCTATAGTGTCGAACTCTACGGAACAAGCACTATCCAGCCAACCAATCTCTTCATTATGTCTCCCCTGCCCTCGCAAAGCCGCAAGCGTGCTTCCCTCAAGACATGCCTTGGCCCCATAGCAAGGTGGGAGCAGGCCCAGGCGCGTGAAGTCGAGCCCATCATCACCAGGGAAAACTTGCGCAAGATGATCACAAGGAGGAACATTCGCAAGCTTGCAAGGGAAGCCCAGAACGCCCAGGTGGCAAGAAACGGGGAAGCCTTCGAGGCACTGCTCACGCAACTGACCGACCTTGAGATGAGCCTCAGGAATTCGACCATCCTCCCCCGGCTTGTGACGGACACGCTGGCAGGGCTTGAGGAAACCGTGCACGAGCAGCACGAAACACTCACCCTGGCAAGCGCTGACGACAACTGCCTCGACATCCTCTCCTCCGCCTCCTCAAGGTCCGCGAAGGAGCTTGTGGCAAAGGCATGGGATGCCGAACCCTACACTGCGCAGAAGAAGGACAGGGTCTACCACATGCGGCCAAGGCTCACCATGGCCCTTTCTCCGCAGAAAAGCGCCCTTGCGGATCCACGGAAGGTCAAGCTTCTGCAGTCCAGGGGCCTTGCCAGGAACTTTGTCTACTTCATGCCGGATGAGACGCAAACTTTTGCAAATGGCAGCAAGGTGTCGAAGGAAGGCAAGATGGAGAAGGAAGTCGCCAATGCCTTCTTCGAGAGGGTCTTGCGTCTCTTGCCCGCTTCCTGGAATGCGCCCGAAGAGGCGCGCATGCTCACCCTTTCCCCTGATGCCGAGTTGATGTGGCTTGGGTATCGGGACAAGGCAGAAAAGCTTTGTGAGGGCCTCGATGCACCCATGCAGGAGTGGGCCACAGCATTTGCAAACGAGACAGTGGGGAGGATAGCCGCTCTCTTCCACCTTGTCTCTTGCGACAACCCGAGAACCGATCTTGTCGTCTCCTCCGAAGAGATGGAACAGGCCCTTGCTCTCGGAGACCTTCTCTTCGAACACGCAAAGGCAGCCTTTGGGCTCATGCTTCAGGAAAGCCCGGCAGAGGCAGCAGGCAAGATCCTTGATCTTGTCACGCGCAACAGTTGGAGAGTCTTCTCAGCCAGGGAGTGCTTCCAGTCTTTGAGGGGCCAGGCGCTTTTCCGCACCATGAAGCCCCTGAACACGGCGCTCGAGGCCCTTGTTGAACACGGCTACATCCGCACAATTACCGTGAAGGGCAAGAGCGGCAGGCCCATGGAACGCTTTGAGCTCAACCCCGCAGTGGTGCAAACCAGGAACGTCGGGAATGCAGGCGTTGCCGCTCCCGGCGCAAGCGACCAGGTGAATGAGAGCGTCCCTGCCGCAACCCTGGACACAAGCTGCGAGGGCGATCTTTCTTCCCAGACCCCTGGTGAGGCAGACGCCGCAACAGGCAGTGACGCGCCTGAAGGCAAGGTGGCAGAAGCCGAAGGCAGTGCTGAAGGCAATGCAGAAAGCTGTGCTGGCGGCAGCTGCGCCCAGGTCCCTTTTCCCCGTACGCAGAACCTGCCTGGAGTAGCCCCACAGGAAGCACAATAACGCCGGAAGAGTTGGCTGCTACATGGGCCCTCTGGATCGTGCTCTGGCTTGTTCTTTTGATGTGAAATTGCGATGATGGCACCCAAGCCCGCCAGGCCCCTGTTCTGTCGGAAGGTTGCCGGACTTCGGAGTTCAGCCATGAGCAGGAGGTCAGAAATACAGTCTGTGACCGTTTTGTTTCTCCTACTTTTTGTCGGACTTGTCCTCCTGGCTGTCCGACTGCCTGTCCGGTTTGTTGCCGGCCATCTTGCTGACGATATCGGCAAAGGACTTGCCTATGGGAGCCTTCATGATCCCGAAAAGGGTCAGGCCCATCAGCGGCAATGGCATGATGGGCAAAGCGCTTATGAAGGCAAGCACACCGGCAGCTGCGGGAAGACCTGTCTGCTTGTTCTTGCACATGTTCAGAAGGGCCTCCCTGTGTTCGGGATCTTCGAGCGCCTGCTGAAGAAAGAGGAGTTTTTTCTCGGAGCTTTCCACAGGCTTTGCCTGGCCCTGTTCGTACCTGCTCACGGAAGTCTTGGTAACTCCCAGGATCTTGGCAAGGTCGTCCTGGCTGAGATTGAGCGCCTCGCGAATGGCCTTGATTTCTGTGGTGTCCATGACGTTCTCCTCCCGAAGGGCAAATTTCCCTGACAAGGGTTCCTACTGTTGTTTGGCTCCCTTGTCAACGAATGTACCTTGCATCTGCATACACATATGCAACAATGCGCGGGGTAGATTCTGCCCGGGCTGACCTGCCCCATGCGCCGGCTACTTCTGGAGGTTCTCCACGGCCTCGTCAGCCCTTGCCTTCACGTCGTCCGTGACGAAGGTGGCGACTGTCGCGAGGGTGGAGGCGAGTACACCTATGTCGTCGACAAAGCCCAGGCCTGGAATGAGGTCTGCCACCGCGTCGAGGGGCAGGATGAAGTATCCCAGGGCCCCGACAATCAGCGCCTTGGCCCAGGTCGGCGTTGCAGGGGACTTCAAAACGTACCAGAGTTCGTACACCTTCCTGAGGATTGTCCTGCCTAGCCCCCTGTTTTCCGAGAGCTTGCGGGCAAGCTCTTCGACAGAAAAATGTCTTGCGTAGGCCGTATAGTCTGTTCTGTTCATGCTGATCTTCCCCTGATGTCCATATCTGTGGCGTTACGGTTGCGATCCTTCCCTGGCATCCCCTATCCCAGAAGCCTGTTGACGGCCTCCTCTGCCCTTGCCTTTACCTCATCGGTGACATAGAGGGCAATGGTTGCCAGAGCCGAGGCAATGACGCCTGCGTCGTCCACGTATCCTGCGCCCGGGATGAAATCCGGTATGGCGTCCACAGGCGAGATGAAGTAGCCGAGTGTGCCCACGATCACGGCCTTGGCCCAGGCCGGGGTGCCAGGCGCCCTGAACGCGTACCAGAGCTCGAAAACCTTTGTAAGGAGAGTCCTGCCAAGGCCCTTGTTGCGGGCTATCTTGTTGTGCAGCCCCTCCTCGGAATAGCTTTTCGTGTAGGCTGTAGTATCTATTGTTTGAGGCATGATATGTCTCCCTTTCGTGCCATTTGGAGGGGAGCCGCAGTGATGCGACTCCCCGGGGCCCCTGTTGCCCTATCCCAGAAGATCGTCCACGGCCTTCTCGGCCTTGTTCTCGACCTCGTCAGTGATGTTCGAGCCAACCGCTGCCAGAGCCGACGCTATGACTGCCGCGTCGTCCACGTAGCCCACACCCGGGACCAGATCGGGAACTGCGTCGGCAGGGGAAATGAAGTAGCCTATTGCCCCGACGATCACGGCCCTGGCCCAGACAGGCGTGTCCGGGGACATGAAGGCGTAGCCAAGCTCAAGAACGCTCTTCAGAAGCTTGCGGCCAAGGCGCCTGGTCTTCGAGAGCTTGGCCTTCAGCGCTTCTTCCGAGTAGTGGTCCGCATAATCGGCGCAGTTGCTGGCGTAGTCGATGGTCTCTGCCATATGGACATTTCTCCTGCTTGTGTCTTCCGCTTGTGCGCAGCGTTTTTGTTGGCAGGTGGGGCAGACGTTTGTGCCCCACCGATTGCTACATGAGATTGTCGACAGTCTGTCTTGCCCTCCTTTCCATGTCGTCTGTGACATACATGGAGATGGTGGTCAGGGCTGTAAGGATGACGCCTGCGTCGTCTACGTAGCCCAGTCCGGGAATGAAATCCGGCGTGGCGTCCACGGGGCATATGAAGTAGCCGAGGGCTCCGATGATGACTGCCTTGGCCCAGGCCGGGGTGTCGGGGGATCTGAAGGAATACCAGAGCGCAAAAAGCTTTCTGAAGAAGCTTTTGCCAAGGCCCCTGTTTTTCGCCATCTTGTCGAGCAGATTGGCCTCCGAGCAGTGCCTTGCGTAGCCTGAATAGTTGCTGTCCGTCTTGACCATGGAGGGTTCCTCCCGAAACCGTGACTGAAGCTGTTTGAATTTGTGGTTGGCATTTGTACCTTTTTGAGGGTGGCCTTTTGTCCACAAAAACAGAATAAATCCGTGCAATATTTTGTCAACAGAAATTTTCAAGATTTTTGAAAATTTTGCTGTACTCAAATGTTACGTCGTTTGTAACTTACTCTGGTACTTGTTTGCTTCCTAGCCTCGCGATACAAAGAAGGCGAAGAAGCTGATTACCCCCACGATCGGGAGGCCCTGTTCTCCTGTCCTTGCGACACGCTTTTGCTGGAATACCACAGAAGAAAAACCACAGGGGCTTCGGGATAGAACGGTGGTTCTCTGAGGCCCCACATCCCGTACTCCCTGCTGTAAAAGAGTTCTCCTCTCTCTAGCCACACTTCCGGACACGACCATTTCTGTCGCCCTTTCAGTCCACTGACAAGTGGATTGAAAGGGCTTTTTTTAGTAAGATTGAGCCCTCTTTTTTTTGTTGCTAAAGAGGTTTTGTGCTTAGGAATTGTTGCATTTTTTAATGTACTTCTCTTTCCTCAGGCTTTTTGAGGTTTCTCTGTTTGACTGAGCTCAAGAAATATAGTCCATCAAATGACAGTGAAAAAATCAACATTGCCTGCTTTTCAGCAGTTGCATTTCTCTGGAAAGTATTCCAAAATTTCTCAATTTGGATGCATGAAATAACGTATTGTTTTACTACTATTTGTTCTTTTTTGTATAATAATACAGTATAGCTATCGAAAAAAAATCCTTAATTTTCGGCATAGAAGCTCTTTAATATAAAATATGAAAGTATAAATTTTTTATTTATAGAACGTTTAATAAATCAATATGTCACAAATATAAAACTTAATATATTTTGAGGTTATATTCCATATGGATTTTTCACCTTTATCATTTATTGAAGGATTATTTTCTGTATTTGAAAAATTATCCGAAAAAATATGGCCTGGTTTGGATACAATAAAAAATTTATCACCTGATTCACCTATTACAGACCTTACAAATGCAGTAACAATGGTTTTTATCCTTGTTACAGTGCTAATGTTTTTTGTTTTTATTGGGTCATATCTTTTTATTTCTGCTAGATACATGAAGAACTTGAATAATATCAGGATTTCATTGGACACAATAAATAGTGAAAGCTCTCCATTTGAAATACGAAAGGAGCTTGGAAAGAATAATGAACTCAAAAACTTTTCAGATTCACTGATTGAACAAGGTGGAAAACTTTATCTGAGTCAAGATATAGACTACTATATCAATGAAACTTCCCTGGCTCCGTCCATTCTCTGTTCACGCTTCTTTCCTCTTGGCGCAGCCCTGCTGACAGGTATTGGCGTGCTCGGAACGTTTGTGGGCTTGCTTCTTGGACTCAACGGACTGAACCTTGATGGCGATATGAAGGATCTCCAGGAACAGATACGTATCATTGCCGAGGGCGCGTCCGTCGCTTTTGCCACTTCTGTTGTTGGTGTGTCCTGCAGTCTCGCGCTCAACATCTTTGAAAAGGGTGTCGCTGCCCGTGCTGCTGTCCATTTGCGCAAATTGCAGCAAAGGCTGTCAGAATTGTTTTCGCCCTTCCCCGTCATGGGTGTTTTTGCCGACATTCGCAAGACAAACAGGGATTCGTCCGACCTTCTCGGTTCCCTTGCCGAACAGATTGGCAACAACATGCAGCGTTCCCTGGACTCCTTCATGCAATCACTGTTTGAACGCATGGCAACGAACATGATGGAATCGTCCGAAAGATTGAGCAAGGCAATCGGGCAGACAGTGGAGCTGAGCCTGAGCAATACACTTGTGCCTGCTGTAGACCGTATGTCTAAGGTTACGCAGGAAATTGCCATGATGCAGGCGCATAGTTCGGAAAATGCTCTGGGAAAACTCTTGAGCGAGTTCATTGGGCATGTAGGGAAGAAAGGTGACGAACAGAGAATGGCCATGGAGAATGCCACGCAGGAATTTCAGGACACCATCCAGAAGTTCTCATCGTCCATGACGGAAATGATGTCTTCACTGCGCGACCTACAGAAATCGCTGCTTTCGTCTCAGGATGAAAGGGCTCATCAGCTTGAGGATCAAATGAAGAGCGTCTTCGAGCAACAGTCGACTGCGATGGCTACTATGACCACGATGATTGAGGGGCATGTCAAATCAACCCAATCCCTGCTTGAACAGGGCAGCACGCTGCAAAAGAACATCAACAACGATCAAAATGCTCTGACAGTGCTTGGGCACTCCCTGGAATCAAGTACCAGAGATCTTGTCAATGCAGGAACATCTCTGCAGAAATTCTCTGAAAATATTAATAAGAGTATAGAAAAAAGTGCTGAAACAGTAAATATAACTGCTGATCTATATCGCTCTCTCGATGCTTCTCATCGTTCAACGACAGAAGAACTGCACAATGTTCTTGATGGCTTGTCTGCTGTTAATCAGGGGCTTGTCATTGTCACAAGTAATATGAAAAATTCCGTACAGGTAGCAGCTATTAGCTATGAAAGCCTTGCAAAGCATTATCAGGAATTGCAAAATGCATTGCGTGCACATATCTATGAACTTGATAATCTTGTAAAGGAACTTATGAAAAACTATGGAATTCAGGTTCAGTCGCAAATGAATGAAAGAATGCGGGAGTGGAATAACCAAACGAAAAACTTCTGCCAAAGCATGATCAATGCTGTACAGACAATTAACGAAATTGTAGATGCCATGGACATGAAGAGAAGATAATCTAGAACAGGAGCTTCAAAATGTCCTTATTATTTCAACACAAGACAAAATCTGCTCCTCATGTAGAAAACCCATACTGGATGTCATTTTCTGATATGATGTCTGGTATGCTTATAATATTTATTCTTGTTTGTATTGCTTTGCTCTATAAATTATCTCAAATAGAGCATGATGTTAATAAAAAAATATATGAGCTTAATGATCCAATAAAAACAAGAACAATTATTTTAAAAGATATAGAAAAAGAACTTTCATCTTTAAAACCTAAAATAAAAGTAATTATCACTGAAAATGATTCAGTGTTACGTATTCCTGATACTACATTTGATTTTAATACTGGTGAATATAAGATTAAAGAAGAACTAAAACAAACTGCTGAAAGAATAGGCCGCGCATTATATATAGCTATTAAAAAAGACGAACGATGGAAATCTCTGGAAACTGTTTTTATAGAAGGACATGCTGACGAACGTAATGCTCCAAATTTTCGAAACAATAATTGGGATTTGTCAACTATGCGAGCAATTGAACTGTGGAGGTTTTGGATGGAAAAGACAGATTACGGAGTTGAGCTCAGTAATTTCGAGAATGAAAAAAATGAAAAATTGTTTTCTGTCAGTGGTTATGCTGCAACAAGACCTATTGTGAAGAATGCCAGCGATAATGACGAACATCGCCAAAATAGACGTATTGATATTCGTTTTACGACAAAACAACCTATTAATGAAATGAACGATATTATTGATAATCTTAAGAGGAAGTAAATAATGCTGGAAAACTTCTCCTTTCCTGCTTTGCAAATTGTAGACATTGCTACAGAGCAGACAGGGCTTTTCTTTGACAAGCTCTCTCATAAACTCGAAGGCATGTGCAAGAACATGGGAAAGGGAGCCCTCTTCCAGAAAAGGAAAACAGAGCTGATCAACGCTGCACAGAATCGCCGTTCCGTCAGGGCTGTCATGAAATCCCCGAACTACATCAGACCCATCATCGATCTCTGGACGTCCGATCTAGCCTTTTGCAGGGCCGCTCCTCCGGGCAGTGAGCTTCTTGGCCATATCTCGTTTCTTGCAGGCACAACTCCTCGGCGCCGTCTGACACGTTTGGCGCTCAGGGAACTTTGCGTGCTCTTTTTTGTCAGATATGATGAGTTGCCAGGTACCGGACTGATGGGGCAGATGCTTGTCCGTCAGCTCTCCCTGTATAACCCTTCCGAGCTCATGTACGGCCTTGACAAGCTCATTGACTGCAAACAGCTGTTCAATGAAAATGGACACGAATATCTTGCATCAATTGTCTTAAACAGCAATAGAACTGTTCTTGATGTTGCTCAAAGTTATGGTATTCCCACAGACAATTCCTGTTTTGTCCAGCGAACCATGCAGGCTTATTACATAAAAAAACTTGAATCTCTTCCAGTTAATGCAAATGATCCGCTGCTGGACGAAGTCAGGAAAAGAGAATTATGCAACCAGTATGTCAACAGTTCCTTGCGCCTTGGACATAGGGTCATGCAGATCCTCATTGACAAGCTGAGTGCGGAACGGCAAAAGCCAAATGAGCTGTGGATGGATACAATCCTCGCCATTGGCGGTGATCCTCGTGTTCCTATGGCTGCTAATGGCTTGTGGTGGGGTGAACTGAAGGAAGAACAAAAGCAGCGCATGATCGAATGGCTCTCGGAAATGGATCTCAGGATCTTCCTGCAGATATGCCGGGACTATGTTGCCGGATCGGATCGAGAGGATTTGGCACGCATGTATCCAGCGCGCGAGTTGTTCCTGAATGGCCTGTTCAAAAAGAAGGTTATTCGCAGCACGCGCCTTTTCCTTGGCTACAATGTACAGCAATTTGTCGCGCGTTCGCTGCAAGGGAAAAACCCACCCTATTCCACAAGAATAAGCGATGCTTCAGATCTTGCCATCTTCTATCTGGATCTTGGCAATGCCCATATTGTGGAGGGGTCATTCAGCTTTACAATCAAGATTATGGATCGCGTTCCGCCCAAATCCGTGCTGACAGGCTATCATATCCAAATCCACAGCCGCCAATTGCGCACGATGCTGCAAATACAGTACGAGGAAGCCTTTCCTGCCAGTACAAACCTGACCAGCCTTCGGCATGACCCCAGGGGAAAATGGAAGAAGAAGGCAGTCATGGCCCTGCGCTCCCTGGGTGTTCCCATTGTCGACTCGGATGTTATCTCAAGCGAAGAATTTGCCAGAATGTGGTAGGCTATGCTGGATTTTATCGCACGTCTCTTTCGCAAGGCCGACGAAGAAAAGGCCTCGGGCTATGTTTGGCGCAACACGGGATTCGGGCTTGCCTTCTCCCTGCCCCAGGGCAGGAAGAGGCCTGTCTTCATGGACAGCCTTCCCGCGTATCAGTACACCCTGCTTCAACAGATGGCAGAAGCCGGTGCTGCGAAATCCGGAGACGGGGAATTCCATATCGAGTCGGACGTGCTTTGCCAACTGGACGAGAATACCCGCGACATTCTCACCCTTCCCCCTCGGTGGCCGGGAAAAATGGAGCTCGATGTTCAGGGAACAACAAAATCCGGAATGTCCGTGTCCCTGAAGCTGCTCCCTCCCCTGGGAATGGAACCTGTCAGCTACGATCTCTCAGGACCCATCATAGCCACCAGCGACGGTGAACAGTATCTTCCGGCTGAAGCCCAGTGGCAGGCCCTGCACGCTGTGCAGAGCTTCTCGGCCATTGCCCCGGAGATGCGCACGGAGACGGACAACCTGCGTATTGTCTACGAGCTGCAAAAGGCCAGGGAAAAAGGCCTCGCCATTGATCTGCGCAGGTTCAGCACCCTGTCGGTGACGATGCCGGACCACGTCGGAGTCTCAGCAATTGAAAATCCCGACGGCAGCATTCGGCTGGTTCCGGATTTCGGGGACGGTGTCCCCACAGGTGAAATCGAGGCCAGGCTTGGTCAGCTGGAGAACGGGGAAAGCGGCTCCATACGTGTCGGCAATACCATCCTGCTTCTGGACGAGCGGCGACTCAATGCCGTGCACGAGATCCTCTCCTCGCGCATTATCTCCAGAACGGAAAAATACCGCTTCTTCACGACCCCTACTGCCTACCTGGATGCGGCCCTTGTGGATCTAGACATGGGCTTTTCCTTGCGCATGCACGGAATGGAGGTTTTCAGGAAGGCCTATTTTGGCGCGACCGAGCCTTCCGAACTTTCTTGGTTCGGGGAGACAGAGCAGAATCCGGACCTTGTCTTTCTGCCCGCCTGCGCGCAGCTTGTGAAAACGCAGGAGGATCTTGACGCCCTGAAGAGCGGTGTCCGTGAGGCGCAGGCACAGGGCAAGGACGCCATGACCTTCAAGGACATGACAGTGCTTCTTCCCTCCTCCGGGGAGGAAACGCAGGCCGTTCTGGAGCAGATTGAAAAGAAGTTCTGGGAAAGTCAGGAAGCTGCAGGCAAGCCGGAAAAGCCGAAGGAAGAGGAAAAGGCCAGGCCGGTACAGATATCCGTGAGCATTGACCTGCACGACGAGGAGCAGCCGGAGCAGGTGGAGAGCCCGGAACAGACTGTCTCCTATCCGGGGGAACTCTACACGGAAGAGCTGAAATACGTTTTCAAGCCCTACCAGGAAGAGGGAACACGCTGGATACTCGGTCTGATGGCGCCTCATCTGCAGGAAAGACGGACAGGCGAAGAACAGTCGGGCGGGCTTCTTGCCGACGACATGGGGCTTGGCAAGACGTTCATGGTGCTTGCCGCTCTCAATGTCTACTGCCATGTTGCCCAGGACAGGGACAATCTGAAGCCGGTTCTGGCAGTCATGCCTGTCGTGCTGCTCGAAAACTGGAAGGCAGAGATAGAGAAGGTCTTTGCTGCTTCGCCCTTCAGGGACATTGTAGTCCTGCAGGCTGGCAGCGATCTTCCAAAGTATCGCCGAGAGAACATGGGCAGGGAAACAGAGGCTCGTGACGAGGACGACATGCCCTCGCTTTCTGCCATGCGCTATTCCCTGAAGGTTGGCAGTCACTTCGGATCGGAAAGACTCGATATGCCAGGCCGCTTGGTCCTGACGAATTACGATACTTTGCGCGACTACCAGTTTTCCTTAAGCCTGGTCGATTGGGGCTGCGTCATCTTTGACGAGGCTCAGGAAATCAAGAACCCCAATGCGCTCAAGTCCAGGGCAGCCAAGGCGCTCAGGGCCGATTTTCGCCTTGCCGTCACTGGCACTCCTGTCGAGAACAGCCTCATAGACTTCTGGTCTCTGTACGACACGGTGCTTCCCGGCCTTTTGGGATCGTTCCAGGATTTCAACCGCACCTACGAGATCCCGATTCGCAAGGCCGTCACACAGGAAGACAGGGATGCGGTCAGGGGGAGCGTGGGAAGGCAGTTGCGCACAAGGGTCGGCCAGTACATGCTGCGCAGGACCAAGGAAGAAAAGCTCGAGGGGCTGCCCAGGAAGATTGTCCACGACGGAGAAGTGGAGAGGCAGTACTGCGCCATGATGTCCGGCAGGCAGCTGGATGTGTACAACAGTATTGTCGCAAAGGTGGCAGTAGCCAAAGCCAGCGGTGATGTAGACGAGATCCGCGCCATCCTGTTGCCCAGCCTGCGCAAGCTCCAGAGTGTCTCGCTCCACCCGGCACTTCTTGACGGCGAACCCTGGGCTGTTGACCAAGAGAGGGTATGCGATGTGCTGCGGGAATCGGCAAAGCTTTCCCTGTTGCTTGATATTCTGAACGAAATCCGGGACCGCAATGAAAAGGTCATCATCTTTGTCATCAACAAGGCCCTGCAACGCTTTCTGGCCATTGCCCTTGGGCAGCTCTACCGCCTTGAAATTTCCATAGTCAACGGCGAGACGCGGGCTGTCGCTACAGGCAGCGGCAGGGGCAGCAAAAGCCGCATGGAGCTCATCCGCGACTTTGAAAGCCGCGAGGGCTTCCAGATTATCTGCATGTCGCCCCTTGCTGCGGGCGTGGGAATCACCGTCACGGGCGCCAACAACGTCGTTCATCTGGAACGGCACTGGAATCCTGCCCGCGAGGCTCAGGCTACGGACAGGGTGTACCGCATCGGCGCCACACGCGACGTGCATGTCTATCTGCCACTGCTCCTGCACCCGACGCTCAAGTCTTTCGACGCAAATCTCAACGAGCTTTTGCGCCGAAAGGTGGACCTCAAGGACGCTGTGGTGACTGTGGAAGATGTCCAGAGCTCGGATTTCGACAGCAGGAGCATGTTTGACACCGATATGGTCACAGGCAACGTGGATCCGGGATGGCTGGACTCCATAAGCTGGACATACTTCGAGGCGCTGGTCGCTGCCATAGCGGCACGCAAGTTCGGAGGAACGGTCTATCTGACGCAGCGCACCGGAGATCACGGGGCAGACGTCATCGTTCTGGGAGACAAAAATGGTGTTGCCATCGAGTGCAAGCGGTCGCGGCGCCCCTTTGGCAGAAGCGACGCTGCCTGTGCGCCCTACACGGCTTGCAGGGAATACAGCGAACGCTACGGCAAGCCCTTTGACACGGCCATTCTGGCAGTGAACGCGCCTTCGGTGGAGAGCAATGTGACAGAGAGGGCAAAGACCCTCAATGTCACAATCTGGGACAAGACCTATCTTGCGGAGTGCCTTGCGCACATGGAGATCCCATTTGCGGAACTCGAAACCCGGATGCAGGAAGCACGGCTTGCGATCTGAGTGCTACTTCTTTGCATGTCTGTTCATCACGCAGGCTTCACAAGGGCATATCACGATCCCATGGAAAAGGTGTCCAGAAAATGGGTTACGACCAGGTAAAAGCGACTCTCCAATGTGAGAGGAGCAGCACAAAGGCAAGGCGGGATGCCAATGCTGTGAGGATTGCTATACGAGAAATCTGGCCGCAGGGCCCATTGTCAGCAACCCTCAAAAGCATTCGGCAGCGCTACAGAGAGCAGCCATTTGGGATTCGAGAGGTACAAGTTATGGACAACGCTACTATTATTGGAATTTCCATGACCATCCTTTCCATTATTGCGTTCATTGTCTATAGGAAGGGATGGATCAAGTAGCAGGTGGAGGGTAATGACGCCGTGCCGGAAGCGGTGCAGGGCATTAGCTTCCCTGGGCGTGGAGCAAGGACTGATTGCAAATTGTACACTCCTGCCCTGTCTTGTGAAAGACATGATAAAGGGCAGACGAAAAAAAAGCCAGTTGCAGGACGATAGCTTTTGCTGGCATGACTTGTGCAAGTTGTTGGGTACAGATCCTTTCAGGTTTTTTCTGCTTGGCAGATTGTACTGGAAAAATCCGCCAGAGCCTGCTAGAAAAAACAAGAGCCTCATACAACACAAACTATGCCAGGCAGGAGGCAGTGCCCCTGCCAGAACCATGTAACCGACAATCAAGGAGGCGACCCGGTCCGGGTATTCCGGAAGGGCTGAACATATCATGACAGAGAGCCAGAACAATACTGAGAGAAAAGAGGCACTGCGCAGGCAGCGCCGTGCCCTGCTCGCGGGCCTTGCCCTTGCCGGTGTGGCCTACATGGCGCCAGGCATCGTGACCGTCAACGAGGCCCAGGCCCATTCCCACTACACCAGACCCAGCAGACGCTCGCGTCCCTCGCGCCCTTCTCGCAGATCCCGCCCGTCCAGGTACAGTCGCGGCAGCCGCTACAGCCGCTACACAGGCCCCACCCATCCGAGCCGCTATGGCAGGAGATACGGTGACGGTCGCTACGGTGGCTACGGAAGATAGTCTCTTGCGGCACCGGGATATTCCCGGTGCCCGATTTTTTGCATGAACAACGCAACGACGAGGCAGGACCTGCTTTTTGAGGGGCTGCCCGGTCCCGTGCGCCTTGTCCTTCCAGCAGAAGAGATGGAGGATGTGTACGGGCAGTATGCGCTCTGGCCCCACGCATGTGTCTCTCCAAAGGGGGAGCCGCTTCTTCTCCTGCGCCCTGAAGGGGAGAACGAGGACTTTTCGGCGAACGTCGAGGTCGACGGGGACGGCCCCTATATTCTTGAGAAGGATCCCACCCTCGATTTTGGCGTGCGCAGGGAAGAGAGCCTTGCCGCTGGCCTCTGCAGCCTCAACATCGCCATGGTGACCCACTTGTGCCGAAGCCGGGGACTGCTTTGCCTGCACGGGGCCCTTTTGAGCCCTGACAGTGAAAACAGCGACGAGGCGTCTTCGGGCCTGCTCATCCTTGGGAACAACCGCGCTGGCAAGAGCACCCTCACCGTGCGCCTCATGGCCGAGGGTCTTGTCAGCCACGGTGACGACATGCTGGGCCTTGAACCCGAAGGAACCATGATTGCCCTGGGGATAGCTCCAAGGCTGCGCCTTCCCCTGCCTGCGTCCGCAAGGCTTGCGGACTTTGTGGCGAAGCACCGTGGGACAGGCGATGAGCGGGCGACCTTCCTTGTCCCCAATGCGGCCATCATGTCCCCCTTCGGGACACGCTGCAGGGCAGGTCATATCGTTGTTCTGGAACGAAGGGCGGAAGAAATGCCCGCAAGGCTTGTACGGCTTGAGCCAGCCGAGGCCCTGGATGAGCTGGTCTTCCGCTTCTATTTGCAGGAGGGGACTGCGCTTTCGGCCCTTGAGTGCGCAACGCGCCTCGCAAGCACTGTACCCTGCCATGTCCTTGTCTACAGCGATGTCGATGAGGCCTGCGCCCTGCTTGCAAGCCTTCTGGCAGGCGAGGATATCGAAAGCGCAACACTCTCCGAAGGCCCCTGCAAGCACCCTCCTCCTTCCTACTCTCTTTCCCGCCTTAAGGAAGAAGACAACGAGGGGGCACAGTCCCCGGAACTGCCCCAGATTCTTCCGGAGCAGGAATACCGCCAGTGTGAGGGGACAGAACTTGTGACGCGCCTTGGCAAGAGCTTCCTTGTGCACCGCGAGCAAAGCGCCCTCCACGCCCTGAACGAGACAGGCCGCGTTCTCTGGCTCATGCTCGCGGATCCATTGAGCGTGGCAGAGGCGAGCCTCCTTGTGCGGGAGGCCTACCCCATGATTTCAAGAGCGCAAATCGAGGAAGACGTGTGCAATCTTTTTGCGGACCTTCTGGACGCTGGGCTCATAGAACCAGCCTGATCCGCTGGGTACAAGCCCCCCTGCCCCTTGTCGCAGCCAGAGTGCATGGAGACCATCCCATTGGCCCGGGACTTTCTGTGAAACAACGGCCAGCACACCTATTGAGCAGTGAAGTCACCTCTTGTTTCATTGATAGGGGTGTGTCTGAAGACACATGGGGCGTTAGTGCAAGCAGTTTGAGGACAGATACTGTAGTTTTGGTCTTCACGCCAGTCTTTTCGCTTGACACTCGATATTCACTGCCGTCAATTTTGAGATATGCGTACTATGTTGGGGAGAGTGTCCAGAGATCATTTACTTTTTTTCAGCAGCTTGTGTAGTTTCAAGGTCCGATCGATGTATAAATCACAAGGAGAAACACTATGAGATTATTCGCTGCCCTGTTTGTAGCAATGGCTATTCTTTTTGGTGGTACACAGGCTAATGCCAAAAATTATGCTACAATAATAAACTTCCAAAATCCTGGAAAAAAGTACTTATCGTGTGAGTTCAGTTACCGGAAAATTACGAATAACGTAATTGTTTATTACGAAAATCCGGTAGATAGATTTTTCCAGCCAAAAGATAATATAAAAATATCTTCAAATGTTGGAGAAATAAAGATTATCTCTGAAACTGCGTTTAAACTTGATGATTTGACTATTGAGTACAAAAACAACAGATTTTATCTTGATGGTAGTGTTGTTGTAAAAAACAACAATAAAAATGTAATTACACTAACAACAAAGAATGGTAGCAATATATCAGTAAGAAGTGAAGCAATTGTGATAAGCAAGAAGGGGTATAATTTGACTGTACAAATTGATAGAGAAATGGAGACAATTAGTTTCTTTATTGACTAATTTTGCTGCCATACATTACCAAAGCCCCATGTGCTGAAGATTGAAATGCGCATGGGGCTTGTTCTTTGGTGCGCCCGGCATGGTGACTGGGAGGTGCAAGACCTCTGAGGGCCCGGCAGCGGGAACCCCGAGCCGAAAGACAAGGGATTTGTCGCAAGGCAAGTTCTGAAGGAAGTTTTGGAACGTGCCTTGCGACAGCCGCCATGGCCCGTCTTTCGCGTTCAAGGTCTTCCATGTTTGGCATGTGTTCTTCCCGAGGGCTCGATTTCCCTCAATTCTAGCCCTTGCCGCAGCCTGGGCCGGACAGCGTGGAGACGCCGTCCGCCCCGCGGCTCAATACTATCTGCGTGTCCACCCGCTCCTGCAGGGCCTCCACGTGGGAGATGATGCCGATAAGGCCTGTTCCCCTGCCCCTCAGGGCAGCCAGGGTGTTGATGGCCCCGTCCAGAGTCTCGGGATCCAGGGTGCCGAAGCCCTCGTCCAGGAACATGGTCTCGATGCGCATGCGCCCCCCGGACAGATGGGCAAGCCCCAGGGCCAGGGCAAGGCTCACGAGAAAGGTCTCGCCACCGCTCAGGTTGCGGATGGAGCGCTGCTCGTTGCCCTGATAGGTGTCGATGACGTTGAACTCCAGGGCGTTTTGCGGATCGGTTGTGAGCAGATAGCGGTCCGTGAGGCTCTTCATCTCCGTATTGGCGCAAGCAACCAGGCGTGCGAAGGTCACGCTCTGGGCAAAGCGGCGAAACTTCGCACCGTCCGCGGAGCCTATGAGGCTGCTCAGATCCTGCCACTGGCAGGCTATGCTCCTCTGGTTTTCGAGTGCGCGAAGCTCGTTTTCCCTGCGTGCCCGCTCCCTTGCGTCGTGCTCAAGCTGCTCTGAGATGACGCCGATAGTTTGCTGCAGGGTATTGCGCTCCTGTGAAAGCTGCGCAAGGCTCTCTTCAAGGCCTTCCTTTTGTGTCTCGGCGGCAAGGCGTGCCTCGTCCCCCTGCATGTGTTCCGCAAGAGCCCTTTCGCAGTCGCCAAAGCTGGCAGTAGCCCGTGTCAGGGTGTCCCTGGCCTTCTCCACAGCCTCCCTGGCAAGCCTTGCCCTTTTCTCGTCAAGGCGTGCGGCAATGAGTGCCTCGCGCGAGGCAAAGCCCTGTGCAGCAAGGCCCTCGGCAAGGCTTGCAAGGCTCTTTTCAAGCTCCTTTTGGGCTCGCTTGGCCTCTTCAGCGAGGGCCTTGCCCTTGGTCCTTGCGGAAACAAGGTCGGTTTGCGCCTGCGTCTCGTTTGAGATTGCGCTCTCAAGCGCCTTCTTTGCCCTGGTCACAGCGTCACGCAGCCTCTTTTCCTCTGCGCCTGGATCCTTGTCGCCAAAAAGCTCCTTCCTGTCCCCATCCAGGGCCGCATGCTGGCTCTTGAGGGCGTCAAGGCCCTCGTCAATGCCTTTGAGGTGCTTTTCGTTTTCGGCAATGCTTGTGGCAAGAGTCGCCATATTCTTCTCGATGCCGGCTCTCTCCTCCTCTCCTGTCTTTTGGCTTTGTTCGAGATTCTGACGCAGGGCAAGCCTCTTGTGCAGGGTTTGGGAGACAGTGCCATTTTCAAGATCATTCCTGCCAAGGCCATAGGGATCGAGCGTCTTGATCATGCCTTCCCACGCAGACCTGAATTCCTCGCGCAGGTTTTCTGCGCGGGTCTTCTGCTCGGCTTCCTGGCTGACAAGGCCGTCCTGGGCCACGCGGGCGCTGTCCCGCTCTCCAGTGACCTTCGCAAGGGCTATGGCAGACTTTTCCTGCTCCTTTTCGGTCTTTTGCAGGGCCTTTTCCAGTTCCTCTGCTTTGCGCACAGTGGCGGCTGCATCCCTTGCAAGACGCTCCATGTTCTTCCTTGCTGCATCCCACATATCCGCGAGTTCGGGGTTTGGCTCGGGCGCAGGATCCTTCTGTGTGAGTGCCTTCGTCTGCGCGCAAAGATCCTCCAGGCTGGGAAAGTCCGGAAATTCTGCAAGCACTTTCGCAAGGCCGGGGATGGGGGCCAGCTGTTCTGCTAGGGCTTTTTTGCGCCTGTCTACGTTCTCAAGCCCCTTTTGCACATCCGCCTCAAGGCGCGCGGAAAGGTCCCCTGCAGCGCGAATGTCCTGCAGGAGTTTTTGTTCCTCCCCTGTTTCCTTCTCAAGCTTTGCCCTGGCTCCGGCAAGCTCCCTGTCGTCCACAAAGTCCATGCCCACACCGCTGGCCCAGGGGTGCTCAAGGGCTCCGCAGCAGGGGCAGGGCTCGCCTTTTTTAAGGCCAGCCCTGTGCTGTTCAAGACTTTGGATGGCTGCCTTGAGGCGCAGGTTTTTCTCAAGAGCCTGCACATATGCCTCCGCCTGTTCGCGAGAAGCAGATTTTTGCGGAAGATGCGCGGAAAGCTCCTTCTCCCTTGCCTCACTGGACTGAAGCTCGTCTCTGGTTTCGCGAAGTGCCTTTGTGGAGGCAAGGTACTCTCCAAGGCTTTCCCCGACCCTGGCCAGTGCCAGGGCAAGTTTCCCAAGGCCCCGCTCGGTCTCGCGAAGCTCCTGCAAATCTTTAGCCCCTGCAAGGCAGGCCAAAAGATCTGCATTTGCCTTCTCGCGCTCGGCGGCAAGGCGCTCGCGCTCACCTTGCGCCCTTGTCACCATTGTCTCAAGCCTTGCAAGCTCCTTCTCCCTTTTGGCCCTTTCCTTCCCAAGCTTGGACAGGGCATTTTGTTCGTCGGAAAGGGCTTTTGCCTGGGCCTTAAGGGCATCGAGGCTCTGGTCAATGGCCCGGATGTCGCCTGCAAGACTTGCGTCGTGCGCGGTATTTTTCAGTTCTTCGGCCACCCTGGCCAAGGTGACAAGGCAGGCCTCCTGCTTCTTGTGAAGCTCCTCGTCCTTCTTGCCAAGATCTGTTCCCCTCTTGCGTATCTCCTCCCGTTCCTTCTCGCGCTGTTTTTGCTGATCCTGAACCGTGGCAAGACTCGCGTCGAGCTCGCGCACCCTGGCAAGGGTGGGCAAGGCTTTGTTGAAGGCCTCTTCGGCCCTGTCGGCAGTCTCTTTAAGAGCGCCCACTTTCTCGGAGGCCTCAAGGGCCTTTTTTTCAAGGTCTGGCAGGGTGCCCTCGTGTCTTGCAAGCTCATTCGCAAGGCGATGCACGCTTGCCTCGTTCTTGCTCACGGCAAAAAGAGGCGCGTCAAGGGTTGCGGCCTTCGCGTCCAGGGCAAGGAGATCCCTTTCCCTTGCGCATTGCCTGTCCATCTCCCCGGCCCTTGCAAGCTCTTCCCTTGCCCTTGCAAGGGAGGTTTCGAGGGTTTCTTTCGTGGTCATCCAGGAAAGCAGGCGTCCCTTTTCCAAAAGCTCCTTTTCGGTGCCGGAAAGGGCCCTTTTCGTTTCCTCAAGCTGGGCTTTGCGCTCTTCCCTTTCCTCGCCCGTGAGAATCTGTATGCCCTCAAGGCGGCTTTTCAGGGTTGCGTAGATCTCGTTTTCGGCCTTTGCCCGCTCGAAGGTGCTTTTGGATATGCGGCTGTAGATCTCCGTTCCCGTGATCTGTTCGAGAATGGTTGTGCGATCGCCGGAAGATGCCTGCAGGAATTTGGCAAACTGCCCCTGGGCCAGCAGCATGGAGCGGGTGAACTGCTCGAAATTCATGCCCGTGGTCTCTTCGACCAGGGAGCGGACAGTGCTGACCCTGGTCTCTGCCTTGCCAGGGGTTGCGTAGTCCTCGAATTCGCACTCCGGGGGCTGCAGCTTGCGGCCGGCCTTTTTGTACGCTCGTATCTGCGCCCAGCGCACGCGATAGCGCCCCTTGTCCGTGGAATAGACGACCTCGGAAAAACACGAGCCTGTGTGGCGTGTCATGACCTCGTTGCTCGACTGGCTGATTTTGGCAAGCCTCGGGGTCTGGCCGTAGAGGGCAAGGCAAATGGCATCAAGGAGCGTGGACTTGCCTGAGCCAGTGGGGCCCGTGATGAGAAAGAGCCCGGAATCCAGAAGTGCCGGGTCCTCCAGGTCCAGGGACCAGGTGCCGCGAAGGCTGTTGATATTGCAAAATCTCAGTTTTTCTATGCGCATGGTTTTACCCGCATGTTTTTCCGTGGGCTATGACAGCGAGGGCATTGTCCCGAATATGCAAGGGTCCCTCGTGAACTAGCCCTGCTTTTGGGAAGCGGCGTTGGGCAGGGGCATGTCCCTGAACTCTTCGGGAATCTCGTCCGGGTTCATGAAGCTCGGAATATAGCCATCCAAAAGTCTCTCAAGGAGCATCCCGTGCATCGTAAGGTTGAGCATGGACATCCCGTCCTCATCCAGATTGGCCATATCTTCCGCAATCTCCACTGCTCTGCACAGTACGGCTGTTTCGAGGTAGCTTTTCATGCGGCATATGTGGCGGGCATAGTCCAGGGAGCGGAAGTTTTTGGGAAATTCCCCTGTCTTGTCACAAGCCTCTTTCTTCCCTTCTTCAGCGGGATTGTCCAGGGCCCAGTCGAAGACTGCGTCCTCACGTTCCGTAAGGATGGCGTGAAGGGCCTTTGCGGAAAGGCTGGCAAACTTGTTGACCCTCGAAGACAGGGGAGCAGCGGAAGCGAGGATAACGCGGTATTGTGCCTTCACGGCAGCAAGGCTTTCCGCATCAAGCCTGCCTTCCTTCCAGTTCTGCATGGCCTTTTGCAGAAGATCCGCAATCTGACCGCACCAGGGCTCGTTTGCCTCGCGCAGGCACTTTTGAAGATCGTCCTGCAAAATCCTGTGCCTGCAGGGGAAATCCAAAAGGGCCCCTGAAACGCCGTGCACGGCAAGCCCTCCCAAACGCGGCAAAATACCCATGGTCTCCATTGCCTCGCGCCCGTTTTCGGGATGGGCCATGTAGAGCGTGTAGATGGGGCTTTGGGCAGTGTAAAGGAAGCAGCGCCTGCCGCCCATGCGCATGGGACGGCTTGTGAATTGCACGCGCTCCTCTTGCGACAGTTTGTACACAAGCCACTGCTCGAAACCATCCAGTTTGCCGGCAGCCTCGGCAAGGAAATCTTCCACAACAGAGGGCTGTATGAAAAAGCCGGCCATGTTTCCAAAGAAGGTTGCGACCTGCTCCGGAGTCAGGGAGAAGCTCAAAAGCGTCAGGAGCGCGAATTTTTTGAAATTGCTGCTGTAGGTTATGCTCGGTTCGGTGAGCAGGGCCGGGTATTCCGCGATGATATAGTGCCCTGTTTTCCTGTTTTGGTAGACGGTCATATTGTATTCCGTCTTGTGCACGCCTTTTTCCGTGATGTCGACGTAGTACCCGGTATAGAGCTCGTCGCATTTCGTGTAGCCCTCCGGGACAGAATCAGGCTCTATGAGCTTGACCTCGTCCACATCATCAATGAAACCGTAGTGTTCCCTGCCAATTGACGATGTGATTGAGGTGCGTCTGCCCTTGCCGCCCTTTTTCCTGCGGCGCGCCCTGGGGCCTTGGCCGGAACCGATCTGTTCCCTGATGCCTTTGCCGAGAAGCTCAAAGAGCCCGGAAAATTCCATGGTATTGTCGGATGCGTTCTGCCCCATTGCTGTCCTCCTATGCCCTTGCTCCCTGTCCTGTTTCTTGCGTACTGTCTTCCAAAAGAGTGTCCAGGCCCGAGACAATCTCGTCAAAGAGAGTGTTCAGCACTGCCTTCTGCCCTTCTTCTATGTTGTTTGCTGAAAGGCACATGTTGAAGATGTCCTTTGGACTGTACTCATCGAGCTTTTTGTCGACACCAGCGGCCTTGTCGGCAAGCGGAGCGGAAAGGTCGCGCACGCGCAATATGTCAAGTCCTTCGGCTGCGGCGAAGATGCGCTCCTTTCTTCCCTCCAGAGGATCCGTGCCCGTGTAGTTCACCTCGACCCAGGAGCCCGGATGTGTGGTCCCAAGCACGCGAAGTTCCCTTTCTATTTTCTTCGCGTCCCCCTCGACCTGGAAAAGCTCGCGAAAGACGGGAACGTCCAGAAGGCGCATGGCAAGGGGCCATTCTTCCTGGTCCGGCTCGCTTCCCATGGCAGGGCTCCAGGGCTCGATGTCGAGCAGCACAACCTGCTTGTTGGCCTTCTCCCCAAAGCTCATGGGAAGGACGGAACCGCTGTAGCGCACCCTCTCGGACCCCACCCTTTGCGGGGTGTGGATGTGGCCGAGCGCCATGTAGCAAAAGCCCTTTGCAAAGGATGCGTCCACGGCACCAAGTGTTCCCACTGTGAGGCCCGTTTCGCCATCCTGCATGGAGCTTCCGCTGGCAAAAAGATGTCCCATGCCCACAATGGGACAGGGATGTGCAAGGCTCTTTGCTCTTTCCCTGGCCCTTGCAAGGACGTCGCGGTAGTGGCGATCTATTCCTGCGCAAAGCTCCCTTGCGCGCTCCTCGGGATTTTGCCCGAAGGAGCTTTTGCGCACATCGCGGTCGCGCAGAAAGGGAACTGCGCAGACAATGAGGGAAGGTGCGCCTTTTTCGTCGTCAAGGACAAGGACTTCCCGCTCGATTGCGCCGTCTTTTGCGCAGCCCAGGATGTGGATGCCGTCGTGGGCAAGGTAGCCCGCGGGCGCGTTCAGGTGGGAGGGGGAATCGTGGTTGCCGCCGGTGATGACTACGTGGCGGCAGGGGGTATCGTGCAGGGAGCGCAGAAAGTCGAAGTAGACTGCCACTGCCCCGTTGGAGGGCGAGGGGGTGTCGAAGATGTCGCCGCTTGCGAGCAGGACATCCACCCTTTCCTCCCGTATGGTGTTGGCAAGCCAGGCAAAGAAGGCCTTGTGTTCGTCAAGACGGCTCTTTTCGCACAGGTCTGCTCCGATATGCCAGTCGGACGTGTGCAGGACGCGCATGTACTCTCCTTTTGGATTCGGGCTTAATTTGTCCCTCTTGTATCCGAGCGCGCCCATATCTGGCAAGCTTGCCAAGGAGCCTTGCGCAAAGTCGGCGCATGACCCTATCATGGCTCATGGGCGATATCGGGCACAAGCATGCCTGTCCCCAGGGGAGAAATCATGCGCAACACTCATGTAGCAGTTCTTGTCCTTGCGGCCGGCTTTTCCACCCGCATGAAGGCCTTCAAGCCCCTTTTGCCACTGGGAAGCGACAGAACCATACTTGCCAGGATAGCTCGCCTCTGGCAGGCCTGCGGGGTGAAGGATATTGTGGTTGTGAGCGGCCACAGGGCCCATGATGTCGAAAAAGAGGCAGAGAGCCTCGGATGCCTTATTGTGCGCAACCCTAGACCAGAAGAGGGCATGTTCTCCTCCGTGCAGACTGGCCTGAACTTTTGCCTGCAAAGGCTTTTTCACGTGGACTGGCTTGCCGTGCACCCTGTGGACATTCCTCTGATTGCGCAGGGGACTCTGGAAATTTTGTGCGAGCGCGCAAGGACAAGCACTGCACCTTGCCTTGTGCCGGTCTTTGACGGACAGGGAGGACACCCGCCCCTGCTTGGGCGAAGGGTGTGGGGGAGCATTGCTGCCTACACGGGTGACGGGGGGCTCAAACAAGCCATGCAGGGCCTTGCAAGGGAGGATGTGCCGGTAGAAGACAGCTATCTCGACACGGACCTCGACAGGCCCGAAGACTACGAAAGGGCCAGGGCGCTGCTTTCGGGCCCTCTCGGTGACTGATTTTTGTACACCCCGAAAAAAATGCGCAAGGATGAGGTATCTTTTTGCGATCAGTGTGTCTTTTGGGATGGCAGGGAGGGAGGCGGCTCATCCGGAACAGGTTTTTGGCCCCAATGGACAAGGGGCTTGAGCCATGATTGCCCCATGGTGTCAACAAAGTGCCCACCCCCAGGGCCCTGGCTGTTTGCGCAAGGCCAGGGAAAATTTCGCAAGGCGCTGAATTTTTGGGGAAACACGAAAGCTGGAAACAAATGGCACGTGATATGCATTGTTCATGTCAGACTTGGGCAAAAGCCAGGGTACACACCCTGCCCCAACCAATATAAGGAGTACGCCATGAAAGCCAGAACACCGGCATTGTTGCTCGCAGCGGGGATGCTCTCCTCGGCACTGCTTATGGCCGGCACAGACACGGCTCAGGCAGCACCCGTTTCCGACAACGGGTTTGTGCAGCTTGCAGAACGGCATCCGGGTCCCCCTCCGGGACATGTGCGCAAGGCTCCACCGCCTCCGCCCAAAAAGATGCACAAGACTCCCCCTCCGCCGCCGAAGCACGATATGAGGCGCCCGGGGCCTCCCCCGAAACACATGGCTCCCCCGCCGCCAAGGCACGACCGTCCCGGTCCTCCGCCCAGGCACGACGGGCGTCCGGGCCCCAGATAGTGGAACAGATATAGCATGATACCAGCCGGGCGGAGGCCAAAAATCCTCCGCCCGACACAAAAAACACAATCAAGACATCCAGATACAGAGGAGAAAACACCATGGCCTTCAGCAAAAAGCTTCTCATCGCACCCGCACTCGCAGCCGGCCTGCTCGGCGCAGGACTTCTTGGCAGCGCCACCACGGCCGAGGCCTGGCACGGCGGCTACGGCTGCAATGGCCCTCGGGGCGGTTACGACTGCTACAACTACGGCCCCGGCTGCCGCGGCTGGGACGACGATGGACGCTGGCATCGCGGCTGGCACGGCGGATGGCACCGTGGCAACTGTCCCTACTACTACGATGAGGAAAGGTACGGCGACAGGGATGACAGGGACTACAGGGACGAGGGTCCCCGCGGCTACTACCGTGATCGCGACTGGGATGATGAAGGCCCCAGGTTCACCCCCGAACAGCGCAAGACCCTGGAAAAGCTGGTGGACGACTTCAACGCCAAGGCAGAGCCTTTGCGTGACCAGCTCTTTGTGAAGCGCTCAGAGCTGCGCGCCCTGGAAAATTCCACCAACGCCGATCAGGCTGCAGTGGAAAAGACTGCCCGCGAGTTCCTGGATTTGCGCAACCAGCTGCGTGACCTCCACGACAAGCTCGTGCAGGACATGGAAAAGGCAGGCCTCTACAGATAGAAGCTTTTGAGGCTCAAAAAGCAAACAAAGGGGAGATCCGCGTGGGTCTCCTTTTTTTTTGGGGCTTCAAGGGACTTGTCCGGCCCCTGGGAGAGGGGTAGATTTTGGGAACAGTTCGTGAACAGCAATCTCCCATGCAACTCCTTTGGAAGGCCAGGGCCATGTCACTGATTGAGTACACATCCATCCGCACGGAAGATGGCCAGACAGTGCGGGCCAGGGCCCCGCTCGTGATCTCGGCTAGCAGGCGCACAGACATCCCCGCCTTCCATGCGGACTGGTTTTTTGCAAGGCTTGCCAAAGGCTACCTTGCCACCGTGAACCCCTTCAACGGGGCACGATCGTACGTCTCCTTCGAGCGCACGCGCTTTGTTGTCTTCTGGTCCAAGAATCCCCGCCCGCTTGAGCGCTATCTGCCCCTTTTGCGGGAGAAGGGAATCGGCTGCCTTGTGCAGTACACCCTGAACGACTACGAGGAGGACGGCCTTGAAAGGGTGCCGGAGCTGGGCTTCAGGCTTGAGACCTTCAGACAACTTTCGAGTGAGCTTGGCAGGGATGCTGTGGTCTGGCGCTTCGATCCCCTGCTGCTCACAAAGACTGTGTCCGTGGAGACGCTTCTTGCAAGGATACTCGCGCTCGGGGACATTCTGAAGGACTGGACAAAACGCCTTGTCTTTTCCTTTGCGGACATTGCCACCTACCGCAAGGTGCGAAACAACCTTGCACGCTTCGGTGTAGCCTATCGGGAGTGGAGTGAGGAAGAGATGCGGGAATTTGCCAAAAGGCTTGCGGAACTGAATCGCGAGCGCAGCTGGAACCTGGAGCTTGCGACATGTGGCGAGGAGGTGGACCTTTCTGCATACGGCATTGGGCACGGCCGCTGCATAGACCCGGAACTTGTCGCGCGCCTGGCATCCGGCGACAAGGATCTTTTGCGGGGCATGGGGCAAGGGCCTGCACTTCCAGGTATCACGCCTCCTCCCCTTTCTGCGGCACGCAAGGACAGGGGACAGCGGCCCTCGTGCGGGTGCATGCAGGCAGTGGACGTCGGAGAGTACAACACCTGCCCGCACTTGTGCCGCTACTGCTACGCCAACACCTCGGAAAAATCCGTTCTTGCCAATTTCGCGCACCACAGGGAGCACCCAGAGGCTCCGATGCTTGTGTGGAAAGGCGAGTGAAGAGCTGCGTTTCACAGCATTGGAATGTGGAAAAGTTGCGAACGCAGTAAAATGGATCGACCATTTTGCAAACTGTGAATATACTTTTTTGCAAGGAGGATAAGCTCATGACCTCAATCACTTTTGATACGCTTGCCTACAGCAAGAAGCTGACTAAGCTGGGCTTCACCCAGGAGCAGGCTGAAGGCTTCCCAGGCTTGCCCGGGAGCAAAATGAGGTCAACAACGCTGAACTCCAAAAGCTGAAGGCCGAAATCGTAGAAGGCGTTCAAGCCAAACTAAACACCAGGGACAAGCCGGACGACTCCGAACGAAGCAAGCTCGCTACCAAGAGCGATGTTGCTGACGTGCGCCTTGAGGTCGGAAAGGTTCGTGGAGAGGTCGAAAAGGTTTGTGGAGAAATCGAAAAGCTTCGCGGCGAAACCAAGTCCAGGGAAACACGCCTCATCCTCTGGGTGGGCGGTATCATTGGTACAGTATTCATCGGCCTTGTTGGTGTCATGGCCAAGGGCTTTGACTGGCTTGGCTTCTGACCGGGACGAAACTACAATTCACAGGCTCTCTTCGGAGGGCCTTTTTGTTGTTCTGAAGGGCAGACCATGACATCACGAGCAGCATCGGGGGCTGGCTCCGACACAGACTTAAGCCCCCCCTGCCCACTTGCTCGCTAGGCTGAGGCAGGGGACAAAAAATCCTCTTTCGCGAGGCCTGGACGGGAAAGCATTGCCGCAGGGAGGATCCGAGGCTAGACCCCCGTCTGCTACAAAAGACCAGACCTCGACGAAAGAGGATATGTGTATCGGAAGGGGATGCAATGTCATACCGGATTGGTTTTGTCCAGCATTATTTGCCCCTTCGCCGTATTTTTTCCTGTCGCGCGCCCTTTCTTTGGCGCACAAGGGCTATTGCTCCATGGAGAGAACCTTGCGGTAGTTCTCGGGATCCGTAGCGCCCTCGGTGTTGACGAGGAGCACCTGGGAGCGGGGGCCAAGGCCAAGAACCTTGCGCAGTTCCACCTTGTCGTCGTCCTGCATGAGGCCGTGCAGAACACCCAGGGTGACTGCCCCGGACTCGCCGGACTCGATGGCAGTGTCATTGCCCACGGGATGGGCGTAGACACGCATGCCGCAGGCGTAGGCATCGTCCTCGCAGGTGAGATAGAAGGATGCGCAGCGCCGCAGGATATCCCAGGCCTGGGTGGAGGGCGTGCCGCAGCACAAGCCTGCCATCATGCTGGTCATGGGCGTGTCCACCTTCTGCAGCGTGGTCTTGCCCTCGCGCGCAGTGCGGTAGAGGCAGTCCGCGCTGGCTGGCTCCACAATGACAATGGTGATGCGGGGCCACAGGGAAAGGAGGCTTGCGGCAATGGCAGCGGCAAAGCTGCCCACGCCTGCCTGCAGGAAAACGTGGGTGGGCTCGAAGCTTGCGTCCGCCTGGGAAACAAGCTCGTGCACGATGGTCGTATAGCCCTGCATGATGCGCAGGGGGATTTCCTCGTAGCCCTCGAAGCTTGTGTCCTGCACAAGGACGCAGTTTTCCCTGGTGGCCCTGTCGGCTGCAAGCTGTACGCACTCGTCGTAGGAGAGATCCGTGACCAGGACCTCTGCGCCTTCCTTGCGGATGTTGTCGATGCGGGCCTGCACAGTGCCCTTGGGCACAATGACCACGGCCTTGTGGCCCAGCATGCGGGCGGCCCAGGCAAGGCCCCTGCCGTGGTTGCCGTCGGTTGCGGTCATGAAGGTGAGTTCGCCAAGGACCTTCTTGTCGGCAAAGCGGATGAGCGTGGAAAAGTCCAGACCGTGGGCAGTGCCGAGGAGGGATTCAAGGCCGACGAGCCTTGCAATGTAGGCAGCCACGGCAAAGGAGGAGCCGAGGCATTTGAAGGCGTTGAGGCCAAAGCGCTTGGACTCGTCCTTGACAAAGATACCGCCGAGGCCGTCCTGGCTCGCCAGATCCTTTAAGGAAACAAGGGGTGTTGCTGCATAGCCGGGAAGACTCTGGTGGAAGGCGAAGGGTCTGTCCGAGGCATAGTAGGAAAGCTTTTTGGCAAGCGGAGACACGTTCACTCTGGCCGGTGTGGCAGCGAGAACCTTGGCAATGGAAAAGCAGGGCATTGAGAATTTCCTTGGGATAGACAGGGGTTGTGGCAAGAAGTCTTGCCAAAAGCGGCCTTGCTTGAAGGAAGCGGCCCTTGAGCAAGGTGGGTTAGAGAGTTGTGTACATGATGTGTCGCACAAGACCTGCGTACTTGGGTCTTGTGTGGTATACCGTTAGCCCAAGACTTGCAAGCATGGCGAGACTTGCCGTGTTGTCTGGGGCTACAGTGGCAAAAAGATGTTTCTTGTCTGCAGCCCTTGCCTTCTCGACAAGGCGCTTTGCCATGATACGGGCAAGCCCCCTGCCCCGAAACGCGGGGTGCACGGCAACGCTTTCGAGATGCGCAACAAGGGAGAGATCCCCTCTCGCAAGGTTTGCGTCAAGGCCAAGGTTGTCCGCATCCTGTGCGCCTGGAAAGCGCAGAAGAAAGTAGCCGGCAACAGGGGCTGGCTCTCCTTCCCCGGACTCCAGGGTCACATATTCCGCATCGACCCTTGCAGACAAGGTGTCGATCTGGTCGCCGACCGCAAGGACGAGCGTTCCGCCCTTGGCAAGGGTGTCTGCAAAGAAATCCAGGGTGTCCGGCCAGAACAGGGACTGGTCCGGCATGGAGCGGTGGACCAGGTCCTGCAGGGCAAGAGCCTTCTCAAGGAGAATCCCTGGAGCTGTGACGTCAAGATAGCGCATGGCAAAAGGACAAAGGATTGAGGGTGCATGAGGCAAGGTCGCGAACGGCAGGCCCTTTTCTGGCGGGCGCTCGCAATGGCAGTACACAAAGTGACACAACTTTTTTCCCTGTCAACCGTCACAGGAATGAAACTGGCCGGCAGCGGCCGGGAAGCCTGGGCCAAAAAAAGCATTTTGTGCAGGATCGGGACAAGAAATCCCGGGCAATGGAGGGGAGTTGGAACATGAGCCTCAAAAAAGACACGCTTTTTGCCACAATTTGGGCAAGATATGTGGGTGTCAAAAAAATTTTCAGATGCGCCCCTGGACCATGATGCATGCCTATTTTTTTGACACCAGGGACGGTCAGGCGCAGGTGTGAAAAGTGGGCTTTCGGGGAAAGCCGAAGTAAAAATCTGTAAAATCAATATGTTACTTTGAAAACACTGAAAATGGCACGGCTCTTGCTTATTTGTTTGCGTGTGTGAGTAGCCCCTCAGAAGCTCCCATATCTGAGGAGAAAAGTTTGGGCGGGGAAATCTCCTTCCCCGCCCCGACCAAGGGGGCACGAAGGACACCACCAAATACGACAAAAGCCGCAAGGCGTTTTCATATACAGCCAGACAAGCCTCAACCAAGCCATCAACCATACTCTCTCCAAACAGCTTCCAAAACCCTCCTAACCCATCGAAACCGCCGAAATGCCCATCGGCGGTTTTTGCTTTTTTGGATGAAGAAAACAGGCAAGAAAACGGCCGCAATGGGCATGGATACCGAAAAGCAAGGCACTATCTTGTTTCTGTTTCCTGCAGACCGGCTTCGTCTGGCTGTATGGCCTGCAGGGCAAGGAGGAAAACATGCCGAGAAGATATCTTGCGAGAAATGAGGAACAGGGCCCCAAAATGCCCCTTGCAAGCGCCATCAGGGCCTCAGGCTCGCGCGAATTCTGGGTCATCACCCTGGCCAACCTGCTTGTCATGACAAGCTGCTACCTTGTCTTTGTGGTGACTGCAGCCTACGTGCGGGAAACCTGGCACACAAGCTTGAGTGTTACAGGCCTTGCGGTGGGCGTTATGATCATGGGCTGTCTTGTCGGACGTTTTGTGAGCGGCAACCTCGTCTCCCTTCTGGGCTGCAGAAAGGGATCTGTCAGGCCCTGCCAGCCTCTATTTTCTGGCCTATGGCATAGCCACATCGCAAGCAGACCTCTCGCGGGCCGCATCTTCGACAGATGTGGCGAGAATGTGCTCCCTGTGCCCATCTTCTGCCTGATGCCGTGGCACTCTTTCTTCTTGCCCAGGCGCACAGCGGAGCGGTGCTGCTTCTTTCGGGGCTGTTCCTTGGGCTTGGCTTTGGCAACTTCCAGTCCGTGGGCCAGGCAGTATCACTTGCCATGGTGACACGATCGCGCTTTGCACAAGCAACAACCACCTACTTCATTCTCCTGGATCTCGGCGTTGGCGCAGGCCCCTGGCTTTTCGGACACCTTGTGTCTGCCTTTGGCTTCGGGGCATGTATATGGCCCTTTCCGCAACGACACTCGCAGCGTTCGTGCTCTACTATCTTGTCCACGGCAGAAAGCTGCGCTTTGTCCGTCAGTAGCAGGCATTACGCAAGCGCGAAAAAACATGGGGGCCACGATCCACAGTCCTGGATCGTGGCCCCCTTTGTGTATGTCAGAGGCAGGGAAAAAATCCCTGCCAGATTTTTGTGAACTCACCCTATTTGCCTTCCCAGAGCCACTTTCAGAGATTCTTCGCGCTTGGATCGCAAGGATTTCGGGATTTTTCATACTAAAAGACTTTGACAACGAATTTCATTTCCTCTATAGACAGGGGCTGCAGGGTTTGGGGTCACTCCATCCCCGCCAAGGACACCTTCGAGGTACGCATCATGTCACAGGACATCATAGTCGGCATCATCATCCTTCTGGCTCTGGTCTTTCTTGTTCGCAATTTCCGCAAGAAGTTCAAAAGCAAGTCGTGCGACTGCTGCGGCTCGGGGTCTTCCTGCGGCTGCAAGGCAACCGGCAAGCCCGTGTGTCACTGCAACGACAAGTGAGACAGGGCAAGGGCAAAAGCCCTGCCCTGCGTTGGGAATTTTTCCTAGAGGGCCTTGCGGCGCTTGTACACGTGCCAGCCAACAGCGCCCGTGAGCGCAAGACCTGCCGCGATGTGCAGGCTCTTCGAGGAAGCAAAGCCCGCTATGAGGGTGAGCCCGAAAAGGCCAAGCATGAGGGCGTTTTCAGTGCGCATGGGCTTTCTGACCACAAGGGTGGCCGCTGTGTTTTTCGTCATGGTTTTCTCCCTTGTCCGGAGTGTCCGGGAACTGCCCCGCGTATGAGAGCGGGAGCCGAGGTTGAGTGGTGAACAAGACTTGAAACCCTGTTTCAAAATCCTTGGATTTGCCTTGCAGGAGCCGATTGCAAGAATTAAAAAATGGACTGTATTGCCACTGTTCTTTTATCAAAATACAGACTACCAATTCTTGTAGTTTTTTGCAAACAGGAACAATGAAATTCAATTTGCCAAATTTCATGGCAAAACGAAAACGAAAAAATATCTGATACATTTTTCTTCTCTGTTCATGGGCATGGCGACCATTTCCCGGAAAATTTTTTCCGGCCACCGCAGGACAGGGACGGAATTTGGGTAAAAACAATACCAATTTACAACAATTCAGGAGTGTTAAAATGTCTCAGGAAATCAGCCTCAGGCAGATGAACATTGGCGAGAAGGGTGTCATTTCAAATATCAGTGTTTCCGGTGAGTTGGGTCGAAGAATTCGTGACATGGGCCTCATTCCCGGCACCGAGATCTCCGTGGTGGGTCGTGCACCCCTGCAGGACCCGGTGGCCTTGCGCCTTTCCGGAGTTACTGTTACCTTGCGCAACAAGGAAGCCGACTATATCACTGTTACTCGCTAATACAGGCAAACTGTTCATGCTCATGGCAGTTTGACTGGCATGTGGCAGGGATTGGGACGGCTTTGATTTTGTTTTGGAGGGTAAATACATGAATACCGGACTCAAGTATGCTCTTATCTTTGCCGGCGGTGTCGCAGCCGGCGTTCTCGGTGCCATGGTGCTTCAGCGTGGCGCAACTGGCCTGAAGCCCGTGGCAGCCGGCATCATCAGCCGCGGCATGGACGTCAAGGACGCCATCGCCGGCGCTGTCGAGAAGGTAAAGGAAGACGCCCAGGACCTTATGGCCGAAGCCAGGGCCAGCCAGGCCCAGCGCAAGGAACAGGACGCCTAGTCGTAAGCGTATCCTAATCGCATGCGTATCTAACAGGGAGAACGAATGAGTTTTGTCATCGTCCACGAACTGCAGGGCTTTTTCTCGGACGGCGTAGTGAGCTGCCAGGGCAGAATGCGTTGCCGCTGCAACATGCGTCTCACCATGGATGAGGCAACCAGACTTGCCGACAACCTGGCCGACCTGGAAGGCATTGTTGGCGTGACCGTCAATCCGGCCATAGGCAGCGTCCTCTTTTTCTACGTCGACCTTTCCTCAAGGCTTGAGGCTCTGAAGATCATAGCCATAGCCGGCGACGAGATAGTGGAAGCGAGAAAGGATCCCCAGTTCAGAGCAGAAGATCTCCCTGTTCCCAGGGTCGAGGGACCTCTGGCAGCCGTGCTGGAAATCGTGCGGCACTACGTCCTTCGACCCTTCATGCCTTGGTGGTTCAGCATTCCGTCTGCCATAGGGCATGCCATCCCCTATCTTCTCAAGGGTCTGAAGGAGCTGGTCATAGGCCACCTCAACGTGAGCGTCCTGGACGCTGCCGCCATTGCCGTGTGCCTCCTGCGCCGCGACTTTCAGACAGCCAGAACCCTCACCCTGCTCCTCGGCATTGGCGACGAGCTTGAAGAGTGGACAAGGCAAAAGTCCCTGGCCTCTTTGAGCGAGAGCCTCGAGATTGGCGCAGAATGGGTTTGGGTCCGTGACGAGGACGGCACAGAGCGTCAGGTTGCCATGAAGGACCTTGTTGCCGGGGACGTGGTTGTCCTCACGGCCGGAAACGCCATTCCCGTGGACGGCGTGGTTGTGGACGGCGAGGGCGTTGTCAACCAGGCAGCCATGACAGGCGAGCCCATTGGTGTCGTGCGCGTGAAGGGCCACAGTGTCTTTGCCGGCACTGTCATGGAAGAGGGCACCATCTGCGTGCGCGTGAGCAAGGTCGGCGATCAGACGCGCCTCAAGCAGATCGTAAAATTCATCGAGGACAGCGAAAGCCTGAAAGCAGGCATACAGGGCCGCTTCGAGCGCATGGCCGACATGGCTGTACCCTTTACCTTCGGGCTTGCTGCCCTGGTCTATCTCCTCACAAGGGATCCCATCAGGGCCTCCTCTGTCCTTCTTGTGGACTATTCCTGCGCCCTGAAGCTCACCACCCCGCTCACTGTGCTTGCCGCCATGCGCGAGGGCGTTCTGAACAGGGTCGTCATCAAGGGCGGCCGCTACCTCGAAGCTTTGCGCGACGTGGACACAGTGGTCTTCGACAAGACCGGAACCCTGACCAATGCCACCCCCAGGGTTGCGGAAGTCATCCCGGCACCTGGCTTCGACCAGGAGAGCGTCCTGCGGGACATGGCCTGTCTTGAGGAGCACTTCCCTCATCCAGTGGCACGAGCTGTTGTCCGCGCAGCTGAGGAGCGCAACCTGCGTCATCCCGAAGAGCACGACAAGGTGCAGTACATCGTGGCCCACGGCGTGTGCTCACAGCTGAACGGCATGAACGTGGTTGTGGGCAGCCGCCACTATGTGGAATACGACGAGGGCATAGACCTTGGCCCCCTGAAGAAGGACATCGAGGAGCAGGCCGCCATGGGCAGATCCCTGCTCTACCTTGCGGAGGGCGGAAGGATCGCAGGCCTTGTGGCCATAGAGGATCCGCCGCGTCCCGAGGCAGCTGCAGTCATCCGTGCCCTGCGCGAGGAGGGTGTTGACCGCATCCTCATGATCACCGGCGACGACGAAAGGACAGCCAGCGCCATAGCGGGAAGACTTGGCATTGGCGAGTACAGGGCCCAGGTCCTGCCTACGGACAAGTCGGACGTGGTCGCGGAACTCGTGCGCGAGGGACGGCACGTGCTCATGGTGGGCGACGGCATAAACGATGCCCCTGCCCTTTCCGCAGCAACCGTGGGTGTCGCCATGACGGACGGCACGGAGCTGGCCCAGGGTGTTGCCAACGTGCTTTTGACGGAGACGTCCCTGACCGGCCTCATCACGGCAAAGCGCCTTGGCCGCCGCGCCATGCAGCGCATCAATTCCAACTATTTCTACACCATGCTCTGCAACTCTCTCTTCCTTGCAGGCGGTATCTTCATGATCCTGACACCCGCACTCTCAGCCTTTTTGCACAACATGACGACAGTGATTTTGAGCGTGCGGGCCATGCGCCGCAACCTGCAGGACGAGGACCTTGCACTGCCTCAAGCCATTGAGGCTCGTTCTGCCCAATAGGAGGAAGGCATGGCGGAAAAGGTCTCAAAAATGGAGATGCTCTCCTTTGCGCGCTATGTGCGCAGCTTTATCCCTGGTCGCGTGCGTGTGCGCCACCCTGCCTTAAGAAAGCCCGCTGTCGCTTCCGAGGCCAGGATGCGCCTTGAGGGCATGCGCGGCATACAGTCCGTGGAGGTGAACACCGAGACGGGCTCGGCACTCATCCTCTACAACGCGAAGGAGCTGACCCAGGACGAACTCATTGCCGAGGGTGTCGTGTGGGCGCGCTGGCTCAACACCAAGGGATAGATACAAATACCTGACGCAGGGATCCGCGGGATCCTGCAGGATATGGGGACAGGTGGTTCAGGCCATTTGCCCCTTTTTTTTGCGCCCCTGGGGAGACCGACTCCTGGCCCCAAGATGTATATATATGATCGTACCCCAAATCGGGCAACAGCCAATGTGTGTGTATGGGGGAGGAATGCAGCCCCTGCTCCCGAATTTTGCACAAAAGGTGTGCCATTTGTCGCAAGACTGGCAAATATGGGGGATACAGGGCTCTTGGTTTCGGGTAGTTTTCGCAAGGGACCTTGCAGAGCCCTTTTGAGGGGATATGGCGTTACCAAAATTTCACACAAAAAAAGTCAAAATCTGTGTCAAAAACAACATGCAGAACGAAAATTTGTTTGGTACGTGAAAAAAAGAATTAGCTAGACTGGGCACCATATCCAACTTGTATCCGGTCCTGTCCAACTTGGGAGGAAAGCAGGACCAGGGAGGGAAATGAATGGATAAGCCACGCAGTAGCCCCATTATCAAAATCTTCCTGTGTGGTTTGATCGGAGGTGTCGTGCTGCTTGGTATCGCGGCCTATGCGATGACTGTCAGCGATTCACGTCCGTTTTGTACCACATGTCACCTCATGACCGAGGCCGGGGTGACGCACAAGATGTCCACGCATGCGGATCTTTCCTGCAACGATTGCCATGCACCGCACAATCTGCTTGCCAAGCTCCCCTTCAAGGCCAAGGAAGCGGTACGCGACTTTGTCTACAATGTGCAGGGTGCCGACCTTCCCCTTGGTCCCAACAGCGTGACCAGGGAAGTTGTCAATGCCAACTGCATTGCCTGCCATTCCCAGACGAATGTCAACGTGGCCAGCATGAACGTGAAGCCCTACTGTGTCGACTGCCACCGCAACGTGGCCCATATGAGACACAAGCCAATCAGCACAAGGACGGTAGCCTATGACTAGCAAGATTTGTAGAGGGACCGTGTTGCTGGGTCTCGGACTCAGTCTGGTCCTCGCCGGTGGTTGCAACGATGTGAGCACGGACCTGAAGGCCCCTACCTATAACACGTCCATCAAGCAGGATTCCACCAGAATTTCGGATTTCCAGAAAGACTTTCCGCTGCAGTACGCCTCGTACATGAAGAACAACGAGAGCCAGGTGATGACCGAATACAAGGGCTCCGTCAACTTCCGCAAGAACGACGACGTGAATCCCCTGCCCAAGGGCTGGAAACACGCACAGCCCTATCTGAAGAATCTGTGGCTCGGCTACCCCTTCATGTACGAGTACAACGAGGCTCGCGGGCACACCTACGCCATCAAGGACTTCCTTGAAATCGACCGTATCAACCGCTACGCCGAAAAGGGCGGCCTGCCCGCCACCTGCTGGAACTGCAAGACTCCGAAGATGATGAACTGGGTTGCCGAATACGGCGACAAGTTCTGGTCCAAGGACGTCAACATCTTCCGCACCAGGGAAGCCATCGACGAGAAGGACGAGACCATCGGTTGCGCAAACTGCCATGATCCCAAGACCATGGAACTGCGCCCCTACTCCGAGCCCCTGAAGGATTGGCTGAAGCGCTCCGGCAAGGACTGGGACAAGCTCACAAGGAACGAGAAGCGTACCCTGGTCTGTGCCCAGTGCCACGTGGAATACTACTTCACCCACAAGGACAATGGCCCTGCCGCAAGGCCCGTTTTCCCCTGGGACAACGGCTTTGGTCCTGAAGAAATCTACCAGTACTACAAGGGGCATGGCGCAAAGGATGCCAATGGCAAGGAAACCCCCTTCTATGACTGGATCCATGCCGCTTCCGGCATCAAGATGATCAAGATGCAGCATCCCGAGTACGAGACCTTTGTCGACGGCCCCCATGGCGCTGCCGGTGTCTCCTGCGCGGACTGCCATATGCCCTACCAGCGCGTGGACGGCAAGAAGGTGTCCAGCCACTGGATGACCTCTCCTCTGAAGGATCCCGAACTGCGCGCCTGCCGTCAGTGTCATGCAGACAAGACCGCAGATTTCCTGCGTGAACGCGTACTCTACATCCAGAAGAGAAGCTTTGCCCAGCTTCTGAAGGCTCAGGAAGCTTCCGTGCGCGCCCACGAGGCAGTGCGTCTTGCCAACGAATATATTGCCAACAACCCCACAGCCCTCAACGCCAAGCATGCAGAGCTCATGGAACAGGCTCGCGATCTGGTGCGCAAGGGCCAGATCTTCTGGGACTACGTGTCCGCGGAAAACAGCGTTGGCTTCCACAACCCCACCAAGACCCTGGACACCCTGATGTCCTCTGCCGAATTCAGCATGCAGGCTGTGGCCCTGGCCGAACAGGCCACCAACTACGCCATCAGCCCTGCCCTGGCCGGCGACATCAAGACAATCGTTCCGCCCATCCTGGAACACAGCAGAAAGCTGCAGCAGGATCCTGCTCACCTGCAGACCAACCCCTGGCTGAAGCTCCTCCCTGTGTTGCCTCCTGCGGAACAGGTGTGGAAGGATCAGGAAAAGGTGGCGGCCAAGTAACCATTGGCCTGACTGAGACAAGGGCGTAAAGCCCAGACACTTTTTGAAGGATGTGTCCGTTGCCGAAAAGCGCGGGCGCATCCTTTTTTCATATCCCCTTGTTTTCCATGCAGAAAAACAGGGTTGTCGAAAGCGCACAATTTTGCTTGCGAGGACAGGCAAAAGCATGCAATATGAACCTGTCAGGGGCTCATGAGTCCCTGCAAAAAGTTCTGACTGGTGCCACAAGGCGCAGCGATTCTGCTGGATTGTACAGGCACAACCAATGTCGACCACTCCGTCACAGTTGGACAAAGCCTTGAAAAGTGCGTAACTTTTCATGAGAAAAGGAAAACGAGGTTTCTATGAGCTCATCTGCGGCATCCACAACTCACCCAAGGGATATTCACGACAGGATGGCCAAGAACTATTTTGGCGTCCCGCAGAACATGGCCAATTTGCTGGAGCAAACTCTGCCTGCCAGGGTATGCAAGAGACTGGATTTGAGTAGTCTCGAACCAACCGGGGAAACCTTCATAACCGGGGAATATGAAAAGTACATTGCCGATCTTGTGTTCACCTGCAGAACGAAAAGCGGCGAACAGGGTCTGTGTATGTTCTTTTTGAGCATAAGTCGCAGCCTGAGCCTACAATTTCAATCCAGTTGCTGAATTATATGCTTGGTCTTTGGAATAGAACAATAAAAAACAAAACATTTGAAAAAACTGGAGTAATTCCTTTCGTTATCCCTGTTGTTTTCTATCATGGAAAACAAGCATGGGATGGCAAGCTGTTGAGAGAATTATTCTGTAATGATTCTATACTGAGAGAAATCAGCCCTAACTTTCCAATATTTCTCTGTAGTCTCAATGATATACCATGGAAAAAATTAAAAAGAAAACCTGTAGAAAATGCAATGATTATGCTTTTGAAATGTCATTTACAGAAAAATTCTGCAGATAAAATTTTAGAAGTATTAATCATATGTACAAGTAAATTATGGAGTAAAAAGGAAAATGAAAAAATAGGTGATGATTGGAATGATTTCATATCATATACAGAGAAAGCACATTCTGAAATCGCATCACAAGCAAAATACAATATTAAGGAGTATGTTATGAATTCAAATTTTGATGCAGAGCGTATGGAAGTCTTAAAATCATGGTTCCCATTTCTCTACGAAGATGGATTGACTGAAGGCAAGACAGAAGCTAGAGCCCAAACACAGCAGGGTATTATTCAACTTCTTCAGGCAAGATTTGGTGAACTTCCTCAGGATATAGAGTCGAATCTAAAAAAAATGGAGGACGACAGCAGGCTCTCCAAGCTGATTGTAGTTGCAGGTATGGCGACATCTCTTGAGGATGTCGCAAAGGCAATCAAGCAGAACTAATATTTGGGGCAATCCCTGGGAGGCGTAATCCATGCACTATACGGGTGTCTACCAATCCCCTCTGGGAGAGATGTATCTTGCCAGCGATGACATGGGCCTTTGCGGCGTGTGGTTCCAGGGGCAAAAATACTTTGCCTCAGGAATGGACATGGAGCGCCAAGAGAAGGAAACAGAGCACATAGCCTGTGCAAGGCGATGGCTGGACGCCTACTTTGCGGGGCAGGAACCGGACTTTTTGCCCACATTTCACCTCACAGGGACTGTCTTTCAGATGGCCGTCTGGGCGGAGCTTCTGAAAATCCCCTATGGGCAGACTACGACCTATGGGGCCATAGCCAGGGAAATAGCCCAAAAAAGAGGGATACCCCGCATGTCCGCCCAGGCTGTGGGTGGGGCTGTGGGCCACAACCCTGTGTCCGTCATCATCCCCTGTCACAGGGTGGTGGGAACAAACGGCAGCCTGACAGGCTACGCTGGCGGCATCGAGCTCAAAGTCAAACTGCTCACCCTGGAAGGGTGCGATACAACAAGGTTTTTTGTGCCACGCAAGGGAACGGCACTGTAGGAGAATGCAACATGGAGTGGCCTGACGGAAGAAAGCGCTGCAAATGGGCAAACCCCAAGAATCCGGCCTACATTCGCTATCACGACGAGGAATGGGGCAAGCCTGTGCACGACGATGCCATACTCTTCGAGATGCTGGTGCTGGAAACCTTTCAGGCCGGCCTTTCCTGGGAATGCGTCCTCAACAAGAGAGAGGCCTTCAGACAGGCCTTTGACGGCTTCGACTTGGACGCTGTCTGCGCCTTTGGAGAGGAAAAGATAGCCTCCCTCATGGAGAACGGGGACATCATCCGCAACAGCCGCAAAATACGGGCAGCCGTGAACAACGCCAGGGTGTTTCGCGACATCAGGGGGCAGTGGGGCAGCTTTGCGGCCTATTTGTGGCATTTCACAAGGGGGGCCGTGATCCACGAGACCGGGCAGACCCGCTCTCCCCTCTCGGACGAGGTCGCAAGGGACATGAAGGCTCGCGGCATGCAGTTTGTGGGCACTGTAACTGTCTACGCCTATTTGCAGTCCGTGGGCATCATCGATTCCCACGACAGGGACTGCTTTCTGGAGCATAGACAGGGGAACATTGTGTCCTTTTCGAGGTGAAGCCTACTGCAGTACCTGACCTTGCTGCCATGCTCAAGCCCCTGCTTGCTGGCTACGAGGGCTTTGTCCGCGCAGAGAGCTTCGCAAGCCTTTCCGAGGACGGCAAGATCCTTTCCATGAACGTCTGGACAGACAAGACTGCAGTGGAGCGCTGGCGCAACGATGTGCAGCACCGTCTCTGCCAGAAGGAAGGCAGGGAAAGTCTGTTCGCATCCTACAGGATTACGGTTTGCTCGACGCTCAGGGAATATACTGCGTGCGAGAGGGAACAGGCGCCGGCAGACTCGAAGTCCGTTTGCGAACGGTAGCCTTCTCCTCAGAGTTGCGTCTGTGGAACACGCAAGAAGAGGATATCGCGGAGGAAACCATGGACAGTTGTGAACTCGATGCGATCAGACAAGAAATCAGGGAGGAATTTCAGTCCGAACTCGCCCGCAGGGACAGGCAGATTGAGGCCTTGCGTGAGGAACTCAAGCGTAGGGTGGATGTATACAGTGTGAGCCACGAGCTGAAAATGGTACGTACCCAAATCCGTTTCGAAATCGTGCAGCACGAAGGCAGAACCGTTGAGGCATGGGGCAAGGCTTTCATTATTGGAGGTCTGTTGATCACGTTTGGCACCATTGTCCTCTAAGAACAAGGCGTTGCATCAACCATCACCTGGAAAAGTCGGCCTGCCTTGAGGAGGGACTCTTGCTCAACACAATCCTTTTCTATGGCGGCTGGGTTGTGATCCTTGCTGTCGGGGGCTACCTTGCCTTTGGCTCGGAGAGCCCCTGACTTTTTCTGGTTGTCCATCCCATCTTTTTTCCATCTTTGTCCATTCCCCCAGGGAGTACACACACCATGCACTGCATAGTCATTCGCCACGTAGCCTTTGAGGATCTGGGCGTCTTTTGCGACGTCTTTAGCGAGGAAGGCATCACCTACGAGTATTGGGACTGCGAAAGTCCCCGCGACGAGGCTACCTTCCTTGGCGCGGATCTTGCCATTGTCCTTGGCGGTCCCATAGGCGTGGGGGATGAGGATCGCTATCCCCTTGTGCAGGAGGAAACAGCCCTTGTGAAAAAACGCCTTGAGGCGGGCCTTCCCCTGCTCGGCATCTGTCTTGGTGCCCAGTACATGGCACATGCCCGAGGCGCGCGGGTCTACCCGGGGCCCAAAAAGGAAATTGGCTGGGGTACAGTGAGCCTGTGCCACAAGGGAGGCCTTCTTGCTCCCCTCGAATCGGCACCAGTCTTGCACTGGCACGGGGACACCTTTGATTTGCCCGAAGGCGCCACTCTTCTTGCCTCGTCCGAGATTACGCCCAACCAGGCCTTTTCCCTTGCTAAAGGGCAGCTCGCCCTGCAGTTTCACGTGGAAGCGGATGCAAGCAAAATGGAGTCCTGGCTTGTGGGACACTGCTGCGAGCTGGCTTATGCTGGCATCGACCCTTGTGCCTTGCGCGAAGACGCTCAAAGGCTGGGAGGGAGAGCGGCAAGGGCTGGCCGCGAGGTGTGCAGACTGTGGCTTCAGGAAAGCCGCAAGGCCCTTGCCTCATTGGGAAAACAATAGCTGGCACTTGTCCGGAAAAGGCCTCAGCCTGTCCTTGGCATGAGCCACAGAGGCACAATGTCGTATTTCGGCATGCCAGTAACAAGAAATCCCCCGTCCATTGGGCGGGGGATTTGTATTCACTGAGGGGTTGGAGACGGGCTATTCGTCCTTGCCGTTGTCGGATTTGAGCATCTGCGCCACGATGTGGTTGGCTATCTCATCGATGGAGGGCTCTGAGCTGTTTCCGCCCTCGGGCTGGGCGTTCGCGTCCGTTTCAGCCTTCACCTCCTCTTCAGCCTTCGCGTTCACGGATTCTGCGTCAAGCACTGCGCTGGCAAAAAGGGACTGCTCTGCGACTATAGGCGTGCTTTCCTGGGGTGCATCCTGGGGAACGTCCTGGGAGGCAGCGCCTTCTTCGAGCATATCTACCGGAGCTTCGGGCTGGGAGGGCTCTTTGGCAATGGCAGATGTTGTTTCGAATCCGGTTGCGACCTCCTCTGCGGGTATTTCTTCTGCGTTCTTTCTGCGTCTGCCCCTCCTGCCCGTGACAGGCTGGCCAGCGCGCTTTTCGAAATAGAGCATCTGCTGATAGGTCAGGCCCAGAAGCTTGCCGGCCCTGGCCTTGGAACCGTCGCACATGACAAGGGCCTTGTTGATAAATTCCATGCGCTTGTCGGCCAGCCACTGTTCGAGATTTGAGGGCAGGAAATCGTCCGCCTCTTCGCTTGCGGAAGAGACAGCCACAGGTGCTGGAGCCTCGGGCACGGATTCTTGCGCAGCCTCTTGTGCAATCTCTGCCTGAACCAGGGCTTCGGGCTCTTCCTCGACCTTCTGGACCAAGGCTGCGGGCGCGTTTTCCTCGACAACGGGAGCGGGAGCCACAGGGGCAACAAGAGTCGCTGGAGCAGCTGCCGGTTCGGGTGTGCAAACGGCAGGGGCCTGCGGGCGCACCATGGTGAGATGGCGCTCGATATCTTGCCCTGTAATGACCTCGCTTTGCCTTGCAAGAGCCCGCACGCAGGAGAGCAGCAGAACCTGACGCAGTTCCTGCACATTGCCGGGCCAGGGGCAGGCCCTGAGCATGTCCATGGCATCGCGAGTGAGCTGCCAGGAGCGGGAAAGCTCATTGGCCTCGCGGCCAAGGGAGGCCAGAATCTCCTCGATGATGGCGGCAAAGCGCCCGCTGTCGGAGGCAATGATGTCGCGCAGGGAGAGCAGGCGCACAGGGCACATGGCAATGAGGGTGAAAAGATCCTGCCTGAAAAGGCCAGCGCTCACATCCAGGGCAAGCTCCCTTGCCGTGGAGGCGACAATGCGCACATTGTCCACGCGCCTTTTTGCACCGCCTGGGACCTCGTACTCGCGTTCTGTCAGGGTGCGCACAAGAACGGCCTGCCACTCTGCGGGCAAATGTTCAACGCCGTTCAGGTAGAGGGTGCCGCCGCGGGCCTTCTCGAAGGCTCCGGGGCAAGGGCCTTCCTCGCTCTGTCTGCCAAAGAGGGCAGCAGCAAAGTCCGCAAACGGGCCTGCCGCAAGGGTTGCACAGTGGACCTCTGCAAAGTTGTTCCTGTGCCCGGCACAGGCCTCGTGGATCTGCCTGGCAAAGAAGGATTTGCCAACGCCTGTCTCGCCCGTGACGAGGATGCTTATGGCGCGCACGGGCGCGTAGATCTTGAGGATTTCCGAGGAGAGCGCTGCGTCGGCAAGGCAAACGTCCAGGGGAGCGGACCAGAGCTCTGCGGGCAGCCTGAAGGGCAGGCGAACCTCATGGCACTGTGTGCCGTCGGCAGCGGCATGGGCCGGGTCTACGGTGCGCCAGGCGTGACCACCGGCGTAGCGGACCTGGCTTGCGTAGAAAAGGGCCGCCTGCATGGCAGGTGTCCCGGCCGTGAGATGGAAGCTGAAGGAAGCGGCCTCATCGGCACTCCAGTTCCTGGCAAGGAAGGCCTCGGTGGCTTGCCACACCTCTTCGTGGGAGAAGGGATCCGTGACGCCTGTCTCGACCACTGTGCAGGCTGCCTTTGTTCCGCGTTCCACAAAGGCGCGCAAAAGCCCCGCGTCCCTGGCAGTGTCCGCTGCAGCAAGAAGATAGATCTGCCTTGCGGAAAGCCAGTCTGTCAGGGTGCGCACAGGGCCGTTTGCGCCCTCCCCGTCCAGCACGGTGCAGGAGCGGATGTCCTCTTCCCTTGTGCCGTCAATGCCGTTTCTTGCGCAAAAGGCGCGGGCAATTCGTACGTCCTCTGCTCCCACCCAGGAAACAATGACATTGTCTTTGGATGTGTTCTCCATGATACCCCCCAACTCCATATGCTGCGACATGTCCTGCCAGCCGCTAGTGTTTTCCCTGTGTGTCTTCACTGCGTCCAGGCTCCCCGCAAGGGACGCGGGACGCAACGGTCTGAAAATATGTGTCAGAATAGAGGACAAAGGCTCCAATAACAAGTGCCCGGTTTGCCTGTCCCATGGCAATTGCAAAAGCCGTAGAAGCAGGGGTACGCTTCGGGGTTGCTTCGGCAGGTACTTTGCTGGCATTGACAGGGCCTGCGGCTGGCGACTACTTTCTGTCCGTCAGGAATGCCTCTGACGTGAAGCCGTTTTTTCGGGAACACCCTCGGGAAAATGGCCTTTTTTGTGCACGAACCTTCTGTTTGTGGGCCATAGGCCCTCTGGAGATTTTGGATATGGACAGAAGAAACTTCATCAGGGTCGGCTCCCTTGCGGCCGCAGCCCTTGCCGGAGCCACTGTGGCCCATGCTGCGGAACCAAAGGTCTGGCTCAACATGACCCAAAAGGAACTGGACGACGCCTACACCCAGGACAGGTACGCTGCCAACGCAGTGCAGGTGAGCAGACGCTACGCCCTTGCCAGCGCCTACACACGTTCTCTTCTGGGGAAACCTGAGCGCATCCCCTATGGCAGGCAAATGGTCGAGGCCCTGGATCTCTTCAGGGCAAAAGGGGACAAGGCGCCCGTGAACATCTTCATCCACGGCGGAGCCTGGAAGACAGGGACAGCCGAAAAGTACAGCTTTGTGGCAGCCCCCTTTGTCATGGCGGGAGCTGCCTGCATCATTCCGGACTTTTCCTCTGTGGAAGACGCGGACGGGGATTTGGGCTATCTCGCAGGTCAGCTGCAAAGGCTTGTCCGCTTTGTGTACGCGGCGGCAGACAAGCTTGGCTGCGACAGGGAGCGCATCTTTGTGTCCGGCCATTCCTCTGGAGCGCATCTTGCCGCAGTACTGCTCACAACGGACTGGACGAAATACGGCCTTCCGGCAAATGTCCTCAAGGGAGGCATGTGCTGCAGCGGGATGTTCGACCTGAAGCCGGTTCGCCTCTCCATCAGAAGCAGCTATGTGCACATCACGGACGAGAGCGAGGAGGCCTTGAGTCCGCAAAGGCATATTGATCGCATCAATGCCCCGCTCCTTCTTGTCAGGGGCTCGCTGGAAACGCCGGAGTTCATTCGCCAGACGGACGAGTTTGCCCAAAAGTGCAGGGAGAAGGGAAAGGATGTGCAGAGCATGGTCCTTCAGGAGTACAACCACTTCGAGGTCCTGGAACCCCTTGGCAACCCCTGCTCTGCCCTGGCAGGGGCCACGCTGAAGCAGATGGGCCTGTAGCGACAGCCCCCCAGACACCGCAGATTGGCTAAACTCTGTTTCGCCAATCTGCTGTCGCACTACTTTTGCAGCGGAATGGTCACCCGGGAAGTCTTTGCAGGCATGGGTCCAGTGTGGGGATGACCTGAGCCATCAAGGCCCTTTTTGTGCAGCCACTCTTCCATGAGGCGCGCAACCTCAAGGTTGTTGGTGTCCGCAAAGGGCGCGTGGGTGTTGCCCCTAATCCCCATATCCGGAAGGACAAGCAGGGTTGCGTCCCCGCCGCGGCGGTTGATGGCATCCACAAAGGCGCGAGCTCTGGCCTTGGAGATGCGCCACACCTCCACATGAAGAATGTCGCTTATGGTTTCGCTGATATTGTCGCCGTAGATGAGAAGGATGGGCATGCGGGTGAGCCTTTCGAATTCTTTGGCTGGCACCTCCCTGCATGAGCTTGGCTATGAACTTGTCCTTCACTGGCACATCGGGGATTGGTTCATCGTCCGGGAAGACAAGCTGGCCTGGCTCAAAGGCGACAATGGCCCGTATGGAGTCGGAGGCAAACATGCCGGCAAACCAGCCGTACTGGCCGCTGTTGGAGTGGGTGACAAGGATGGCAGGGCCTGTGCGCTCAAGAAGGGAAGCCATGGCTTTCCCCATGAAGGCGCGATGTTCATTGTCTCTGGGCTCGCTCCCTGTGTCCGGGGTCTGCTGGCGGAAGAACTGCTCGATGGAGGCAGGATCAGATGGAAAGCGCACACCGGGATAGAGGCTTGCCTTGCCGGGCGGAACCCAGAGGCCGTTGCGAAAGGCGTTCCAGGTGAAGCTTTCCCTCGTAGTCGTGGGATCCACACTTTGCTCGATCCTTTCGCTTGTGTAGCCAGCCCTGCCCCTGCGCGGCTGATCGATGATGTAGGTGCCCCAGCCATGCCGTGGCAAAATGGCCTGATAGCCCTCGCGGCCATCAGGGGTGGACTCGAAGCATTTGCCGGATTGGCCTACGCCGTGCCAGAGGATGAGGGGATAGTCCCTGGCCTTTTCCGGGACGTAGAACTGCGCGTAGCCATGGTCCCCGTGAAAGGTCTCCCCGTCGGCCCTGTGGATAACGCTTCCGCCAAAGAAAAGGCTTCCCATGGTGGCAAGGACTATGAGGCCCTGTTCGGACTTTTGCGCAAGCGCCTGCCCGCCCTGCGCAAACATCAGGGCAAGAGCCAGCACGCAGGCAGAGCCAAGGTGCCAAATGTTTTTGTGTCTCATGCTGTCCTCCCTGGGGAGAGTCCCCGTATTCATGCAATAGGAAAAAGGGCCTTGCTACGGAATAGCAAAATGGTCTAAGAGTCTTAACCATGAGTTAATAGCCCCGGGAGGCATGCATGCTCAGTCAGCAGATGCGGATATTTTTGCGCGTGGCAGAGTGCGGAAGTTTCACAAAGGCCTCGCTTTTCGAGCACATGACGCCTGTGGCGGTGATGAAGCATATCAACGCCATGGAGTACAGGCTGGGGCTGACACTCTTCGAGCGCAGCAGCAGGGGTGTCAGGCTCACGTCTGCCGGGCAGTCGCTCTACGAAGAGGGACTGCGCATGCAGGAGGAAGAAGAAAGGGCTCTCGCACGGGCAAAGGCCGCGCAGGAGCGCGACGAGCGGACCATACGGGTGGGATCTTCCATGCTCAATCCCTGCACACGCATCATGGACATGGTGGCGGACAACAGGGAGCTTTTTTCGGGCTTCAGGTTTCGCGTGGTCCCCTATGACGACAACAGGGAGAAGATACTGTCCCTCATCTCTTCGCTTGGCTCGAATATCGACATTCTTGTTGGTGTCTTCAACTCGAAGCGCATGCAGGAGCAGGCAAGCTATCTTGTGCTCGGAAGCTACAGACTCACTGTGAGCCTTTCCAAGAACCACAGGCTGGCGGGAAGGGAGCGCATAGAGCTTTCGGACCTAGTAGTCGATAAATTTTGACGTGAAAAAATATTAGAAATTTATTATAGGATAGCCTGAATGGCTGGAAGCCGAATTGCTTCCAGACTTAACCCTGTGTTTTTCTGAATATTTGATTTAAAATTGACCATTTTTGATTTTCTTTTGAAGAGAGGAAAAAAAATGGAAAGATACATAATTAATTTGAGCTATGAAGAAATTCAGGCTATCAAAAAAATCATAGAATCCACTGACGAAAACAGCAAAGTCAATAGAAATGCCCACATAATTTTAGCATGTAACAGAAGCATATTTTCAAAAGCTCTTCAACTTAATATAGAATCAATATGTAATAAGTTTAATATTAGTAGTTTAACTGTATTAAACATAAGAAAAGGATATATTTCATCTGGAATTAATTTTCTTCAACCAAAACAAAAGAGAGTGTTAATTAATAAAAACAACACTAGCAAGTATAATCATTATAAAATTATATTAGAACAAAAAGAAATCATATTGTTAAATGAAATCATTGTTAAGAAACCAGAAACTCAGACAGCTAAAAAAGCTAAAGCTTTATTATTGCTTGATGAAGGTCCTTTTAATAAGAAAAATAAAACTTTGAAAGATATTAGTGATATGGTTTCTATTAGTATAGTCACATTAATGAGGATGAAGAAAAAATTTGTTGAAGAAGGTATAGAAGCTGCAATAAACAGAAAAGTTCAAGATATATCAACAAGATATCGTAAATTTGATGGAGATACTGAGGCTCATATTACTAGAATAGCATGTAGTGAAACACCAGATGGAGCTTCACGCTGGACATTAGGAATGATTCAACAGAAATTGATTGATGAAGGTATAGTAACTACAATATCACGCATGACGATCCACAACATTCTTCAAAAAAAATATCAAACCCCATTTGAGTGAATATTATAAAATTCCTCCCAAAGAAAATGCACAGTTTGTGGCAAATATGGAAGATATTCTTGCCGTATACAAGTTACCATATAATCCTGATGTTCCTGTTATATGTATGGACGAATCTCCAAAACAACTTATAGAAGAAATACATAAACCCCTTCCAACGAAAGAAGGGAAAGTTAAAAAGATAGATCCCGAATATAAACGAAATGGTGTTGCCAATATTTTCATGGCAGTGGAGCCTTTAGGAGGTAGGAGATACGTTAAAGCCACTGAACATCGTTGTAAGACTGATTGGGCAATTTTTATGAAAAATTTATCAGAATTATATCCATATGCTTCTAAAATTATTATTGTTATGGACAATCTTAATACGCACACAACTGGATCTTTTTATGAAGCATTTCCACCATCTGAAGCACGCAAATTATCAACAAAATTTGAATTTCACTATACTCCAAAACATTGAAGTTGGTTAAATATAGCAGAATCTGAACTTAGTGTTCTTGTTAGACAGTGTCTCAGTCAAAGAATACCAACACTTCATGAAATACAGCGCTTAATTACAATATGGCAAAATAATAGAAATAATAAACATGCAAAAGTAAATTGGCAATTCACAATTGATGATGCAAGGATAAAACTTCAAAGTTTATACCCAAAATTCGAATAAGTTTAAAATTAAATTCAAACACTATTTCAAGCAAATATTACGCCATATTACATAAGATTGTATTTATGATTTATTCTGTAAATTAGCAAATCAAAATTTATAGACTACTAGGTGGGGAAAGGCTCATGATGGTACGCCTGGGGGATACGGAGATCCTCGACAACTTTGCAGCCTCTCTCAAGGAAGAACACCCGGACATCGCAATCGAGGAGACGGACTACTATTATGATGTGGAAACCTTCAACATGTGCGAGCAAAGGGAGTGCGTTTTGCTGACCCTGGAGGCCTGGAAGGACGTGCACCCGAACCTTGTGACCATACCCCTGGTCACGGACTGCGTAATCCCCTACGGCATACTTTATGCCAAAAGGCCCAGTCCCCAGGTGGCTGGCTTCATGGCACGCCTGGCTCCCTTGAGCAGCCTTCACAACTGAGATTTCCTGCGACTGAAAAAGCGAAGCTGCTCGTTCCCGAAATGTGAAAAAAGTGCCGCGAGTTCCGCAGGGACAAGGGGACTTGTCCTTCCCGTATCCTGCCTGTCATAGCCCAAAAAAGTGATCTCCAGGTGTTGACTTTGAAATTCTATTTCATATAAATTGCCTCTCAGAAGGAAAATATGAATTAGGTTTTCAATTTCACCATCAACCCGGGAGTCAACCATGCAAGACAAGCTTCCCCTGTTCAGTTTTCACAGCAACGGCAGAAACCTTCACCTGAAACTGCGCAGGGAGCCCGACAGGGAAGCACTCTCTTCCGTCTCTGTGCTTCTGAAAGACCACGCCAGGGCTGACGGCAGGCTCTTTGTGGACGTGCGCGATTTGAACGACATGAAGCCACAGGCAGCCATGTCCCTCAAAAGTGTCCTGAAGGAAACTTCCCTGCCTGCGAACAGCATCTATTTCAAGGGCCCCCTGGGCTTCAATCTGGCAAGCACAGGCAACCGCGTCCTTGTTGTACGGGAAAGGGGGCAGGCCTCAAGCGTTCCACAGGCAGCCAGCGGAAGATTTGCAAGGCGCCCCCACAAGTGCCGCTGCGGCGGACGCTGCGGGGACAAGTGCTGCCAGGTGACCGGTGGTCCCTGCTGCTCTGAAGGGCACGATCACAACGATTAGCCGACAAGGGGTATCCCCTCCTCAAATAGACAAACACACAACCCTCTACACCATCTTGAAGGAGCATCACATGAGCAAGGTTCTCATCATCTTTGGTTCCACTACCGGCAACACCGAAGGCATTGCCGGCAAGGTCGCTTCTCTCATCGAAGGCGCTGGTCACAGCGTCGAAGTAAAAAACGCGGCCGACATCAGCGACTGCACAGACATTGCGAAGGACTACGATGCTGTCCTCATGGGCTGCAGCTGCTGGGGCGACGAGGATGTCGAGCTGCAGGACGACTTTGTGCCCGTGTTCGAGGGCATTGGCTCCATGGGCCTTTCCGGCAAGAAGGTGGCTGCCTTTGCCTCCGGTGACTCCTCCTACCAGCATTTCTGCGGCTCTGTGGAGGTGATCGAGGAAGCTGCCAGGGAAGCCGGTGCTACCATCATTGCCGGTGGCCTGAAGGTGGACGGAGACGCTTCCGCTGCTCCGGATGAAATTGAGGACTTTGCAAAGTCCGTGGCCGCTTCCCTCTAAAAAACGGACAAGGATTGGGGGAGGAGAGCCCACCCCTCCCCCATTCAACGCCTGGGCGCGGACGTTTTGCCCTGTCAGCGCGCCCTGGCGTTCTGCTGTTTCCAGAGACGGGCAAGCTCTTCCATGTCCGTTTTCTCCAAAAGGCGCTGGTTGGAGCTTCCGCGAAATTCCAGCTCGAGATTGCGCAGGGCTTCTACATAGGGGCCGTCCACAAGCCAGTCCACTTGCCCAAGAAGTTCTTCTGTGTGGCTGTCCTCCATGGCGCGGGCAAGCAGCTGCTCATAGGTGAAGCCAGAGTAGGCAAAGACGGTTTTGCCTGCCTCGTGGACTTTTTTGGCAAGCCAGACAAGCCCCTCAGGCTGCAAAAAGGGCTCGCCACCGGAGAAGGTGATTCCCGAAAGCAGGGGATCCTGGGCAAAAAGCTGCCAGATCTCTTCTGCGGACATGACGGTTCCACCGTCCAGGGCATGGGTTTGCGGGTTGTGGCAGCCAGGGCAGTTGTGCGTGCAGCCCTGCACAAAGACGCACATGCGTATGCCAGGGCCGTCCACGATGCTCTCGTCTTCGATGCCGGCAATGCGCAAAAGTGGTGAGCTCATGAGGGGCCTCCTTTTTTGTATGCCCCTTGCTACCCTCTTTGACCTGCGCAGTCCAGCCCGCCTGAAAATCAAGCAGCCTTTGGAAAGCGCGCTCACGCCTTCCAGGGGGGCACAAAAAAATACTACACACAAAATAAGGGGGTTCCATGACCAAGGCAGATCTTGTCAGACAGATTGCCGCAAAGGCAGGCATAACCCAGGTGAGCGCAGCCAAAATCCTCGAGGCCACCTTGTCCTCGCTCTCCGAAGTCATGATCAGGGGAGACTCCATAACGCTTGGGGGCTTTGGCACATTCAAGCTGAGCGAGCACAAGGAGCGCAAGGCCCGCAACCCTTCCACTGGCGAGGCCATGATTATTCCGGCGCGCAGGATGCCGCGCTTTTCTCCCGGAAAGGAGCTGCGAGCACTCATAGAGGCGACATCCTCGAAAGACTAGGACCAAAGGGCACGGGATTTTCCGAGACTCTCACGAAGAACGGCACAACACTGATTTTGTTCAGCGCTGTGCCGTTCTTGTTTTTCGAAGGGGATCACCCTTCATATATTATATGTATGGGCCTAGATTGCCTGCAGTCTGCGAATGTCCCTGTGCGGGGGTTCGCCAAACATTCGCTTGTACTCCCTGTTGAATTGGGTGACGCTCTCGTAGCCCACAATCATGGCTGCAGAGGCAGCCTGCTCGTTTTCCGAGAACATGAGGCGGCGAGCTTCCAATAGGCGCAGCTGCTTTCTGTACTGCAGGGGGCTGTAGCCTGTGAGCTGCTTGAAGTGGCGGTGCAGGCTCGAGACGGACATGTTCACCTGGCGGGCGAGATCGTTGACGCGCAGGGGGCTTGCCAGATCCTGCTTCAGAAGGGCAATGGCCTGCACAACGGAGCTGTTCTGGCTGTCCCTGCGGTAGAGTTTTTGCAGAAGGTGGCCGTAGCGGCCGGCAAGGACCACGTAGTGCAGCTCGTGCAGGATGATGGGCGCGCGCACGGCTATCTGCTCGGGCTTGTCCCACAGGCGGGCAAGGCGGAGCATGCAGGAAAGGACGTCCGCATCCACCATGTCCACGGCAGCGCCCCCGATATTCTCCCGTTCCATGGCAGGGAGCTGAATCTGTTTGGTCGAGTTCATCTTGAGGGTCAGATCCAGCAGGGTGCTCTTGTCGAGATAGACAAAGATGGCCAGGAAGGGCTTGTTGCTGTCCACGATGATGGTGGAGGATGTGGGCATGTCCACTGCCACAAGAAGGCTGTTGCCCTCTGTGAGATGGAGCTCGCGCGAGGTCTCGCGTATGCCGCAGGAAATGTGTTTCGATCCCTGCAGCACGATGGAGACCAGAGGCCTTTCGAGGCAGTGATCCGTGCCTGTGGTGCGGTTCAGGCGCACTGTGTTGAGCGTGGGGACGGAAGTCGCGATGACGCCCGAGGAACCTGCGCTCTGCCTGTCTACCAGGGCGCGCAGCTCGTCAAGCATGGAAAGCATTTCCGCGTTGCTCTGCTCGCGGGTAAAGACATTTTCTGTATACATGCTCTGCACCTGTTGTTTGACTGTCAGCCTTGCAAGGTATGTTTTTCGCCAGTCCCACAAGGCCTTTGGGGCAATGGGAGAGGGCTTTGGGGGAAGGCTATGTACACTTCCCAGTACGGGATATATACAGTTTTTGACGGCAAAGATCCAGAGTGGATGTGGTAAAAAATCGTTAAAAGACATGTATTTCAGCGTCTTGCAAGATTGTAACAAAGTCTTTCCCTGCCCTTGCAATACATGGGACAGGCACAATTGGGCAAGTATTTGGCTTTTTTGCCACTGGCAGAAGGGGCACTACCTTGCGTATGAATGAGGGAAGGTCATTCCTGCCCGGGGGAGAGTGTTGCGCGCTCAGCAAGGCTTGCTTCCAGGGCCCAAACAGACAACTACATACAACTAGAGGTTCCAAATGAAACATTCAGCGCTTTCCTGGACCAAACGCCTTCTCGCAGCCGCCCTCTTCTGCGCTCTTGTTTTGAGCCCTTGCCAGGGTATGGCAGCATCTGCAGGGACCTCCGGGGAGAAAAGCATGAGCACGGAAAATCTCGGACCCTTCCCCAAGGGTGAGGAAAACAAGGCCTACGCCAAGTACTTTATCGGCACAAGCTACCTTGCGCCCCTGGTCAGGGAAGGCGTCAACGTCTCAAACGTGACCTTCGAGCCCAGGTGTCGCAACAACTGGCACGTTCACAACGCCACCAAGGGCGGCGGCCAGATCCTGCTCGTCACTGCAGGCCGGGGCTGGTACCAGGAATGGGGCAAGGAAGCCAGGGAACTGAAGACCGGCGATACAGTCTACATTCCCGCAGGTGTCAAGCACTGGCACGGAGCTGCGAAGGACAGCTGGTTTGTGCACATCGCCATCGCAGTTCCGGGTGAAAACGCAAGCAACGACTGGCTCGAACCCGTCACGGACGACCAATACAACAAGCTTCCCTAAACTTCGGAAAAAGGAGAGCCGGGGGTGACCCCGGCCAGGGCGGATGCCTTTGGGTGTTCGCCCTTTTTTGCGGCCCAATGCGCAGAGCGGTATGCCCCGGGCGAACAGTGAGTGGCCTTGTGTGTGCGCCAGAGTCAGGTAAACGTCACCCTTGCGGGCATTGGGGAAAGTGCAGGGCCGTGCGAGCGGATTATTGGTGCACATGCGTCAAAAAGAATGGTGCCATTCTGTAGAAATTTTGACGCACATTGATGCAATTTGCACCAATAGGGCAATATCGGGAAATGTACATATATTGATGCACAGATGAAGGAGATTTGGCCTCCAAAGGCAGTATATCACTGTATGCGGGTACAGGAATACGGTATTCCCAGCTCGTGCCAGTGATGTCGGCATCTTGAGCTCATTTGTGGAAAGTATGGCATGCCCCTGGCCCGGTATCACGGCCGAACACGAGGTGCGCCAGGGTCGTTTTGCCCGCAAAGGCCGCGCGCATGGCAGGATGTCCGGGCGCAAATGGCGCACGAAGTGAATGCGACCATTTGCAGGGCTTGCCAGGGAAGCGTCGCATGCAGGAGAAATGCCCCAGTACCCCCTCGCAGTGGCCGTCTGCAGCGCTGCAGGGGCTACGAGGCAATGGCACAGGTGCGAATGTCAGAAGAGCAAAGGGCCGGGTTCAGGGGATTAGGGCTTGCAAGAGACCCCAAGTGTTCGAGATCCGCGACTCAATGGTCGCCTCTTGGTGCACCTTGTGGCGGCACAAGGGAGCATGGGGCTTGTACGCAGCGTCTTTTGGCCGGGTGCCAGGGCTTGCGCCAGGGCAGGAGTCTTGGTCGGAATCAAAGCAGGCCTAAGCCTTGCTGCGCCCTGAGCCCAAGATGCAGCAAGGGAAGCGTCGGGAGGAGCGACACGCGGGAAATCCGGGAGATTTGGGGTACAGATTCTTCACGTATGACGCGAAGAAAGGATGCGCGAACCAGGCCTCGGGAAGGCATGATTCGCTGGGAAAACTGGGCACTTTCCCCATTCATGCGCGCAAGAAATATTGGTGCACATAGCTTCAGGCAGAGGTTGAAGAAATGTCTTGCGCCAATATGTGCACTGTTTGTTTATCGGTGTATACACCAAAGGAAGCAGCAGGGATGGACGGGAATGCCTCCTGCCTGTTTCAGGGGAAGATGTATGCACCAAATAGTGGGAGCATTTCAAACGGTGCACAAGCCCTTGAGGACATCCTGCTCACCTTTATTTCCTTGCGCAACTACTGTATATTTTTTTTGTATTCCTGTCTGCCTCCAAGAATATGGCAAGGGCTGTACGTCGTCACTTTTTCAAGTAGTACTGCAATTATCAGGAGCAAAAAGCTAGTGGTTTGCACCAATAGGCGAAGATCTGTTTTGATGCAAAAATATGTAAATGCGCCTTTTGTGCTCCAATGTTTTGCTGGTTATTGGTGCATGCCCTTCTCTATCCATCTGGGCCATCCGGGGCCATGCGACGCTGTGGGTCAGCAAGGCAAAATCCCCTTGCGCGCAGCGCTGTGCAAGTAGTTCACAGTACCGGTCCGGGCACCCCCGCCTGCATCATATATATGGTACCCTGCCCTCCCCCGCCTCGAAGCCTTCTGCAGAGCGCCTGATCCCTGCGGCCACGGCAATTGACGCCTGACTGAAAGGCAGGTATTTGATCCTCCGGTTTTCCGGCCCTTTGCCCGTGTTGCCCACCGTTTCCCAATGCTGTCCCTGGAGTTTTTTGCATGCAGCTGCACATTGGAATGACAAGCGTGGATCTTGTCCACGAAAATGGCTCACTTTTGGCCAAACTGGAGGATTTGTGCGCCTGCTTCGGTCTCACGGACCCCGAATACAGGGAACTTGAAACCCATATGCCGAAAGCCCGCCCCTGCCGCCAGGGCTATGTCCCCCTGGGGGTCTTTCTGGCTGCCATGAGCCACTTCATGCAGGACGATTTCAACGCTGCCATGACAGAGCAACGCACAAGGGAGCAGCTGCGCGAGCTGGAGCTGAGGACCCACAACTACATCTTCCTCTTGGGTGCTTTAGGCCACGATCTTCTGGGCTCCCCGCTCGGAAGCATGGATGGAGAGTCAGGGGGCGGCGATTCCCTGGACATGGAGCAGGTAACAGAGCGCAGGAAGAGGATGGCGGCAGATGCTTCCTTAAAACGCATGAAGGGCGAGCTTACGATGGTTTGCCAGCGCATGCGCTACATGGGCGACCTCGGGCTTGCTGTGGCAGACCTTCTTGAGGATCTGCCCAAAAGGGGGCAGGATACGGCCAATGAGCTCTACGGAACGGCCATGAACCTTCTGGACCTCATGCACACAAGCTGCTGGGAATACACGCAGTGGTTTGGCAGGTATTCCGCCTGCTTCATTCACCTGGACGAACTTGTGAGAAACCGGCCGGACAGTCAGCAGGGCAATGGGGCGGACGCTTGCGGACAAAAGCCAGCCGACGAGCCTGCAACCAATGGCAACCAGCAAAACCACTCATAATATCAACCATACACCACCCATAATACAACACCGACACACACTGACAGCCAGTGAAGGAAGGCGGACATATGTCATTGCAAGACAATTTTCCCACGCCACATATCTGGATAGGCCACCGCATAGCCTACGGCGAGACGGACGCCATGGGCATAGTCTATTACGCGGAATATCTGCAGATTTTTGAAAGGGCCCGTGACGCCTACATCCGCGAGTCCGGCTTCAGCTACAACGAGGTCGAGGCCAGGGGCATCTATCTGCCCGTGCGCGAGGTGCAGTGCCGCTACCGCTCTCCTGCCCGCTTCGACGACGTGGTCCACTGTCGCGTCGCCATCTCCGAATGGGGCCGCGCTTCCCTGACCTTCCTCTACGAAATCACCAACGAGAGCCGCGACCTTGTCCTTGTGACAGGCATGACGCAGCACGCCTCCACAAGCCCCGAAGGCCGCCCGGTGCGCATGCCGGACTGGCTCAAGGCCATCACCGCGGGCGTGCCCCACGGAAAGTTTGTGCCACTCTAGACTGACAGATGGCTTTTCCCCTTTTGCATGGACTCCTGCCTTCGAGGCAGGGGCCCATGTGTTTTTTGAAGGGCTTGCAGGGCCTGGGACAAATCCCGGCCCTGCCCCGGGGCTTTACGCCTGTGCTTCAGTCGGAGACGGTGTCTGGGCCTGCGTTCCCGACTTCAGAAGCTTGCTCACAGTCTCAGCTGCTGTCACAAGCGCGTCCTGCCCAAGGTGCGCGTAGCGCATGGTCGTGCGCGGATCCGCGTGTCCCAGCATCTTCTGCGCCTCGTAGAGGGTGTGGCCAGCGTTCACAAGAAAACTCGCAAAGGTGTGGCGCAGATCGTGAATGCGCACGTCTGCGAGGTTCAGCTTGTCGCGCACTTCCTTCCAGTAGGCGAAGATGTCCGAGATGGGCTTGCGCGAGGAACGGCCCGGGAAGAGCCAGGGACTCTTCCCGCGACTCTTCAAGCCAGCCAGGATGTCCCTTGCAGCATCCGAGAGGAAGATGTAGCGCGTCTTGCCGGACTTTGAGATGGGCACGCTTATCATGTGCAGATCCAGGTGCACATTCTCCCAGCGGGCCTTCAGGATCTCGCTCTTGCGGGCGCCAGTGAGCAGAAGCAGGCGCAGGGCCTGCGCCTCCTGCCGCTCGCTCTGTTCAAGGATGGTCATGAGCCTGACTGCCTCGTCCGGGGAGAGGTAGCGCTCCCTGGGAGTCTGCAGCTTGAGCGAGAAGACGCCGCTGCAGGGACTGGCGCTTGCAGGCACAATTCCCTGGCGTACTGCGAGCGAGCAGATGGTCTTGAAGACTGCCAGAACGCGGTTGCAGGAAGAGGGGGCAAGCTTGTTGGTGAGCCTGTCCAGCCACCGTTCCACCTCGATGGCCCGTATGTTGCGGATCTCCCTGTTGCCGAAGGTCGGATAGATAAAGCGAGTGGCAAGCCTCGCGTCCACAGTCCAGCTTCTCTTGCGCAGCCGCATGTGGGGCAGGTAGATGTCTTCCACAAAGGCCATAAGCGTCCGCTTGCCGCTCTTTGTCCTTCTCCTGTACTTCGCGTTCTCCCCAGGCTCTTCGGGCTGTTCCGGCCAAGCCTCCTCGTTCTGCGGAGTCGGCTGGGATGCGACCTCCTTTGGCATGTTGTCCGCTGCGTCCTGCAGATGAGCGAGACGTTCTTCCGGCGTTGTGTTCAGATGCTGAGCTTGATTCTGAGTCTGATCCATTGCCGCCTGCGTGTCGTGTGCCTTTGTCATGGTACTTCTCCTTGAAGTGTTTGGGGGTGCAGGGGCCACATGGCCCCGAAACCATGGACAGGCATTTCAACTGCCTGTACTCACTGGTTTTCATTGCTTCCCCAGGAGAAGAACCGGCGGCAGGGCAGGCATAGGGACGGGCCTTTGCTCCCTCCCAGGACTGTTTTTGCGTGCCCTGAGCATGAAGACAGGCTCCCAAACCTTTGTGCCTCCCGCAAGGTTCGGCCCGCATCATTGGGCCAGGGCATGGGAAAAGAACGCGGCATTGGTGTTTGTCGCTTTTTGTGTTCCAGGACATGCGCAAAACCTCCCTTGTCCCAAGGACAACGGCTGGGTCAAGGGGTTTTGTTGCCCAGTCCGGGATGGGTCTCTTCCTATCCTCCCTGGTGGCAGGCCATTGTGAGGGTTTTGGATATTCGGAATCTTGTACTTTGCGCGGGAGGACCAGGAAGGCCCGGCATCAGGCTCTTCAAGGGGTTTTGAGCAAGATCTACGGTTGATTGAGAGGCTTGGCAAGGGAACGGTACGCCTTGGGATGGAGCTTTGCTGGCAGGAGATGTTTCTTTGCGTGACAATCAAAGCTTTGATGGATATAGTTTCGCTATATTCCCCTTGTACCACTTGAATTTAAGGAGATTTATATGTTGCCGTTGCCGCGTTACTTGCTTGAAAAGAGTTCAATAAGACCATGCTGGTTTGTTGGCGCAGCATTTGGTGGCAAAGACGATCAAACCGATCGTTTCATCAGGGAAAAGATATGGGAGACCAACAGGGACGAGGCCAAAAAGCAGATAAAGACCGCACAACCTGGAGATCGCATAGCTATCAAGTCAACCTATGTTCGTAAAAACGATATTCCCTTCGACTGCAACGGAAACGCGGTCTCTGTCATGGCCATCAAGGCGACTGGCACGATTCTTGAAAACCTTGGCAATGGTCGCCTTTCCGTGGATTGGAGTCCTTGTACTCCTGTCAGGGAATGGTATTTCAATACCTATCGTGGAACGGTCTGGCAGGTTTTTCCTCAGATGTTTCCCAATGATGATCTCATAGCCTTCACCTTTGAAGGCAAGGCACAGAATATCGAGTACTTTCGTAATCTGCCCGATTATTTTGACAAATATGGGGATAAAAAACGTTTTGGCTGGACCAGCTTTTATATGGCTGTGGCTGACAAACTTCTGACATACATGGACAGACGGGAAGAGCTGATCAAGGGAATTCACGCCATAATGAAGGACAAGGAGAGTGTCATTGTTTCGCGGGACAAGAACGCAGACGAATCCTTGGAATCACTGACTGATATCTGCCCCTTTACTGTCATGGCCCTTTTCAACAGGGGAATTGGAGATGGAAATCGTGCGCGGTTTGCTCGCGAGCTTGCCGATTTTTTGGGTGTCAAGGTAGATCTTCCTACGTCTTTTGAGGCGATTCCAGTCGTTGATAATGGAAGTTTTTTGTTCTTTGATCATGCCGACAAGCATCTTCTTGGGGATATAGATACGCTCTGGGAGGTTTTTGCCAAGGCTATTGCGTTCGCTAACGTTAAAGAGGGGAACGATAAAGAGCAGAAAGATTTTTGTAAAGCCTATGACGCAGCGAGCAAGGTGAACGGCGTCAAATGGAATTTGAGCATTGGTCTCCACTGGGTACGTCCATGGTTTTACCCGTCGCTTGATGCTCTCACAAAAAAATATATTTCTGAAGTCATTCAGAAACAGGTAGATGTGTTCAACTTGCAAAGTTGTTGCAATGCCCGCAACTATCTTTCTCTGCTTGAAATATTGCATGATGAATCAAAAAATATTGATTTCCCTGTCTACTGCATGCCGGGACTATCCCTTGCAGCATACGAATACTCAATTTACACAGTACAAAAAATAGTGGATGAGGGCTGCTTTATTCCAAGGGACGAGCTCGACACGATGCTCGAACGTCTGCGGGAGAAGAAGAATCTCATCCTGCAGGGCCCTCCTGGCACGGGCAAGACCTGGCTTGCGAAAAGGCTGGCCTATGCCCTGACAAGGAAGCGCGATGACTCCCGCATTCGGGCCGTACAGTTTCACCCTTCCCTCTCCTACGAGGACTTTGTCAGGGGTTGGCGTCCTGCGGGGAACGGGCAGCTGACGCTCACGGACGGGCCCTTCATGGAAATGGTAGAGAGCGCGCACGCTGATCCCGAACATCCCCACATCGTGCTCATCGAGGAAATCAACAGAGGCAACCCAGCCCAAATCCTTGGGGAGATGCTGACCCTGCTCGAAGTGGACAAGCGCAATCCGGAGTCTGCCTTGGCTCTTTTGTACCGCAAGGAGAGTGACGAACGGGTCTACCTTCCCCCAAACCTCTACATCATCGGAACCATGAACATAGCCGACCGCTCCCTGGCCCTTGTGGATCTTGCCCTGCGCAGGCGCTTTGCCTTTGTGAGCCTCTTTCCCCGCATTGACGACACTTGGCAGAAGTGGGTGCACGACACATGCGCCATCCCCATGAAAATTCTTGTGCTTATCCAGAGGAATCTGTCCGAGGTGAACAAGAAGATCGCGGGTGATAGCCAGCTTGGACCCCAGTTTCAGGTGGGCCACAGCTATGTGACGCCCTCGCAGGGCACGACAATTGCGGATCCCGTGCAGTGGTTCATCAATGTTGTCGAGACAGAGATTTTCCCCCTGCTTGAGGAATACTGGTATGAGAATCCGAAAAAGGCTGAGGAAGCAAGAAATCTTCTGCTTCGGGGCTTTTGATCATGGCGCTTTCTGAAAGCCCGGAACCGACAGGGGGCTGGACAGCCGAGCAGGAAGAGCAGAAGGAGATTGTGCGGCTCATTGGCAAGATACCTGTCCGCAACCTCTATCTGCTCATGCTCTATGCCTCGGAGTTCTACAGGGAATGCGGCAGGGCATGGACTGCCGTTGAGGACAACCCGGACAACATCCCCGATCTTGTGGGAGAGATATTGTGCGGCTGCGTCGAAAAACGCCTGCGGCGCAGGCTGAACTACGGTTATCAGACCTTTCGGGAACCGCTCTCGCGCGTGCGCGGCCGCATCGATTTCTTGCGGACATATCGTCACAACCTGTTAGCCAAGGGCAAAGTTGCCTGCGTCTTTGAGGACATGGTGGTGGACACGGCGCGCAACCGCCTTGTGCGAACAGCGCTGGAGAAGATGGCGGCTCTGGTCAAGAGAACGGATTTGGCATGCCGCTGCCGCGCCCTTGTTGCCACAATGCACGCCATGGGTGTGACCGGTCCCTGTCCCACACGCTACGCCATTTCCCTTGAGCGCTTTGGCCGGCACGACGCGGAAGACGTGCCCATGGTCACGGCTGCGCGGCTGGCCCTTGATCTGGCCCTTCCCACTGAAGATCCGGGCCCAAGCCTTCTGCCAGCTCCGGAAAGGGAGATACACTGGGTGCGACGCCTTTTTGAGTGGGGCGTTGCGGGATTCTACACAGTTGTACTGGGGCAAGAGTGGGATGTTGTCCATGGCGAGCGGCTTGAATGGCCCATCACGGACTGTAGCCCGGGGATGCGTGCCATCTTTCCGGGCATGGTGACGGACATTGTGCTGACAAACAAAGACCAGGGCCGGCGCATTGTCATAGACACCAAGTTCAATTCCCTTCTGAAAAAGGGGAGATACGGAAACGAAACACTGCGCAGCCACTATATCTATCAGATGTATGCCTATTTACGCTCCCAAGAAGGAAGAGGGGCTCTGTACGACACGGCGGAGGGGATTTTGCTGCACCCATCCGTCGGAGAGAGTGTTGACGAGCATATCATCTTTCAGGGACACAGGATGCGCTTTGTCACAGTGGATCTGGCAGCTTCGGCAAGGGACATCCGGAAACGGCTTTTGCAAATAATCTTCGAGGGATAGGAAGCCATTTGCCTCTCTTTGGACACCGGGGACAGGCTTGGATATACCTGAAATGCACAGGGGAAAACGGCCCGATTCTTGCAAATCGCAAAAGGCATTGCAAGGGGCATCTTGCGTGCGGGAATGGCTCTTGGGAGCAGGACAGAGAAAGCGCAGGCACGAAAACGCGAACGTCGCACAGAGGCCTTGCCAGAAGGAATGACCTCTGTCTGCCAGGGGCGCCTTGGACACAACGCTTGTTGCACCGGATGTGAGGCGGCTGTACGACAGCGCCTGGAAAAGAGAGGGGGCGGACATGCTCACAATGGAAGTGGAACAGCCCATGCGCGCCAGGAAAGCGCACAAGAGGAACGAACACGGTCTTGCAAACTGCCTGAAACACAGGATGCGGGGATAGGCCATGCAGTTCGCGGTGGAAAAATATCAGGCGGATCTTGTCCCCTGCCCCATCTGCGGGAAGGCTGTGGCGCTTGCCCCTGTTCTTGAAAAGCGCACGGGCACGGTGCGTCTTGGGATCACCTGCGCAAGGAACTGTTTCCAAAGGGACCTCTATACCTGCGAGCAGGATGACGCCAGGGCATCCAAGCTGGTCAGACGCTGGCGAACCGAGATTGCTCCGGCAATAGAAAAGTGGAAGGTGTTATCCCGGCAGTCGCCCCGTTGCTCTCATTGCGACAAGCCCACGCGTCTTTTGCCTGTGCCGGACAAGAACGGTACCCTTGTCATGCGTCCCGTATGCGTTCAGCAGGGGTGCCGCCTGCCCGCGCAGTGGCACTTTTCCCCCACCATATGGAAACCCTCCGAGATGGCTGGCCAGGTGCGGCGCTGGTCGCGGGAACGGTTGCAGTTTGTGCTGTGGTTTTCCAAGAAGCTGGAGCCGAAAATCTACAAGAAGTCCGGCGTCCTCTCGTGCCCTGTCTGCCACGCACGGGGGTATCCTGTCCTGCAGCGCTCCTGCGATTTTGTGGGCGAGGTTTTGTGGGCCTGCCCGGAGTGCGCAACGTCCATCTGTCCAGCGGAAAAGGCCGCCAAGGCCAACAAAAAGCGGCGCAGCAAGACCGCAAGGGTCCAGATTCGCAGTCTCGACGCTCCTGTGTGCGCCATCTGTCATCGCACACAGAGCGAGGTCGAGGCCTCGGGATCCAGGCTCGAGAAGCACCACAGAATCCCCCTGTCTGACGGTGGGGACGATACAATGGCCAACCTCGTGATCCTTTGCCGCGAATGCCATGAGGCCTGGCACAGGGCCCATCAGAAGGTAAAGGATGAGCTGAAGGAACAGGTGACTGCCGAGGAGCAGCCCGCAAAGGGGCTCTGGCAGCGCCTGAAGGGATTTCTGGGCTTTTGAGAGAGTGCGTGGAACCTTCTCCGACGAGAATTGGACTCTCCCCGCCTCCACCAACCTGTTTGCGACACAAAACTGATCCCCCGCATCCGGCCGGGGGGCTTTTTTTCGCCGCAAGGAGAGCGCCCATATCTCCAATGATGCGCGATTTTTTTTTGAAAAAAGTTGTTTGAGCGCTCAATCTGTTGATATGTCTTGTGATTTGTTGCAGCAAGCAGTGAATAACAAAAAAGCATATTCTTCAACAAAACGAAAAAGCGAAATGCATCTTGATACATAAAAACATAACAATTGCAGGATTTAGCAGCATGAATACATTGCTTTTCTGGCACTTTGCTATTCAAATTGTGAATAGTCCGCAAAACAAACATTCTATTTTGCGTTCACTCTGCTCCATGCTATCAAGCTTCCCGCTGACGAGGCTCTTCTTTTGGAAAATGAATTCCACATTACTTTTCACAAAGGAGTTTTGCATGAAACACGTGCGCCCCTTGAGACTCTTCCGGAATACCCTGTTTACGGGACTTTTGGCGGGATCAGTTCTGCTCGGAGCCTGGCAGGGCGAGGCCTATGCCGAAAAGGGCACAAAGGACACCCTGAATTTTGTGAACTACCGTGACGTCAGGGACCTGAACCCGCATCTGTACGCTGGCGAAATGTACGCCCAGGAAATGCTCTACGAGACCTTGATCGACATCACCCAGGACGGTTTCAAGCCCTGCCTTGCAGAAAGCTGGACCATTTCCGAGGACGGCAAGGTCTACACCTTCAAGATCCGCAAGGGAGTGACCTTCCACGACGGCACTGTCTGCGACGCCTTTGCCATCAAGGCCAACTTCGACGCCATCCTGGAGAACAGGGCCCGCCATACCTGGCTGGAAATGATGCATCTTCTGGAAAAGATCGAGGCTCCGGATGCCGAGACCTTCCGCATCTACATGAAGGCACCCTACTGGCCCATGCTGATCGAGCTTGGCGTGACCAGACCCTTTGCCATGATTTCTCCCAAGGCCATGAAGGACGGATCCACCAAGGACGGCGTGAAGGCCTTCATAGGCACAGGTCCCTACAAGCTGACCAAGGTCGTGACGGACGAGTACGCTGTCTTTGAGGCAAACGAGAACTACTGGGGCGAGAAGCCGAAAATCAAGCGCATTGTCGTCAAGGTCATTCCCGACAACCAGACCCGCATCCTGGCTCTGGAAAAGGGCGAAATCGACCTCATCTGGGGCAAGAACATGCTCGATGCCGATGCCCTGAACAAGTACAAGGGCAGCAAGGAATTCAAGACAGCTCTCTCCTCCCCCACCTCCACAAGGCAGATTGTCTTGAACGGCCAAAACCCCATTCTCGCGGACATTGAGGTGCGCAAGGCCCTGCAGCACGCAACCAACCGCGTTGCCATCTCCAAGGGCGTGTTCCACGACACCGAACCCCCGGCAGACACCCTCTACGCTCGCAGCATTCCCTACTGCAACATCGAGCTTGATCCCTACAAGTACGATATGAAGAAGGCCGCGGCCATCCTGGACGCTGCCGGCTGGAAGATGGGCGAGGACGGTGTTCGTGCAAAGAACGGTCTGCGCATGGAGCTGGGACTTCTCTACAACAGCAACAGCGTGACCGAAAAGACCATTTCCGAATATCTGCAGCACGAATACGGCAAGCTCGGCATCAGGGTCTCCCTGCGTGGCGAAGAGGAACAGTCCTACCGCGACAATATGAAAAACGGCCTCTTCGACATGATCTTCAACATCTGCTGGGGCATGCCCTATGATCCCCAGTCCTCCATGGCGGCCATGCGCCAGCGTGTGTACGGCGACTACGCAGCCCAGCTCGCCCTGCCGGACAAGAAGGAAATAGACGCTGCCATCACCGAAATCATGTCCTCCACGGACATGAAGCGCAGGCAGGAGCTGTTCACCTACGCCCTGACCCATCTGCACAACGACGCCATCTACATTCCCCTGACCTACGAAACCAACAAGGCCCTTTTCAACGCGAAGCTCAAGGGCGTTGGCTTCACCCAGACCCAGTACGAAGTGCCCTTTGTGAAGATGTACTTCGAGGACAAGTAGCGGGAAAAGCCCGCAAGATTAGTTTGACGTAAACGCTTCCCCCTCCCGGATCCCAACGTGTGCTGGAGGTGTCGGCTCCCTGCTTTTCCCAGGGGCCGTTCACCTCCCGCACTGTCCACACAGCCCGGACGGATGGAGCGTTGCGCAACGCGTATTGCGACCTCAAAGCCCGACATCGACGCGGAAATCCAAATGAAAAACTATGTCATCAAGCGCCTGCTGGCAACGATTCCGCTGTTGCTGGCCATATCCTTTCTCTGTTTTGTCTTCATCAACCTTATTCCCTCGGATCCGGCAGAGGTAGCCCTTCGCATACGCCAGACCCCCATCATCACCGAGGAACTCATTGCCCAGACAAGGGAGGAGCTGGGCCTGAACGACCCCTTCCTGGTTCGCTACGCCACCTGGTTGTGGGACTGTCTGCACTTTGATCTTGGCATCAGCTACACGAACCCTGCCCGTACGGTTCTCGGCGAAATCGGCCGCTGCCTGCCCGCCACCCTGGAGCTTGCAGGCCTCTCCCTGGTCTACGTCATAGTCTTGAGCCTTCCCATCGGTTTCCTTAGCGCCGTCTACAAGGACACCTGGTTTGACCGCATCATGCGCGGCCTTGTCTTTGCCGGCACTGCCATGCCCGTCTACTGGGTTGGCCTTCTGCTCATCTGGCTTGTCAGCATCAAGATGGACCTTCTGCCAACCAGTGGCTACGGCGGCTTTTCAAGCCTCATCCTTCCGGCCTTCACGGTGGCCCTAAGCTACATCTCCACCTACATCCGCCTCATCCGCAACAACATGCTGGAAAACATGCGCGAGGACTACGTGCTCTACGCCCAGGCAAGGGGCCTCAAACAGCGCGCAATCCTTGTGCGGCACATTCTGAAAAACTCCCTGCAGTCCTGCGTAACAGCCATAGGCATGAGCATACCACAGCTCATTTCCGGCACCATCGTGGTGGAAAACGTCTTTGCCTGGCCCGGTGTGGGGAGGCTGTGCATCACCTCCATCTTCAACCGCGACTACCCGGTGATTCAGGCCTACGTTTTGCTTGTGGGCGTGCTCTTTGTCTTCTTCAACCTCTTTTTCGACATCCTGCAATACGCGGCTGACCCGCGCCTGAGGGAAAGGAAGGACTGATGCTCAAGCAACTTTTCAAAAGCCCCATGGCTCTCCTTTGCATGGGCATCATTTTTGTGACAGCCCTTCTGGGCCTCCTTGCACCCTGGGTTGCGCCCAATGATCCGTACGCCAACGACATTCTCAACAAGTTTGCAGGCCCGTCCTTAGCCTACCCCCTGGGCACGGATCACCTGGGTCGCTGTGTGTTCTCGCGCATGCTCTTCGGTATCCGCCCCACCCTCTTCCTCTCCCTTCTGACAATGCTCGGCACCATAGGCATTGGCGTTGTCATGGGCATTACGGCAGGGTACTTCCGCGGGGCGGTGGACGAAGTCATCATGCGCGTAGTCGACGTCATGCTCTCCTTCCCGAGCCAGATCATCATCCTGGCTGTGGTGGCCCTTTTGGGCGTGGACATCATGAACGTGGTCATAGCCTCCATCTTCATCAAATGGGCCTGGTACGCGCGCATGATACGCACAGCGACAATCAAATACACGAGCATGAACTTCGTGCTCTTCTCCCGCAGCATAGGCTCAGGCAACTTCTTCATCCTGACAAGGCACATGCTCCCCTGCATTGCGGCAGAACTGGCAGTTCTCGCCTCCCTGGACACGGGCTGGGCCATACTGAACATCTCCACCCTTTCCTTCCTGGGACTTGGCGTGCAGGCCCCCACTCCCGAATGGGGCGCCATGCTCAACGAGGCCAAGAACGTCATGGTCTCCAACCCCGAGCAGATGATTGTGCCAGGCATTGCCGTTGTGGTGCTTGTCGGAGCATGCAACATGCTGGGCGACTGCCTGCGCGATGCCCTGGATCCCAAGGCGGTGCGCCAATGATTGAGAAAAACACGACAACAGATCCCATTCTGAAGGTGAGCGACCTTTCGGTCCATTTTTGCGAGGGAAAGAAAAGGCACTGCATAGTCGATGGCGTGAGCTTTTCCGTACGCCCCGGAGAGTGTCTTGGCATTCTCGGCGAATCGGGCTCAGGCAAAAGCATGACATGCAAGGCAGTGCTGGGCCTTCTGGACAAGAACTTCCTGGTTACGGGAAGCTCCCTTTTTCAGGGGCAGGAGCTTGTGGGCGCAAACCCCGAGAAACTCAGAAGGCTTCGCGGCTCAAGCATAAGCGTTGTGCTGCAAAACCCCATGTCCTGCTTTGATCCGCTCTACCGCATAGGCGATCAGATGGAGGAAACCATAGCAGAGCACATGAGCCTTTCTTCCAGGACCATGCTCAACATGATGCTCGACATCCTCACCCTCATGCGCATACGCGATCCGAAGGATGTTTTGCGCAAATACCCCCACCAGCTCTCGGGCGGCATGCTGCAGCGCATCATGATAGGCCTTGCCATAAGCCTGGATCCTGTCCTCATCATAGCGGACGAGCCCACAACGGCCATAGACAGCATAAGCCAGTTCTCCATCATGAAGGAATTCGTGCGCATCAAGCACGGCGGCGACGTTGCCATGATCTTTATCTCCCACGACCTTGGCGTGCTCTCGCTCATAGCGGACCACGTGATAGTCATGCACAACGGCAGGGCAGTCGAGCGGGGAAGTGCTGCGTCTGTTTTCGACAACGCAAAAGATCCCTACACCCACCATCTCATAGGCCAGCACAAGGCAGTCATGGAGCGCTTTTTGCGCGCCATAAGGGCCAGGGAAAAATCCGGAAATTTCCACGAACATATCCGGGAGGTGACGGCATGAGCGTTTTGCTTGAGGCAAGGGACATACGCGTCTCCTTCAGAAAGGAAAACCAGACCAGATTGTTCGGCAGGGAGCGCCAGCAGGTCCTGCGCGGCATAAATCTGACCCTGAACGAAAGGGAGTGCCTTGGCATCATAGGCGAATCGGGCTCAGGCAAGAGCACGCTCGGGCGCGTCCTCTCCGGCCTTTTGAGGCCGGAGGCAGGCCGGATAACCATCTTGGGCCACGACCTCTACGCACGGCACACAAGGAAGGACGCGCACTTTTTGCAGCATGTCCTCTCGGTAGTCTTCCAGGACTATACGTCTTCTGCCAATCCCCGCTTTCGGGTCTCGTCCATCATAGGCGAATCCCTGCGCGCGCTCGAGCGCGCGACAGGAAAGACAGTGGACAGGAAAAGGCGCGTTGCGGAACTTCTCGAACAGGTGGGCCTTCCGGCAGGCTTTGCCATCCGTTACCCCCACGAGCTTTCGGGAGGCCAGCTGCAAAGGGTGTGCATAGCAAGGGCCCTGGCGGTTGAGCCGCACATCATCCTTCTCGACGAGGCCATCAGCTCCCTGGACGCCTCGACCCAGGTGCAGGTCATGGATCTGCTCGATACCCTGCGCAGGGACCTGTCCCTCTCCTACCTCTTCATCACCCACGATCTCACAAGCATCACCTACATCTGCGACAGGGTGGTCTTCATGAACCAGGGTGAAATCGTGGAGCGGGTTGACGACATGGAGCAAATTTCCGCCATACGCTCCCCCTACGCGCGCCAGCTTCTGCGCGCAGTCATGGGCATTGGCGCGGAATATGGCGCAAGCCAGGCCTCCTAGAAACTGGAAGGGGCTGTCCTCTTGAATGGACAGCCCCCGGGCAAAAAAAGGTCAGGGAAGCATGGCGGAAAGCGCACATCAGAAATATCAGGCACAAAAGACACAACAGACATCCCATACCGTTTCCGGGCGCGACTACGCGCGCATCCTTGTGCCCTTTGTGCTCTCCACAATGACGCAGCCATTGCTGGGTGTGGTGGATACGGCCATCATGGGACACATGTCCGACTCCTCCTACATTGCCGGCGTGGCAGTGGGAGCGGTGATCTTCAACACCATCTACTGGCTTCTGGGCTTCTTGCGCGTGGGCTCTACTGGCTTCAGCGCCCAGGCAGGCACGAAAGGCTCAGTGACGGAGCTCTACAAGGCCCTGCTTGTGCCGGGATGCATGGCACTTGTTCTCTCCCTTGTGCTTCTTGCACTTCAGGGCCCCATATTCGGGGGCGCCATGCTCATCATGACCCTGGATGCGGCCACAAGGGAGGTTGCCTGGACCTACTACAGCATCCTCATCTGGGGTGCGCCCCTGGTTCTTGGCAACTATGTGCTGCTTGGCTGGCTCATGGGGCTTTCCAGAATACGCGCAAGCCTTGTCATGCAGATGGGCAGCAATTTTCTCAACATCATACTTGCCCTGCTCTTCGTGCCTGTGCTGGGATGGGGCGTCAAGGGCGTAGCCCTTGCCACCCTCATTGCCCAGGCCTTTGCCCTTCTTGTGGGCCTTTGGGCAGCCTGGAAGGTTTTGCCGTCCCTGCCCAAGGAGAAGGCGGAAAGAATGGCTCTTTTGCGGGCGGCCATGAATTTCAGGGACATGCTTTTCATGGCAAGGGTGAACGCAAACCTTCTCTTGCGCACAGTGTGCATGCTGGCCCAGACCAACATCTTCATGGCGACTGCGTCCACCTTCGGGACAACAACGCTTTCGGCAAACGCAGTCCTTGTCCAGATTCTGCTTGTCTTCACCTATGTCTTCGAGGGTATTGCCAATGCCTCGAGCGTCTTCGCAGGAAAGGCGCGGGGTGGCAAAAACCCTGCCCTCATGAAGGCCGTCTACAGGATGACACTTGGCTGGACGGCTGTCTCTGGCCTTGCCATGACAGGCATCTGCCTTTTGTGGCACACGCCCATGCTTTCCCTGTTCACGGATCTTGAAGACGTCATTTTGGCAGCCTCTGCCCTGTCTTTCTGGAGCGTCTTCTTTCCCCTGGTGTCCGGACCAGGCCTTACGGTCTACGGCCTTTTTACAGGCGCAAGCGTCACAAGGCCTGTCTTTGTCTCCACCCTGCAGGCCCTTTTGGCCTTCCTCGCGGTCTGGGTCCTGGCTGTTCCTGCCCTTGGAAACCACGGCCTGTGGCTTGCCTACACCGTCTTCTACCTTGGCCGCAGCGTCTTTTTGCTCCCGCACTTCGGAAAGCTTCTGGCAGTCTGCACTCCAAAAGACTCCAAAGACTCATAAGGATTCCAGGGACGACTCTCCCATATCCAGGAGTACCAACGCATGAATCAGATACCCACAGCGCAAAACCCTTCCCCGGAAAATCTTCTCTCCTTCCTTCCAGGGGAAAAACGCGCCCTTGCCCTTCCCCCCTTTTTCCTGCCGCTCACGATTGTGCACGGCATGCATCCGGGAAAGAAGCTCCTTCTCACTGCAGGCGTGCACGGCTGCGAGTACTGCAGCATAGTCGCTGCCATGGAGCTTTGCCGCGAGCTTGACCCCAAGGAGCTTTCCGGCAGTGTGGTCATTGCGCCCATAGCCAACATGTCGGGCTTTTACGAGCGTCTTGCGGCCCTTGTGGCAGAGGACGGCAAGAATCTCAACCGCGTCTTTCCCGGAAAGGCGGACGGCAGCCACTCGGAGCGCCTTGCCCTGGAAGTTACGAAACTGCAGGACTGGGCGGATTTCTATGTGGACATGCACGGCGGGGATCTGCACGAGGCCATGCACCCCTTTGTCTTTGTTCCGGGAATGGCGGACGCTCAAGTGACGGACTATGCAAGGGAGGCTGCTGGCTACCTTGATGTGGATGTGCGCGTGCTCTCGAAGGCCACGACCGGTGCCTACAATTCCGCTGCCATTCGCGGGGTCCCTTCCCTGCTCATCGAGCGCGGGGGCCTTGGCGTGTGGACCAGGGCAGAGGTCGACGCCTACAAAAGGGACATATACTCCCTTCTGCACTTTCTGGGCATGCTTCCCGGCAAGGCAGAGAAAGGGCCTGCTGCGCAACGCGAGTTGCAGCGCGTGGTCTACCTTGAGGCCAAGGTGCGGGGACTGTGGTTTCCGGCAGACGACACAAGGCCAGGGAAGAGTTTGCGTGCAGGCCAGTTTCTTGGCGAGATACGCGATGTGCAGGGCACTGTCGTGCGAAGGTACGAGGCCGAGTTCGACGCCATGGTCTTGTACATGACAGTCTCGCTGGCAGTGAAGGAAGGCACACCCCTTGTGGCCTATGGCTAGGGTGTTGCAAGAGTGACGATATCCTTTTGGGGGGATTGGGAAGGATATGGAAATACGGCACATTGAATGCTTCAAGTATGTGGCAGACTACGGCAGCACCATGCGGGCAGCGGAGTATCTCTACACGTCGCAGTCCAGTGTGAGCAAGAACATAGCCATGCTGGAAGAGGAGCTAGGGCAGCGCCTCTTCGAGCGCAGCAACAGGGGCCTTTCCCTGACACCGCACGGGCGGGAGCTCTATGAGCTTGCAAGCAACATACTGCACGATCTCGCCCTGTTTCGGGCTGTGAAAAACGAGCCTGCCCCGCAGTTTCTGCGCGTGGCAAGCTATCCGTCCAAGATGATTTCCCACTACCTTTGCGTGCTCTACAACGAACTTCTGGAAGAGGCTGCACAGGAAGGGAAAAGTGCTCGCTACAACTATGTCTTTCTCGAGGGCAGCATTTCCGAGGTTGCGGACTTTGTGGAAAAGGGCATGGCGGACATTGGCTTTGTGTACTTTGCCAGCAGCCAGATGAAGGCCTTCAGACACATTCTGGGGCACAAGGAACTTGTCTACGAGGAGCTTGATACCTTCGAGCCGTGCATCTACGTGGGGCCAAAGAATCCCCTCTACGAAAGGGAAGGCATTACCTTCGAGGAACTGCAGGGCTGCAAGTTCATTCAGTCGACCAAGGACTACTTTTCCATTGAGCACCACCTGCATTCCATAAGCCTCGGCATGGCAAAGGCAGGCTCCTTTCACAATGTGGTCACGACCAACAGCGACAATCTGCTCATAGAAATGCTGCTCTACACGGACATCTGCAACTTCAGCATCAATCTTCTGAAGGACGCCTACCGCATCCACGCCATACGCGCCCTGCGCATCGAGGACGCTGGCAAATGCCTTTCGCTTGGCTGCATACGCAGGCGCAAGCAGCAGCTTGGCAGCGAATACCAGCGTCTTCTCAAACTTCTGTGCACGCAGCTTTTCGGGAAAAGGGAACCAGGGGACTGAAAATCTAGGTCTCTCCAGGAAGAGCGACACTTTTTTGTCAGGAAGAGGCAGGAAGCCAGGCTTTTGTGAGAAAGCCAGGTTTGTAAGGATGGCTTCCTGCCAGGCCAGGGATTGGGCGTCAGAACCATCTGGAAAAGCCGGGGCCTCCAGGGCCTTGTGCTCCTTGGCAAACGGCCATTTGCCGGGATGCAACCCTTCGGAGGTCTGGACCGGGAAGGTCAGGTCCCTTGCGCCATTGTATCACCCAACCAAAACTGTTTTCGAGGAGAAGGTATGAAAAAACGGCTCACAACCCTTTTGCTGGCTGCGGGTCTGATTCTTGGAGTGACAGGCAGTGCCGAGGCCATAGAGTTCAAGGCCAAGGGCATCTGGATTTCCATGTTTGAATATGGCGGAGGCGGCAATTTCGTCAAGGAGGATCGCCAGGGAAGAAACGTCACGGGCTGGGGACGCTGGGGCGAGGACGAGTTCGAGGCCAAGACTCGTGTGCGCCTGCAGCTGGACGCGGTAGCCTCGGAAAACCTCTCTGGCACGGTCTACTTCGAAATGGGAGCCTTTGCCTGGGGCCGGGCAAGCAAGGGTGGCGCCCTTGGCGGTGACGGCACCATCGTGAAAATCAAGAGCGCCTACATGGACTGGGCCATACCGGGCACCAAGATCAAGACCCGCATGGGGCTGCAGCGCATACACCTTCCGGACTACTCTTCCGAGGCCTCGCAGGTCTTTGACGGCGACGTGACAGGTGTTTCCGTGAACGTGCCCGTAAGCGACAACTTTGGCGTCACTGCCTTCTGGGCCCGTCCCTTCAACGACAACTGGGGTGGCGCAGAAGACAGACCTGCCAACTATCTGGACAACGTGGACCTCTTTGCGCTCACCATTCCCATGACCTTCGAGGGCGCACGCATAACGCCCTGGGCCATGCTGGGCATTGTGGGTGAAAACGCCTTCAGAAGCTCGGACACAGGCAAATACTACGGCGCAGGCTATGGTGGCGGCCTCTCCCCTGCTGCCTATATGCTCGACGGCAAGGAAGACGCCTACAGCTTTGGCACTGCCTTTTGGGCTGGCATCACAGGCGAGATAACGGCAGCCGATCCCTTCCGCCTGGCCTGGACCTTCAACTACGGCTCCTTCTCCACAGGTGAAAAGGCCCTGAACAAGCAGGGCTGGCACGCCTCGCTCCTTGCGGAATACAAGCTCGACTGGGGTACTCCCGGCATCTACGGCTGGTACTCCTCGGGCGACGACGGCAATATCAAGAACGGTTCCGAGCGCATGCCCTCCCTGGACTACAACAACGAGTCTACCAGCGGCTTTTCCGGATTTGGCCAGCTCGGCACCTGGACCATCGGCAGGGACGCTGTCCTTGGCTACACCCTTGCCGGCACCTGGGGCATAGGCGCGCGCCTGAAGGACATAAGCTTTATCGACAAACTGAAGACAACCCTGCGCGTGAACCTCTACAACGGCACAAACGATGCGGAAATGGCGCGCCACATCAAGAGTGGTGCTGCAGGCGTTGAAGTGCCGAGCGCAACCTACAACGGCTACGACAGGGACTTCTATTCCGCCAACCCCAATGGCATCTACCTGACAGAAAAGGACTATGCCATGGAGATTGGCATGATGACCACCTATCAGATCTACGAGAACCTGCGCCTTCTTGTGGAAGCCAACTACATTGCGCTGTGGCTGGACCAGTCCTCGGATGTGTGGGGAGGCTTCCGCAATGCCCGGGGCCAGTGGGTCGGAGCCAACAGCGTCGAGGACTGCTGGAACGTGAACGTGAGCTTCATCTATCGCTTCTAGCCGATGTCCCTTTTTTCCTGGCAGGCGCGTCCTGCTATGCCAGGCAATCGGGGCTCCCTATCCGCGGGCAATGGGGGGGAGCCCTTTCGTTTTGCCTGAAGGCCCGGGGTATGAGACTCCGGGCCAAATCCTTTGGCAGGGCGCTGAACAATCACTCGCCGGGCTTTGCGTCAGCCGCGTTCCCCTGTATTTCACGCGGACACTGGGAGGGCCTTGGGCCCTCGGGGCCGTTTTCCCACATCTGTACTGCGTACTGCATGGCCGCATCGTTCGTGAGATAGCGATAGCCGTCGATGCACATGATGGTGAGATTGTGCTCGCTGTTTTTTTGTTCCTTGTAGGCATTTATCTCGGGAAGAGCGCTTTTCTCCCTGTAGTCCGAGACAATGAGATAGGCTGCTGCCAGCAGGGATATGATGATGGCGACACCCAGCAGGATTTCCGGGCCTGATTGGGGGAGGAGCGTGGATGTTTTGGACCTGTTTTCACTGTTCGTTTGCGACATGAACGTTTCTCCTGTTTTTCGTTTCGTCTGTACCGCGGCAGATACCCTCACGAAAAGACACAACGTTGATCCCTTTTTCCTGCCTGTCCCGAAGGACAAGGGAACCTGCCACGCAGTATCTTTCCTGTATGCCAGGCCAGGGAAGAAGTCAAAAACGCACGACCGTGCGTCCAGGGCAAGATCCGGGAAAACTTCGGATTTTTGTCTTGCAACTGTGACAGGGGAGCCCTGGACTGAAGCGAAAAAAAGCGGACCTTGCGCAAGAGGATGCAAGATGTTGTCTTTCTCGGCCAGGGGCCCGGATGCGATACAGCTCTTGCAAGTCCCTGCCCGGGGAACTACCCTTTGCCTTGCTCTTGCACACAACCATGCCCATTTCTCGCGCCCTGCGACAACCATACAAAGGACAGGACACATGGAACAGAAGCAAACCGAAGCAGAACAGCTTGACGCCCTGATCGAGAGCGTAGTCGAGGCCCAGAAGATCTACGCAACCTACTCCCAGGAACAGGTGGACGCCATCTTCCACCACGCAGCGGCAGTGGCTACAGCCCACCGCATAGACCTTGCCCGCATGGCTGTCGAGGAGACAGGCATGGGCATTATGGAAGACAAGGTCATCAAGAACCACTTTGCCGCGGAATACGTCTATAACAAGTACAAGGACGTGCCCACCTGCGGCGTGATAACCGACGACCCCGTGGACGGCTACCGCGAGATAGCGGAACCCTTGGGCGTTGTGGCCTGCATAGTGCCCACTACCAACCCCACCTCCACAGCCATCTTCAAGGCTCTTATTTGCCTCAAGACCAGAAACGGCGCTGTCTTTTCTCCCCATCCGCGCGCAACCAAATCCACCAGGGAAGCCGTCATGCTCATTTTGAAGGCCGCAGTGGAAGCGGGCGCTCCTGAAAATATCCTTGCCTGCATAGAGCATCCCACCATGGAGGCCTCGCGCCAGCTCATGGGCCACAGGGGCATTGCGCTCATCCTGGCAACTGGCGGGCCCGGCATGGTGCACTCCGCCTACAGCTCCGGCACGCCGGCCATTGGCGTGGGTGCAGGCAACACCCCTGTCATCATCGACGAGAAGGCCGACATCCGCATGGCCGTGAACTCCATTCTGCTCAGCAAGACCTTCGACAACGGCATGATCTGCGCCTCCGAGCAGACCGTGATCGTGGTGAAAAGCGTGGCTGACGCAGTGCGCGAGGAGTTCCTGCGCCACGGTGCCTGGTTCGCAAGGCCGGAAGAGGCTGAGAAGCTTGCAAGCGTGATCTTTGCCAAGGGGCGCCTGAACGCAAATATCGTGGGCCAGTCCGCTGCCAGAATAGCGGATATGGCGGGCATCGAGGTTGCCCCGCAAACCAAGGTGCTCATAGCCGAGCGCGCGGCCATAGATCCCGCGGATCCCTTTGCCCACGAAAAGCTCTCCCCTGTGCTTGGCTTCTATCAGGCAGAGGACTTTGAAGCGGCAGTGGAGATGGCGCGCGAGCTCATCCTGCTTGGCGGTGCTGGCCACACCTCTGCCCTCTACACGGACGAGACCTGCAAGGAGAGGGTGCAGCTTTTCGAAGAGCGCATGCCCACGGGCCGCACGCTCATCAACATGCCTGCCTCCCAGGGTGCCATTGGCGATGTCTACAACTTCCGCGTGGCCCCGTCTCTGACACTTGGCTGCGGCAGCTGGGGCGGCAATTCCGTGAGCGAGAACATCGGGGTGAAACATCTCATGAACATCAAGACCGTGGCCTGCAGAAGGGAAAACATGCTCTGGTTCCGCGTGCCGCGCAAGATCTACTTCAAGCTTGGCTGCCTGCGCCCTGCCCTGCAGGAATACGCGCACAAGAAGCGCTGCCTGATCGTCACGGACGAGTCCATGGTGAACCTTGGCTTTGTCGCCAAGGTGACGGATGTTCTGGACGAACTCGGCATGGATGTGCGCATCTTCAGCGACGTGCACCCGGACCCGGACATGGCTACGGCAAAACGCATCCTTGAGCTTGCCAACGGCTTTGAGCCGGATCTGTTCGTTGCCCTTGGCGGCGGCTCGCCCATGGACGCTGCCAAGATAGTCTGGCTCATGTACGAGGTGCCCTCCATGCAGCTGGACGACATTGCCCTGCGCTTCATGGACATACGAAAGCGCATTGTCTCCTTTCCGGAACTCGGCCGCAAGGCGGAGATGGTCTGCATCCCCACGACCTCGGGCACAGGCTCTGAAGTGACGCCCTTTGCGGTCATCACGGACGAGAAGACTGGCATAAAGTACCCGGTTGCGGACTACGCCCTGACTCCGGACATGGCCATAGTGGATCCGGAATTTGTCATGAACCAGCCGCGAGCCCTTGCGGCAGCGGCAGGCCTTGATGTCCTGACACACGCCATAGAGGCCTACACTTCGGTCATGGCCAGCAACTACGCGGACGGCCAGGCCATGGAGGCCATACGCCTGGTGTTCAAGTATTTGAAAAAGTCCGTGAACAGGGAAGAAAACTGGATGCAGGCAAGGGAGAAGATGCACTATGCGGCAACCATTGCCGGCATGGCCTTTGCCAACGCCTTCCTTGGGGTCTGCCACTCCCTTGCACACGCTCTGGGCTCCACTTTCCATCTGCCCCACGGCATGGCGAACGCCCTCATGCTCTCCTATGTCATAGAATACAACGCCACGGACAATCCCACCAAACAGGGCATGCTTCCGCAGTACAAATACCCCTGGGTGAAGGGCCGCTACGCGCGCATTGCCGACATGCTGCATCTGGCAAACGACATCCCGGGCGATACACCCGAAGACAGGACCCGCAAGACCATGCGCCTTGTGCGGGCCATCGAGCAGCTGAAAAAGGATGTGGGGATCCCTGGCTCCCTGCGCGAGGCAGGGATAACGGAGAGCGATTTTCTGGCAAGGCTTGACGAGATGGCCCTGCACGCCTTTGACGACCAGTGCACAGGCGCAAATCCCCGCTATCCCCTTGTGAGCGAGCTGAAAGAACTCTACCGCAAGGCCTTCTACGGCGAACTGCCAAGGGCCATGCAGAACACGGATTAGACGTCTTCCCCAAAGAGGGATGTTATCGGGGCTTGTCGGGAAACCGGCGGGCCCCTTCCTGTACAGTTTGCCTGGTTATTCCCGCGCGGCAAAGGAGGCGCTGTACCAATGGCTCCCCTGCCCTGTCGGGCCTTGCCAGGGAGAATTGTCGAAGGCACGCCTTGCATGGGCAAAGCCGTTGTCCCCTTTTTCGAGAAGCCAGACTGTGTCGGGCGCAAGGGCGTCCACAAAACAGGGATTGTTGGCTGTGACAAGGAGTTGCGTGTTATGGGCGCGCTCCAGAAGCTTGCGTGCCAGGGGAGCAAGAAGGCTTTGGCAAAGCCCCTTGTCGGGTTCTTTGAGACACAGCAGGGGTGGCAGGGCTGGATCGTGCAGCAGGAGCAAAAGGGCGAGAAGCCTCAAGGTCCCGTCCGACATGTGCTGTGTGAAGAGGGGTGTCTGAAAGGCCCTCTTATGGAAGCGCAGGATCAGGCGCCCGTCAGCGGTTTTTTCCGTCTCAATGGCCTCAATCCCGATCCTTCCGGAAAAATCCTTCAGAATGTCTCGCAAGACCATGGGATGATCGCGCTCCAGGAAGAGGACAACGTTGGCAAGGTTTGCCCCGTTGAGGTCGAGACGTGTCTGCGGCACGGCACAGGGCAGGCTTCTTGCAGCGTCCGGGGAAAAGGCGTGGTGCTGCCAGCCCCGGATATGGCTCCTCAAGGCCGAGAGGCGCGGGTAGCGTTTCAGATTGCCCAGGACGGCAATGGCGAGCTTTTGGCGATCTGCCAGTTCCACAGCGTCCGCCATGTCAGCGTCCGGGCGCATGGCATAGCCCCTGCCCTCCCTGAGTGTCAGGAGAAAGAACGCGTTCTTCTGCCCAGGCTCGCTGCGCGCAAGGCTTTCTTCTGCGACGTATGGCCTGCCATGTCTGTCTGCGTCCAGCACAAGCTTGTAGACGAGTTCCTCCCCATTATCTTCGTACGCAATCTCGAATTCTATCGCACCGACTTGCCCCAGCGAGCGCAATCTTCCAAAGCCACCATGCGCATCGCAGGAGGCCTCAAGGCCGTCTTTCAGGCAGGCGGAAAGAAAGGCAAGGGCGTCAAGGAGCGTGCTTTTGCCTGTACCATGATCGCCAACGACAGCCGTCAGTTGGGTGAGGGGCCTTTTTCCCCTGGCGATGCTGCCGAGGGAGATGTCATGCAACACCCTGTAGTTGCGTATCCTGATTCCTTCGAGTTTTGGCACTTGTCCTCTCTCCTTGCCTTGTCGGGATGGATGCAATTGTCCTTGTGCCACGCTCATTCCTGCCCTGCATCAAGGGGAAAGGTCTTTCCCGCAAGAGCGAACGTGTCTGCGTTTTCGCAAAGGCGCACGCTGTATTTGTTCACGTATGCGGTCTCGTCCCTTTGCCTTGCATAGACAAGCATGTCGCTGCAAAAGATCTGTTCGTCGTGGGAAAGGCCCCTCTCCTCAAGAAAGGAAAGAAAGCTTGCAAGGGCTCGTTCCTGTTCCGCGTGACTGCCCTTGTGGAAAAGGATTGCGTAGAGCCCTGCCCTTTGCACAAGAAGGGAAAGAGGAAGAGAGGGCCCGGAAGCGTTTTTTCCACCCCGGCTTGCCTTTTCGGCAAGGCCGAAGAAGTAGCGGGCAACACTTGCGCCCTGAGCGGGGCCCTGCTCCGTATCGGCAGATCCTTGGGCTTCCCATTCGAGAATGGTGCCAAAGGGCCAGCGCGCCATTTTGTTCTGCTCCCGATAGTAGCCAAGATAGTCGTAGAAGGTCTCCCAGACAGCACGGGCGCTTTTGGCAGCGGACGGGTCTATGGGCCAGACCTCGAGAAGCGTTTCTTCCTGTCTTGCAAAGGTGATTGTATCAAGGCTGTTTTGGGAAAGCTCCTGCAGGGAGGAGAGCATGTCGGAAAGAAAGAGCTTGCGCTGCAAGAGCCTTTCTATCTCCTCATCCAGGGCACTGTCCTTTTCCCGCAAAAAGGAGAGAAGCCTTTCCGGCTCCGTATCCTTGAGGTAGTAGCGGATTTCCTTGAGCGAGCTTCCAATGTCCTTGAGTGTTGCTATGCTCTCGAAATCCCAGAGCTGATCCAGAGAATAGTAGCGATAGCCGTTGCTCGCCTCATACCTGGGCTTCAGGATGTCTTCCCTGTCGTAGTGGAAGATGGTTTCCTTGGTTGTCTTGCACAGTTTCGCAAAGGCACCGGTGGTGAGCATTTTTTTCGACATTGGCATTTTTCCTCTTGACCGTTGGGTTACCCAATACTTTATCCTTGGCACAAAAACCTGTTCGGATCAAGCTCCTTCAAGGTGCCTTATCCGGCGTCTCGAGGAAATCATGTCGATGTTCTGCAAGATGTACTCTTTTCCCTACCCGCTTCCCTGTTCTTCGCCCTCGCGCACACGCGCAGACGCTGAGGGCTGCAGGGCGGCCATACCGGGATGGAAGGCAGGCAAGTGTACCCAAGGTGCGTATGCACATGCAGGGCAGCCGGGAAAACGGGCCTGCCCCGCATGCAGGTTCATGGACCTGTGGGTGACCTGATTGGAGCCGCTTGCAGTGCCTGATTCCCCACCCTGTGGGACAGGGCGCAAGGCGTTTCCCTGCCAGCATCAGGGCTGAGGCCTTTTTGCGCAAAAGCTTCCCCTGGTCCATGGCTCGCTTCCCCAAAACGGCTTTCTCGCAGCATGCGTGATGTCCTGTTTCCTGCAGAAATGGCTTTGGGAAGAGCCAAATTTCCAGATGCTCGCTTGCAAAAGAGATGCGCATAGCGGGGAATGCGGGACATGTCGCGAATTTTTCACAAAGCTTTTTTCGGCCATTTGGGCCGGATTTTACAGGAATATTTGGAGAAAACATGCGTTGGAATACACTCGCAAGAACGAAGGTGGCCTGTGCCTACTTCTTTGTTGTGCCAGGCCTTGTGTACGCCCTTCTTGTTTCGCGCCTTCCTGCCCTGAAGGAGCAGGTCGGGGCCAACGAGGCGGAAGTGGGCTTCATTTTGTTCTCCTACGGGCTCTCGGGCCTTGTGGGGCTCATCTTGAGCGCTCCGATTATCCGCAAGCTTACGTCACGCCGGGTCCTGCGCGTGGCCTCGCTCTCGCTCCTCTTTGCGCTGCCCGTAACAGCACTTGCAACTTCTCCGCTGACCCTTGGCCTTGCCTGCATCTGCGTGGGCCTTGGCACTGGCTTTGTGGACGTTGCCATGAACGCCCAGGCCATCGAGGTGGAAAAACACCATAACGTGCGCTGCCTTGCCTTCATGCACGCAGGCTATGGCCTCGGAGGCATGCTTGGTTCCGTGAGCGCTGCCGTGTTTGCCGGGATTGGCGTTACCCCCTTGTGGAATTTTGGCCTGCTCATGGTGCTCCTTGCCATCCTTCGCCCCTTCACTGTGCCAAGGCTTCTGGACGACACAAGCGTTATCCCAAGATCCGAAGAGACCGACTCCCGGGCAAGAACAGGAAAAAAGTCCAGGGCCCTTGCCCTGCCGCCTCTCTTTGTCATCTTCTGCGGCGTGGTTGCAGGCTGCAACTACGCGACTGAAGGCAGTGTTGGCGAATGGGGTGCCCTCTTCCTCTGCACAAAGGGTGCTGGCGAGCAGACTGCGGCCCTTGTGTATGGTGTCTTTTCCCTGGCAGCAGTGTTCTGCAGGCTTGTGACGGATGTTTTGCGCACGCATCACGAGGACTTCCACATCATGCTCTGCGGAAGCCTTCTGGCAGTGGCCGGCATGGCGACAGTGCTCTTTGTGGATAGCGCCATTCTCGCACTTTTCGGCTACGCCTGCATGGGCTTCGGGATTGCCCCCATTGTGCCCATACTGTTCAGCAGGGCAGGAAGCTGCCCGGGCGTATCGGCCAGTGCTGCCAGCGCAGTGGTGTCGGTCCTGGCCTTCCCTGCTCCTCTTCCCTCCGCTCATAGGCGTCATTGCCCATGCCCGTGACCTGCAGACAGGACTTTTGCTGCCCCTTGGCCTCACCTGTCTGCTTGTCGTGGCCTCCTTCTTCTTCAGGGAGAGAAAGGACAGGAGTCAGGGGTGATGAAGGCGGGGAACAATTCCCCGGAAAGTGACATATCCTGAAGGTTTGGGGCATCCGCACGGCTTGTCGTGCGGTTGCCCTGCTTTCTTTGGAAGGTCCCGGTCCTTGCCTTTGCGCAGAGGAGCTAACGCTCAAGGGAGAGCCTGGCCCTTGCAAGGCAGCTCTTTCTGCAGAAGGCCACGCTCCAGTGATGGATGGTGCGGATCTCGGGATTGGCCCTGAACCTCGCGTCGTACTGGTTGTCGACAATCTGCTGCATACCCTTGTCGAGAAGAGCGGAGAGCTCTTCTTCGGAGTCTGTGCTCTTCACCGCAATGACGGCCGCCTTGTCCAGATGCCAGACGAGGATGTGCGAGCTCCCTTCCCCTGTATCGGGATAGGAGACAGCCTGTATCTGCGTTGCATGGAAGATGGCTGTCAGAAGGCAGTGGCAGAAGGGCTCACTGAGCACGTGCAAGCCGATACCGGCAGGCAGACTGTCGGAAAGAAGCCCTGCAAAGTGTTCCGCATCCGCTTGCCAGAAAGCCTGATAGAGCTCAGTGCGCTGGGAGCCAGCAAGGCGATGGGAAAACCATTCCTTCAGGTCTTCACGAAAGATTTCCTCAACTTCCCTGTTGGGAATGGTCAGAATCTCCCTGCTTGAGCTTGGCAGGAAGGATCGCTCCATCCTCGCATTGGTCATGGTCAGATACCCCGTGAAATGGAGGATGGAACAGGCATTGTCCCGGGTGAGGTCCCAACAGTCGGGGAAGAGGTTGGTGTGGGCGGCAAGCGTGCCATCCGTCCAGCAGGGCATCAATATCACGAGGATCCGCGATAGCCTGAGCGACAAGGCGCTGCAGAAGATCGTTGCCGCCTGTACCCAGCCAGTAGGCCTTTGGCGCAAGCTGCGGATCCCTCTTGTGATCGACAACGTAGTTCTGAACGTTCCAGGGACAGTACATTGCCTGAGTGCCCCCAAATCTGTAGCCGCCGTACCAGTCCATTACCTCTTCCCTTTTGGAGGAGAGGCCAGCTTTTGCAAGAAGAGTGTCTACTTCGTCTTGCGTAAAGCCAATGGCATCGGCGTAGTCGCTGTCGGAGACGCCGTAGTGCCTGAGACTGTCGAGGCCGCCGAAGAGGCTCTTTTTCGTTATGGGCATGACCCCTGTGAGAACGCCGAATTTGAGAGCTGCATTGGCTGCGAAGGTGTAGCCAAAAAAATCGCGCACAAAATCGGCCATCTCGTCGTAGTAGCCCCCTCGCGCGGCATTCACGACAGGGGTGTCGTATTCGTCTATGAGGACTATGACAGGACGCTTGTAGTATAGCCTGCCAGAGCCCTGCTCATGGTGCACAGAGCTTTTGCCAATTCGGATTTGCCTGCCTTTTGCTGCAGTATTGCGTTCAGGTACAGCCTGTCCTGGGGGGTCACAGCCGGATCCTCGTAGAACCTGTAGTATCCGGAAACGCATTTCAGGATCTGGTTGCGAAACTTCGCAAACGCGTCCTCGAAGCATAGTCCGCCAACTGCCTTGAGGCTCAAGGAAATGACGGGATAGCGATTCATCCACTCTTTGCACAGATTCGTGTTGCGAGACACGGCAAGGCCTTCGAAAAGCTCGCGGCTGTCCTTGGTAATATCGACAAACGCGGCCAGCATGGACATGAAGAGCGTTTTGCCAAAGCGGAGAGTACGGGAGGACTTTTGCCTTGCGCTTGTCTTTCCTTGTTCCGTACGCGTTCTTTTGAGACGGGCCTTGTCGCTTTTGCCCTGGCCCATTATGGAGAGGAACAGCCTTTCCCGCAAGAGGGGAGTTTGAGTGCTCTCCGGCGAGGCCGGACAAAAAGTTGTTGACAAGGGGAAGAGGAAAACAGAACTATCAATGCCGCCCTTTTCCAGGGCCCTGGTGTCCAGACACCAGGAAAGCACGGAAGAAGGGCTTTGCATCTCGCGAGCATTTGTCGCGCCAAACCATCTTGGGAGCAGGCGATACACGGGACTTTCGTTGCACGGATTTCCGAAAAACATGAGGGACACTTCCTCTGACAGGGTGTTTTTCGGAGCTTTCCCGGACAGC